>JAXMBN010000029.1:0-76223 GCA_046349875.1 Pirellulales bacterium
CTCCTAGTGCAAACACATCGGTGTAAACATCTAGCACCACCTCATATCCAATCCACTGGTCGGTGTCATAGACTTTGCGAGTGCGAGCCGAGAAGGGCAGGGTAGGGGCTCCCCATGATCCAATGACGTCGTCGCGAAAATCATTACGGTACACTTCGAGTGACTGATCGAGCGATGCGCGATCACGAGTATCGAGTTTCGACCAATACAGAGCCCGTTCTGCATTGCACTGTTCTAAAAGAACTTGATTCCATCGATCCCACTTTTGCAGTGTCTTCAAGCGACGCGATTCCTTGGACTCCAATCCTTCAAAATGGAGTGGGTGCGTTGGTGGCGATCCTGCGTCGCCCTGAACCTTCATGTGCTTTAGCAAACGATCGACAGCCTTGCTACTGATTTCTGATGTAGGTTGCGAACTAGTGGGTTCGATCCATTCCAAGGAATCTTGCAGTTTCCACGGCTCGAGCAATTGCTGCGCTCTTACAAACTCAGATCGTGACTCTTCAACCTTTGGTCCCGTCAATTGACCTGGTGCGCCTCCGTCGCCAGGAATATCCACCTGAGGCCCCACGATAGAATCGATCACTAGCTTGCGACCACCCACCAGTGCAGCAAGTTCAGCATCACCATACTGCAAGAGTTGACCCTGGACATTGCGATGAATCGGCTCTTTCCAGATCTGCTCGCGAGGTCCAAAATGTCCTCCGATGCAGGCAAGCGCGACCTGCGGATCCACGGCCGCCCAATGCAACGCTATCCAGCCCCCTTCACCCCATCCCGCAACCACCGTCGGAAGCTCAGGATAGTTGCGTTTCAATAGGGACAATCCTCGTATAGCTTCCTGAACTTGATAACCGAGGATATGACGACCTAACTCGAATGCAGAACGATAGAGATATTCTTGATCTGTCAACTTGGCGCGCCCATTGCGAGCTTCGCGATGTCTGCTAATCCCATCGGGGATGAGAACAACCCCGCCTTGTCGAACCAGCATGGGAATGGTTTGCGAAGATTGCTGGAGCAGATCCTCTGGAGATTGACCAGCATCTGGAAGGTAAACCATGACAAACCGAACCTTCTTAGTACTTGGCATGGCTAACAATCCAGTTGCATCCACACCGGGAAATACTGGCCATGAACAATCTTGAACCAACAACTCTTGGTTCGCGGAGGACGAAGGATTTGAAAGCGAATGGACGACGCGTATCTCTCCACGTTCTTCGACTGGATCCACCATCCCAATTCGAATCTTCAATTGGCTCCTAAGTCGCTCGGTCGCCTTCAAAAAGTCATTTTGAGTTTCGTTCGGGCGAGGCCATGTGGCCAAGCGATCCCGTCGGGCCTGCTCAATCTTATCTAGCAAGAATCGATCGATGCCATCAATCATGACTGAAGCGAGATCACCTTCCATGGTAAGGGGCTGGGTCCCCGGCAGGACCTCTTGTCCTTTGGCTAGGCTCGCGATCGAAAGCCAAATGAATAACAGTGACGATGCGATCCTCTGGTAACCACACCCGTTTGCAATACCACGCATAGCAACCTCGAATCGTTAGAGCTTCCGTGCGAAATGAACTTGGCGGGCTACTTCAACGAACCCACAACTGGGATAGAGGTGATTACCGATAGCGTTCTGCGCCATCGTTTCAATCATCGCGTAAGACAAGTGCTCCGACCGAAAATAGTCGAGAGCGGTTTCGATCAACAGGCGGCCAAGTCCATGACCGCGAAAGGCTTGATCGACCACAAGATTGGGAATGCGACCCTGCCCCGATTCGTGATCGATACGCGTCGTAACGTAGCCAATGATTGCCCCTTGCCACTCGGCCACAAAAATACCCTGCGGATGTTTCTCGACATCCTCATCGATATGTCGTGCCTTTCTCCATTTCCAGTCGTGACCATGGAGAACACCCAACGCATCCTCAACATTGTGCTCCAAGGAAACACCTGTGAAGGACTCGATGGTCAGCTCTTTCAATCGATCAATATCTTCAGGCATATATGCGCGAATGGTGGGCAACATCCCAGTGACCCTTACTCTCGCCAAAAATGAGATTGAGACGAACCTTGATAACGAACTTCCATCTCCGGAGTTTGAACTAAGGATTCATTTTGATGGAGCGAATCGACACCACCGATCACCATGCCTGATGTTAGGAGCGTACGTTCAACAGGATAGGGGGACTTCCCTTCCAATACCAGCGTTTCGATATGTCTCGCGAGAGGGTTGAAAAAATCGGCCGTCGTCGAACCATGCGTCGGCATGGGCAAATACATTTGGCAGGAAACGATTTCGCCATTATCCTTGCGTAGACCTGCGTAATTAAAATCCCGAATGCCGGTGAGAAACATCGACGTTCTAAATCCATCGCGATGTTCAATCAAATACCCGATCGTATTGGGTAAAGAAGCTTTGGCCCACTCAAAACTCACTGGGGCAGTGGGATATCCTCCTTCGACCGGAAGGTTGTGGCTTCGCGTGAGTGCTGACACCATCAAGCGTCGCGTGGTTTCGCGTTCGGGTTGCGCAAGGACCTTCCAAAGATTCTCTCCTCGCAACGCATGGACGCTCTTGATACCAACCTCTCCGCCAGCTCGTCGTTCCGACATGCATTGGGCCGTTTCCAAACCATGGAAATCGTAGCTATCAACACCTCCATAGCACACGCACACACTTTCCTCCAGCGGTACGCCATAGGGCATATCGATGGATGGAAAACGCCACGTCACCGGCAACGAAGAACCTGCCAAAAAGGCGAATTGAAGCCGCTTCGAGTCCTGCACCATCTCGACGCATTCTTTCCAGTCCGTCGAAAGATGCTTGTCATTGAATACTGGTACGCTACGCCCGGAACTCTCAAATACTTTAACGACCTCTTTGAACCACTTGTATCGTGGATAGAGTCGCTGCTTCTTGTCGTTGGCTGGATAGTCACCGTGCTCCGCAATAATCACCACACCGTCGACCGCTAGCTTGGAAGTACCGAGTGTTAGGGCATCAGCAATGGATGAAAACGATTTGAGTTTGTATTTTTCGATGCGTTGTTTCCCGAGATCCCCTTCGGGAAATTGATCGATATAGACCGAGGCGATATCGAATCGAGGTGCTTGCCATTTGCCACCCCAAGTGTATCCCATGGCATGTCGATCAAGGAAATGTTGCGCATGCGAGTGCTGGCGGACTTCCGTACCAATAAACGCGATGCGTTTTCGGGCAGATTGTGATTGACCATAGGCACTACGCGGTAACACTGCAGCGCAAAGGGCCGATGCAGCGGTGGCAGAGACAAAGGAACGACGACTTAGACTCATGGGGTCTCCTCATGCAGATCGCAGACTGCGATTCGTCGAAACGGTGGGAAGAAACAGGGTGGGGTGGCTACACCAAGTGTCGCCATCTCCGTTAAGATGGACGTCCCACTAGGGAGCGTCAAGCATGCTCCTCAGAACATTTCCCTTCCATTTCGAGTTTTCGACGGTTTCTCGTCCCAATCGGACCGAACAGAGTCGAATTTCCGAAACTCGAACATAGGTTCATTGGTTTGAATAGTCCTGCCGCAAGCCCCAAATCAACCTGGCATTCGTCGGGAATCCTACTCATCGTTTTTGCTTCGTTGCTATGGAGTACGAGCGGTTTCTTCGCGCGTGCCCCACAATTGGATATCTGGCCACAAGAAGAACGAGGTGCGGTTTTATCTTTCTGGCGAGCGATCTTTGCACTTAGCCTGATGCTTCCATGCATTCGGCGCCCCAGTTGGAGTTGGGGAATGTTGCCCATGGTGGCCTGCTTTGCAGTCATGAACTGGACCTATTTAACGGCTCTGGTGTCAGGCCCTCCCGCCAATGCCATTTGGCTTCAGAATCTTGCACCGGTCTGGGTCATGTTGGTTGGGGTCTTTTTCTTAGGTGAACGCACCGTTCCTCGTGACTGGATGATGTTGGTGTTATGCGCCACCGGTGTTTTGTTCATTCTTTATTTTCAGATTCGCCAAGGCGGGAGCGGTGGTCAACTTGCCATGTGGTTGGGACTTCTTTCGGGTGTGTTCTATGCCGGAGTCGTACTAAGCCTGCGTATGCTTCGCAATCAAGATCCAGCTTGGTTGGTGGCCGCCAACCATCTTACCACGGCAGTGGTGATGGCACCGTTTGCTCTAGCAAGCTCACATTACCCTCAGGGTTCCACTTGGATTTTGTTTGCTGCCTTTGGAATGTTTCAGATGGGTTTGCCCTACTTGCTGTTTGCTCGCGGGCTGCAAACCACTCCCAGCCACATTGCTTCCGTTCTCACCCTGCTGGAACCGATCTTGCTTCCTCTTTGGATCCATCTCGCTTGGAGCCATACTGCCGGCTACGAGCCACCACCATGGTGGACCCTGATTGGTGGAGCGTTTATTCTTGCAGGACTACTTGTTCGATTTACACCTCTTCCTTCTCGTTCTCCTAAACCGAGCACCTGACCATTCGATGCCTGTTGTTCGTTTGAAATGAACCGAACAATTATTTCGAGTCCTTTTATGAAAGTTTTCTCCATGACCGCTTTCCGTTGGATACTTTCAATGGCCCTCTTGACGATTTCCTTCACAAATCTCTCAGCCCAAACAACGACCAACCCCTATTTCGAAATCCTCGAATATCAAGGGGTTCCAGTCGCCAGTATGAACGCACTCGATACCTATCTAGAAAAGGCATTGCTTCCCGCGTTACATCGGCAAGGTATCCAAAATGTCGGAGTTTTTCGAAGCAAAGCGGAAACGGAAGGGGCTGTTTCGTTCTTTGTGCTATTACCACTTCAGCGTCCCCAATCACTGGCCGAACTTCTTGCTTCGCTTCAACGTGACACGGAGTTCCATCAAGCAGGTCAAGAATATTTCCTCACCGATCCCAAGAAGCCTATTTACCAACGCATGCGATCGGAGTTGCTTGTTGGATTCGACTGCATGCCTAACATCGCGGTTCCCAAACAAAAGAAAGAAAACAAAGATCGACTCTTTGAACTGCGGACATATGAAAGCGCAACGGAACGCATGGGCGCACTCAAAGTCGAAATGTTCAATTCGGGTGAAGTACCCATTTTCTTAGATTGTGGAATTCAGCCCGTCTTTTTTGGACAGGCAATCATCGGCGACAAACTTCCCAACTTAACCTACATGACGGTCTACGATAACGAAGAACAGATGAACGAGTGCTGGAAGAAATTCCGCGAACATCCAGAATGGAAGAAACTGAGCCAGCAAGAAAAGTACCAAGGAACCGTTTCCAAGATCCATAAAACCTTGTTATTACCCAGACCCTACTCGCAGCTTTAGAAACGGCCTAATGGGCGTCTTCGTTTTCCGCTGATTGCATATGAATGGGAACGCGCACGGTGAATTGCGAGCCTGGCAAAATGTTTCGAGCCATGATGCTACCACCGTGTGCTTCCAAAATGGTTTGGCAAATGCTTAAGCCGATCCCCGACCCATGCTCTTTGGTCGAAACAAAAGGTTCAAACAATCGCTGCATGATCTCGGGACGTATGCCTGTTCCACGATCTTCGATCTCCGCCATCACATATCGACCATCGGTCTTGGTCCGAAGGGTGATTATGCGTTCCTTAGCTTCAAGTGATTGAAGAGCATCTGCGGCATTCGTCAGCAGATTGACGAACACCTGCTGCAATTGAATGGCATCGCCCTGCACATTGGGAAGCTGATCGCAAAGATCCCATCGCAACTGAACGCCTCGCCATCGAAGATCGACCGTCATCAAGCGAGCCGTTTCCAACAATATGTCGTTGATATTGATGGTCGACAATCGCGTGGGTGATTTGCGGCTAAAGTCACGTAGCCGGCGAACAATCTCGCCTGCACGAAGAGATTGCTCGACGATCCGTCGAACAAAATCGGAAACCGACCCTGCTAGGTCATTGGATTCCATTCGCAAGATAGCTTCACAAGCAGACGCATAATTTGCGATAGCACTAAGCGGCTGATTCAGTTCATGTGAAAGTGCAGCCGACATCAATCCGAGAGCGTTCAAGCGAGAGGTATGCAAGAGTTCGGCTTGTTGAATGGGGATGCGAACTTGCGCCAGCAGATTGTCTGTAACATCGCGAACAACACCTGCTACTTTATGAATCGTGCCCTGTGGACCGGGGATGGGAAAACTGCGATCAAGAATCCAACGATACTCACCGTTCGAACCTTGGATTCGATATTCCTCCTCGGTCATTACGCCTTTGCGTTGACGGTTCAAAGCCATGCGATATCGATCTCGGTCATCGACATGAAGCAATTTTTCCCAGTCGTTGAGGGTAACCCCTTCCCGACCGACATGCCTTCCAAAGACCTTCTCGAACCCATCGCTTACATAAAGAAACGCTTGTGTATCAAGATCCAATATCCAAAACACTCCGTCGATATCTTCGATGATTCCTTGAAATAGCGACGCTTCAAATTGCTTTGGATCAACCTCTGGAAGAAAGTGAGGTCGTCGCATTCTCTGGGCGGAGTCGTGTCGTTCGTGAGTGGTACGTCGAACCGTACAGGTGAAACCCAACAATTCCGTATCCTTGAACACTGCATGGAGACGAAAGGCGATTTCGAGCGGATCGTAAGGTCGGTGCCAATACGCTGTTCCATCGACAGGTTCATTCCGAGCCATGCGAAGCGCGTTCGTCCATGCGTCTGCAATCGGCAACGAAAAAAGCGAATCGCATTGCCTTCCGATCCATTCGGAACTCGAAGTCTGCAACATGCGACAGACCGCATCATTCATATCGATGATGACGCCGCGAGCATCGAGAACTAAAATCGGAACCGAATCAAGCGAGTTTAGAATAGCGGTGTGCGAGATCGAAGATGTGGGAGACATGCAAACTCGCTATCGCAATCGAATATGCCAAACTCCTAGAGATCCGATCGACTCCGGATCTGTGCCCTGACCGCCTAAGATCCCTGGAATTCTACAAAGGTCGTGGTCCGAACCATACCCTTCACAGAGGCTTTGTTGCTGATTTCTGACGCTTCTCTCCGCGCCCAGTCCTCTTCTATCAATTCCATTGCGATTTCGTGGTCGGCAGGTCCCGCTGCAGGGGTATCTAGAACCAATCGAGCCATTTTCCACTTTCGGTCAAAAGGAGATTGCTCCACACGCACCCATTGAATGGATTCGAAAAAGGTAAAGGAACACTTCTGAGTCCACACCCCACTTTGGAATACAATCCCCCAAGGAGTTCTTTGGTAGCGTACGCTTTGGATCCATGCCCTTAGATATGCCAAGTACAGAATGACTCCAACGGCAAGCATTACCAAAAGATAGTACTTCTGCCAAAACAGTATTGCCGCTGAACCCAAGACGCTGGCGATCACAACGAGTTTGCGTTTTCGACGAAAGGCATTTGCATCCAAACGACACCATGCCGCGTCATCATCTTTCCAAGAAACACCTGGACAAATCTTTGCCAAAACCTCGGGGACATCTTTTTCCGTCAGAACGGGCAAGAACCACTGCCGCGATATCGTCGAAGCGGTATCGCCTTCTTCCTTGGATCCACCACCCGCGGTTTCCACGCGAATGGATGCAATTCCAAGCCATCGAGCGATCCAGGTGCGATGAATGCTCACAAACTGTATGCGGCTTCGCACAACACTTGCCGAGATTTTCGTGAACAGACCACATTGAATTTGAAACGTGTTTTGACGCAAGCGAAGTTGATATCCATAGAATCGAACGAGATACCAGCACGACGAAAGCACGCGAAGGAGTAAGGCTCCCAAGACAACCGTAATCAACGCGATGCAAACAAGTATCCAGCTAGAAGTTTGAATCGCTCTGTTTTCGATCCAGGCTTCTACCACATCGAAGTCAAAAACCTTCCATACGTTGAACTGGTAGGAAGCACCGAAGAGAACCGCCAAAAGAATCATCCCTCGGTTGTTCGCGATACCCGCTAAGATCAGTTCTTTAGCTCCGATCTTGTACTCCCACAGATCGACCGAAGAATCATCAACCGCCAATGACTCCACAACGAGTGACGTCGTAGAGACGCCGTGCATGCTAACTTGCCCAAGCAACGCACGCAATTCATCAACATCCCGCAGACCAAGAACCCGAAAGATAGCCTCAGGCTCCTCGCCCGAGGCTGTTTCGATCCGTACTTCGGCTACACCAAACCAGCGATGGATCAAGGTCTGCAACAAATCGATGTTTTGAATCCGCGAGATCGGAATCGTTCGATGTGTATGAAAAATCAATCCCTGATCAACAACCAACTCACCCGCTTCAATTCGATACTGAAATGTGGCATAGCGAATAACTACGAATACTACGGAAAACCCCAGTACTCCTAAACCAACCCAAGCACCACCTTCACCCAAACTCGCGACAGTAATCAATCCGAATACGATCGGAATAAACTGCCGGCGAATGATGTCACCAATTTCGAAGACCAAGGACATGGGATGCAATCGCCGTGCCCTTGGAATCTCCAGCACTGGACTCGATGTGTTAGATTCCATGGACTGGAACCTCTTTGTCGGCTAGCAATACGTCGCGAAGATGCCGAGCTGTCTCTAAAGAAATACCTTCGAGCGTCACGAACGCTTCCTTGGTCCCAGCTGTATGCACCACTAGCTTTGCGATTCCAAATCGTCGCATCAGTGGCCCCTGCTGCACATCCGTATGCTGAACCCGATATCGTGGAACATTGATCTCGCTGCGAAACCAAACGCCTTGATGAATATCGAGCCCACGTTCGCTCAACCGCCATCGATACACATCGTGTTGCCAGTAACAGTATCGGTAGAGAAACCAAAGGAACGCAACGAAACAAGGTATCCCTAGAATGTTGGCCAGGCCCCAAATCCAACGATAGTCATCAAAGAAATACCAAACGAATCCCTCGACAACAAAGGCGATCACACAAAGCACGACTGCCAGCAACTTCATATCCAACAAATGAAGCGAAAGACTTCGTGGATCAGGCTTGTTGAACTCCGCTATCGAAACGATCGATGGATCGAGGCATGAACCTGCGGACGCATCACGCATCGGTTGTGAATCGGGCGTTTCTATTGCTTCCAAGCCCTCAATTGCGGGTTCGGGTCGTTCTACGTGCGCATCCATGAGTTTGTTTCCGATGCCAAAAAGGATTGGAAGATTCTATTCTAGCCTTTCCCCTCACGTTCTTAGAGGTGTCCGCCCCAGCCGAGGCAAATTCCATCACCCAAGGTAGGTTCGATCGAAGTCGATCAATCTTGGAAAACAGGACCTTCTTGATGTTCGGCAAAGAGTGCCAATCGAACGCGCAACTCCAAGGAGGGATCCTGAAGCAGTTTCCAGTCCTGCTCCAGTTCGGATGCAACCCATTCTTGCAAGAGATTGACCTGACTTAAAACGGTCTCGCTTGGCTGGGAAAGACTCCCATCAACCAAGGAAGATCCCGTGGGTTGTAACGTGAGCCAACCTGGATTCAACGGTGATGCGTGTAAATTTTGGTTTGCCCAGGCGTTCGAAAATGGCGAGCTTATTTCGCCACGTGTCTCGATAGCGGTCAGGGGATTTCCCGAATCTATTTCATACGGAAGGGGCCGTTGGATTACGTTGGCAGCCATGCCTTCTGAATGAGCAGCCTCTTGGCCACTGAGCAACGACGAGGGACTCTCCTCCGCTTCGCCAAGCCTTTGAAGATTGGAAGGCACCATTTTTCCGTCGATGCTATTTTGAAATTGCTCAAAGCCTCTCGCAATGCGGTACTGTTCGCCATTTTCAAAGCTGCTGAAATCCGCGCCGCGTGCGAGTTTGGCTTTGGAGTCACTATAGAATGTCGCTACATCGTGCCCGCCGGCCGTTGCGTAAGCTTCAACCCGTTCAAAGTACCGCGTATATCCGAAGTAGTTGTCACCAACGATGGACGCTGCGTCGCCAGAAGTTTGGAATCGGTCATTTGCTACCGAATCATAGAGCTGCGCAAAGTCTTTTCCACCAGCGTCAGCATACGCGAAGGTTCGTTCAAAACCCGTCAGATAATTGAAAAAGCCATCGCCTCGCATGCTTGAAAACTGCGGACGAATGGTAAAGATGTCGTCGCCGCGTGAATCGTGCAGGTACGCGAGATCCTGCCCGCCTTGAGTGGCAGACACATTGATTCGCTCAACATCTTCTACGACAAAACGATAGCCTGCACTCGACAGTTCGGCATATCGAGGTCGACTGATCAGAACATCATCGCCAGCACCATCGGACATGATGACGCGATCAGCTCCACCTCCTCCTTGAAATTCGACGCGCTCGAAGCTGGTCGCCTGAATCGAAATGGAATTGGAGGTGAGGCTGAAAAAGTCTGGCCGCACTTCCACACGCTCGATTTGGCGACTTCCCCATATTTCGAGCCCATCACTTCCATTGCCTCCATTCATAGTTACTTGCTTGATGGAACCACTTCCAAAAACGTATTCCACTCCATCGATCGCAATCTGAGTGGTGGTGCCCAAGCGAATGGTATGGTTGAGACTATCGCGACTCTCATGAATGCGAACGTGATCACCGTTCACTTGGATCAGGTTGAGAAGTTTCATCTCATCAACCCTTGGGATGTCGGCAATCGTCCACTCTAGCTTTTCGCCAGCTTGTACTTGCAGGTCGAGTCGCAACCAGCCATTCTCCCAAGTGGTATCGGAGATCCAACCACTCGATCCCGATCGTGCTCGCAACGTTCCGACACCTTCTTGACTCACATCGACAAGTATTGAAAACAGCCCGTCATGTGATGCTTCCGCAGCGAAATGCCGACCTGCAACGGAAGTTTTGTCGAGGGATTCGATTCGACCGAGTTGATCGGCCGTCTGTGTGTTGTAATCTTGCGAGGCTTTGACATCCCAATCGATTTCGAATTTTCCAATATCCTCAGAAGACGCAAAGCCAATCGCGTATTGATGGCCCGCACGAACCTGGAAGTCAAAGTCAGAACCGAGGCCACTGGTCTTGAGAATTCCATCTTCCCAAAGAGTCCATTGCAAGGCATCGAGCGCATCACTTCGAAGTTGAAGCTGCACCTCACCTTGAATGCTGGAAGTGAACCGATACGAATCTCGATCTCCTAGGGTGTTGATCCAACCGGTCGTCAATGCTCCATCAACCATGGTGATAGCTTGTGCACTGGACCAGTCCGCCCCCACTTGATCGTCAGGCAATATGGCATCGATCGCTCGCTGAAGATTCAGTCGATCGTAATGACTCGATGTTACGCTATCCCATATGGAGTCTGCATAGTCTTGCATGGCTTGGTAGATCGATTGCGAATCGATGCGTTCCCATCCCGCAATCTGCATCGCTTCGCGCAGCAGTACCGCAGCACCGGAGACATAAGGAGCAGCCATACTCGTTCCGGTAGCCACCGACCAATCATTCATAATCCCATCGCGGCCCAAGAGGTGATCGGGCACCGTGCTTAAAATACTGCGGCCGGGCGCAGCAATGACGCGATCACTTCGTTGGCTGAACTGGCTCATCGCCCCATTGGCATCGACGCTGGCGACCGGTATGACATACGGACTTGCCGCTGGATAACTAAGACCTGGCGCATTGTATTGCTGGAAGGAATTTCCTGCTGATGCAACAACGACAATTCCATCTTCGTAAAGCTGCCTCAGTTCATCTTCTAAGGTAGCCCAGGTCGGGACCTCCATGGAGTTCCATTGTGTTCCCAACGACAGATTGACCGTCGTGATCGGATTCTCGAACGCGTGGCGATTCTTGTGAACCCACTGCAGAGCTTGCTCGGTCCAGGCTAAGTTTCCCTTACCCACGTCGTTGAACACGCGCAATGCAACAAAATCAACCTCGGTAGCAACACCATTCTCGCGACCTTGGGCACCAATAATTCCTGCGACGTGCGTTCCATGAAATCCAGCAGGACCATCATCGTAGGGATTGGCATCGTTCTCCGCGAAGTCCCAACCTCCAACGACGCGATAGTCTTGGCCCAATCCGCGTCCTAACGCGTGATGATCGTAGGCAATTCCCGAATCAATCACGGCAACGGTTTGGCCCTGTCCATGCAAACCGAATTGTTTCTGGACTGTGGTCCAGCCCGTTTGCGAGTGAGCTTCATTCAGCATCGGCTGAATGGTTGGTGGAATCGGGTTCGAGGCCACTTGCCAATCAAGATCTTGCAGCGACTCAGGCTCAGGCTGAAGAGAAGCCAACATTTCCCAAACGGGTTGCGCCGAAAGAACAATGCGGCTTTCCAACACTTCGGCGGACAACTCATGTCGCCACAGCGTTGTAACCTTCGATGGTGTTTGAAAGGATGGAATTGACGATTTGCGTCGCATGACCTGGAAGCCCTGAACATAAGAGAACTTCCAAGCCTAGGTTACGCTTTTCGAGCGAGATGACATTCAGTCGGCGGAAACGACTGCTCTTGCCCAAACAATCGCTACAATCCGAAAATGCAGAAAGGGAAGACGAGGTCTGCCCTTCACGTGAACGGATCCTGATATGAGCCAATAAGGCTCAAACCGCACTACGCGTTAATTGCTTCAATTTGAACGCGAGTGTAAAGCTGACGATGGCCTGTGCGGCGATCGTATTGCTTACGGCGGCGGAACTTCTGAATATAGATCTTGTCGCCTTTCTCAATGCCAACGACTTTGGCGACAACAGTTGCACCTGCGACCGTTGGAGTGCCCAACTTAAGGCTGCCATCGCCACCTACGGCGAGGACCTTGTCGAAGGTTACCGAATCGGTATCGGTTGCTGATTCGCGATAGTCGATATCGAGAATTTGCCCTTTTTCTACTCGATACTGGCGGCCACCGTCTGCAATAATCGCGTACATAAATCTCGACCTATAAGCCCAAAGGCTGGCTCTAGAAAACTTGCAAATCCCTTGAAATACTGCGGATGCGTCTCCGCCCCTCGGTTAGGAGGGAATTCGGAATTTTAGCCACGGAACATGAGTTCGTCGAGTGCAAATCAGGCCTTTTCGATCTCGAGAGTCGAGGTAGGATGCTTCGACGATGTCAGACAAACTGAACCCCCCACAACAGCACGCAGTACAGACCCTGAGCGGCCCTTTGCTGGTTCTGGCAGGCGCCGGAACAGGCAAAACCCGGGTGGTCACTTTTCGTGTGGCGAACCTCATTCGGCACGGTACGCGTCCAGATCGCATTTTGGCGGTGACCTTTACCAACAAGGCTGCCCACGAAATGCAGGAGCGAATTGGGGCCCAGATCGGTGTGAAAAAAGCTCGTCGGGGCGAGCCCCCCCAACCGAAGCCCCTTATTGGCACGTTTCACTCCATCTGTGTTGGGATTTTGCGACGCCATTCGCGAACGCTGGGCTTCCCCGAAAAGTTTGCGATTTACGACCGCGGCGACCAGGAAAGCCTCGCCCGTGGTGTGCTTCGGGAATTGCGACTTCACGACACGATGCTCAAACCAAGTGAGTTTCTGTCGATTGTGGGTCGGTGGAAGAATTCAGGGGTCAAACCAGAAAACGCGATCGAAGTCGCCAAGACCGACAAAGAGCATATGTCGGCCAGTGGCTACCGGCGCTACCAAAAAGCACTCAAGCTCTCCGGTGCATTCGACTTTGACGACTTGCTTCTATTCACTGAACATCTCCTTCTTGATCACGAGCCTATCCGAAAACAAGAGGCGGGGCGTTTCGACCACATTTTAGTGGATGAATACCAAGATACGAATGGATCGCAGTATCGCATCATCAAAGCCCTTGCATCCGACCATCGCAATCTGTGCGTGGTAGGAGACGATGATCAATCGATCTATGCTTGGCGTGGTGCCGAGGTCACTCACATTCTCAATTTCAAACGCGACTGGCCAGAGGCCGTGGTCGTCAAGCTTGAATCCAATTATCGATCAACGGCTGCCGTTCTCGATATCGCCAACAGACTCATTGCATTCAACCGTCATCGCCACGACAAAGTATTGAGGCCAGCTCGCCCCGGCGGTACACCTCCGCGGGTGCTTCAGTTTGAAGATGAAACAGCAGAAGCCGAAGGTGTTGCCAACGAGATATTGCGTCGCCTCGAAAATGAAAAACAGTTGGCACCCAAAGACTTTGCGATTTTGTTTCGAACGAACGAACAGCCTCGGGCATTCGAAACGGCATTGCGCAAAGTCAAACTGCCCTACACGTTGACCGGGGCGCAATCCTTCTTCGATCGCAAAGAAGTACGTGACGTGCTTTCCTATTTGCGCATCATCGATGCACCGCAAGACGAGATTGCTCTTCTTCGCATCATTAATACTCCGCCGCGAGGTCTCGGCGCCAAAAGCGTGGAAACGCTCATGAATAGTGCCGTATCCTCCGGCAAGCCTCTTTGGGACATTCTGCAGGACCGCAAACAACTTTCGGGCCTTCCGATTCCAGCTCAGCGAGGTCTCCAGCAATTGCTTGAGATGTTCTCAGGTCTCAAGCAAAAGGCCGAACAGGGTTCGCTCGTCGACATGGCAAGAGATCTTCTTTCCCAAACGCGATATCTCGATGAGATATCGCGTATTTACGATATTCCTGAAGAACAAGAAATGCGGTTGGCCACGGTCGAAGAAACAATCAATGCGATTGCGGCCTACGAGTCAGAAACGGATACCCCTTCCCTATCCGGATTTTTGCAAAGCGTGGCGTTGGAAGGAAAGGAATTTGGGTCCCCCAAAGAAAAGCAGCTCCAACGAAACGCGATATCGTTGATGACATTCCATTCTGCCAAGGGCCTGGAGTTCCCGATCGTATATATGGTTGGGATGGAGGAAGGAATTCTTCCGCATCGTCGAAGCGTTGAAGATAGTGGCGAAGCCGTCGATGAAGAACGACGCTTGTGTTATGTAGGCATCACCCGCGCACAGGATGAACTGACTCTTTCGTTGCCGTTGACGCGATTTAAGTGGGGTAAGCCTCGCCCGACTTTTGCGAGTCGCTTCTTGTATGAGATGACAGGCCAGGCGGACAATCCCAACTGCCAGCGGGCCATTGAAGGGGCACGCAAAGAAAACCGCCAATCAAAATCCAGGCCATCCTCCAAGCCCAAGAAAAAAACCTAACGTACTTCTTTGCCTTCAACCACAAGATGCCAATCGTGATTGGCACTTTGCGTATCTCCAACAAAAAAGCCTGGTCAACGTTGCCGATGCCAGGCTTTGGAGAATTCTATCGAAAGAATGACGCCTATCTTAGAAGGTCATCCAGTCCGCTTCCGAACACATCATCCTCTCCTTCGCGGTCGAACCCATTCCAAGACAGAGCATGGAGCACATCTTCGAGAGATTCTTGCGAATGATCCACTCCCTCGAGTTGTCCGTCTCGATAGGAAGCCGCGGCGGGCACCGTTGCAACGCGTCGCGAGGACATCTCGAGAATCGCATCAGCAAGGAGAGCCTGCGTTTCTCGCATGATCATCGGCCCTACGGCAGCGATCATATCCATTTCGTTGGCTACACCCACCAACTGTGATTCCCCTTGTTCACCTTCCCCAGATCCATTTAGGTTGAGGTAGTTGATGACGGTGAGGGCATCGAATGGAGCCACAACATTGTCACCGTTGACGTCAATAAATGGAGGTGGAATGAAGGTTGAGGAATCCAGTGGTCGACTTCCTCGAAGGTTAAGATCATTGATGATCAACAACGCATCGATTGGAGACACAAATCCGTCAGCATTCACGTCAAGATTGTTGACGGTGTTCTGATAGATCGCATTGGAAACGAGTACCGTTACGGTAGCTACATTGCTGATAGCTCCCTTATTGTCGGCAACGGTGTAAGAGAATGTCACCGTACCTGAGAATCCACTAGGGGGCGTGTAGGTCACCAAGCCATTGGTGGCAACACTCGTGGAACCTGTGGATGCAGGAACAACGATCTGAACGGTCGATGGATCTAGCGAGCCATCGGAATCGACGTCATTACGCAGTACGTTGATGACAACCGATTGATCCTTTCGAGTCGTAATTGAATCATTGGATGCCAATGGTGCTGCGTTGGTATCAACCGAAACCGTAGCTTCGTTCGAGATCAAACCTAGGCTGTCGCGAACGCGATAGCTGAACGAATCCGCACCGCGGAATCCCGTTCGAGGCGTGTATTCGATCCGTCCTGTTTGCAACACGCGGACAGTACCGTTGATCGGAAGATTGCCGATTTCGATCGTACGTGCATCGATCGGTGAATCCACGTCCGTATCGTTGCTCAACACTGCGAGCAACGTGGCTTGGTTGACACCGATTGGGAACGAGTCATTCACGGCAACCGGAGCATCATTGATGCCAGAGACCGCAACGCTCACCGTTACCACTTCGCTTTCGGCCCCAGCGGCATCACGAACGCGATAGGTAAATTGGTCGATGACACTCTGGCCGCCAACCAATTGTTGAATCGCATTGACCCCGCGAGGATCGTAGCTGATGGATCCATCTGCATTCACGGTCACCGCAGCACCCAATGTGCTTGTTGCACTGACACGCACCGCGGAAAGGGTGTCCACTGGCAAATCGATGTCGGAATCATTGGCGAGAATGCCAGGTGCCGAAATCGTTAGAAGCGTATCTTCGTTGGTTGCGTACGAGTCCGAATTTCCAAACGGTGCATCGTTGGTTGGATTGATGGTCAGCGTAAAGGTACGCGTCGCCGAAGTGTTCTGGTTCAATCCGTCTCCAGCTCCACTATCACGAGCGACGACGGTTACCGTTGTCACACCAAAAGCATTCGGAGCCGGTGTGAACTGCAACTGTCCTGTTCGTGAAATGGTCGGCTGAACCGAGAAGAGAGATGGCGACGATGGCGTTACAATGAAATCAACCGTTTGCGAAGCTTCATCATTGGCCGTTGCCGGCGATCCGAGAATGCCCGCTGCCGGTGCAATTCCGGTGGCCCAAGCGATGACCTGAGGTCCACCATCTTCATTGGCCGAGACGTTGCCGCCTGCCGTGAAGACCGGTGCATCGTTGACCGCAGCGATCGATACCGTCAAGAATGCAGTCGATGAACGATTGTTGTTTGGCGCCACACCGCTTCCGGAGTCTACTGCCGTCACTGCAATAATGGCTTGACCATTGGCATTTGGTGCAGGAGTGAAACTCAGTACGCCGTTCGCATCGATCGATGGTCCTTGCGAGAACAATTCAGGACGATCAGGAATGAGTTCGAACGAAACGGTCTGCGCGTTTGGTCCCGAAATTTCATCGAGAGCCGCTGGTGGACCTGCCAGAATATTGGAAGCCCACGGTGTGGTGACCAATCCCGAATCTTCGAATGTGAAGACCTGAGGTGCTCCAACGGTAAACTGAGGCCGATCGTTGACTCCCGCGACATTCACCGTGATCGTTCCCGTGGCACTTCGTGCTGGAGAACCGTTGTCGGTTACCACATAGCGGAAGATGTCTGCATTAGCCATGTTCAACGGAGGCGTATACCGGAACGAAACGATTTGCGATCCGCTAAACACTGGAACAATGACACCACCTCGGTCCGATGTTCTCTGAACCTGCGATATGAACAGGCTCTGACCTGCTTCATCGGCTGGTCCTGGAAGATCGCCGACTAACACGTCCGATGCTTGAATATCGATCGAAGTATCTTCCACCCCTGGAATCACAAACGAATCTGGGATCGGCGAATCATTGACCGGCAGCACGTTCACCGAGAACGATTTGGTAATCGATCGGTTATTGTGTGGAAGTGGCGATGCAACGCCATTATCCACCAAGTACACCTGCACGCCAAAGTCCATCAATGTTGTCGGAGTCGTTCGCGTATCCTTGTTGACGTTGAGAGCCGTCTTAAAGGACAACGTTCCATCCGCCAAAATGGTCGGTTGAATCTCGAAGGCATTCGGATCGTTTGCGACTGCAACGAATGTCACTTCCTGAGTGCTTTCGTCATCCGCACCGAGCGGGCCACGAAGAACGTTGGTTGCAAAGCCCGTGATCGAGACCACGCCTTGATCTTCATTGCTGGTGATCGATGCAGGGATGTTGAACAGCGGAGCATCGTTGATCGGATTGATCGTCAAAGTGATCGTCAATTCCGACGAGATGTTCGAGTTCGGTGCTGGGCTCGATGCACCGGAATCCTGCAATCGAATGGTGACCGTTGCACGTCCATTCTTGTTCGGAGCGGTCTTGAAGATCAACGTTCCATTAGCGTCGACCGAAGGTTGCTGCGAGAACAACTCTGGAGCATTCGTCGAAACCAAGAAGGTCGGAAGCTGATTCGGTTGCTGTTCGTCAACTGCCGTCAATGGTCCCATCAAAATGTCAGTGACGAAGTTCGGGAAACTCGACTGAGGAATTCCCAAGAACTCTTCGCGATCTTCATCGATGGTCAACTGACGGACAGGAATCGTGAACAGTGGAGCATCGTTAATAGGTGCTACATTGATGGTGAAGGTCTTCACGATCGAGCGGTTGACGTGAGGCACACCTGGGGTTGCTGTTGGGCCATCATCAGTCAAAAAGACCGTCACTGGCAGCGAACCATTCACATCCACGGCCGTTCGGAATTGCAATGTTCCATCCGCGGCAATCGAAGGCTGCAATGCGAACTTGGTCGGATCGGCAGCCGTTACCGTTACCGTAAAGGTTTGTCCATTTTCGTCGGTCGACGTCGTCGTACCAGGACGTAAATTGGTTGCAAAGTTCACAACGCGGACCACACCTTGATCTTCCGTTGCCAATTGCGTTGTTGGTAGATCAAATTCGGGTGCGTCGTTCACGGAAGTTACATTGATGGTGAACGTTCTACGGGCCGAAAGCAAGCTGTCGGCTAGATTCAGTCGTTCTCGGTCTTGCAATTGAACGACAACCACGGACTGGCCGTTCTGGTCCTTTGCCGTAACAAAGGTCAAGTTGCCCGAAGGGCTGATCGCTGGTTGGGTTGCGAACAAGGTCGAGTTCGTCACGGAAATGACATTGAACTGGAGATCTTGATTCAATGGCTCATCCAAAGCCGTTGTAGGACCATGAACAATTCCGGTCGCAAATCCAGCGAACGTCGTCGGGGTCAACCCCGTTTCGATCTCGTTGTCTTCAAGCACCGTGATCGAAGTCACAGGGATCGCAAAATCTGGAGCGTCGTTGATATGCTGGGCAACGATGCTGAAGGTTTGCACGGCTGACCTGTTGACGTCATTGCCACCTTGCGCAACAGGACCGTTCGGTCCGCTGTCTTGGAGGACGACTTGAACCGTGAGATCCTTGAACCGGCTATTGACATCCGTAGCAAGTTCGTAGGTCAACACACCGGTTGGGCTAATCGCTGGCAATGTTCGGAAGGCCGATGGGTCAACTGGCGTCACCACAAAGATGAGCGTTTGACTAGCTTCATCATCCGACGTTGTCGTTCCTGGCCGAATGTTGGTCGCAAAGTTCGGTACAGCGACCGGACCGGCGTCTTCATTCACGCTTGGGAACACATTGGGAAGAGTGAACTCTGGCGCGTCGTTGCGAGGACTTACATCAATCGTGAACGTTTGCGGTGCCGAATCATCATCGTTTGGTGGATTATGTGCACCATAAACGGGAAGGGTTCGACCATTGTCAACTCCAATCACCTCAACGCGAAGGTTTGCACCGGAAATTGGGCGATTGTTATTGTTGACGTCCGCCGCGAGTTGATATCGCAATGTTGCAGTACCATTGCCGTTGTTGGTAAGGGTTGGCTGAATTGCGAACAAGCTTGGATCCAAGGCCCGAACATTAAAGGTCACGACTTGGTTGTCGATCAATACTTCATCGGTAGCCGTCGAAGCACCCGGAAGAATTCCGGTAGCAAACGTTACGACGACTATATTGCCGGCATCTTCCCAAGTGGTTGTTGTGTTCGGAATCGTGAAGACTGGGGCGTCATTGATCGATGTAGCTACGATGCTAAACGATTGAGTCGCAGAACGATTCACATGGCCGCCACCATTGAGTCCATCGTCTTGTAGGTAGACGTCGACTGTCAGATCGCGATTTCGGCTGTTAACATCCGTTGCCAATTCGTAAGTCAAGACACCGGTACGGCTGATGGCTGGAAGAGTTCGAAACGCCGAAGGATCTCGCGCTGTAACGAAGAAATCAACCGTTTGCGAGGCTTCGTCATTGGCATCAACCGGGCCTGGACGGATGCCAGTTGCAAATCCCGAAACCGTTTGTGGGCCACCGTCTTCGATTGACGTTGGATTCACATTCGGAATCGTGAACTCAGGTGCATCATTACGTGGCGAAACGTCGATCAAGAACGTCTTAGGATCGGACGTATCATCGTTTGGAGGATTATGAGCCCCGTACCGAGCATAGGTTCGTCCATTATCGATCGCAATGACTTCGATACGAAGATCTGCACCTGTCACCGGTCGATTGAAGTTATTGACGTTTGGTGCCAGTTTGTAGGTCAAGCGAGCCGTACCATCACCATTGTTGGTGATCGCAGGTTGAGTTGCAAACAAGGTTGGGTCCAGTGCTCGCACTTGGAACGAAACCACTTGATTGTCTACTGTGACTTCATCCGTTGCTAGCGCTGGTCCTGGCAGAATACCAGTGACCAAGGTCACCACCGTCACATCTCCCGAATCTTCTTCAGTCGAAGTCGAAACAGGAACCGCGAAAATAGGAGCATCGTTGATGGCAGCTGCCACGATGCTGAAGGTTTGAGTGATCGAGGTATTGAAGTGACCGCCACCGGTTGGAGTTCCATTGTCGATCGCGAAAACCGTTACGGTCAGATCTTTGAAGGAGCTGTTGACCTCCGCAGCCAATTCGTACGTCAATGTTCCATTCGGCGAAATCGCAGGCAGAGTACGGAACGCAGTTGGATCAACCGCAGTCACGGTGAAGACAACCGTCTGATCAATGGTTTCGTCGTCCGACGTGGTGGTACCAGGTCGAATAGGTGATAAGAATCCAGTGATGGTTTGTGGTCCGGCATCTTCAATGACAGATGGCCGATCGTTTGGAATTCCAAATTCGGGAGCATCGTTTCGAGGGGCAACCGAAATGGTAAAGGTTTGCGGATCCGCTTCATCGTCATGCGGTGGGTTGTGAGCACCGTAGGCTGGTAGCGTTCGAGCATTATCGACTGCGATGACTTCGATGCGGAAGTCGGCACCCGATCGCGGACGATTGATATCGTTGACATCTGCAGCCAAGCGATAGGTCAACGTAGCCGTACCATTCAGGTTGTTGGTCAACGCTGGTTGTACCGCAAACAAAGATGGATCCAGTGCGCGAACGCGGAACGAAACCACCTGGGCATCAACTGTTACTTCGTCACTTGCAAGCGCTGGGCCTGGAAGAATACCCGTAACAAAGCTTGGTACAGACACATTGCCCGAATCTTCGAATGTCGAAGTGGTCGTCGGCATCGTGTAAACCGGTGCATCATTGATGAAGGCCAAATTCACCGTCAAGGTGCTCGACGATTGCAACGGTCCTGGAGGCAATGGACCACCACCAGGTGCTCCACCATCATCACCACCGGCGGTTCCACCATCCTGAATCGTCAGTTTGAGAAGAATCGGTCCGTTGATGCGATTGTTGTAGTGCGTTGGAGGTGTGTATTGTAGTTCATCGTTCACGACTGCAACGCTTTCACCAGGCAACAACCCGCGTGTTGCCCCTGATGGAAGAATGACCTGAGCGTTGATCAACGTCAATGTTTGTCCAGCTTCATTGGTAAAGGCTGGAGTACCAAATGGAGCGCGATAATCGTTGGCCCAGAAGGTCGAACCAGGCAATCGAACAACTTCATCCTCGAGAATGTTGAGGGTATCATCATTCGCGACAGGGGTATCGTTGACCGGATAGACGGTGAGTGTGACCGTCACCGGCGTGTTGCTGATCATGCGACCATCGTACGCGTTGTAAACGAAATAATCCGTTCCGAAGAAGTCGGGATCCGAATCGTACACGAAAGCTTCCGTTGGCGTTGAGCACCAACGTTCCAAATCGTGGTGCGACCAAAGGCTGAACGCCTGGAGTCAACGCATCTTGATCGTAGACGGTAATCGTTCCACCATCGACATCGGTATCGTTTACCAAGACGCCTGGCGTTGTCACGGTGAGAACCTGATCTTCATCCACCGTGTAACTATCCGTAACGGCAACCGGTGGAGTACCGGTCAATACTTCTACTAGATAGTCTTCAACTTCACCACCGACACCAACGCCATTATTGAGCAATCCGCCCATGGTGCTCAATCGGAATCGTGCGGCAGAGAAACCAATTGCTGCCGTGGCAGGAGTCGTAACCAAGAAGGTATTTTCGCCAGCTCGAACAGGTTGGCTACTGAGGATCTTTTCGCCCGCATCCAAGAAGTCGCCGTCATCATTCCAGTCGATCCATGCATCGACAACACCAACTCCCGACGATGTGATCACGACTGGTACAGGATTGCTGCGAGCATTGAATAGCCCGTCGAATCGAACACCGTCTTCATCATCAGCCTTCAGTGTGATGGTGGCACCAACGACAACAGCCGTCGGTAGCTTGAGATTGCCCAAAGCAATCTGACCATTGATGGCTGCAGCTATGGCACTCGCCAAACTCGCAGGCGTTGCCGTGCCAAGGTCGATGTTAACAGCGATGTTTCCGACCGCAACCGAAACGGGGCTCACAGGGCTGTTCAGTTCGAACGTTACGGTGTTACCACTGCCGTCCTGAATCGTCATCGTTTGGCCATCCGCATACAAGGCCATGTTGGCTTGTACGGATAGAACCAAGCTACCTTCCATCAATCGAACAACAGTCGGCGCATTGGCGGTATCGATTTGATGGGATGAGGTCCCACCAAGCGACACAACATCGGCTGTTGCGATTGGAGTGATGCCATCGATTCGTCCAGCCAACAGAGCGTTGAGTAATGCTGTGCTAAAGGCTGAAGCCAACTGATTGGCCGTGGTGAGACCAGCGATATTGACTGCGATTGCCCCGGAAATCGATGGTGCACCACCATTCACAAATTCCAAGGTTACCGACTTCAATCGCGGATCGGACACAGTCACAGAACGGCCGACCAATCCAACCGTTGGAACTGGGAATCGCAGGCGACCTGGACCATTGGTGCCAAGTTGGAGTGGCAACGATCCCAAGCTGACCGATGAATCCAAATCATCGCCAAGAGCGACCGCTTCTGGCTGTCCATCATTGTCGGCATCTACGTAGGAACCAAGCACTAACAGCGGCTCGTCCTCTGGAAGAATTGCATGACGTGCTCCGTTGGAAGCTTGCAAGGTTGCCGCATTCGTTCCCGGTGCATCACCATAATCCAAGACAACTTCCGGCATCACGATCGTGAACTGCGTCAACGCATTGGCACGATTAGGCTGCAGTGCGTTGCCAGCGTAATCAGTTATCGTTCCAACACTGGAAGAAGTAATTCCAGCGACCGACTGCACTCCTTCTACAAAGATCGAGTAATCGCCGACATTTGTCGCTTTGATACCAAGACCAACAGTATTGAGAGCCCTTGTGATCTGACCCGACATTTGGGTTCGGGTAAACGACGTTGATGGAACAAAATAGACTGGGACTGCACCGCCCGGCACTCCTGTCGAGGTCAGCGGAGACGTCAACAAATTGAGAACGGTTCCCAACGGTTCATTCAACGTCACGACTGCACCGGATGATGTCGGTGTGATACCAAGACTTGCACTTGCAATGGTCGAGGCAATCCTGCTTGCGACCGTTGCCGCTGAATCGCTGTTCGAAATGGAAATCGCGCGAGTGCCGGCAGTGAAGGAAAGATCTTTGGTGAACTCAAAGACAACCGTCGTTGCGCCGACTCTTAAAGAGAATTGATTACCGTCCGCAATGGCCGCACCACCTGTGGGTGGCACTGTCATACGCAAGGACGATGTGACGCCCGGTTGTCCGCGAAGTGCTAGACGTGAAGCCGAAACATCAAGCAAGTCGCCTTGCTTACCGCCAACGTGAACCACACCTCCAGTGATCGAAGATACGGGAGCGAAGCCATCTGCAAACGTCGCCCGAAGCGCGGTTGCTATTTTGTCCGCAATCTCGTCATTGGTGTCCGACCGAAGGACCGTAATCTGAGTATTGCTTGGATTGAAGCTGGCATCACCCTGAAGGTTGAATTCGAAGGTATGGCTCGGCTGTCCAAGTCGAGTCACCGTCAACAGCTGTCCGTCGGTGACACCATTAGCGGATCCTTGAACGGTAATCAGCGAGGAAGTAATTGTGACGGTATGAGCAGCTAAAGATCCGAGGTGGATCTTATCCGTCCCCAGCGACTTCGGTGCCAAATTGAGATCCACATTGGCTGGACTCAATAGTGCGTTTAGGATCTCATCGCGAACCACTGACGTCGACGCGATAGGTGTAATGGCAATGCGACGATTGCCGGGCGTTACCACACCATCGGTATCGAGCTCAAAGTTGGCAACCACTGCTCCATTGGTTACTCGGAATCGCTGGCCATCTGTCAAACCGCCAGGCCCAGCTCCCGTGGCAGGGATGGTGAGTGTCAATGTTTGTGGAACTTGAAGTACGAATCCACTTTCATATTCGAAGGTAACCTGCGAACCGTTGGACTGGGTTGCAACAAAAGTATCGCCATCTTGGACGGCGGTCGAAATCGGCGCATCCAATCGAACGCGAGGAGCATTATTCAATGTAATTTCATAAATGCTATCTCGTCGCCAAGTTCCCGAGAAAGGCGTCAAACGAATTTCATGACTATTGACGCTGTATGTGAACGCATAGTCGACATCGGCGATCAACAGACGACCGTTTTCAGTCAAGATGACGTTGGAAGCTGTAACCGTCGCTGGATCCGGCCCTGTTCCCGACGGTTCGCTCAAGAGAATCGAGAAGTAGGTCAAATTTCCTTGGGACAAGCGAACGTATGTATCATTTCGGTCGGTGTCGATGGAATTCGAATCATTGTCTAAAGGATTGATCAGAACTGCTATCGGTCCATTGAAGTCAGCACGATCCACAGCACCACGATCGATGAACACGTTCTGGCCTTGACCAGCTGGTGTGTTCATTGCAGGATCATCGACCCGAAGCAATCCACCTAGATCACGGGTCGGTGCAACCATTGGGCTTGGAGGAAGCGATACGGCATTCTTCACTTGCGACAGAGCGGTTCGTTCTTGCAACGAGGCCAAGCTGCTATCGATGGCTTGCGAAAGCGGAGCAGGGTAATAACGTCCATTTGACGTATTCGCGAATAACGGATCTGCAGCTGATAACGTAATCGCAAAACTGCCCAGACCTGTTCCCACTGTGTTGGTTGCATTGCCCTTGTAGAGGTTGGCACCTAGCACCGTCGAAGTGCTCTGCGCATCGACCGTAACACCCGTTCCGAGATTGAAGAAGATGTTATTCAAGAGAGTGGGCGAAGCCCCAGTTTCCACTTGAACACCAACACCTGCCCCCAACCCAACTACCGTATTGTTGATCACGCGAGCAATCATCGAAGGAACGGTGAGCGAATTGGCCACGGTATCCCCGCTGATCAAAACACCACCTGAACCATTGTTTGCGAACACGTTGTTCATCAACACAGCGCCTGGAGCTAGGTTGGCTGTATTGAGAGTTACCAGGTTCTTTGGACTTCCTGGCATCGGCCTTGTTCCCGCGTCATTGATAAGGTCGCGACGGGTTCGATTGCCAGCATCGACGACAACACCAAATCCGGAACTATCTCGAACGATGGTGGAGGAAACGATGACTTGTCCTTGATCGGCAAATCGATTGGCGTCTCCCAGATCCTCTCCCAAGACATCTTGACCGTATTGAACCATCAAAAGGCTCGACGTTAACGAAGTGCCTCCAAAAACATCGCCTGCAATCGTTCCGTGCAAGTAAACCAACGCATTGTTTGATGAAACTCCGCTAGCCGTTACAGGGTTCTTTCCGCTCGAGGTCGCATTGATCTTCAAGATGGCCTGAGTGGAAGGGCTATTAATCGCGTCTCGGATCGCGTCCGCTACCTGCGAGACCGTGAATCGAGGGTCAATCAAAACACGAATTCGACCTTGTTGGACTCCGGATGAAGCAGAAGTTTGCGAAGTCAATACATCAAACTCAAACGTCGCCGTGTTGTACCCGTCGCTCAGAGTGAAGATATCGCCATCGACTATGCCTGCTGGATCTGAAACTTGAATCGCCGTCTGACGTGCAAGCCGATCATTGGTATCGAAAGTACGCAACAATGTTTGTGCATGAGGAGGATCGGTCGGATTTGCATTTCCAACCGTAACTTTCGGATCCGTCATGCCATATTCAGCCCCTGTTCTTACGAAGAGCTGGTACGTTCCAGTTTCGATCGGTGCAACACCAGCTGCCTGTCCCGTAAATGGCATTCCACCTGCAGCCAATACACCATTGGCAACAATATTAGGTGTTTGGACATTCGCATAGTCGTAAACCATTTCACCGCGTTCAGCAAAACCGACGATAATATCATCGATGAAGACACCGCCGAAGGCATTATTTTGAGCTCTTTGATCGCGTCGATTTACGGCCTCATTCTCAAAGGCGTCACCTGGTGTAGCCGTATAAAGTCCGGCAAGCTTACCTTGGTCGATCATGTTGTATCCGAGCATTCGAATGGAGTCTCGGAATACATCCCACGCCGCAATATTCGTGGAATTGCCTGCAACCGTTGGATCATTCAAAGCTCGTGCAAACGACGAACGGATCGCATCGCGAACACCGGTGATTGCAGCGTCGCGAGTTGTGGTGAACTCTTGGTGGATATCGACAATTTCATTCCCAATTGCGACCCCCGGAGTTCCGATGATGATTGCAGGGTCAAGTCCCGCGCCAACACCATGGACCCCAGCAGCCGTCGCACCCAACTTCACATTCAAGACGTTGGTTGACAGAGAATTCGTAAACACGCCAAATCCGGCAGCTTGCAAAACCGATTTAAAGGCTGCAGCGATTGCGGATGGAGCCATCGCTGCGTTGTAGACGACCTCACGGATGCCGCCGGTGGCCAATTGAACGAACGTGAAATCCAATCCTTCCACCGTGATGATCGAACCGTCGGGAATGCTCTTGCCGCTTGGCATATTGAGCACGAGTCCCAAATCGAATTCGAAAGTCGTACTGATTCCCGTTCTCGCATTTTGAACGGTGAAGGTATCACCATCTTCAATGGTCGTTGGGTCGATCGCTGTCACTTCGATACCGCCACGAAGCGGATCAGCGCTTCGCATGTCCGCTTGTGTCGAGAACTCGAATCGAATTCTCACGTCAGATTGACCTGCGAACGGAGCCAACGAGACACGAGCTTGTCGCCAAGCGCCGGTGTTATCAAATAGCTCTTGCGACTTGTAGTTCTTACCTTGGTTATCCGTATAGAGCGTATTTCCTGGGTCGAACTCATTGGTGGTATTCAAGTAGTTGTTATCGTCGGTCGAGTTGTTGGTTGCCAACAACACCCAAGTCCCATCGGTTCCAGCTCCATAGACGCGGAATGCATCGCGCATCCAATCGTCACCATTATTGTTTGGACTGTTCTTGTTTTCTGTTTCCAAGAAATAGTTGAAGTACAGCATCGGCTGATCGTCTGCACTGTACCCTCTAAGGTCAATGCGGTTACTATCGACCGAACCCGACGCACCGCCTGGCATGTTGTAGGTATTGCGGAACGCAGCAACGTCGTATGGCCCCGTCCAAGCCCCTGGTTGTCGATTGGTTGCGTTGGGGTCTTCAAATCCAAAGTACAAACTGTTGTTGCCATTTTGGTCGGCAGTACGGCTTCCATCGAAAGGCACCTGTTGTCCATGCCCTGCATCTGTCCCTCGCGTTCCAGTAACGTGCCAAAGGTTGACGTCGGTTGGTGAGAAATCAATGCCTGCGACGGCACCTGCGACGGTATCCAATGCAATACTTCGGGTTCCTTGAGGAAATACCGCTTGCAACACTCCTGTCGTGCTAAAAGCGAATAGCTGCCCTGTTGTGGAAACACCAAACAGCGTATTTGCTAGGCGCGCAATGTTGCGAGGCCCCGCTGTCAAACCAGTGAAGTTAATGGCATTACCAGCGGGATCGCGAACCACACCCACCAACGTAGCAGACCCAAAGGGTGCTGAGGCCGCTGCCGTCACAACGCCAATATTCAATCGCATCAACTCACCGGCATCGGTTACGGCGAAAAGAGTTCCGCCGATATCGGTTAGTCCAGTTACGGTACCCGTTACTCCAGCAGGGTTGAAATATCCATATTCACGAATGTTGGTACCTGCATTTAAGCCGGTGTCTTCGACGATTCGTCCACCCGTTCGATCTCCAGGTGTCGCCGAAACAGCCGCTCCGCTATCAGGATTGATTCGATAAAGAATGTTTTTTGTATTCTTGATCGTGCCAAATCCAACGGTGTTTCCATTCGCATCGACAATGGCGCTTTGATATGTCTGGTTGGCTCCACCACGGCTTGCGACACCAAACATCGCAATCGCACCACCAGCAGCCGAATTCTTTGTAGAAGTCAGAGCTGTAAACTTGACACCGACGCCATTCTGACCACCGGCGTTGGTCACTTGTTGCTGTGCGAACGTTGGTGGTGGACCAGCCGCAGTGATAACAGTCGTCCAGGTTGTTATTCCTGAAGTACCAAGCGTGGCTGCATTACCATTGGTGGTCGCATCGATCGTAATAAATGAACCAGAGTTCGCGTCGGTAATCGTTCCCGATTGCGGCCACTGGAAACCAATGGTACGTCCATCTGGCAGGACGGTGAAATCTTCAATGTTGGCAAAGGAGTTTCCATCGGACACATCTGCTTCGATGGCCCCTGTGGCTCCGTTGAAGTAGCGAATTTTCGAATTGGAAGCCCCGTTGTTGTGAACGGTATACAATGCGACATCTGCCAGCGTATAGGGCACGGCATTGGCGTTGCCTGCAAAGCTCACCGCAATCGGTCCCGATGCGGTTTCAACCGGATTGTTTTCAAAACGGTCGACCGAGTAACGCAGGACACCATTGGTAGGTTCAATGCGCATGGTCGGAGTCGTTGCCGCAGCAGTCGTAAACTGATTCAACTGGCTATCGGCAAAACTCGAATTGGTGACGGCGATGTAGTAAGTGCCATCAGGCAACTCTGAAGCGCCAATAAAAGGATCTCGAGATCCAAAACTTCCACGAGTCAAATCATCAGCATCCGACCCTTGATTCGGCGCTGCCCGATCGTCGGCAATATCGGAGTCCGTTCCGATAAGAACCAACTGTAGCGTTGGTGGAATTGTTCGCGGAAGAACTTCCTTATAAACCCACAGCGTTGTATCGGGACGTCCTAAACCGTCTGCGTAGTCGATGTCAAAGACTGTTGAAATCGTATCCTTGTTTGGATCTTGGACCGAATCTCTATGAATACCAACTCGGAACCAATCGACGTCCGTGCGGGTTTGCATCTGAGCTGCGATCGAAAGTTCAGCGCGATCGCTATTTCCTAAGTTGCCAACGTCGACCGTAGAGTTAGCGGGAGTGGAAGGACCACCAGCGGGTTCTGGGCCTTCGGAAATAGTTCCAAGCAATGGTGAATGACCGGGCATTCCGAGCATTTGAATGCCGGTGACAGCATTTCGAATTTCAGCGAATCGAATGGTCGATCCACCTACTTCGTCCGTTTGTTGCAAGCGAACTTGCAGACGATAAGGACCGGTGGAAATACCACCCAGAACCTGATTCGGATCGGTCAACTTCGTCGCAGCATCGTTTGGTCCGAGATTGCTGCTGCGAACGCGAACGTAGTACGGGTTGATCGATCCCGCCACACCAGGCAAAACAAGTCGGAAGCCAGCATCCAATGGATTGATCGATTGGAAGTCGACTTGAGCGTTCGGTGAAAGCGCATTGGTCGTTGCAAAGGAACTGGAATCCATCACCAAAGCTCGATTAGCAGCAATCAAGCTTGGGTTCGAGTAAACCGATTTGGTGACCGATTCAGCAAACGAGTTATCGCTCATCGCAATAATTCGGCCGTTCGCGTCCACCAATTCGACAACCGAATCAAGGGCGTTTCCTGTACGATCCACATCGATCCAGATCATGCTTCCCGCTACACCGGTAAACTGATATACGTCGAGATCACTTGGGGCCGCGATCGATCCGTGGACAGTGAAACCGAGGCGAAGGTTCTCGTCACCACCGCTCAACGTACTCGACAGGTCGCCAATATTTTGGGCGCTGAATGGCACATCATTCACAGCGCGATCCTGAATCTTGTCCGCTTCAAGTTCAAAGGTCGTTTCCACATTTCGATCATTGCTATAAGCATCCAACACGATGCCTCGCCACGATCCTGGAATACCTGAGGTAATACCAGCGCCATCCGTATCGCTTTGACTTCGTCCCTCTGGATCGAAGCCAGCTCCAACCGAATCATCGGTCAAGCTCGTCAGAATCACTGGGAATCCAGGAGCGCCGATGACTTGAAGGCTTCCTCCGATACGATTCGGATTGTCAAGCGGACGCCCCGAGGCCGTAAAACCGGCAGTGTTGCCTTCCAATTTGACGACGAGACTCTCATTGACTTTACTTTGAAGTCGCAATCCGCCTAAAGAATGGAAATCGGGTATGGCAATTTCGCTCTGAAGTACGTGGACAATATCGGTATCATCCCACACAGACTCCGTCGTCAAAGTAGCGCCACGGACCCGCATGCCGTTGATGGCATTGCCACCGATTTTATTCTGCTGCACCAAGGGGCCCATATTTCCAAGCCCATATTCGACGCGATTGGCCGTACCTGTACTGCGTCCATAATCGGTCACCGATTTGGCAGTCATCGAATTGGCGTCAATGCTGATTGCCGCAGTGCCCGGAGAGGCCGAGTTGCGAATAACGTTATCCACAATAATAGGCTGACCGCCCATCACGTAAACAACGGCACCGTCGTTCGGTCCGTGCGCATCGCGATTGGTAGTACCGACGTTACCAACGCCCGAAGCATTGTTTTCCAAAACCGAATGAGCCAATCGCAGCGTGCCCTGATGGGATTCAACGGCATTGAAACTTGCGAAACCACCAGCGACGCTGCTCGAGCCACCGCCAAAGGTAATCAATGCTGAATCAATACTGATCGTCGAAAGATGTCGACCGACGATGCCCGCCCAATTACCTGCTGTTGGCGTGGTGGTAGAGCCGTCGTTGTTGCTATCGAAGGTACCACCAGCTCCAAAGCGATCATCCAATCGGCTGGTGAAGACGATCGGCTTGGAATTGGTTCCTTCTGCGAGCAAGGTGGCCCCAAAACCAACTTCAATTCTCGATCCCAAAGACTTGATGACAACACCTGGATCGATGGCAAGACTAGCGTCGAGCCGACTACGAACCGACGACGTTGGCGCTGGCGAAATGCTTCCACCGATCGTAAATCCATTATCGATCCATGTCGTTTGATCTTTGTTGATCTCGGCGATCAAATTGAATGGTCCCGCACCACCCACTTGACTTCGCCAAATGCGGCGACTTACAAAATCCCCAGTTGCAGCCGGTAGATTGGCAAGTCGGATCGATCCGGTCGCGCCTACTGTAATGCTTGACGAAGGTGAACTAAATAGACTCTCCCCGCCAAATCGATCGACGTAGCTAATAACATAACTGAACGTGTTGCCACTCGTTAACGTGCCCGTCGATACATCTTGAGTGAGCTGAACCAGTGAGAAATCCGGGCGATTCGACTCAAGAATTGGGCCGCCTGCAGTTCCTTGAATCACAAGGTTTTCGCCAAGGATATAGGTTACATCGGTATCGTCGATTCGAGCCGCAACCTCCAGTGGCTTGAGCTGCTGGCCCACCAACGTATCAATACGTATCTGCAGTCCATTGAGCGAGTTATTGACGAATGTATTGCCACGAATGACCGGCCCAACGCGGTCGTAGTCGCTGGAAAAACTACCGGTCAAATGATAACGAGGTTCCGTAAAGGTTGTTTCTTCAAAGCTATTTGGGTCGGCCGACATGCCAGCATCGGCGCTATTTCGAATGGTGTTATTCAACAGGGTTGGCCGTGCTTCCGACATATGGATCGGATTGACAACTCGGCTCTGCGTACCTTGCCCAACCTGGCCACCACCATATCGAATGTCGGCGAATCCGACGTAATTGAGGAAGGATCCTTCACGTTCGCGATCGCGACGGCCTTGCGCGTGGTCGTTATTCGAACGGAACTCGATACCACCCCAATCTCCGGGGCGAGGCAGGGTAATCAACGGATTGTTGTCGGTACCTAACGTTTCGTCGAAGAAGCTGGTGAACAATACTGGTTGCTGTGGGGTACCCAAAACTTGGATCGCACTTCCACTTCGGTCGGTCGAAGCATCTGTACTTCCTGCCAGCAAACTCGCTCCTGCCACTTTGATGATTGCACCCGCGTCGATCATTAGCGTGACGCCCTTGGGAACGTCAAGCGATCGACCATCTTGAAGAATCCCTTGCCCTGCTCCACCATCACCGATTTCATAGGCTGGATTGTTCGAGTAGGTAGTTAGGACTCCGTCGCCACCACGCGTTCCAGCGATCCGAATAATATCGCCATCGATGGCTGCAGCTGTCGCGGTTGGAATGGTGGTGAAAGGGCGAGCGAGCGATCCATCGGACGATCCGCCTGCATAATCTTTATCCACGAATATGGTGTGATTGGGAGCAGCAACTCCAGTCGGTGCAGCGGTACGGAACCAAAAATCAAAATTGCCGCCTGCCAATCCATCGCCATCTCCGTCGATTGCCGTGCCCGACAAATCGCGAATTTGCGATGCTGTGGTTGGCCGGAAGTCCATCTTCAATTCATACTTACCGGCACTGGTCGCTCCACTCCCTGTATTGTTCAAGAGTGGATTGAAGTCGCCATTGCCACGCGCGGTGACAGCAATCACATATTCAGCGCCGGTATCGCCCCCATCAATGTTGGCGCGAATCAATGAATCCTTGCTGAAGTAGTTATCATTAATCGCAACCAGTTCCAGCCCGCCAGGCGTCTTTTTCATCAGGGTCAAGTAGGTATCAACAAGACTTGCATCCGCTAACCGTTCAGCCAGCGTTTCGAGGACAAGTTCACCTTTCTGTCCAGCAGGCACCGTGAATTGGTAGAGGTCGACATCGCGATTATCTGGGCGGTACATGTACTGCCCGTGAATTGTGTCCGCATCACCTGGGAACAACCATTCCAATGGATTGTTAGCCGGCGTCGCTTGACCGTTACCACCCATGATCGTTCCATTGGGCAAGTCGTAGGCGTGACCATGACCAATTAAGTGACCAATTTCGTGCAACGCAACGAAAAAGAAATTGAAGGTACCAGGAATGTTACTACCATTCCCAAAGGTATTATCCCAAGCTTCGGCCTGGTCCATAATCGCCAAGCCACCGCCTGCGACACCCAAGGTGCCGCCTGGACCGCTTTGTTGTCCGTTCGGGGCCATATCGCCGACGACCACGGTGAGCGCAGCAGCTCCGGCTGTCTCGATGAAATCAATTCCTAACTGGGCACTGTAAAAATCGAAGACCTCGCGAACGCGAGCCATCTGGTCGGATGTAATCGAAGTGAAGAGTGGACGTCCTAAGCTATCGACGCCGTAAGATCGATCCAAAGCGAACGAATAGGTCATGACCGTGATGTCAGGATTGCTATCGGCGCCACCATTGTGAATTTGATTGATGCCTGGATCAATTGGATCAATATCACGATGACCTACATCAAATGTACCACCAGGATAATCTGGCAGGACCGCACTCCCTGTCATTCGAATTTCTTGAGATACCGATGCAGAGAAGGGGCCACTCAAGGTTCCCAAGGATTGCGCATTGACGACAACGTCGCCGATGTCGGCCGCGAAATTGAATTGAATGGGAACGCTTGGAGTCGCAGCATTCCCAAAAGCCTCATTCGAACCAATCCGCAATCGGAAGGTTCCTGCTCCGCCGGCGAGTGTATCCAAATCTCCTGCAAACGTTAGAACCGCTTTATCCAACGCTGGATCGTAGGTGACCGATTGCACAGGAATGACGTTGTCATCATTCGGATTCACAGTGTCCTTATTGAGGATCACTTTGTAGAACGAGGGATTGACCACCGTAGGATCAGTAGCCGCACCCGTGGTCGTTACTACCGATGATGCCAAATCGTCATTGTTAAAATAAACTTCGATCTGATTCCGCGCTTGCACCAAGGCGCCATTCACGTCGCGGGTTACTGGCTGAGGCACTACGGCCACCACTTGAGCACCGAGTTCCAAGTTCATGAACAAAGTATCGCGATCTGTCCCTGACTTGCGCGGACGGAGGGTATCACCGTTGGAATTTCGAATGGCACGCAAACCTTCGCTGGCGATGTCCACTCCAAGCACTTCGATTTTGTAGACATCATCGGGAAGGGGAGCCGCAAATCGCAAAGTGATCACGCGTTGACTGTCGCCATAACCGACCCAGGCCGGTGTGATGACGATATCGTCGGTCGTTCCAAAATTGCCGTCATTTCCGGCTCGAGTCAATTTGATACCTGAGAACGAATTCGAATCGATGGATTGAGCGCCATCAAAACGGAAGATCAGTTCGCGCGGCGATTCGTTGAGAACATTGACCCGATTGACGCCAAAAATCTCTCCCGAGTTGGCCGCCACGGAAAGCAATCGTGGAGGTCGAAGATCAGGGTTCGCGACGGCCGTACCCGTGACGCGAAGAACCATGTTGTATAACTGTGTACTGCTTCCATTACCATTGACGCGGATACGGAAATCGCCGCCGGTTGGTAATTGGAAATCGACGATTTCTTCGCGTTGCCCACTTCCAACGGCGTTTACGTTCGCCAGGACGGTTCCATCGGATGCTTCGAGAACGAATGATAAATCGCGATATCGGAGCGAATCTGTCGAAGCGGTGCTTCCACCCTGATTCCCAATGTCATAGACGAAACCAACAGGATTGATCTGGATCGAAACTTTACCAGCCGTTGCAACCGAAAACTTGAAGTAGTCGACGTCGGTCGAAGAATCGATCGAACGATTGGTCAACGAAGTCGTGCCATTGGAGAGTAGACCTAAGTCGCGGGCAGTTGCAACCGTATCGTTGTTTTCACTATCGTCACCATAGAGCGCCTGAACACCGAGAATATCATCGTGTTGAGGTCCATAGAAATTTGTGGATGCAAACGGTTCCATCAACTTGGTTTCGTTGACGGGGATCGAGTGTCCTAAACCGATACCATGCCCAGATTCATGGGCGAGAACATTGAATAAGAAACGATTCTCTGCATTGGGATCTTCCGCAAAATTTCGGAAGAAGATGTCCGATGTATCGATCACCATATCCCCATCAATTCCAGACACGCCGCCCGTCGTGGGATAGTAGTTGAACGCCAAGATACCGGCATTGCCGTCAATAGCGCGTCCACCGATGCGAACATCGCCTCGAACACCGGCAACGCCTCGGTTGGTCCCACCACTGGCCGCACCATCGTCATTCGGTTCATAAACGAACGTCAGGCCCGACACTTCGCTCCAACGCTGGTAGGCCTTTTCTACAATCTTAAACCAGGGTCGATTCGATAATGGCCCTGATCCGGTTCCATAAATTCCGTCCATGAAGGCAATCAAATTGCTCGGAGCATTTGCTCCTGCGCCACCTGGAGGAATCGCGGTACCATCCGGAACGATACTCCAGGTCACGACTGCGGGATCGCCAACATTTGGACTTGGGCCACCTACGGGATTGGTCCAACGCGATCCTTGAATGTTGAATGCATCAGATCCATTGCCACTTCCTTGGGCACCATGAATCGCGTTTTCCCACTGATCCACGTACGATTGTGGAGTTCCTGGCGCGAAAATCGGATCGGCCATCACTGCCATCAAATCGCGGCGTTCGAGATTTTCCAACAGCAACTTTCGAAGCTTGTTTCTCTTTGCCAACATGTCGTAGAAACTTGCCTGACGAATTCGTGATTCGCTGCTGACCATGCAACTACCCTTGATATCGCGTTTAATTCTCAAGTTGATCTTGAAAAGATGGAATTGTGGAAAAGTGAGGTAGGAAATCTATAAATGCGTTTAAGCGTGGCAGGCCACGCTTAAACTAACTCTTGTCGAACTTACGCTCGACTCTCATCATCGTCTTGCATTCCGAGCAAGGCGAGCAAGGCATCGTCCACTAACCCTGCATCGTCTTCTTCAGTGACCGCCAAGCGATCTGCCAAATCGTCGACAACATCCCAGTCGATGAGGTACTCGGCGAGATCCATCATCGGTGTTCCTACCGATTGCATCGGGCCATAGGTCTTGCTTCCCGTCACGCTGGTTCGTTCCATCATAACCACTGCATTGTCTTCTGGACGAGAGACCACGGATTGCCAACCTAAAACGAGTTCGGAATCCCCCAACTCTTCGCCTTCACCTTCCCCACCAGAACGGCCATTGCCGTTCAAGTTGAGATAGTTGATTACCATCAACGCATCCAAGGAAGTGATGAAGTTATCGCCGCTCGCATCGCGATAAGGTGGTGGATCCTGAAGCGTATTGACCGGAGTCGAAGGTCCGTTCAAGTTCAGGAAGTTGATCACCAACAATACGTCGATCGGCGATACAAAACCGTCAGCATTCACGTCCATATGCTGGACAGGATTTTGATGGCGAGGAGGAGCTGGATTGCCAATCGAAATCGTGACGGTCGTCACACGGCTTACCGCTCCACCCGAATCAACGGCTTGGTAGGTAAAGGTATCTGTTTGACCTGCCACTGCAGTGGTCGGGGTGTAAACAAAGGTTCCGTCCGAAGCCAACACGACCGTTCCACGGGTTGGGTTGGAAACGATTTGAGCAGTGAAAGCATTACCTTCCACGTCGGTGTCGTTCGCCAAGACCCCGTTATCATTGACCGCACTGGTCGCACGTCCGGTGGAATCCGTCGTACGAAGCAATCCGCCTTGCTGAACGGTGTAGACATCGTTGGTTGTAGTTGGACCATCATTCACAGGATTGACGATCACGTCGAAGGTATCGGAAACCGATGCACCTGAAGCGTCGGTTGCCCGAACCGAAATCGTTGCTCGTCCACTTTGGTTGGCCGCGAATTCAAATCGCAACTTGTCACCAACGACCGTAACTTGAACCAAACTCGAATTGGAGTTCGAAATGAGACTCAGCGTTAGCGTGTCGCCATTGGTGGCCACGTCGGGATCGAACAAATTGGCTGGGATGACTGCCAATTCGAAGGCTGCAGCGTCTTCGTTGACCGTTTGATCAGGAATCGGATTCACGACTCGAGGTGCATCCGCAACAGGTGTGACGTTCAGCGTCAACGTATTGGTGACGAACTGACCAGAGGCGTCCTGAGCACGAACAACAACCGTTGCGGTTCCATTTTGATCAGGATTCAATCGCAACGTCATTCGGCCGTTGCTGAGAATGGTCTGAACGAGGCTGGCATTGGAGTTGCTAACGATCGAATAGGTTGTGGTATCACCTTCGAACTGCACGTCCGGATCGCGGAAAACCGTTGCTAGGTCGATGATGCGATCTGCAGCATCTTCAAGCATCGTTTGGGTTCCCATCGGTGCAATGACGCGAGGTGCATCATTGACCGGCGTGACGGTAACCGTCACTGTCCCCAACGACTGCATTGGAATCGGAGTTCCGTTGTCTTCGATGGTGTACGTGAAAGTATCCACACCTGAGAAATCTGCTGCTGGAGTGTAGATCACGGAGGATCCACTAACGACCACCGTACCCCCGTTGGTGCTTGTTGGATTGACTCCAACAAATCGAATCAACTGCGAGCTCTCGTTGGAAGGCCCTGGGGAATCGTTGCTGAGCAGAACAGATTGATCGATAACCTTTGCCGTATCTTCCACAGTGGTGGTCGAATCTGCACCGGCAACAGGTGGATCATTGGCATTAAGCACGTTGAGGGACACTACAGCAAGGGCCGTCAATGGATCAGGCAGACCTGCCGTGGTTCCATTATCGATCACGATGTAACTAAAGCTGTCCGGGCCAGCATAATCTGGACGTGGGACATACCGAACCACACCATTAACCAGACTTACCGAACCACCTTGCGCCGATACTGGCGATACCGCAGCAATGCGAATCGTCTGTCCCGACTCGGTGCTTGGTCCTGCAAAGTCATTGGCGAGCAGCACCGATTCGTTGATATTGAGGATTTCGTCCTCACTCAACGTGATCGAATCGTTGCCACCGATCGGTGCATCGTTCACTTCGCGAACCACGATCGTTGCTGTTCCGATGTTGTTCGAGGTCAACAATCCATCGCTGATGCGATAGGTAAACGTGTCGGTTCCGAAGAAATCAGCTGCAGGGGTATAGCTGAACGTTCCATCAGGATTCAGCAAGAAGCTGCTTGCATGAGTTGGTCCTGAAACAAGCGTCACGGTGTACGGTCCGCCTTCAGGATCAATATCGTTAGCAGCCACACCGTCGTCGATGCGGAAGCTTGGTGTATCCAAGCCGAGGATATCGGTGGTCACCAGTGGCAACGAGTCTTCGTTGATATCGTAAGAATCATCAACCGCGACCGGTGGTGTTCCAGGAACCAATGTCACCGCGTAATCTTGAACTTCACCGTCCACCGCGAGTCCCGTTGGCTGAAGTCCACCAGCCGAGCTTACACGGAATCGTGCGAACGACTTAGTCACTCCCAAAGGAGCAGGTGCGGACGCTGGGATCGTCACCGCAAAGGTCTGAGTCAAAGCGCCGGGAAGGAATCGAACGCTGTCGATGATCTTCTCATTGGGATCGTCCCAGTCACCGTCGGCATTGAAGTCGATCCAGCCGTCGACATAACCCGCACTCGAAGCTGTGACCGTGATGTCGGTCGTTACAAGCTTGTTGAACAATCCCGTTGGATTGCGCGAGGAAGTGAAGATGACTCCATCATCAAACAAGTCGCCGTCGGCGTCTGGCGTCGGACGTCCATCGATATCCGAATCGACTCCCGATCCCAACATCGGACCGGTTGACGTCACGACGTGACGTGCACCGTTATTATCCTTGAGCGTTGGGTAACGACCTTGCGTTGTAGAAACTGGATCTGGAGCATCACCGTAATCCAATTCAACCCCTGGCATCAGGATGGTGAACTGAGTTTCATTGTTGATACGGTTCGGCTTCAAGTCATTTCCAGCCAAATCTTCGATGGCTCGAATGAAGTAGTTAGCGATTTCGGAAGAAACCGATACTGCATTCTCAACAAAGACCGTATTGCCACCCCGAATCTTGCCTTGTAGCGAAGTATTCTGTGCGTTGTTAATGGCTTGAACGATCGACTGAGCTACTTGCTCTGCCGAGAATGTAATGTCTTGCGAGAAGACGATCGCATTCGCACCACCAGGCACGCCGGTATGATCAATGCTAGGTGCACTTGTGGTATCGATCGTGTAGCTTGGTGTGGCGAGCAAGCGAAGGCTTGTGGAACCGATGATCTGGGTCGCCAATCCCAAACTCGATGCCTCAATCGCAGCCTTCATGGCGGTGATCACATCAGTTCGCGTACTGCTATTGCTGAAGAGAATCGGTGTCCGGCCAGATACAAAGCCATTACCGATGCTGACATTCTCGAACTCAAAGGTCACCGTCGTGGTTCCATTGTTGATGGAGAACCATTCGCCGTCTCCCACATTGCCACGTTCGCTGGTGAGAGTCGATCCGAATAGTCGAACTTGGCTGTCGGCCAGCAATCCGATATCGACGCGTCCTCCACCGATGTTGGATGCGTTGATACCCAATCCAGCTGAAGTAACCGCCGACGCAATCAAGTTGGCCACATCGTTGGCAGAACTATTGAGCGAGAAAGGAATGACCACATTGCCCGGAAGCGATGGCCCACTGAAGTTCCCATCGAATTCGAAGGTGACCGTTCGGTTGTTGTTCGTAATCGAGAACGTTCCATTCTCGGGAAGATCCAATCCACCTCGCGTTGGCACTCTTAGAACCAAGGACCCAATAATTTCTAGAGTCGAATTGGTTTGAACACCCGGCTTACCAAACAGATCTACTGTCGGTGCGTTGAGAACCGAAACTTGATGCTGTGGTGTTCCACCCAAGGCTATATTGCCGTCGCGAACATGCACAGGAGTCATACCGATATTGGCAGCAGAGACAGCGCCCGCAACGCGGAGTCCGATCTCATCTTCCGTGTCCTGAATAGCGAACGGAATGAGGATATTGCCCGGTTGAACGTTGGCATCCGTTGAGAATTCGAACACCTTGGTTGTACCGCCAAGGGTAATCGAGAACGACTGGCCATCCACGATGGATCGCGATACGCCCACGACATTCAATCGCGACGTTTGTGCCGAAACACCGCCAACGGATGAAAGTCCCAGGTAGACCGTGTCGTTTCCAACGAGCGACGGGGTGATCTTGAGCGGACTTGCCTTGATCGATGCAATGATCAACGTCGCAATGTCGTTGGCGGTAATCGCCGACGAAGTATCGATGCGATTGTTGGCTGGAGACCACACGTTGTCGGTGTCGATTTCGAAGATGACCGTGGTCAAACCGTCGCTGATCGAGAACACCTGCCCATCGGTCACACCACCGGGGCGCGCACCCAAGGATGGAACTTGCAATCCGAGTGTCGACTCAGGTTGCGTCAATCGCGAGAAGGAAGTTGTAACCTTGGTACCCAAAGCTGCCCCGAGGAACACTTCGCCGCCCGCGAGAACGCGAGGTGTCACGTTCAGCGCGGTACCTGCGATGGCGTTTGCAATGCGTTGTGCCAACTCTTGTCGAGTATTCACCACAGCGAATGGAACAGGAACATTCCCAGCAAGGAAGTTGTTGTTCAAATCCATTTCGAAGGTAATGCTCCGGGTTCCATCATCGATGGTGAATCGGTCACCATCGACAATACCACCTGCACCCGCACCGGCAATTGGAACTTGAATGGTGATACCTTGCGGCAACTGCAATCGATATCCACTGTCGAACTCGAACTGAACTAAACCACCTTGAGAATCCGTAATCGTGAAGGCGTCACCATCGCTGATCTGGTTGCCGCTTGGTGCTGAGATCACGAATCGATCTTTGTTGTTCAGCGAAATCTCATAGACGCGATCGTTCTTCCAAACGCCAGCGAGAGGCGTCAAGATGATCTCATCGCGAGTCGCGTTGTAGGCGAACGAATAGTCGATGCCTTCTTGAAGAACGCGTCCATCTTCGAAGACGACCACTGCAGCACCGGTGAGACGACGGTCAACAATGATCGAATTGGTCACCGAGCTATCGTCGATACCTACACCCTTGAACGGATTGGCTGGTTCATTTCCGTCAGCCAATTGAATTCGGAATTCAGGATAGACACCCGAGTTCAACTGAACCACGGAGTCTGCCGAATCTTGGTCGATACCCAATGCATCATTGTCGATTGGATTCAACAGAATCGCGGCAGGCCCTACGAAATCGGCTCGATCCAATGCACCACGATCCTTGAACACGTTTTGACCTTGGCCAGCTGGTGGCGCAACATCCGGATCGTCTACACGAAGCTGACCAACCAAGTCATAGGCCGGTGCCAAGACTGGTGAAACAGGAATCCCCACCGCACCCTTTACAGCAGCCAAGCGAGGACGTTCTGGCATCGAGTCGATAGAACTATCGATGATCGGCGAACCAGCTGCAGGAAGGTATTGGCTACCTTGTGCGTTCACGAACAGCTTCACACCATTGGGCACAATGGTATTGAAGTCCAGGCTCGTGTTGGGAACGTTGGTTGGACTTGTCTCAATACCCGTTGCATAGCGAGTTCGCGATGAACGAGTTTCAAAGTATTGGTAGATCGAACCGCCAACGACTACTTCACCTGGCTTGGAAGGAAGATTGGGATTGTTCGATCCGTAAGGTGCAACACCGCCGGTCAATGGGAAGTATCGCGACTCTTCATTGATGATCGGCGTCTGAATATTGAAGAAGACGTTGTTCAGAATCGTCGGACTTGCACCACGCGAAGCCAAGATACCGGTTTCTGGAATCACCTGATCCAAGTTATTGTTCGCGTTAGCATCGGGGTCAACGATGATCGAACCATTGCTCTGAATGAATGCGGCATTCTTCACGAGCACAAACTTTTCCGTCGTTCCATCACCGCGGGATGTGTTGGAAATCGGGTTGGTATCTCCGCGATCCCATCCAATTCCCAATCCCGCGTGCGTTGGAGGGTTTCCATCATTGCGTCGCGTGAACTGTTGCAAACCTTGGTTGACCTGACGGAATGGACCACCCGTGATGCGTTCGATTTCGCGATAGCTCAGAGCGTTTGTCCCTAGTTCATCAACAGCCGAGAACTGATCCAACACCGTTGCCAAGTCACCGGTGACGTTATTCAAATTGCCATCGATGATTCCAGCCAAACCATTGATTGCAACCGCGGTGACAGGAGGTATCGGGCTAGCATTGCCAAAGGTACCGTTTGGAAGATTTTGAGTGTTGCTCAACGCCGGTTGACCATTGAGACCTTCGTTGATGGCCTTAGCAATCGCTCGAGCGACATCAGGGAAATACCAGTTGGCATTCAAACGGATCGGGATATTTCCAGGATTGGAAACGCCACCCGTGAAGGTGAACTCAAACGTACGACCACTCGTTGCCTGGCCAATGATATCTGGAATCTGGAAGATCGTGAACGTATCCCCTTGATTGTATTGGCTTGCATCTTCAGCAGTGATCGTAAATTCCTGTGGATGACGAACACTGATATCGATGGAGTAAGCTCCACGGGTTGTACCCGTTCCTCGATTGGCCATGCTAAGCGGATCGAAGGAAGTGTTTCCAACTGAGCTAAGAGCTGCGTAGTAAACACCGGGAACCGTTGCCGTGAAGTCGATATACGGATCAAAGCTTTGGTTCTCTCCAGGAGCCGCTTCGTTATCGCTATACGCAGCGCTCGCACCGACCGTATTGCGGAAGGATTGCGGAACACCACGGCTATCGAAGATCTGTAGATATCCATCCAAGGCGGATCCGGCAGCTGCATCCACGTCGATCAAGACGCGATCACCGACACCAAGCTTGAACTGGAACATATCCACGTCTTGCGACAGATTTCGGATAAGCGTGGCATTGTCGCCGATACTTCCGTTGGTTGTGTACGAAAGCGGATTGTGCGAAGTTCCTTGCCAAGTCTGAGTCGCTGTTGCAATTGTGTCATTCGACTCTTGCTGAGCAGCAGTACCGTCGATGGAAACACGTCCATCCGTTCCGACGATCGTGTTGTTGACCAATCGAGCGTGCGGCTGAGGTACTTCACCCAAGTCCAAACGACGAATCGTGAATGGACTTCCGTTACCCACATCCACCGTCTGAACACTCGTCACGCCCTCTAGGTAAAGAGCAGGTCGATTGTAGTAGTTGGCGTATCCAAAAATCGTTTGGGTGGAAATACCAGCGACTGGACCAAGTGTGCTTTCGGCCACCGTGGCGGTGATCTGTTGCGTAGTACCGTTGCTAACCAAGATCGATCCAAGAATCGAATCTCGCATGGCCATCATCGTTTCGAGGGCCGTTGTACCAATGGCTGTCAAATTGGTACCGATAATACGGTAGATTGTGGCCCCCGCATCATCACGATACCAAATGGGTGAGCTGCTCGCTGCGTAACCATCTCCATGCGGTACCCCACTTCCAAAAGTCGGACCACCAGTAGGAGCGCCAGCTATATCCTCAAACTCGAAATTCAATCGCGTGCGGTCCGAATCGACGATCAACAAATCGCCATCGTCCACAAGTCCGCCGAAGTGTGTGTTTGCCACATTCGTTGCCAACGAATTGTCGGTGGAAGGAATGGTTCGTGGAGCAATCTCCCAGATTGGACTTTCACCTTGAATGTGAATGCCGCCCAAACCACCTTCTTCGAGGACGTTGTTCTGGATGACCAAGCCTGGCAACAAGCCACCGGTCACACTATCGTTCGGAACGAGCAAATTCCGAACGGCCTGCGTACCAGCCAAGTTCGGCTTGGACTGCATGATCTGGGCTTCGGCGAACGAAACAGCATCACGTGGATCTGCCAAACGACGAGCTGGTTCTGACCAGATTCCATAGTCGCGGGATTCCCGAATGAAGCTATTCTGGATCAGCATTTGACTCTGATCACGAGCGATAGTGCCATCGCTACTTCCAGAATGGACTTGCGACTGAATCGTTCCCGCAGGTACGGCAACCTGAAGCGATTGGAACGTTGCGTTTCCAAACAAGTGAATTCGGGTATCGCGACTGGTCGTGCCTGTTTCAATGCCACCCGAGGAAGCAGCACTTACCTTCAATCGCGACTGTACGCTCGGATTGTTAATCGCATCGCGAATCAACTGAGCGATTCGATAGGCAGGGTCTGCCGCAGTATACCGAATGATGACATTGCCCAACCCCACTGACGTGTCGGTTGAGAATTCAAAAACGATTCGCGTTCCTCCATCCGAGATAGCGAAGGTATCACCATCCGAGACGTTTGCACCGCTCGGTGCAATCAAGCTGATCTGTTCCGCGAGCCGATCATTGGTATCCCAAGTCTTGGTCAAAGTCGGAGCTGCAGCACCAGTCGACTGGAAGAAGGTCTCGGCTAGTCGAACTTCCAACTGGTAAGGACCAGTTCGAACGGTCGTGGAGGGAACAGCCACTTCCGCATAGGTCGAGTTGGGTTCGCGGGAATTGATGCGCGAGCCGTCCGCCAAGACCATCGTCACTTCGCCAACATTGACTCGCGTCGGGTTGTCGGTACGAGTCCGGAACTCCAATCGCAATCCTGGCTGATTGGCCCAACGAGAAAGATCAAGGCGACCTTGTTGTGGGGAACCTTTCACCAAGGCTACTTCGCCGGCTTGAATGTCGTTTGCGGAGGTAGCTAAGCGACGAGTGAAACCAAATTGATCTACCAAGAAGATGTCGAGCTCGCCGTTGAAAACTTCGTAGCTGAATACAGCCGATGGTTGCTCGCTCGCCAAATAAGTTGCTAAGGAGAAGGTGCGGGTTGACGAGATGCTGCTAATACCCAAGAACGTTGCGTTCATTAGGACTGGTTCGTCACCAGCACCAATTTGCTCGCCACGTTCTCCAAAACCAATGATCAGGCTGTTGATATTGGTGTTCGGATCAACGCTTCGGAAGACCAAGCGAAGATTGTCTTGACTCGAGAAATTCCATCCCGACAGCGTATTCACCAACGGGATCTTATAAGAATTGGTTCCAGCCGAGAGATTCGAGATTGGGAACTGCGTCGAGGCAACTCGTGTCTCCGTTCCAGCGGAATCGCGAACGAAAATCTCAAACTGCCCACCACCATGCGTGTAATTGAAGTACACCGCAGGAAGGTCGGCCGCCGAGTAGGAAGCCAAGCTGAATGGTGCAGAAACCAATTCACCCGTGCCACCTACATTCGTTTGCGGCAAGAAGTTGGTCACGACTGGTGGTTGGAAGGTCGATGCCCCAGCCACATAGGTCGTATCGACAATACGTCGAATGGAGTTGATTGGCGACACCGAGAACGGATTAAGAATCTTGGTTCGAGGTTGATAGCCAGCCGAGGAAATACCGATTACATAGTTGCCTTCAGCCAAGGCGATCGGTCCGATGTATCCATCGCGAGTCCCAGCAGAGCCTCGCGAGAAGTCAGACAAATCGGTCGTAGTCAAAGGCTTGCGTTGATCATCTGCAATGTTGCTACCATCGCCCGAATAGATCAAGCGATACTGAATTCCAAAGCGCGATTGCTCTTCAATAAAGATGTTGATCGAAGTATCAGGGCGATTCAGGCCATCTGCGTAGTCGATATCAAATACCACCGGGGCGAATCCGTTGAGACCGCCTACAAGATCCTTCTGCTCAATCCGAAGTTGATAGAAGTCGACATCGGTGTTCGAGCTCAAGTTACCGGCAACGCTGATGGCCCCCTTGGCCGTATCAAGAATATTGCCGATGTATTGAGGACGATTGCCAACTGCCGTTTGCCCAATTGCTGTACCGTTGTTCGCGAATTGCGTTCCGTTGCGAACGCTTTCATCTTCGGAAGCTTCGCCGATCAATGGTGAGGAATCAGGCATACCGACCAAGTGGACGCCATTCATTGCATAACGAATGTCGGCAAAATCGATGGTTGAACCAGCGTATTCCTGCTGTTCACGCAAACGAACTTGAACTTGATAGGATCCAGAGCTGAGGCCGCTCTTGATATCGGTGATATCCGATCCGGCCGATCGAACTCGGAAGTAGAAGGTGCTTCGCGTTCCAGGATTTCCAGGCAACAACACTCGCATGCCAGGATCACTAGGATTGACAGTTCCGTCCTCTTTCACTAATCCCGCGCTCGTGGTTCGCACGCCCGATGTACGTAGTGGGAGTGGATTCACATTGGACGAATTGATCAACGGAGTAGTCGTCAGCAACGATGGGAATTGCGTTTCTGCAGTGCTATCATCGCTTCGCGCCAACAGAGCACCATTAGCATCCAACAATTCCAGGACGAGGTCTAAGTTGGTGCGGGTGTAGTCGACATCCAACCAAATTTGCGTGCCAGCTTCAGCGGTGAAGCTGTAGACATCGACGTCTTCGGCCTGACTCAACACACCTTCCACGCTGAATCCCAATCGAAGGTTTTCGCTGCTGGCCGATGCATTCGGCGCCAAACTTCCCAGCACTTGAGCCGAAGCAACTTGACCATTGGGGCCAGGAGCTGCGGCCGTAAAGCTCTCGGTTTCCAGAATCGCGGCTACATTGCGATCATTGGAGTATTGATCGATCAAAATCCCGCGCCAGTCGGCCGATTGAGGAATCGATCCAATTCCATCGTTGTTGGTATCGGTTTGAGGTGCACCATTAGGTTGCAGACCAGCTCCGACCGTATCGTCCTTCAGACTTGTCAGGATAACAGGGAATCCTGGCTGCCCAAGGACATGCAACGTGCCGCCGACGCGATCATCCGCAACGGTCATTTGACCATTGGTCGTGATTCCTGCACCCATGTTGCGATTGAAGTTCGATCCATAACCATCAAACTTGACGACCAAAGATTCGTTCGGCGCGCTTTGAAGGCGCAAGCCACCTTCGTGCTGCATGTTTTCAATGAAAATACCATCGTACAAGACGTGCACGATATCGGTGTCATCCCAAACACTTGCGGTCGTCAGGGTATCACCGCGGATTTCCAAACCGTTCAGCGAGTTGCCGATCATACGGTTGTTTCGAATCAACGGACCTCGGTTGGCACCGTAAGCCGTATTGATGTCTGCAGCGCCCGTCTGTCGGCCTGCATCATCTTGAATATCGTCCACCATGCTATTGGCATCGATGGTGATTGCCTTGCCGACGTTGTTGCGGAAGACGTTGTCGACAATGGTTGGCTGAGCACCGCGAACAAAGATGGTCGCTTGCGAGTTGCTCAAACGTCCGAACCGCGTTCCAGGTCCTTGACCACCAAAGCCGTCGGCATTGTTTTCAAACACCGAGTGAGCAATGCGGCCGTCTGCTTGCTGCAATTCAATAGTGTTGAAGGCGCGGAAGGTACCATCCAATCGCGTTACACCACCCGCATATGTAAAGCGAGCATAATCGACACTCAATGTCGAGGTGGGTGCCATGTAGATTCCTCCCCAGTCGCGAGGAGCTGGAGCATTGGAGGTTCCACTGTTATTGGTATCAAAAGTTCCACCTGCGCCGACGGTATCATCCAGCTTGCTGGTGAAGACAATCGGCAATCCATCGGTACCTTCGGCAATGATGTGCGCACCAAAGGTTGCTTCGATTCGAGAAGCCTCAAGCTTGAGAACGGTACCTGGATCGATAACCAACGAAGCATTGATGCGAGGTCGCTTCACACCGAGTGTCTCTGGGGAGAGTGAACCACCCAAGGTGCTTCCGTTATCGATGTATGTCGTTTGGCCGATGGCGTTGGAATCCAACAACTCAGCGACGCGAACATAGGCACCGCCGTTGACGCTTCGATAGATACGACGTGCTACATAACCAGGTAGCGTCAAAGGAAGCTGATCCAGTCGCACCGAGCCAGCTGGTGTCAACGAGAATGCCGAAGTTGGATTCGATGCCAAACCTTCGCGACCTGCGGAATCAACCATCACCACACGATAGGTGTAGCTACCGATCGCCAGCGTTCCACCATTCACGCGTGAAGCGATGACGGTCGAAACATCGGCTCGATCTCGGGTAATCGTGCCACCTAAGAGATCGCCCGTATCCAAGTAGGTTGAAGATGCGCGATCGAGATTGGCAACCAGTTCATATGGGCCGGACCCCACATTGTTGCTTCGATAGAGTCGTCGTGTGATGAACTCACCGGTCGCAGCAGGTAAACCGGCAATCGAAATCGCTGTTTGATTTGCCAAAAGTACTTGGCTAACAGTTGGATCGGATGGCACGCTTTCGTAACCATTTTGATCTACAAAGGTAATCTTGTAGTTATAGGTTCCGGGCAACAATGTTCCACCAACATTGGGACCGGTCGAAACCAAGTCGGAAGGAGGAACGGAGGTGTCCAGCAATGCACCACCCGGACGTCCCGAGACGATCAAACTCTCCGTCAAAACGTGCGTGACATCGATATCATCGAACCGTCCTGGAACAGTAAGGGTCTCGGTGGTACCAATGACCGGAGTATCGACGCGAATGAACAAACCGTTGATCGAGTTATTCAACAAGGTGTTGCGACGAATGTCTGGTCCAACGCGATCGTAATCACTCGTGAAGGAGCCGTTGACTTGATAACGTGGCTCGTTGAAGTTGGTTTCTTCAAAGCTGTTGGGGAACGCACTCAAAGCGGCATTGGCACTGCTAGTGATCTTGTTGAAGGTCACAGTCGGACGAGTGTCCAACATTTCAATGGGGTTGACCGTTTGTTGGTTCGAATCGACCAATACGTTGCCACCACCATAACGAATGTCTGCATGGTTCACGTAGCGAATGAAAATACCTTCATCTTCCAAATCGCTTCGTCCAGCATCCACATCAACGTCCCGACGGAAGCTAATTCCACCCCAGTTGCCTGGTGCTGGAGTCGTTCGTGGAGCATAGGTATCGAGGCCGATCGTTTCATCGAGCCACGAAGTAAAGTACACGCTCCCCGCAGCGATGGTTCCATTGGCAAGCTTGCGAACATTCCCTGCATTGTCCAAGAGAACTGGGGCACCCAAAACTTGCAATGCGGCGCCCGATCGATCGACATTGAGGTTCGAGCTGCCTACGCCAATGCGAGCACGTTGCAACTTGAAAATCGCTCCGGCATCGATCTGCGTGGTTACGCCCTTGGGCACTTCCATGTTCAGACCATCGGAAAGCACGGAGCCTGGCAACAATCCAGCACCGATCTCATAAGCGATGTTGTCGCCAATGGTAGTGATATCACCGTCATTACCACCGTTGCCCACGATTCGAACGATGTCGCCAGGGTGAGCGGCCGTAAAGGCATTGGGAACTCCCGTTCCCGATATGTTATTGAAGGGGTGAGCCAAACTTCCATCGGCACTTGGTCCGGCCGACTTATCAACGAAAATCATTTTCCCTTCGACATCGATCAAGGTCAAACTTGGATCGACAACAACGTATCGCTCTCCTTGCAAACGCAAGCGAGCACCGTTCGCAATGGCAGACACACCCAATTCCGGACGACCATTGATCGCCGATGCGAGCGCGTTCGCTAATTGGCCTTGGGAACTACCGACTGTGTAATTGATCGCAACACGACCTGCACCGATCGATGCGTCCGTGGTGAACTCGAAGTCGCGAGTGATTCCGTTGGCACCAACGATGGTGACCACTCGACCTTCCAGAGACGCACTACCGCCAGCATTGAAGCTCAACACGCGATCTAGCGGACGCGTTTCAAACCAGAAGTTATAAGTTCCGCCAACAATTCCATCGCCATCGCCATCGAAGCCAACCGAAGGATCAGTCGATGTGGCAATGTCGCGAATGGTATCGGTCACATCGACCTGTGCTCGGAAGCTCAATCGCAGCTGGTACTCACCTTGCGAATGACCACCAAATCCCGTTCCAGGAATCGACGCGTTGTAATCGTCGTTGCCGCTCGCGCTAACACCGATGAAATAGATACCACTTCCCAACGCGAAATTGATGACCGAATCTTGACTAAAGTAATTGTCATTTTTCGAAATCAACTCCAGCTTACCGCCAGAAAGAACAACAGGATTCTGGGTCAGAACATTGGCACCGACCTTCGTCGTTGCCAGTCCACGCTCCAGTTGTACCTTGACCAATTTGCTCGCAGCGGTCGAGGATTGGATGGCACTGATGACATCTGCCACCGTACTTTCCGACCCCGAAGTGTTGCTCAAATCGATACTGATGGCATTGGGGAATACCAAAACGCCAGGAGTGCTTGTTCCGCGATTGGATTGCGTGAAGAAAACTTGTAGTTGATTGCCCTGCGCTCCAGGTCGAACAGCTTCAAAGCGAAGCGACAAAGCCTCGCCAACACCAAAACTGGTTGCGGCTTGTGCTTGAATTTGCTTGTAGAGGTGGAGATTGGTATCGAGCGCTGACGCGTTCGTCAGTCGTTGCGCATAGGTCTCGGCGGTCAACAATCCGACTCGGTCCTCACCTCCGAAGTCCACTTCGAATCGATAGAGATCAATGTCAGATCCGTCCGGTCGGTACAAATACTGACCATGGATAATATCTTGGTTGCCCGGGAAGATCGGTTCGTACTTCTCGTCGCTCGCATTCAACTGCGCATCGTTTTGATTGATGAGCGTGCCGCTGCCAGCCATGAACGTTGGGTCAAGACGCATGAGCGTCGTTTCTGGAAGGTCTCCTGCATGCTCGAGTCCAAGTACCATGCCAACGGCTGCTACCATCGCGCGGAAATAGCTTTCACCGTAAGAGTCATCCCAAACGTAGGTCGCAGACAATGCGATCAATGGATCATTGAAAGTCGGATCGATGCGAACACCAAATCCGAGGCCGCTTTCCAACTGAATGCGAGTGGAAGGGGTCGTGGTTCGCACGCCAGTCAACGGTCCCGTTGCAATCGTCAAACCAAGGTTCGATGTTTCAACAAACTGGACCCCGATATACTTTGACCAAAGTGCCAGTGCTTCACGAGCGCGTTGCTTCTGAACGTCACTGATCGCGTTGGCCAGCAGGTTGTTGGAATTATCGCGACCAAAAATTCCTTCAAAATTGTAGTAGATGGTTGTAATGCCATTGGTGTTGTCCGCAGTGAAGTTCCCATTGATATGGTCTTCAAAGCTATTGACAACATTCTGTGGCAACTGACGGTGCCCTGGATCATCCGTAGCGCCTTGAAGGTCCAAGGTAAAGGCTTCGGGGTCGATCGAGGATCCAAGAACGATACTCGTCTGCTGCTGGGTCGATGAACCAATGCGGCCCAAGTCCATCGCGGTATCGAACGAGCTACCGAGTCCCACCAAGGTCAATGGCGAGTAAGCAAGATTTCGATTGCCTACAACGGTCGAACCAATGCTATCTGGTTCTAGCTGAACGCTAACCAATGCAGTCGCAGCCGATGAGTTACGAACCAAATCGATAACATTCTGAGCTGTCGTACCATCTACCATCGCAATGGTGATGACATTTCCAACGACATTTACAGAAGCGGTTGGCGTCGCGGACTTCACAAACGCGACTTGGATACCGTTGCCGGCTTCACCAACTTGGCGAGCCGTAAAGCGGATGCGAGCTAGTCCGTTGGTATTCAAATCACTGATAACGGTTGCCGATGCTTCGCTGTACGTTGGGCGAATGGGAGCGGATTCACGAGTCCCGATTCGCAGACGATACGTGGCCAAACCCGATCCACTTCCCATTAGATCGTTGATGTCCCCAGCAAACTTCAACGTCGCCGTGTTGGCAGTCGCATTGTAAGTGACCGTGGTCGGGAAGAAGTAAACGTCGTCGGTATTGCGAACGGTGTTATCGGTGTAAATCAATTGATAAAACTGTGGATTCTCAACCGAACCCGGCTTGGGTTGTCCAAACGCATCGTTCTCAACCAACATCTTGTCGTTGTCGAAATAGACAACGATCGTATCACGCAATTGCTGCAACTGAGAACCGACCCGCTGCACCGGTTGTGGTACGACGGCAGTTACCTGAGCACCGAGATCCAATCGGAAATCGATCGTGTCTTGGCGAGTTCCTGCCTGCGTGGGTTGGAACAAGTTTCCTTGTGTTCCAGTCGGTCCGACGTTTCGCAAACCACGAATACCACGACTCGGATCGTCGAACCCGAAAATCTCAATGCGATATTGGTCATCCGAGAGTGCTTCCGCAAATCGCAGTGTTACTTCGTTTTCATTTGGATTCTGGCCAACGAGCACAGCTCCCGGCGTCACAACCACGTCATTGGTGGCGGTAACTGCAATCGGTGAATACGAAGCAGGATTGATCGTTCCCAGAACGGCCGTCTCAAGACCACCGTGAATCGAAGCACCAATCACCGATGCCAAAGCGGCTGAATTGTTGATGGTGTCGACTAACTGACGCGCCGTGGTTGGCGTGGTTGCGTTTGAATTCAACGTGAGCGTAATGAGTCCACCTGCGACGTTGATGCCAGGCATGACCCCAGCCCCCAAATTCGCTCGCTGCACTTGCACACTGTAGGTGTTACCTGGCAACTTGGCAGTCAACTGAATATTGACGCGACCTACGCTTCCAAAGTCGCTTTCTGCACTCGCCAATCCAAAGGAACCATCACCTCCAGATCGACTGATGCGAATTCCCGATAGCGTCGAAGCATCAATGACTTGCGAATCATCAAAGCGGAATACAAGCTCACGTGGAGCAACCTGCCTTACATCTCCCGCTTCTAAGAGATCGCTATTGTTTGGCTGAATGCCAATCAATTGCGGCCCCACAGCCATGAGATGTCGATTCTCTAAGACCTCAAGTAGATGCTGACGCAACTTGAGGCGAGATCGATCGCGCTGCGATTTCAGTTCAGGAGAGATGGCGGACGGGGAAACGTTGTTGCGGTGTCTTCGGATGGCCATTACCAACCCTCGAAGCAGTGTTTTGGCAAAATGAGAAGCAAAGCCGATATTCTTGGACCGAAAAGAGTCCTACCCGACTCCCATCCAACGGAACATGCGTTCACAAAGACAAGCTGTGAAAACAGGGTGTTTCGAAAGACGAGGAAGCCTGGGCAAAATAGACAGGCGAAGTCGATTATAATTGGGACCGATGTCGATTCAAATTTCCGAGAACGGATCCCCGATCCCGGCATTCCTGCCCGACTAAACCCCGCCAACTAGGACGTCGCGCCTCGACATTCCTCCGATTTCCTTGCTTTCTCCCGGAAAAATGACTCTCCGAGCGATGCAAGCGTCGTTGCATTCGTCCTAAAATCCATGGTAGGCTCAGCCTAGACTGGAACGCAGATTGGATGAAATGCTCACAGGGAAGTTCCAATTATTAGGTAAATTCCGTGTTTTCCGACCTAGAATCTCTCAAGTATCCCCAGCGTTTCGCTGTCTCTCTCCACCAGATGCCTTCCCACCAAGCCCGACCTACCCATTTCGACCTCTTCCTCGAAAAAGAAGACTTCCTAATGTCATGGATCCTGGCAGCCCCACTTAGTGACCAGATGAACACACTCGTGGTTCCAAATCATGATCACCGCAAAGACTATCTCGATTACGACGGCCCCATTTCCCAAGACCGAGGAATGATCCGTCGCGTGCAACAAGGAAGACTGCTCTGGATGCAATCGGACAACGATCTAGTCGAGGCGCTCCTTCGACTCGACAATCGCACCTTCAAGCTCACCATCGTTCGGATCGGTGAAGAATCTAGCGACCAACAAGCTGGCCAATGGCAATTACGGCTTCAAGAAAGCGAGCCAGAATCGTCCCACTAAGATTTAGTGCTAGATTCCACGGCGAGCCGTCGGGAATAGCCTATCAAAATCAGCAGGGGAGAGCCTTCCAGCGTATTCGGAAATTTCATAGGCCTCGATCATCTTGGGAACGGCTCCCCATTCAGCTTTCCAAAACAGAGGCAATCTCCCCGCGGCAAAGCCCATCAACCAAGACTTCAGCCACTCCAATCGTCCTTGCGGGTCAGCAGGCACTTTATCCAGAATTCCCTGGTTATAGGGAAGCCATTCAAACACCTGCGACTCGTGCCTTGACAACATGGTGGCGATGGCATCCAACCTTCCAGAAACATCCACCACAGCATCGGGCCGAAGAGTGCACGGTCGTGTAAACGTATCTGCCATCATGGCTACGATCGGATCGCGAGCCAACGCGGGAACTTGGGGAACGACCTTCGGAACGGTCACCATATAGCTTGCATCCTGCACGGCCTGCCCCACCGCGCGATGGTCCGGGTGGTAATCGAAAATCCGATGGCTTAACACCAGATCCGGCTGAAACTCGCGGATTTCCCGAATGATCTTTTCGCGGACTTCGATGGTAGGCTGCAAACTCCCATCGGGAAAATCCCACGTACGGTAGTCCGCCCCAATCGTCTTTCCAGCCTCTGCAGCCTCCCGGCGACGGCGCTGAATGAGCTCACCATCCGACATGCTTTGGTGCCCATTGCGTCCATCCGTAACGCTGATGATGCGAAGAATCGCCCCACGTTCCGCATGAAGCGAAAGCAAGCCACCAGCAAACACCTCCGCATCGTCGGGATGCGCCCCCAGCACGAGAACTTTTACCGCCATAACTCTCTCATTGAATTAGCAACGATCGCCCATGCCCCGGACGACTTCGATCAATCTGTTTCAGCCCTAAACCTTGTAATGAACGATAACAAGGACATCCGATTGGCTAAAGGAAGAAGCCGGCCCACGCGGAGTTTGGCTGGCAATATTGCCCGTGATTGCAACAACATCCACGTTGGATTGTTCAATCCACTGATTGACTTCTCGTTCGAGAATTTCGAGTTCGCTTTCGATACTCTTGAAGATCTTGACTTTGTGCATCACTCGATCTCGCTTGCATGCAAAACCACGGGGACAAAATAGCAAGCCTTGGTTATCCTCATCAGCGTTCAAAAGCTCAAGGGAGGTAGCTCGCTTCAAACAAAGATTCGTTCCAATCCCTACCAAAATCCGAGCAACCGATAAGAAGAAGCATTTTCATGAAGGAAGCGCTATTGTTTTTAGAGAATCGCGGAAGGTAAAATAGAAGGCGACGGGTTGCGGAACGCACGCAACATGTCTGATTCGGAACGCGAAGCCGCTTCTTGGCTGAACTGGGCTTTGCGTTTGAAACCAATGCTGAAAGGAGGTGATTAGGTGATATCTTGTTGTACCGGCCATAGGGGTGATGCTTCGTAAGACGCCGGCGGGCTGTCGCGAACAGCCATCACTCCGCTCGTAGGCACACCTCCTTTTTGGACCTACGAGAATCGAAACGGCCCGGGCTCGCTTTCGCGAGCCCGGGTTTTTTAGTGAACAGTCTGCTTAAGCAAATGAGGCCCTAGACCAACCCTGTCAAAGGACCGTCTCCGCAATAGTCTTTATTGCCAAAGGAGACGATTTCGTGCCCCATCGCATGCGCTAACGATAGAAGCAGGCGATTGTGAGGTACCTTCGGAAAATCGATCGCTTGCCCCATCGAAAAACCAAGGCCTTTTCCGATGAGAACGAACGGAATGTTGTCCAGGGTATGGCTATTGCCTTTCCCCAGCTCATTGGTCCAGACGATCGTGGTATGGTCCAACATCGAGCCAGTCGATCCAGGCTCGGGAATCTCGGCCAAACGCTGTACGAGATAGGCGATTTGCTCAGCGTACCACTGGTTGATTTTCACGAGTTTCTCTTGAGCTTCCTCATTGCTGTCTGGTTCATGCGATAGTTCATGGTGGCTTTCTTCGATACCAAGCCAACGCATGCGAGCCGACCCCACAGAATTCGTAAACTGCAACGTCGCAATGCGATTGAAATCCGCCAAGAATGCAGAAACCATGAGATCGATCTGCATCTTCGCGATTTGCGGAATGTTGTTGTTCGTATCTTCGATCGATCGATCTATCGTAGGTACCGGATGCCCTAAGTTGGAACTCGATCGACGCGCCTCTATCTCCTTTTCCATGCTTCGGACCATTTGAACATGCTCATCAATTAGCCGGCGATCTTCTGTTCCAACCACCGCTTCTAAACGCTTCAGATCTTGCTGAACTGCATCCAGCACACTTCCTACAAGCTCATCGTTCTGCTTGCTTCCATACAAAAGATCGAACATCTGCTTAGGACTATCGATCGGCGCAATCGGCTTGTTCGGACCTGAATAAACCATGCGAGTCCAAGTGTCCGCATGGTTCGGAACCCCAACGCCAAATTCGAGAGACCCAAAGCGAGTGCGTGTCTCCGGCTGGCTTTGCAGAAAATTCTTGATCTCTTGGTCGATCGATATGCCGCTCGCCCAACCCGCTGGCGTATGCGATCCTCCCTGAATATTACCGGGAAATAGTTCGACCCCTGTCAGCAAACATCCGATCCCACGCATGTGGTTATCGCCATCGCCGCGGATCTTATCGCACACCCCATGCAGCACCATCATGTGCTCGCGATAGGCCTCGAGCGGTTTGAAAATACGCTGTAGCTCAAACTCGCGGCCATAAGTCTTTGGCCAAAAATCAGGCAGCACCACGCCATTGGGACTGAAGACAATGACCATGCGTTTCTTGGTCGATTGCGGTGCTCCCAAACACGGTAGATTGTTCAAAAAGGGGAGGGTGGCCGCCGACAATCCTAGTGATTGCATCAACTGACGTCGCGAAATATCCCTAGAGCCGAACATAGGTCTCAACTCCGAATTCGAAAGGTAGGCTAAAAGGTGGGAGGGTGAATCCAAAAATGGTTCTACCCAACTACCAATCAGTCACGCCCGATCCTGACAGATAGTATGGGTAGAACCTTGGCTTCACACCGTTGGGTTAGGTTTTCCAACCTCAACGCAATGGTAAGATGATTGTATTGTCGACTACATTTGAGTTCCGCGACACCCTTATGATATCCAAAACAGTCCAGATCGCCAAAATCACTCGCAGGCGTTAGATCTCAGTTGCGACCCTCGCCATCCTCCCCGACTACCAAACCCCTCTGCGGGATGGCAGGTAATCTCTTACCAAATTCGCCTACCTCTTGCCGTTCCTTCCCGAATCCTTAACGCAATGCGACAATCATTTTGACGCAATTGTCCCACCTTTCTTTTTACTGTTTAGCGCCATGAAACCGGCATCCCATCCCCATCTTATTTCCATCGTGCTCAGCATGGTGGTGTGGCCAAACCTCGCCTCCACACCCATGGTCCAGGCACAGTCTCAAAATAATGGCAATTCTTCTGCGCTCACAGTTGAGCAACTGCGACAGCGCATTTTGGAGGCCAAACAATCGCAACCAAACTCTCCACAACAATTCCTTGCAATGCAAAGCACGATTCGCGACGCATCCCAACAACTGCTTAAGTCAGTGGATGATCGCGATTCGGCAGCCTACAAGGAAGCGGAATTCGACTATCTAAGCAGTTCGGTCATGCTTTTAGGGCACGATGGAAAAGAAGCCGCCTTGCAAACCTTTGCCAAAATTCGCGACTATCTCGATGGCAAAGAAAAACTGACGTTGCATGATGCTCAAATTGCAATCTTGGCTTGTCAAAACCTCGAACACATGGCCGACACCAAGGTTGCCAAAGAGGCCTACACGGCATTGAGCAAAATACTTGAAGATAAAAAAGAGCCTCAGTTCAGCGAAATTCTCGATCACTTGCAGGCATCCCAACGCCGTCTCGATTTGCCGGGCTTGGAACTGAAACTCGATGGCACAACGCTCGATGGCAAGCCATTTCAGCTTTCCGATTATCGCGGAAACATTACCGTGCTGTATCTGTGGGCAACATGGAGCAAACCAAGTACGCAAGAATTCTCACACCTTCAGCGATTGCAAAAAGCCTTGCGTTCGAAAGGATTGCAGGTGATTACCCTTTCGCTCGACGAGCAGCTTCCGCCGCTGGAAGACTTCATTAAAAACAATAATGTCTCATGGCCCGTCCTTTGGGACCGCACGAAAGGCAAATCCCATCCCTTCGTCAAGGAACATGGAATCGCTTCTCTCCCTACCTCCATCGTATTGGATCGAGAAGGTAAAGTGATATCGGTTGAAGCAAGTGTCTCGACGTTGGCAATTGCGCTGGATCGGATATTCTTTCCTTCATCCGCTTCACAGCAAAACGCAGAAACCGACAAGGCAAAACAACCTTAGGCTTCCGCCTCATTGCTTGAGCAAGACTCCCACCTGACTCGAATAGTAGTATTCATGAAAAACATCCAAAAGCTTCTCGTTGCCAATCGCAGTGAAATTGCAACTCGCGTATTTCGTAGTGCACATGAGTTAGGAATTCGAACCGTTGCGATCTATTCACACGAAGATCGCTTCGCGTTGCATCGTTTCAAGGCCGATGAAGCGTATCCCATCGGTAAACCAGGTGAACCGATACGATCGTATCTCGATATCGAAGGTATCGTTCGACTCTGCAAAGAAACGGGTGTTGATGCCGTTCACCCCGGCTACGGATTCCTATCAGAGAATGCTGACTTTGCTGCCGCATTAGAAGAGGCGGGCATCACTTTCATTGGACCGAGTGTCCATGCGCTTCAAAAGCTTGGCGACAAAGTGGCTGCTCGAACGATCGCCAAACAGGTTGGCGTTCCCGTCTTGGAAGGATCAAGCCACGCCGTTAGTTCGCTTGAGGAAGCATTTTCCTGTGCGAAGTCGCTTGGTTACCCCATCATGCTTAAAGCCTCTAAGGGAGGTGGTGGTCGTGGAATGCGCATCGTCGATTCCGCTGCTCAACTTCCATCGTCCTTAGAGCAGGCACAGCGCGAAGCGAAGAACGCATTTGGTAGCGACGAAGTCTTTCTCGAAAAACTCGTTGGCAAAGCGCGACACATCGAAGTTCAAGTTCTCGGCGATGCGCATGGCAACATCATTCATTTGCATGAACGTGATTGTTCCGTTCAACGTCGCCACCAAAAAGTCGTGGAGCTCGCTCCAGCTCCCAATCTCGATTCAAAGATCGCTAAACAACTTCACGAGTCGGCCGTCGCAATCGCCAAGGCAGTCGATTATCGCTGTGCCGGTACGGTCGAGTTCTTGCTCGATACGGAAAGTGGTAAGTTCTTCTTTATCGAAGTCAATCCTCGCATTCAGGTTGAACATACCGTTACGGAAGAAGTAACGGGAATCGATATCGTTCGCGCTCAAATCTTGGTTTGCAAAGGATATCGCCTCGGAGACGAATCGGTTGGGTTACCCGATCAATCGGGAGTTCAGGTCAATGGCTTTGCCATGCAATGCCGCGTTACCACGGAAGATCCTACCAACCAGTTTCGTCCCGACTACGGCCGCATCACCCACTATCGAAGTGCTGGCGGTATGGGCATTCGCTTGGATGCGGGCAGCGCTTTTAGCGGTGCGGTAGTGAATCCCTTTTATGATTCGCTGCTCGTCAAAGTCACCGCTCGCGGTCGTACACTGGCTGAATCCTCAGCACGGATGGAACGATGCTTGCAAGAGTTTCGGATTCGCGGAGTCAAAACCAACATTCCGTTCCTCATTGCCCTCATCACCCATCCAACGTTTTTGAGTGGCAATTCCACCACGCGCATGATTGACCTTTCACCGGAACTCTTTGAATTCCCGCGAAGACGAGACCGCGCGACAAAACTTCTCAGCTATCTTGCCAATACCGTTGTCAATGGAAACGTTCTCGCCAGCTCCGGCAAAGCACACGTGCGACGTGAACCTGCTCCGATTCCTCCGTTCGATCGAACGAAGCCAATCCCCGAAGGCAGTCGTGATATTCTTAAACGCGTGGGCCCGCAAGGCTTGGCCAAATGGGCACAAGAAAGCAAGTCTCTCTTGCTTACCGATACAACTATGCGTGATGCCCACCAATCGTTGCTTGCGACTCGTCTGCGAACGTTTGATATGCTTCGGATTGCGGAAGCCTACGCTTATCTCGCGCCTCAGCTTTTTTCTCTGGAGATGTGGGGGGGCGCTACCTTTGATACAGCGATGCGATTTCTCAAAGAAAATCCTTGGCAGCGTTTGGCCGATATGCGGTCAAAGGTTCCCAACATTTTGTTTCAAATGTTGCTTCGCGCTTCGAACGCAGTCGGATACACAAACTATCCTGATAACGTCGTCAAGCTATTCGTAAAAGAAGCGGCTCAAGCGGGCATCGATGTCTTCCGCGTCTTCGATGCGCTCAACTGGGCCGACAACATGCGCGTCGCGATGGACGCAGTCATCGAGTCTGGCATGGTTTGTGAAGCAGCCATCTGCTACACCGGCGATATTCTCGACCCTCGTCGCCAAAAGTACTCGCTCAAGTACTATGTCGATCTCGCCAAGCAACTTGAGAAGATGGGCGCACATTTTTTGGCGATCAAAGATATGGCAGGTCTTTGTAAGCCTGCAGCAGCCAGAATACTCGTTCGAACGCTGCGCCAGGAAATCGGGATTCCGATCCACTTCCACACGCACGACACCGCTGGAATCCAAGCCGCTTCCATTTTGAATGCGGCCGAAGAAGGTCTTCCCATTGCAGACGCAGCCTTGGCGCCGCTCTCGGGTGGCACCTCCCAAGTAAACCTCAACACACTTGTCGAGGCTCTTCGCAATAGCCCTCGAGATACGGGCCTGGATAGCGAAGCGTTGACCCAGATGGCCGACTATTGGAAGGCGGTTCGTGAATTCTACACCGCTTTCGAAAGCGAGCCTCTCATCGCAGGTGGCGATCTCTATCAACACGAAATGCCCGGTGGACAATACACGAATTTGTATCAACAAGCCCACGCTTTGGGACTTGCCAATCAGTGGCCACGCATTTGCAAAGTCTATGCTCTCGTCAATGAACTCTTGGGCGACATCGTCAAAGTGACCCCAACGTCGAAAGCGGTGGGTGACCTGGCCCTGTTCATGGTTGCCAATGATCTGAGTTGCGAGGACATCATCCAAGGACGTCGCGAGCTCGCGTATCCCGCTTCGGTTTTGGATTTGGTTGGCGGCATGATGGGCCAACCACCGGGTGGTTTTCCACCTGCGGTCGAAAAGGCCATTCTCAAGGATAAAGCCCCCGTCAAATGTCGTCCCGGCGAAGAGCTTCCTCCCGCCGATTTCGAGAAAACCGCTCTCGATTTGCAACCCAAACTTTCACGACCGGCAACCGATCAAGATATCGTCACATCGTTGCTCTATCCCAAAGTATTTGATGAGTTCATCGCGAATGCCAAAGAGTACGGCAACCTCAGTCTCTTACCCACACCGGAGTTCTTCTATGGTCCTGCCCTTGGCGAAGAGACCGTAGTGGATATCGAACCTGGCAAGCGATTGATCATCAAGCTAACCGCAGTGGGTCAGCCTCGAGCCGATGGAACGCGAACGGTGTTTTTTGAACTCAACGGCCAACCGCGTGAAATCGAGGTAATCGACAAGTCGCTCAAAGCCACGGCGGTCGCCAACACCAAAGCCGACCCTGCAGACCCAACCCACATCCCAGCTAGCATGCCAGGTATGGTGATTGGCGTTGCCGTTAAAACAGGCGAACATGTTAAGAAAGGCCAGAAACTCCTATCGCTTGAAGCCATGAAGATGGAAACAACCATCAACGCTGAACGGGACGGAGTCATCGAGAAACTGGTGGTTAAATCGGGTATGCAAGTCGAAACCAATGACCTGCTCTTGATTCTCAAATAACCTCAGCGTTGCTGGACACCACAGGTGCCTCCAAGCTATTTGAAGTCGCGGGAGCGAATATTAAGCCCCGCGACTTTTTCGCTGAGATCGTGCACACGTCCGACGATGACGTGGATCACATTTTCACGGCTCTCTAAAATCCCATCGATCAACCACGCGTTCGATTGTTTGCAAACCATGTAGAACTCTTTCCACGTGTTCGGACGAATCACTAGATTGATCGATCCGGTTTCATCTTCTAGTGTGACAAACGTTATGCCCTTGGCCGTCGAAGGTCGCTGACGCAAAACGACTAGCCCTGCAACTCGAACGAATCGTCCCGTTGCGATGGTGGATAGATCTTCCGCTTTGAGTACCCGCATGGCGTCGAGCTGCTTTCGGCAAAAATCCATCGGGTGCCCTCGAAGTGAAATGCCTAGCGTTTGATAGTCCGCATACACCTCTTCGATCGGACTCATCTTCTTGAGTGCTTCTGGGATATCTTCGTCTTGATCGACGCCACCAAACTCAAACAAACGAAAGTCGGCGGACGATTTTTTTTCTTGGGCCATCGATTGCCATAAAGCCGCTCGTCGATTGCCACTCAGCGTATCCAGTGCCCCCGAATCAGCCAACTTGGCGATCATGGCTTGCCCAAGTTGAGTCCGACGAACCAAATCAGACTGATCGCGATAGGGACCTCCATATATTCGTGCATCGACAATGGTTTGCCCCACAGACTCAGGCAAGCCTCGCACGCGATGCAACCCCAATCGCAGCGCTGTTGCGTTCGAAGAATCCGAACCATGAGCGAACGACTTCGATGGGGCTACACTTTTGGAAACGGGCTCCAAAGTCGATTCCCAATCGCTACGATTCACATCGACTGCCCGTACTTCGACTCCATGACGCTGCGCATCTTGAATCAACTGAGACGGTCCGTAGAACCCCATGGGGAGACTATTCAAGATCGAAGCACAAAAGGCAGCAGGATAGTAGTGCTTGATATAGGCCGAAACATAAACGAGGAGCGCAAAGCTGGCCGCATGCGACTCGGGGAAGCCATACTCGCCGAAACCTCGGATCTGTGTAAACACGCGTTCGGCAAATGTCTCATCCAGCCCATTGGCTTTCATTCCAAGAATCAGTTTGGTACGAAACTGATCGATGATCCCTGGCCTGCGAAAGGCCGCCATGGCTCGGCGCAATTGATCGGCTTCACCCGGCGTGAATCCCGCCGCAACCACCGCCAACCGCATCGCTTGCTCCTGGAAAATGGGTACCCCCATCGTCTTCTCGAGTACCTGGCGAATCGCATCGGTTGGATAGGAGGGCTGCACTCCCGTCTGACGAGCTTTAAGATACGGATGAACCATCTGGCCTTGAATGGGTCCAGGTCGAACGATGGCCACTTCGATTACCAGATCATAAAACGTACGTGGCTTCAATCGAGGAAGCATACTCATCTGCGCACGGCTCTCGATCTGAAACACACCCACCGTATCGGCTTTGCAAATTTGATCGTAGACCTGTGGATCCTCTTGAGGAACCGTGGCAAGTGTCAACGTTCTCCCATAATGGTGTTCAATCAAGTGGAAGCTTCGACGTATAGCCGAAAGCATTCCGAGCGACAAACAATCCACCTTGAGAATACCGAGATCATCCAAATCGTTTTTGTCCCATTGGATCACCGTTCTCCCTTCCATCGCTGCATTCTCGACTGGACAAAGCTCGCAAATGGGGCCTTGTGTCATCACCATTCCACCTACATGCTGCGACAAGTGCCTGGGGAATCCAACAAGATGCTCTACCAAGTAAAGAAAACGTTTTCCAAGCTCGGAAGTTGGGGCTAAACCAACCTTGAGGCAGCGCTCCGCCAATCCATCATCACTCGATCTTCCATCAAGAATTTTCGACAGTGCGTCGATGCGATCAAGCGAAATACCGAGGGCCTTACCGCATTCGCGTACGGCCGATCGGATGCGATAGGTGATGACCGTGGCCGTCATTGCCGCTCGTGTCCGACCATATTTCTGATAGATATACTGCAGAACCTCCTCGCGTCGTTGATGTTCAAAGTCGACATCGATATCGGGAGCTTCATTACGCTCCTTGCTAATAAACCGCTCGAACAATAGATCCATCTGGGCCGGATCGACGCTCGTCACCCCTAAACAAAAACAGACGATGCTATTGGCAGCTGATCCTCGCCCTTGGCACAGAATATCGCGAGACCTCGCAAATCGAACCAAGTCCCAAACGGTCAAAAAATAGTCCTCGTACTGCAATTCCTCGATCAATTGAATCTCATGTCGCAAGAGATCGATAACCTTGGCAGGAACTTGATTCGAATACCTTTGCTTCGCCCCCTTCCAGGTCAATTGCTTCAAATAATCGATGGGCCGCATTCCCTCAGGGGCAAGCTCGATTGGATACTCAAACCGCAATTCATCCAGGGAGAAACAAATGCGGTCCGCAACTTCATTCGTCCTTGCGATCGCATCGGGATAGTCGCGATAGATCTCTCCGATCTCCTTTCGCGATCGTATTCCGTGCTGCGCGTTGGCTAACCTCTGCTCACGTATAGCATCGATCGTTCCACCGGCCGCAATCGCCTGCAAGCAGTCATGAAGAATCGATCGTTCTGGATGATGATAGAGTACATCCCCCGATGCTAAGAGAGGGACTCGACTTCGTTTTGAAAGCGACGCCAGTCGATGCAACTTGGCCTGGTCATCGACTCCTCGGTGCAGCGATGTAAGAAGATAGCCGCGATCCCCCCACACTTCGCGAAAGGCATGCATCCATTGCTCCCATCCCTCATCGTCCGAGGCATCAAATTCTAGAGAGGGCCAAGCATGTTGCCCCGTCGATGGAAAGAGCTCTAATGGGCTTGTAGCTTCATCATCCCCTTTCTCGGAAACGAATTCTTCCGAACCGATCAACGAGCCTTGGTCTTCCCAATTTGTCTCTTCAAATGCCTCATCCATGGCATGTCGATGCAAAGCCTGCGTCATTCCATCCTCATTGGGAAATCGAAGCAAAAGGCCTGCCAACATACCTTCGGAATACTTGGCGATATCGTCCCAGGTAATGCGACAGGCACCTTTCTCGCATCGAAGCCGTCCAATCGAAAGGAGTCGGCACAAGCGACCATATGCCAAGCGATCAGTAGGCCACACGACCAGCGGCGGGCCATCGATCGGATGAAGTTCGCATCCAACGATGTATTGCAACTTGCCCGCGGCCTCTTTGTTCCAATCCCGTGCAGCCGTATGCCCTCGCACCACACCCGCAAGTGTATTGCGATCGGTTACCGCGAGACCTCGATAACCGTAATTTGCAGCCTGTTCGATGAGCTCATCTGCATGCGATGCCCCTTCCAGGAATGAGAAGTTGGTTTTGCAGTGTAGCTCCACATAGTCCATCGTCAGCTCGTTGAATCGTATCCTTCGTCAGGAGATATAGAATTAGTCCTGACGACTACTCTTTCGAAATCGAATACAGAGGCCCAATCACTTCCATTGGGCGAATGTCAAGATATACATTGAGAACCGTATTCGGATCTCCTTTGGCAACGGGCGCATCCCAGCTTACCGTATCTTCTCCACGATAAAACCGAAACTCGAATCCTGGCGTATTCCCTTTTCTTGCAGACTCACCATCAAAAGCCAATCCTATCGCTTCGTTATGAGGCGAATCGACAAGCTTATACATCAAATCAAGAAGTTGCGTATTGGCAAAGATATCGTTGTAAAATTGCTTCAAGAGATAGTAGGGCTTAAAGGTCTTTGATCTGGGATCGATGCGATCTTCGTCCCTTTTGTCGGGGCCTGGGATCGACTGCATCGTGCTTAGATCAAACTCATCGCCATGACTCAAGAAACTCAACCGCAACCCTTTCCAATGGAATCGCGGTTCGCTGGAGTCGCGAGTAGCTTGGCGAGCATCAACGATCACCGCTCCCCGATAGCCCATCACTTTGAGCTTCTTTTCGTGGTCCAGAACGATGGCGCTATCTTCGTCGATTCCCAATCCCATGGCAAAATCATAGGTTTGCATGGCGACCAATGTCCGACCAAATCGTCCACGCGTTAAGAAATGTTGATCAACAAACCAATCGTGTGGCAATAAACCAAGACCGTGATCAACTTGTTTGCCCATATGAGCTCCGTTCACCAGAACGGGCAAGATCTTTTCGGCATCGATGAACATAATACGGCTCATCACCGCAGTGCCAGCGCTCGTTCCTGCAATGGCGCCGCCTCGTTGGTAGACACTTCGAATCGCGCGAAGCATGGGTGTCTCGCCCTGTTCATTCACGAAAGCGCGGCGGTAGCGTAGTTGTTCACCTCCTGCCAAAAAAACCGCATCGGCCTTTTCAATGCGCGAAACCAAACTTGCATCCTGAACCATCGCTGCCACATCGCATCCTGGCCACTTCTCGCCAAGCGGCACAATGAAAGGATCCAATCCCAAATCGGTCATATGCTTGTGAAAGAGCGATCCCGTGCGTTCAGGATATGTACTCGCCGTGGGAAAAATGGCAACTTTTGCTCCTTTACCTCCACAGACTCGAACAAACTCTTCCCACAACAGCTGATTGTTATCCCGTTCCGCTCCACCAAAGAGCATCAACTTTCCATTCGGTGATGGCTGCGCAAAACAGGGACTGGAAATCATGATGACAACGATCAATAGGACCTGAAGAACCGAGCCATAAAAAGATTGCCTTGACGCGATCACGGAGAGCCTCCAAGGAGGAATCGTCGGAAGACCAACATGACATCGATGACCTGTCGACGTCGCACGCTCCATGGTACCACAATTCACCTTCGATAAACACGAACAAGGCATTTAGCTTGTCGGCACCGTCTTTCAAAAAAGAAACCACCGCGTTCGAGCCAAACTCGAACCGGTGGTTCTCCAAGAAATCACTCTTCAGAAAGCCAATCGATCAATCAGAGGCTGTTCCACTATTGATCGTGATCTTCTTCGGCTGCGTCTTCATCACCTTTGGAAGACGCACTTCCAACACGCCATCTTTAAAATCGGCAACGATCTTGTCATGATCCACCGTGTTGGGAAGCAAGACAGATCGGAAGAATTCACCACTGCTACGCTCCACGCGATGAAAATTCTTCCCTTCTTCTTTATGAACGAGTTCGCGCTTACCGCTGATGGTGAGGCGATCATCATGAATCTCTAGCTTCACGTCTTCGCTCTTCACACCCGGCAGATCCACGTGCACCAAATACTCTTTCTCCGATTCGGAGATATCGAGCGATGGATTGAATCCTTCTTTTCCAAACACCGACGCATTGGTCAATGGTTTGCCCAAAAATCGGTCGAAGATCTGCTCGACTTCATTGGCCCATTCGTTGATCGGAAGATTGCGAGGTACAGAATGTGAATTTTTCATAAGACTGCCATCCTTTCTGAGAACGACACCAGCCACCAAAACGTATTCGCTGGCGTCCATCGATTCTTGGAAACGAACACTGTCAATTTGAATTCCTGTCATTCTGACAGCCGGCTGCCGAAGACATATTTAAGACGATGCAACATCCGTGCCAATTGACCTCTATCGAATCGTCGGAGCCTCAGCAAGGAACCTTTCACTTCACAACCCGAATCGTTATTTTTAGAGGTTGCGATTGAGTTTTTTGACAAACCGTTGCGTTTCTTTTGAAGTCGCGTTTGAGAGGATAATCACAACCCGAAGCGTAAGCGAGGGACCGATTTTCGCAGTCTGAGACATCCCTCGCTGACGCGTCGGGTTAAGAAATAGGTCGTCCCTTGCTGACGTTCGGGTTATGGAAGAAAGCGATGCGAAGGTCCACTATTCAGAAGCAAAACGTCAAACCGACTAGTTAAAGGTTCGCAATATCTTGCGACCTTTGTAGATCGAATAAACATCTTCCGGTCGCAAGGGTCGCGTCGACCGCTTCTCCGGAAACCACACGATCTCGAGACCGTCCGTGACAACGGTTCCGGCAACCTCTCCCTTATGAGCACTTGCTACGAGGGCTCGCTCGCCAACAAAGAAGCCCAAGAACAAAGGCCGAATATCGTCATAGCCTTCTTGGCGTAGATAGGTTTCCATTTTGCGAGCTTCCGCATCCTGCGCGCTGTTGAAGTGAAACGATTCGACCTCATAGATGTCATGATGCTCGGCACACCAACCAGCAAACGCTGCAAAGATATCTTCTTCTGATAGGTCTCCCAAATCGGCTGCAAACGAATGGACAATCGGCCCCGCCATACCGATGTTGCTGAACTCGCAATCGGGAAACCGATAACTATATCGGAACAAATAGCACTCTTGAGGATCTTCAAAACCTGGCCAATACAAGGTCTGTTGGCAAATCAATTCGATATCTGTTGGTGGAAGACTCATTTGCGTCGGCTGGCTGAGCCAAATGGAAAGCTCGGACTCGGCAACGGCCACAGGACTTTTCCAAGACTCTTCCACTTGATCTTCGAGTCCCAATTCGCGGCAATACTGAAGTACGCGCAATCTGGTTGCATGATCCTTGGCAAAATCTAATAAAGCCTTCTTGCCTGCTTCATCGCCCAATCGTGCCAATGCCGCAGCAGCTTCCACTTGCACGCGACGATGACGGAGTTGCATGGCTTGATTCAATTTGGGAATAGCAGCTTGATCTCCCATGAGCCCAACGGCATCGCAAGCGGATACACAGAGCGCCACCGATTCATTCAGCACATGTTGAATCGCTTCGACACTCTCACCAAACTTCCGAGGATCTTCCTCCATCACACCCATGCGAGCCACCACTCCACCTAGCAATTGCAGCAAGCTAGCTTGCATGCTTTTCATGGGGTGTTCGGTTGCCATCTTCGATCGTACAACATAGTTTCCAAGATCGAGAAAAGGAGAGACGGTTGTTGAGTGATGCAATCCTTCCAGAAGCTTCGGAAAGACCCAATCGATCTTCCAAGCGGTCGATCGCATCAAGGGACTGATTGCCAACGCCGTTCCCGACCAATCATGCGGTGGCAACTTGAGCAAAACCTCTACTAGTAACTTGATGGCGTGTTCGTTGCGATTCCATGATAAGCATTGAAGCAGAGCCCCCTCTGCAGCGATGCACTTGCGAACGTAGATCGACTGATACAAACGTGCGGATTGCTCGGCCACCAAGAGATCGATCGAAGCATCTTGCGATTCGGCCGAATCAAACAATAGCTTCAAGTACCATGAAGCAATGCGAGGCAGAATCGTTTGGAGTCGCCCATGCAAAGCGTCGGATTCCGGCGTGGCGGCCTGCGGTGTTTTCCGAAGATATGCGATTAGCTGTTCGGCGAGAGGAAAGACCCAAGACCACTCCGCTGGATCACGAAGCCTTCGAGCCTGTTCCTCTTGGGAGTAGCTCTCCCATTCTTCGATTCCAGCTACCCATTCCATCATGGGTTCTACCCAAGTATCTGCGGTAGGGTCGTACTCAAATGTGGGTTCAGAAAGGCTCATATGGGACTCGCGACAATTCCATGGATCGGGGACCTCCATGGGCAAACACAATCTTCCGAAAGCTCCCCTAGATTTCCAGCTCTAGCTCGATGTTGCCCAGGTGATCGGTCCCCGGGATTGCATCGAGCCAGTTTTTATGCTGCTGGCGAACCTTTTGTGCCGAATCCAGGCATCGAAGATTGACCAAGCCGCTCTGCCAAGATACCGTAGGGGCGTCTGAATCGGATATGCCTATTTCGAGACGTCTCGCCATATCCCTCCTCCGATGTTCGATTCAGCCGATTGATCTCTCTATTTGCACAAGGATTTTCTCAATCCCTACTTCCATGGAAGCTGCTCCCGTCGAAAGTTTCTCGCAGCTGGGCCTCTCGAAAGTGATGCTGCGAGCCCTAAAGAAGGTCGGTTATACCAAACCCAGCCCTATCCAAGCTGCGCTCATTCCCCCGGCTCTCGATGGCTTCGATGTCATCGGACAAGCTCGAACCGGTACGGGAAAGACTGCTTCATTCGCCATTCCAATCCTGGAACAGCTCGATCCCCTTTCAGAAAACCCGCTACCTCAAGCCATCATCTTGGTCCCGACGCGTGAACTTGCAACGCAAGTGCATGGCGAGATTCTTCGATTGGCGCATGGCTGCCCCACCGAAGCCGTCGTATTGTGCGGTGGAAAACAAATGCACCAACAGTTGCGGTCCTTGAAAAATGGTGTCCAAATCGTTGTTGGCACGCCAGGCCGCGTGCTCGATCACATTCAGCGAGGAACGCTCAAACTAGGAAACATCTGGTGCGTGGTACTCGACGAAGCCGACCGCATGTTGGACATCGGGTTCCGTCCGGATATCGAACGCATCCTTCGCAAGTGCCCTGAAGAACGGCAGACTTTGCTGCTCAGTGCTACCTTGGCTCCTGAAATACGTAGCCTTGCCGATCGCTACCTCTTCGAACCCGTTCGCATCGATTGCTCCAAACGCGACGTTTCGGTAGAGACCATTGAGCAACACTATATCTACGTCGATCGCCATGAAAAAGTGGATCTGTTGATCAAACTGCTTCGCCGTGAAGTACCGCCGCAAGCCATCATTTTCTGCCGTACCAAAATTGGGACAGCCAAGTTACACCGCCGACTCGAAAAGGAATTTGCCGGCGATCCCGTGCTTGGGAAAATGAAACTAGAAACGATTCATGGCAACATGACTCAACCCCAACGCGATCGAGTATTTCAGAATTTGCGAGCCAACAAGATTCAATTGCTTGTGGCGACGGATGTGGTTGGTCGAGGCATCGACGTGTCGACCATTTCTCACATCATCAACTTCGACATTCCTCAAGATTGTGACGACTATGTCCATCGCGTTGGTCGCACAGGTCGCATGGGACGCGAAGGGGTAGCCTACACCTTCGTTTGCAAAGACGAAGGCCCACAACTCACTGAGATCGAGCTTCGCATCAACCGCGAATTGATTCGTGACTTCATCGATGGCGCCCCCGAGGTAACGCTGGATGCACCCTCGACACCCGCTGTGAAAGAGCCATCTGAAACTGATCAACCCTCCGCGGAACGAAAGAAGCTCTTCAGGCTTCGACGTCCAATTAGCGCGCGTTTAGCCAGAATGAATGCTCGCCCCGAGTAATCTCTCGTCGCAAAAGGGCTTTCGAACTAAGGGCGATCCGATCCACTGGATCCTATCGAAGGCACCTCATCCAATAGGATGATCTTGGCCTCGGCATCCGTCACCGACAAAACGCCCAATACCATCACTTTGCCAACATCATATCGACTACCGATCTTGGATTCGGATTCACCTAATCCCAAGGATCGCTCTAAAACCCATTGGCGATCGCGTATCTTGAGGGGATCTTTCGCTTGAATGACGAGCTTTCCGTCTTCGGATGATACCGACTGGACATCGATCACTAATGCGATTCCGCTACCATCGGTTCCTTCCGACTTAATCGGTCCACCAACACCGATCAACTTGACCGCTGCGGCATCCCGAGCATGCTCTTGCAAGAGTTGATGGCACTTCTCAATCCAAACGCGATCTTGCGGAAATCGAAGCGCGGATCTTTGACGCGCCACTTCCATGGCAGCCAAGACGTATGCACTATTCAATGACTTTTTGATTTCACTCGAATCCCCTTGGTAATCAACGACGGCCGCCTTGGCATTCTCCCACTGATCCAATGCCGAGGCGAAGGGTAACTTCGGAGGTGCACCAACGGCATCTTCGGGCGGAGGCAAAACAGATACTTCTGCATTCGCTGCTTTCTTGTCACCGACCATCGGCTTATCGCTCTCTTGTTTCTCGAGCACTGCGGTCTTGTCATCGGGAGTTTTGGGAGGCGTCACGATGCTGGGTGCTGTCTTCGCAGGAGATTCGACAGATTCACTCTTTCCCTTCGGCTGAGACGATTCCGTTGGCTCGTTCTGTTTGGGCTCCGATGGTTCGACATCAAACTTCGAAAGATTGGGAAAGTCTCCCTGATCCCATGTTGTAAAATCGCGATCAACTTTCGAAGGCCGATTTCGATGAAACTTCTGTGGCACGATCCAAGGAACATATTCGGCGACGGTTGGTCCCGCGTCAGCAACATCCTTGCCGAATCCATACCAAAGAATCAACAACGATACGGGAATGGCCGCAAAGCCACCCAACACCACCTGCAAAACACTTGCGATAGGCGACTTGGCTGCACGACGTCGTCGCTGGAATTCTTCATGCGTGATCGGCTTGAATTTTTCCCATTGGATTGGCTTTCCATGTTCTTCTTCGGCAGCCTCAGGAGCGTGAGCATCTTCGGGTGCTAACTTGAGTTCGCCGTCGTGCGAAGTTACGGAATCGTCAATCGATACGGGATAGGGCGAAACATGGTGCCGTGGATGCGATTCATGACGGTCTCCATGAAGACCAAGCCCATGATGTGCTGGTGATTCCTCGACAGGGCGAGTCTGAAAATCGGCAAAGAGATCCTCTCCACCTGGATCCTCGATCACCATCCAAGCTCGATGAGCCCCTTGCACGAGATCGTAAGCAACGATTTCATGCTGACACAGAGGGCATCGAAGCTTGGCACTTCCGGATGCTTGCAAAGGAGGCTGAAGCATCTTGTGACACGATGGACACGGAAACAGCACCTGCATAGAAAACCCTCTTTCCCTTGAAAGCGATTGGGCGCCGACCTCTATCCCAAAACGATCGCTTAACCCAATCGCTCAGCTTCTTCCAATGATAGGATATTCCTGGCGGTATCGATAGAATCTTGCACCAACACGGGAGGCAATTGAACAGGCACACCGGTCAAGAAAACGTTTTGGACAAAATGACGCAATCCTGCGGGGGGATTTGTCCAATCTTCTTAGAAACGATCGCCGTCATCAAATCGGTTTGCACACCCTTAGGAAGGACGAATATTCCCGATAATTACTCGCGGAACGCGACCGCGAAACCGCGATAGGGTTGCAGCAATCGCAATCTAGGGAGACTCAATGTTGCTGCAGCGACTTCGCAAGGCCGCAAGCAGCTTCTGCCGGATCGTCCGCGTTCCAGATGGCTTGCTGCAAAGCGACGCGATAGAATCCAGTTCGCAGTACCATCTCAAGATTTTCGCGATGAATTCCTCCAATCGCAAACGCAGGTACATCGAATTGCTCATGCACCGCTCGTAGGAAATCCGTTCCTGCAAAATCTTGAAAGGATTTGGTAGAGGAAGGAAAGGTGGGTCCACATCCGATATAGCTTGCCCCCGCATTCACCGCTTCTCTCGCTTGCTCCAAATCGTGCGTTGACACTCCGATCCACATGGAATGGCCCACGATTCGATACACTTCGTCGAACGGGAGATCCTCCTGCCCCACATGAACCCCATGAGCCTTCACCATCATGGCGATATCCACGCGATCGTTGATGACGAGAAATTTCCCCAATGCATCGACCACTGATTTTGCTCGTTGAGCATAAGCTAATAGGGTGCGATCATCGATGGACTTATCGCGTATCTGAACGATATCCACCCCAGACCTACAAACGGCCGCCAGTCGAGTTTCAAAGGTATCGATAGGCAGCTTGCAATCGACCAACAGATACAATCGTGCCCAATCTGGTACGTTCTTTTTTGTTGGATTCAAACTCTGCCCAAGAACCAGAACTGTTTCCGCGCAAAGGTCGTAAGTAAGATATCGAATGCGTGAAAATCGATGCGACACTTCCACATCGATCAACTTGGAAAACTCTTCCAAACATCGCAACGACTGTTGAAGCCGACCCGAAGCAGCTTGAGCCACTTCCATCATTCCGTTTCGCTTCCATTCTTGAACCGTATCGATCGACGTTCCAACATCCTCGGCCGTATTGCGAGCCTCCAAGAGGAGAGTCGCATCGAATAATCCGATACTGCTCTGCAGATCGTGGCGTAGCTCCTTGAACCGTTGAGACAAGGTGGGATGATTCAAGACCATCCTGGCGATTTCTTCGAGTGTTCGCATTCCTTCCGAAGCGCGATTGGCATTGGCATCTAGAATTCGATAAGTGGCTCGCAGTTCATCCACGCTTGCAGTCTCGGCCGTTGTGTATAAAGGGTAAGAACCAGAAAATGCGCAGCAGGGCTAGTGCATAAAATCGACGTTCGTCACGCCATGCTCTTATTTTGGCAAACACATTCTTATTCCACTAGGGACCTATCCGCCCCATTCCCAGCCGTTGCCATGCAGAAATCCCCGATCGCCCTAAGCGACATCTTTTACGCACGTTTTTCGAGGGAAAAGCCGCTCCTGCCAGCATGACTCGACATCGATAACAAAATCGCACAAAATGGAGTTTCTTCGAAGAAACCCACACCGTTTGCGGATAAGCGAGTTGGTTGCGGTTTTTCGATCGATGCATCGAGTCGACGGCAAGGTCGCTCTCTACATCGTGCCCTCGTAGCTCAGTTGGATAGAGCGCGGCTTTCCTAAAGCTGAGGTCGCAGGTTCGAATCCTGCCGGGGGTATTGGATTGCATGGTTTGTGGTGATGAAAGCGGGAAAATCTCATTTCAACCGGCAACGCGGTTCTTGATTTAATAGAACCCCATCAGCGCCAGAAGGACTTACCGTCGCGGCATGAGTCCTCGAAGATGTTGTCTTTAAACTCCCCGCTTTCATTTGGTGCTTCGATCTCTTACTAGGATAACCATGCCCACATACCATCACTCCATTGAAATCAAGGCTCCTCTCGACGTCACCTGGAGCGTCTTATCCCAAGTTGCGGAATGGCCTCAATGGCTACCCACCGTTTCCAAAGTGGAGCCCCTCGACGGATCGGATTTGGCCATAGGCCATCGATTCGTCTTACACCAACCGAAGATCCAACCAACGACATGGACTGTTTCTGAAATCGAATCGCAACACCGATTTACCTGGCGAGCCAAATCTCTAGGCGTGCGTCTTGTCGCTGACCACATACTGCAGAAAACCTCATCGGGAAGCATCGAACTTACCTTAGAGTTTTCCTTCCGAGGCCTCATGGGTTGGTGGGTAGGACCAAAGTATCGCCCCATCACTATGATCTTATTGGCCAAGGAAGCCAAATCGCTGAAACGACGCGCCGAAACACTTGCATCCCAATGAGGTTCATTGGCCTTCGTAGAGCGCTGCAACCTTAAGCGGTGCTCTTGATCCCGTCATTCATTGCTTGACTTATTTCATCCAAACCTCATGACGACTACAACACCGATCCATGCTGTCGATTCCATCGTGATCGAAGCTCCCATCTCTGAAGTCTGGAAGGTACTGATCGATGTCGATCAATATCCACGATGGTGGCCTCGGTCGTTAGGACTTCGGGTTCTTTCTTCCCCAAGCGATGTGCTCGGCGCCGAAATGCAGATTCGTCCTTACGGTGGCCGCCCCTTTCGTTGCCGCATAGAAAATATCGAACCGATGACCAGCATTCGCCTGCAGTATTTTGGTGGATTCGTCGAAGGCAAGGGCGAATGGACTCTCGTCCAAGAAGGGAACGGGACTCGCGCGAGCTATCGCTTGGACACCGAAGCGCACGGTTGGCTGGTTGCCATGCTCGCCAAGCTCATCTCCTTAGAAAAGTTCCATTCAAACTCTATGCAAACTGTCCTGAAAAACCTCGCCGCAATCGTCCAAAAGAACTTGCGGCAATAAACGTGGAAGATCTAGGAAGAAAAATTGATTTCCAGGCCATCCAACACAACCACCCGTCTGCCTCAAGATTTTCTATTGCAACCCTAAACGTCAAAAGTATCAGCGGGCGAATTGATTTAGAATGAAAGCGCCTGCATGCTGACGAGACACTGCCTACGAGGACCGTACCGTTTCACTTAGTATCGCTCGAATGGAGCTTCTAATCGATGCAAACTCGACGCCCTTGGATGCCTAGAGGTTGTTTTTATGGTGTCCTCTTTTCCCTCGTTTTGGCACTTCATTCCATGGCTCAAGAACTAACGCTTCTTGACGATGAACTCCAAAGCCTCATGGCCAAACTATGCCAAGAACACCGCTTGCCTGCGATGTGGGTCGGACGGTTTGTCGAAGGACAAGCCCCAGCCTTAGCAGTCACAGGAGTTCGCAAAGTCGACACGCAGGATCAAGCACAACTCGATGATCGCATCCACCTGGGATCCTGCACCAAAGCTATGACGGCTGCCATGATTGGACAGCTTTGCAGCGAAGGAAAACTCAAGCTTGACTCAACGCTTCGCGAGATTTTTCCTGAGATCGAATCGATCGCATCCTCGGATTGGGGAACAACGACCGTTTTAGAACTTCTCCAACATCGAAGCGGTGCTCCGGCCAACACTTGGTACCCACTTATCGATAATAAATTTCCAGAGCGTCCCGACTTAGCTCGACACCAAATACTCGTCCAGACCACGACCAATAGACGCCCCAAAACGCGAGCCTTTGTCTATTCCAACGTTGGCTATATCTTGCTCGGCCACATCATCGAAACATTGGAACAAAAGCCTTGGGAGGCTTCGATCGAAGAGCGATTGTTTCGCCCACTTGGAATCGATTCTGCTGGCTTTGGTCCCGTTGGATTGCCCGATGGCGGAGGAACGGGCCAAGTCCTATCGTCTCGACCATGG
>JAXMBN010000030.1:0-75614 GCA_046349875.1 Pirellulales bacterium
CCCTTGTCAATGATGGGCGGACCGCCTTGAAATTGATTCAAGCCGATCACGATGCATTTCAGTTGATCATCCTGGACCTCATGCTTCCTGGGATGAGTGGCTACACCGTATGCGAGACGATTCGAGAGGCTGGGATCGATATTCCTGTATTGATTCTCAGCGCCCGCAGCTTGCCTGAAGATCGAGCTCGTGGATTCGATGTCGGTGCCAATCAATACCTTCATAAACCATTCGACTTGGATGAGTTGCTCAGTCGCGTCAATAATTTGTTGCGGCTCAAGCCTCCTTCGCAACGCTTGGCAGCTCGCGAGGCCAAGTTGATCAAAGAGATGAAGTTTGGCGATGCCACTGTCAACTTTGATACATACGAAGCGAGCTTTCGCGAAAAGAGTGTGAAGCTGACCAAGCTAGAACTGAAACTGCTTCGTTACTTTGCCGAGAATGAAGGACGAGTCATTTCCCGTCAGGAACTTTTGGGGGCCGTGTGGGACATCGATGGGGACATGCAGACGCGTACCGTCGATCAATATTTGTTTCGATTGAGAAAGGCATTTGAAGACAATCCTGCTCAGCCCAAACATTTTCTTACCTTTCGCGACGCTGGCTATCGATTCGTTAGCAATCCCACATAGAGTCTTTCGATCGACTTGAAATCGTATTTGTGTAGCTCGATTGTCCTCAATCGTAGAAAAGTAGCTCGATTGTCCCAATCGTGGGCATCGCAGCTCGATTGTCGCAATCGATTTCAATCACCAACGCATCCGACCGCAACACCGCAATTCAATTCCGCGATGGGGGCCATCACACTACGATTCTTTTCCACGATGGGGACCATCGCACTACGGGCTCGATCCTCGATTCCGCCGAATAAGCCCTTCGCGCTACTCGGCCCCCACGGAGCATGGTATAAGTAACATCCAAGAGGAGGGCTCACATCATGCCGAAGAATCCATCAAATCGTTTAGGTTGGAACGTCTTTCTTGGTGCCGTTGTTCTGGGATGCTTCGTGTTCGCGACGGGGCAAGGGCAAACTCGCGAGGAAAAAGTTCGCGGCGACCGCCTTCGCTTTGAGACCGATGGCTTTTGGATCTACAACGACTTTTCAAAAGCGGTCTCGCTGGCCAAACAAAATGGCAAACCAATTCTTGCCGTGATGCGGTGTGTGCCTTGCGTTGAGTGTGTGAAGCTCGACGATGAACTCGTAGAATCCCATCCCAAATTGCAACAGCTCCTCAAGCAATTTGTTCGCGTCCGTTTGATATCGACCAATGGCATCGATCTAAACCTCTTCCAATTTGATACCGATCAGTCCTTCAATGTGTTCCTCTTCAATGCCGATGGAACCATCTATGGTCGTTATGGTACGCGATCGGACCGCGAACACTGGGAAGACGATGTCAGTGTGGCAGGTATGGCTGAAGCATTAGAAGGGGCTCTGGAATTGCACGCTGAGTATCCCAAGAACCGCGAGATCCTTCAGAAGAAGAAAGGACCTGCTCCGTTGTTTGCATCTCCCGAGCAGTTTCCAACGCTCAAATCGAAGTTTGGATCATCGTTGGATTACTCCGGCAACGTCGTGAAGAGTTGCATTCATTGTCATCAAATTGGAGATGCCATCAAACAATACTACTGGACCACGGAGCAACGATTGCCTGAAGAAGTGCTCTTTCCTTACACACATCCGAAAGCCCTGGGGTTGATTATGGATCCCGATACTCGCGGTACCGTGCGAAATGTTGTCCCGGGCAGCATTGCAGAGAAAGCGGGTTTTCAGAGTGGCGATAAGGTGCTTCGAATGGATCAGCAACCGATTCTTTCCATGGCGGATATGCAGTGGGTGTTGCACCATACTTCGGCCAAAGGGGGCAAGGTAGCGTGTGACATTCTCCGAGGATCCCAATCCCAAACGATGAACCTTTCGTTAGAAGAAGGATGGAAAGCGATGGACGACATCGCTTGGCGCGTATCCTCGTGGGAGCTCAGACGCCTTGCTTTAGGGGGGCTGTTTTTAAAACCGCTAAACGATGAGGAAGTGAAAGGGGCAGGGTTATCGAGCGATACGAAAGCGTTTCGAGTGCAACACGTCGGACAATTCGCCCCCCACGACGGAGCTAAAAAGGCCGGATTTCTCAAAGATGATATCGTCACCAAGATCGATGGAAGAGTAGATTTCACGAGGGAAACAGACGTACTAGCTCACGTTCTCAAAACGCATCGCCCGGGAGACACCATGGAAGTACAGCTTTCACGAAACGGTCAGAAGCAGATCTTGAAGCTGACGGTGCCGCCGCTGAATGAAACCAAGTGATGCTGTTCGATCACCCGAATCGATTCCTGCCTGAACTCTTATCCTCTCTCGTCTCTTATGCCGCCATCTAAAAAAGCAACCACCACAAGTCGACGAGGTCGAGGGAAACCTAAGAACCTCAAGCTTGCCTTTGGGGCGATCCTTTTCGGGATCGGCATGATGGTCCTTGCATTCTTTATGCCGAGGATTTGGGACGAGTCCAAGCCCAAGACAACCATTGAAGATGCCAAACTGTTGCTCATCAATGTTTTGGATGATTGGAAGAATGGTATCGAGTTTGAAGACTTAGCTCGTCGGTCTCCGCCGATCTTGATATCGGACGATCTATGGCGCAATCAAAACAAGTTGCAATCGTATAAGTTGGAATCAGAGGGTGAGTATTCTGGCAAACGCGTTCGATTCAAAGCCAAACTGCAATTGACCACTCCCGACGGCAACTTTACTCAAATGCCCGTCAAGTACTTAGTCACCACTCAACCTCAAAGCACCATCGTCCGCGAAGGGAAATGAGAGGGAACAAAGAAAAAGCCTTTCGCCTTGTTCAAGGCGAAAGGCTTTGATGAAAGGGTGGAAGAGGGGACTCGAACCCCCGACCTTCGGAGCCACAATCCGACGCTCTAACCAACTGAGCTACGTCCACCATTCGGCGAAGGCCAACCGGTTTCCACTTCGTGAGTACTTTCCATCGTCCATGGGGCGACAGATTTTTGCGGAAAACCAGAACCAACGTAAGGCGGTTGAGTTTATACTTCTAGCCCCAAACCGTCAACCAATACCGCCAAGCCAGCGGATTGGCTTTTCAAATTACCTCATCTGCTCGGTAGACTAGGGTGTGGGTTTCGAGCCATATCGCCTGACAGGTTGCCAGATTCGTGGTACGCACCTTCCTTATTTTTCTGATTTTTCCGCTTTTGTCGCTGTCGATTGCGACCTGTTTTTTGGTCGATCACGCCGCACAAAAAAACCATCCGCCATCGACGATTTTTGCCCGCACTCCACCTTTGGGAATGCAGCAAGGATCGAATCCATCGGCTCCCGATTCAGGCTTTTTTCAAGATGGTAGCGAACGATTTCGTGGGGGTGGACGAGGTCGGGGCGAGCCCGCATCGAACCGGTCCGACTATCCGATGTGGGAGATCGAAAAGCCCTTTCAAAAGGATGTCTTCACCTTTGTCCGCGTGCAATACGATTCCCGAGGCGGGCGCGGTGGCGGTTTCGGCGGTTGGCGCAACGATTTCCCCGATTGTGATTGGAATTTTTCGGTCCGCCTTCAACAACTCACAAGTTTCAGAGTCGATCCCAATGGATTGCAACTGCGACTCGATGATACCCGCTTGTTCGACTATCCCTTTGTATTCATGACCAACCTCGGAACGATGGCCTTGAGTCCAGCCGAAATCCAAGGCCTTCGGCGTTACCTTCATCAAGGTGGCTTTTTGATGGCGGACGATTTTTGGGCCGCTGCTGAATGGGCCCATATTCGCGAAGTTATGAAAGAAGTCCTGCCCGATCAGGAACCACGCGAATTGACGCTCGACCACGAGATCTTTCACAACGTCTACAACTTGGCCAAGCTGCCACAAGTGCCAAGCATCCGCGCTTGGCAACGGGGAATGACCTACGAAGACTGGCATGGCCCGTTTGAAAACGGTGACACATCGCCTCATTTCTGGGGCTATTTTGACACCAACAATCGGCTCGTTGGCCTCTTCTGCCACAACAACGACATCGCCGATGGATGGGAACGCGAGGGAGAAGACGAGGAGTATTTCGAACGCTACTCCATGAAAACTTCCTACCCTTTTGGAATCAACATCGTCACCTACGCCATGAGCCACTAATTCGGGCGAGGCTCGGTTGATCTAAATCTTCAATGGTAATTCCGCCGGCTTTCCGCGAGATCATTTGAGGCAAAAACTCGCACAAGGGGTCAGTTTACGACTTTATAGGGAACCCGCAGGTTGTGTGCGGTGGATTGGGAACCTACTGTCCTGCGAATAAACGAAGTTCTTTCCAACCTTTCAATGGCGGCTAGAATGGTTGTTTCGCTCTTTGGATTCTGCAGCCCGAACGGCAGCGGGTGAAGCCTTATCTTCGATAACGAGGATAGTGATGCTCGAAGACGAATGCGAAGGACCCCTTCGGAAGCTGGAAGTTGACAACTAAAGGAACCTTCTAAGGGACTGGAAGTCAACAACAAAAAGAACCTTCCAAGGGACTGAAAGTCGACAATAGAAAAAGCCTTCCAAGGGACTGGAAGTCAACATTGGAACCAGAACAACTATGAGTAACCCTTTGCCAGTGGTGACTGGCGACGCTGAGCAGCCAACTTGCGGGTCCTTTACGAGCCCTGAAACCGTACCGATGCGACGGCTTCCTCCTTGGCTACGACGCGAAGTTCCCAAAGGCAACGCCAATCACTTCACCTCCAACTTGCTCAAGGAGTTGAAGCTGGAGACGGTCTGCGACAATGCCAAGTGCCCGAACCGGATGGAGTGCTATTCGCAGAAGACAGCCACCTTCATGATCTTGGGCAACGTATGCACACGGCCCTGCGGATTCTGTTCGGTGGCTCGCGGGCGCCCCGATGCATTGGAACTCGATGAGCCTGACCGCGTTGCCGAAGCTGCCGTCCGTTTAGGGCTCAAGCATGTCGTCATTACCAGTGTGACTCGCGATGACTTGCCGGATGGCGGCGCCGAGCATTTCTATCAATGCATCTTGGCCGTTCGAAAGCGAACCGGTGCCACGATTGAAGTTCTTACTCCCGACTTCATTCAATCGAAACATGGGCTCGATCGCATCGTCGAAGCGGCACCGGAAGTCTTCAATCACAATATGGAAACGGTTCCTCGACTTTATCGTCGCGTTCGTGGACCCAAGAGTGATTATCGTTGGACCTTGGAGTTACTACGAAGGGTCAAACAAGGCAATCCAACTATCAAGACCAAGAGTGGGCTCATGCTTGGGCTTGGTGAAGAACGTCAAGAATTGCTCGATTGCTTAGCAGACTTGCGAGAATACGATTGCGACTTCTTGACCTTGGGCCAGTATCTCCAGCCTGGTCCGAAGTATCTGCCCGTGCAGCGCTACGTGCCACCCGAGGAATTCGATGAACTAGGGAAGCTAGCCACGAGCATGGGATTCAAGCAAGTCGCTTCGGGGCCTTTTGTTCGAAGCAGTTACCACGCAAGGGAAATGGCCGAGATGTAATGGAGCGTGTTGACGCCAAGTGCTAGATTCCTCAACCCGAACTGTCGAATCAGAACCAAGTCCCGCCTAGCCCAACACCTTTTGCAAAGCGATCGAATCATGAAGCGGAAAGTAATCCTTCTCGGACTAGGAATTCTCTGTATGTCGATTTCCTCCACACCGACTGAGGCGCAGGACAACACAGCTGCTGCGGCCAATCCACTCACTTCGCTGTTTGAACCGCGAGAGTATTCGGATGCATCGGGAAATACCTTGAAGTATCGCCTGATGAAGCCTGCGGATTACAATCCTAATCGCAAGTATCCACTTGTTCTCTTTTTGCACGGAGCAGGGGAGCGTGGCTCGGACAATTTTGCTCAACTCAAGCATGGCATGAAAGAGTTCACGGTCGATGAGCGACGCAAGTCGATGCCATGTTATGTGATGGCTCCACAATGCCCGACCGACAAAAAATGGGTGGAAGTCGATTGGTCCGCGAAGACACATACCGCTCCTCAGGATCCGAGCGTCTCCATCAAATTGACGATGGAAGTCATCGAATCGATGTTGGAAACTTCGGGAGTCGATAAGAGTCGCGTCTATATTACGGGACTATCGATGGGTGGGTATGGCACATGGGACACAGTCGCTCGGTACCCAAAGTTCTTTGCGGCCGCCGCTCCCATCTGTGGTGGAGGCGATCCGGCAACGGCACCCAAATTTGCCTCGCTTCCGTTGTGGGCCTTTCATGGAGGCAAGGATACGGTAGTGATTCCGGAAAGATCGCGCGATATGATCGATTCGCTCAAGAAAGCAGGTGGTTCACCGAGATACACGGAGTATCCTGATGCGGGCCACGATAGTTGGACAGCCACCTACGCATCACCCGAATTCCATCAATGGCTATTCGCGCAAAGACGCAAACTTGAAACCTCTGAATGAAGCAAGAAATCCCATCTTGAATGCCTCGTCCAGGTCTTTGCAATTGGAAGTCTATCCGATGCTGGGACATCGCCATCCGCGACGTGATGGATGGCGTGTACTGGTGCAAGGCCGCATCGTTCGCGATGCCGAGCTTACTCTGGGGAAAAGGCTTCTTCTAAAAGGATTGCAACGCGCTCTTCGCAACACTGGTGAATCGGTCACGTCACAGCTCTTTTTTGATCGCGTCGAAGGATTCTTGGCGGCACCAGAACAACGTCGCCGCGTCTATATCGATATCGATGGGACGAGCTATCGGTTGCGACGCAAGTCGAAGTCGAGCGGCTTGTTCGTAGGCAAACTCGATTTGCCCGAAGGTGTTTTTGGAAATTTGATGTCGCGAGCCAATCGCGGATACGCCACCGCTTCGGTGCAAGTTCACATCGTAGGCGAGAATTCAACGACCGCTGTGGGCGAGATCTTTCTGGCAAGCCCTTCGGGTATCAGCGTCGTCTCGGATATCGACGATACCATCAAGCGAACGTGCGTAACAAGCCGCCGTGAAATGTTGGCTCAGACCTTTCTGCGGCCCTTCGAAGCTATCGATGGCATGGCGCATGTCTACCAACATTGGCAACAACAGGGCGCTTTGTTTCATTACGTATCAAGTAGTCCTTGGCAGATCTTTCAGCCTCTTCAGAAATTTTTGGAAGAGCATCACTTCCCAAGCGGCAGCATGCATCTGCGATGGTTTCGACTGCGTGATGAAATGTTCAAACGCTGGCGATTGCTTCGACGCAAAAGCAAAGGTGGTACCATCGTTGGCATGATGAGCCGATTGCCTCAGCGCCGATTCGTACTCGTCGGTGATAGCGGTGAACGCGATCCAGAAATCTATGCCAAGATCGCTCAGAAACTTCCGCATCAAGTAGCCATGGTAGCCATTCGTGATCTCGAAGAACGCCCCATGGATCATCGACGCCATCTGCGAATCCTACGCAAGATGGGAACGGTGCCTCTTTATAAATTCCAGCAAGCCGATCAGATCCGCGACCTCCTGCAGCATCTGTGATGTTGACTCAATGTTGACTCAATGTTGACTTCCAGTCCCTGGAAGGATTCTTCAATGTTGACTCAACGTTGACTTCCAGTCCCTGGAAGGATTCTTCAATGTTGACTCAACGTTGACTTCCAGTCCCCGGAAGGATTCTTCAAAGTTGCTTCAATGTTGACTTCCAGTCCCTGCAAGGATTCTTCAACGTCCGCTTACCATCCTTTAAAAGTCTTTCGTTAGCGTTACGTTCCAACCCCTTGCAAAGCATTGCTTCCTACTCAAGCCCCACATTCTGCTTACGTTACAAAGAGCCCTCAAACATTTGAGGCATTCAGAAGATTCTTTCCAAGCCGGTTGAAAATCAACACTAATCGTCTTGATCACGCTTGGCGATGAGCCATCCGTGCGTCGAATACTGTTCGGACCAGTGTTGCCTAAGACTCTGGCGTAACTCTGGCATGTAATCGGCTGCGAGTCGAGTCGATTCGGTCGGCACAACGATACAACACTGATCGGTTCGATCGAGTTGTTCCATCCAGCGTTTTTGCTCGCGAGCGGTCAGCATCCGTGGCCAGAAAGTCGGATTGGCCGCTGTAAGCGGTCGCGTATGGGTCCAGAAATAGAATCGGTTATGGCTATGTCCGTCGAAGACCAATCGATCACAATCCGTTTCTTCAATGGCCCTTGCAATCGCTAACTCCTTCTCCGCCAAGGATGCTTCTAACCTCAAGAATGACGCTCCTTTTAAATGCAAAGGGGTATTCTGTACCCAGCGATTCGATGTGTGGATTGCAAATACCAAGAGCACCATCATCGTGGCAGCTTTCGCCCATCGCGAGCCAACACCATCCCACCGTGGCGATTGCGCCCCCGCATTCATTGCGTCTTGCAGCAACACACCTAAGAGAATCCAACATGGAAGCGTCCCAATGGCAACTTGTGTTCCGGGAGTAGGAAACGCTAAGACGGAACCAAAACAAACCAAACTTCCAAGCATGGCTCGATGGGCGAGTTGGGAGGAACTGGCCAAGGAGTCTTTTCGAGAAAGATCGACAAGCAATGGCACCAACGATGGACCGACAAAGATCCAAAGCATCGCAGCGCCACGTGGCTGTAAGCCGTGAACAAGAGGTGTACTGGCACTCGCCAGCACCAACACCGCACTCATGATCCCTATGCCACCGATCATGATACCAACGCCCATTGGCTTTCGAGTGGGATAGCCGAAAACCAGCCCCCAGGCCATCGCCATCCCTAATACGCTCAAACTGTTCCATGCCATGGGATGGAAGAACGTATGCGTGAACTGGCGATGTTGCCCTATCAGTCCCCAAACCAAATCTGCCGGCGAAGTCCGCATGGCAATGCACCATGCAACCAACCCCAATGCCGACAAGGCTCCAAACAGAACCACTTGCAACCACGGTTGAAAGTGGCTGGCTTCTTGAGGGCGATTCCCTGGTGAAGTTCCTTGATGACGGAAGACTCGCGAACTCAGAAACACCAATCCTAACGCCGCAACGGCAAAGGGTAGGGTGCCACTTCCATCCTGGCTCCATCGAGCCGCCATCACGATGCCCAGAGGAAGGAGTAACAAGGCCGTGATCAACCCACGCATCGCTTTCTGTTTGACGCAAGAGCCAGCAACCATCGAGCAAGATCCTTTGCTTTCGATCCAGGCATGCCAAAGCAACGGGAGTGCCAGGATTAGACCACAATTGATCTTGATCATTCCTACAAAGCCTGCCACCACGGCCGCGCAGGGATACTTCCACGAAGACGAGCTCATTACAACTCGCAAGGCAATCAGGGTGAGCAACAACGTCCACTCTTGCGGATGCCCTGGTTCCAGTGCGAGCTTATCGAGCTGAAGAAATGCCATCAGAGACAAAGCCATGGCAAGCAGCGAGTGAACGCGCAGTTGAATGAGGATGGAATAGACGATGCCTGAGCACAGAAGCCAGAATACAACGGTTTTGCAACGAATGGCGTCGTGCGTCAAAGGCAATCCAAGATCTTGATGCACCATCCATGAGAGCAGGTAGAATGCAGGACCGTATTGCGTATGCGTTTCGGTATAGAGGGGTGCGCCAGCAAAAAAGGATTGAAGGGTCATCATCACGTACCCTTCATCATCATAGGGAGCCAGCGTGCTCATGGTGGTCATCCAGGCACCGACGGAGGCCAAGATCACCATCGCTCCAGCAACAACCAACGTGTTTCGCTGGAATCCAACGATGCCATGCGAGCGCATCATGGAAGGGGACTCGTCATCCACAAACTCGTCTCCATGTCGCTGGCATGATAATGCCGCATCACTTCAACTTCGCTTCGTAGATCGTGTATGTCCGCTAGAATTGCATCGGCGATGGTCTCGGTGGAATCCAAGCTCGATGCCCTAGCAAGATTGCGACTACGAGCCACGATGTACGATGGTCGACCTCGGACTTGATCGTAGATGCGCGCGACATATTCACCGAGAATGGCTATACCCAAGGAGTTGATGGCTCCAAAGAACGCCGAGACGCTGGTGATGGAAGTCCAACCGGGAATGGCTTGCCCTGTAAAGAGCTTATGGAACAAAGCAAAGCCAATGCACGATACCGATACTAAGGCCGATACCACTGCTAAAAGATAGAAGGCCTGTAGAGGAACGCGTGAAAATCCAAAGAGGGCTGTCTTGGCAAGTGAAATCAAGCCGCGAAGCCGCACCCGCGGCTTGCCGTCATGTCGCGCTAATCGCTCGACGGGTACAGCCGCTTGTCGGAAGCCAACCCACGATCGCAGTCCTGGAAAGTATCGATCCGATTCGGGCAAACGTCGAATATGGTCGACGACGGTCCGGTCGAGCAGACCAAAGTTACCCGCATCGCGGGGAATCTCAACGTTGGCTACCGATTGGAGAACACGATAGAAACCACTAAAGAGAATGCGTTTCCACCATGCTTCTTTTCTCGCAAAGCGTACGGCATAAACGACGTCCGCACCTTCCTGCCAGTACGAAATCATCGAAGGGATTGCGGAGGGATCATCTTGCCCATCGCTATCCATCAAGATGATGGCATCGGCATCGACGAAATCGAGACCAGCTCGCACAGCGGCAGAATGCCCAAAGTTGCGAGACAGATGAAGGACTTTGATACGGCAATCGCAATCAGCCAACTCATCGAGCAACACGCCGCTGGAATCAGTCGACCCATCATTGATAAACATCATCGACCACTTGCAACCCAGGCGATCCATCCGTTGCCCGATATCGGCAATCAACGAAGGGAGGATCTCCGCCTCATTGAGCAATGGCATAACGATCGCCACTTCGGCTCTGTGTAAATCCGAACGGTGCGATTCAGAGCGGTGCAGTTCGGGTCGACTCATTTGCCGATCACTCCCACGATGGATAACCCCATGGGTATCGGAAAACGGCGAGCCAAGGAACGTTCCGTATTGGCCATGGCGATGAGGCATCGATTGAACCATTGCGAAACTTTAGGAAACTCTGTTCCATTCCGCGATGGGATGCATCTTCGAAGCGCTCGAAGCCCGATGGCAGCCGGTAGAGTGAAAGCGTTCCAGTGTCCCATCTCGAGAACTTTGAGCCCTGCTTCCGCCACTTGTTGCCGCATCATCTTCATCGTGTGCCGCCGATAATGTCCCCAGCGCTCATCCCAATCGGAGAACAGCCACGGATATGCAGGCACCGTAAAGAAGATCTTGCCCTGATCGCTGAGACACGCCGCTGCATGTCGCAGGGCTATAACAGGCTGAGCAAGATGTTCAAGTACATCCAGCAATACGACACCTTGCGAAGATCCTGGCTGAAAGGGCCACGGTTCGTGGAGGTCATGCTCTCGAACTTCAGGGAGCCCGAGCGATCGCGCATGCTCGATCGATTGCGGCATGCAGTCTAGTCCAGCAACGTCGTACCCCAACGTCTTCCATTGGCACAAGTTACCGGCCGCCCCAACCCCTCCTTCGACAATCCGGGATGGAGGAGGCATGTATTTGAGAAGCAAGTCGGTGATCCATTGGCGTTTAGAAACGTGCCACCAGTAGCTTCCTTCAAGCTGAATCAATTGTTCGAGATGGGCTGTTTCCATACGCTACTACTCGCCCGAATGGACACAAGTCAAAACGCATGGCAACCTTACCTCACAGCCTAGGAGGCGAAGCGCTCTCTTGAGAAAAACCAGGCAGACAAGCAGAAGTATCTGGGAAAAATAAATCGCTTGTAGCGATTTTATGCCTTGGGAAGCTGGTATGTAGAAAACACTTTGACGATGGCGTGATCATCCGGAAAGGTATGCAAAGCCTGAACGGTTAAGCTTCGTGGGCGAGTCTCGACGTGGACATAGCTGATCGCACCCATCGTGATGCGGCCACTTGAATCGAATGCGTGGAACAGATCGAGCTCTTTTTGCTTACCACCCAATTCTGATTGCATCAGGGCAAAGAGCTCTGGGCCAACATGTTCCATCTCAAACTCGGTGGTGTACCGAATCCCTTTGGCGGCTTCGATGGTTTCTTTGGTCTTGCCCCGCAAGTTTTCAAACAAGAGTCGACGCTTCTGAGGCAAAGGTTGGTGCGTCGCGCATGCTACCTCGGAAAGTGTGACCGTATCCGAACAGAAAGTCACGATGTGGCCATCTTGGGTGATGTCGATCTTGGCCTGAAAATTCGTCCGTTCGATGGTCTGACTTCGATAAACTTGAAACAACTCAGGATGGAGTGATCGAGCAAATACTTGCAGAGCCAGCGACGTAACTTTGGGACGAATCGATAGCACGACGAGAGAACTCCCAATGCTTGGAATGAAATGCTTGCTCGCGATTCAATTCCTCGAGGCGTTCGCCTCAGAGTTGACTCACGAGACGTGATTATAAGCCTTCTACCCATCCACGACCAATAGCAACCCGATGCTACAAAATGTAGCTTGAATAAAACAGCATTTCGATCTTGACGTCACCCTATCAACACGCTTTCAACTCTACCCTATTTCCGTTGCAGATTGGGACAATTGTCATAGAGAATTCAGTGTGGAACTCCCTTTTTCCTGAACCAAGTCCGAGTCTCATACCTGATGCATGCACGTGTGAATAGGTGCAATCAAGTGCCCTCTATATTTTGCGTGCCGTCTCGAATTCAAGGCAAATGCTTGCACCTCATCCATCGTCGGATGAATGAACGAATTGGTCGATTCGCAACCTCTCGAGGAACTCGTTTCCATTCATGATGGGGCAATCATTACCGTTCCACATGGTGAGCATTAAGGAGTCTACGCGAGTTGAGAATCAGCGCGATTGCGTGAACAATTCCACCCTTGTTGATTGGAGAACGCTCCCCCCTCGACCCGAGGAAATAGTTTGGGGAAAACGATCAAGCTGGGAGGAAGTTTTGATAGCTTCTTGTTAAACTTGAGTGAACCCCCTAGGCTACCATGCCCTCTCCATTCGTGGTTGACAGCTTTGAGGAATCGGAAACTGTGGAAATAGTGATGGTCAGCAGCGAGGCCGTACCGTTCGCCAAGACGGGAGGTCTCGCGGATGTCTGCGGAGCTCTACCAGGTCGGCTTTCAGCGCATGGTCATCGATGCAGTGTCTTTTTGCCCGCCTATCCTCGCGTTTTTCATGCTGGGGTCGATCTAAAGCCACTTGAAGTTGGCTTCGTTATCCACATCGCTGGTCGGCCGGTTTCCTGTCGTATTCTGAAAGGGACGATGGGCAACGGTGTCGATTATTACTTTATCGATCAACCTCATTATTTCGATCGACCGTCTTTGTATGGCGATCAACACGGCGACTATCGCGATAACTGCGAGCGATTCTGTTTTTTCTCACGCGCTGTCGTACAAGCGATCGAATCGCTTCGCATTCCGGTGGACATAGTGCATTGTCATGACTGGCAGAGTGGATTGATTCCAGCTTACGTCAAGACACGAGCTGATTCCCATGCCTGGTATCAAAAGGCAGGTACGGTATTCACGATCCATAACTTGGCCTACCAAGGTCGATTTTGGCAACACGACATGGCGCTCACAGGACTCGATTGGCGCCATTTCAATATGCATGAGCTCGAATTTTATGGCGACCTATGCTTGATGAAATCGGGAATCGTCTATAGCGATGCGATCACGACGGTTAGCCCGTCTTATGCTCGCGAGATTCAAACGCAGCAACATGGCTGCGGATTAGAATCGGTTCTTCAAGCGCGAGCCAACGTGCTGACGGGAATCGTCAATGGCGTCGATTATTCGGTTTGGGATCCGATGCGCGATCCCTTCATTCCGCAGCCGTATTCGATTGAAAACTGGAAGTCTGGCAAGGGCGCCGCGAAAGAAGCTCTTCGAAATGAACTTGGATTGCCTCACGTCGATCAACCTCTCATCGGAATCATCGGCCGCTTAGCCGATCAAAAGGGATGGGACCTCATCATTCCCACGATGCGAAACTGGATTCACGATCAAGATGTGCAGTGGGCCATTTTGGGATCTGGGGAAGCACGTTATCACGATGCTCTTTCTGAACTCGCGCGACAAGCCCCTCATCGCGTTGCCGTACGACTCGAGTTTTCAGAGTCTTTATCGCATCGCATCGAAGCCGCGTCCGATATGTTTTTGATGCCAAGTCAATACGAGCCATGTGGACTCAACCAGCTGTACAGCTTGCGTTACGGTTCGGTTCCAGTCGTTCATGCAACGGGTGGTCTCATCGATACGGTGGTCGATACGCATTCGGGAACGCTGGAGAATCAAACAGCGACGGGCTTCTCGTTTTACGAATACTCACACCACGCTCTGCACCAATGCTTGAGTCGCGCTTGCGATTTTTATCGGCGCGAACCACAAGGCTGGAATCAAGTCGTAGAAACGGGAATGAAACAAGATTGGTCGTGGGGCGAAAGTGCTCGACGCTATGAAGCGGTGTATCACCATGTCCTTGAGGACGTTTCAAGGAGAAATGGGTAGCGATGAGCGAGGTCCGTCACGACTGGTTATCGGATCGCTGGGTCATCTTTGCGCCCAGTCGGTCCGAACGCCCAGATGAGTACGAATCCGTGCTGCGTGAAAGCAGGTCCTCTCTGGAACAGCTTGCATTCAATCAAGATGCGCGCAGAGCATGCCCTTTTTGTTGTGGTCATGAATCAGAAACACCGCCGAGCGTTCTGCAATATGGTTGCGAAGATGCAAATCAACGCGATTGGCGCGTTCGTGTCGTCCCCAATAAATTTCCGGCAGTCATTCCGGTACCGACTCTGCCACCTTTTGAAATCGAATCAGAACTCCGCCCCAACTCCTCTCGGGCAGACCATGAATCCGACCGAATGCGTTCGATTCTATTTCATCGTCAACCGATGCTCGGTGCCCACGAAGTCATTATTGAAACGCCCGAGCACCTGGCTTCGGTGACTCAACTATCGATTCCCCATCTTGCGATGGTCTTGCAGGCCTTTCAACATCGTCTTCAGCATTGGCGAAGCCATCCTACCCTTCAATATGCGGTTGTATTCAAGAATTGCGGGGCAGATGCGGGTGCCTCGTTGTTCCATACACACAGTCAGCTGATTGCAACCAGTTTTGTTCCTCCCGAGATCACTCGGCTTTGTCATCGGATGGAGAACTTTCGCCAAGAGTTTCATCAGTGCTTTCAGTGTACGGTACTGCGAGAGGAAGTCGAGCAACAACAAAGAGTCGTCGAGCAGCATTCCGATTTCGTTTCGTATTGCCCGTATGCTAGTACGCTTCCTTACACATTGGTGCTCGCTCCGCGAGAACATCAGTCGCAGTTTGAGAATCTCGGAGGTGCAGATCTCGATGCGTTTGCTTCGATGCTGCATCGCCATCTTCGAGCTCTGGAAGCGTTGCTACCCCAGCAATCCTACAACTTTGTTCTTCATACGAGCCCCTTTCATGATCATTGGAACCGATCGTTCCATTGGCGGCTCGAGATATTTCCGCGACTAACCAAACTCGCTGGCTTCGAATGGGGATCGAATTGCTCGATCAATCCTGTCATTCCCGAAATTGCGGCAGAGAAGTTTCGAAGAACACTGCAAGAATTGGGACTCGCCGGAAACCTATCACATGCGAACCCCATTCCTCATGCCGTGAAGGTGCGCTAAGAAGCACCAATCTTCCAGGGTTAACCAATCCAAACCAATGTAAGCCATCGGGGCCAATCGCGCCCACACTGGTCGCTAAAAACAGATAGCGAACCAGCTTCCATCAATTGGGTTTGATTGCGATCGGTTTCTTCTTACACCAAAGCTTCGGCATGTTCGCCGACACGTGGCTTGGGCTGATACGTATTGCCAATGGCGACGTCCATCTGCACCGACCACTTGCCTGACACATCGCCCTGAAGAATCCAGTGCGGCATCACGCAAACGGATTGATGTACGAGTTCGAATCCACCTTCGCTTTGGCTTACCGTTTCGATCGGGAAGGTCCAGAAGTTTGTTGGCCGATTGGCCCCAAGCTGCACATCCAAGTGGAGATATTGATCGACTAGCCCCAAGAAGCGAACGTGTTGCAGATTGAGTTGCGAGCCGAGTTGTCCGAGCCGATTGGCACTTCCATCGTAGAAGAAGCGATCATCCGCGCCGGCGGGCATGCCTGCAAAGTTCCACTCAATACCAAAGTGAAGAGGTCTACCTGGGGGTAAACCTTCCAATTGGTACGTAACCTGAAGGACATCGCTACCTGCTTCCATCGTCAAGGCTTTGGTCAACGTGATGGGCAAGCCCCACGCAAGACCTTCGTGTCGCATTTGCACTTGGATCTTTCCAGCACCTTTGCGAATCTTGGCATCGTAGATGGAGGTCGCAAACTCGCTCCGTGAATGAGCTTCACCGCGAGCCACCGATTCCAAAGTGACATCGAGGTCCCAGAAGTGGTCCATCATGCTCTTCTTGGGAAGTCGGTCGTATTGCAATCGCTTCTCTAAACCGGCTTGTTTGAAGACTACGCGATCGTGGATGCTCGCTGCTTCATTGTTGTGAGCGCTGCTTCCTCGAAGGACTTTTTGATGGTAGCTCTCAGGACGTCGTTGCAAGGTGGCCATCAAATTGTGACTGATGGCGCGGAGATCAAGTTCATAGAGCATGCCACCCTGCGAAGGTGCGAAGTAAGCAACGAACTGATCATTGGCCAAGCGAACTTCCGTATACAAATCTTTGTTGAAGTCGTCGGTGGAAACATCGATCCAAGCACCTTCATGCCCCGAAGCGCGTTCAAGAATCGAATCCGCTGCAATGAGTTCGCGGAAGGTAGCATTGCGGAGATGAGGCAAATAGATGCCACCAAACGCTCCGTGCCAGTAAGGGCAATTGCACTGACCACGATAGAGATGATCTTCGGCTTGCGGCAAAAGCGCAGGGTCCGCCGATCCGCGTCGAGCCATTTCCAAACGTCGGCTTACTTCGAGCATTCGGCAGTACATTTCGTTGGCTTCCGTGTACTTGACCCGGAAGTTGCGCCAATATCCGCCGCGAACAAAGTTCTGAATCTTCGACCAATACGGAGTCTCGTGGAGTTCATGCACGATATGGTCATAGGTGATTTGCTGCTCGACAGGCAATGCCCATTCCGTCATTTCGCGATAGCTGCAGTCAGGCAGATAGATCTTTCCTGCGGATGGTTGCTGAGTAATGATGGCCGAGGGAGTGGTCGTCTTGAGCCAATCGCGATTGCAGTTCAGCGCATCGAAGAACGATCGCAACCACCCTCGCTCGTACACGTGAGCTTTGGTATCGGGCCACGTTCCAAACTTTTCACCATCGTCTCCAAAGACAAGAACGCTACCGGGTGCTTCGGACGCGACCTTGCGGCAATAGTCGATCGTGTCCTGAGCTGGTGCAAAAGGAATCAAGTACCGCAGCTTTTCACTTCCTGGAAAAACGCGTAGTACATGGCCATCATCTTCCGTCAGAAAGTAACTCGTAAGCTGTTCGGTTTTCCAGCCTGCGGCTCGGAAGTGATAGTCATCGAGAATGGTGTATTGAATGCCAGCCGGAGCAATGTCGCGAACAAGTTGGCTTTCCCAAACTCGTTCGGGCATCCACATTCCAACAACCTTGGTATCAAATCGCCCCTCGAGCCACTCCGTGTATCGACGAATCTGCCCGAAACGATCACGCCCTGGAAGCATCGTCATGATGGGCTCGTAGAACGGTCCCCCAACAATTTCGATCCGGTCCGCTGCCACGAGCGCTTTCACTCGATCCAAATAGTCTGGATGATTTTCTTGCAACCAGACCATCAACGGACCACTCGTGTGCAAGGCCACACGCAGGTGCTCGTAAGGCTCGAAGACTTCCAAGAATGGGAGATAGCTATCTCGATACGCCTGCTCAATGACGCCATCAAAATTGCCCACTGGCTGATGGTTGTGAAGCACCAACGAAAGATAGACTGCATTCTGAGTGGTCATAAGAGGTGTATTCCAACAGGTAAAGGGAAAACGAAAGCATGTTGATCCAAGTCTATCGGCAGCGAAAGCGAGCCGAGTCGAACAGATTTTCTATCGTTCCCATTTTCCAGCAATTGATGTTCCAACAACACCTGCGATTTTGCATCGAATCAAATGCAAGCTTTTGAGTTTGCCTCAACATCCCAAACATCGCTAACAGTCTCTTCAATCTGGTCTTCCCTGTTACCCGAGTTTCATTACACAACATTGGATCATTGAGCGAACCGCTAAATGGGAAAAACGCTATGCGTTTCCACAGTTCCCAAACATCTTCTTGGGCGGCCAAAACAATCAGAAAAACTAATCAAACCGGCCGTTTGGAGGTCAACTTTGGTTGGATTTGGGGGAAATTCCCTGGGAAGGTGAATCCCGCTCCCTTAGACTACGATAAGATAAAGGATCCCTCCCTACCTTCCGTTTGGCTTCATCCTTCCTGCCATTTGATTGCGTTCTCATGAGCGTGCGCGTTCTAACTCTTTTGATCGCATCGATCTTCATCACTGCAATCCAGGCTACATCGCCGGGATTTGAAGCACCGTCGCCTAAATCCAATGCGAGCGAAGCCAAATTCGAATTGGATATTCAACCCATTTTGACGGCTCGTGGTTGCAATTCAGGTCCATGCCATGGGAAGGCTCGCGGGCAAAATGGATTTGCCCTTTCGCTGTTAGGTTTTGATGCCGACATGGACTATCAGTCCCTCGTGAAAGACGCTCGAGGCCGTCGGGTCTTTCCAGCGGCGCCCGAACAAAGTCTCCTCATTCAAAAAGGTGCGGGCATTGTTCCGCATGGTGGCGGCGCGAAGATCGCGGTTGAAAGTGAAGACTATCAATTGCTGATAGCATGGATTCGATCTGGTATGCCGCGTGTTTCCGCCAGCGATCCTCGATTGATCAAGATCGAGATTCATCCGGAACCAAAGTCGATGCAGCCCAAGGAAGAGGTCCCGCTCAAGGTTGTTGCCAAGTATTCCGATGGTTCGCAGCGCGACGTAACCAGTACCTGTGCCTATCAGTCCAATGACCCTGGCTATTTATCGGTGAACGCAGAGGGAGTCGTCAAAGCCGGAACGCTTCCTGGTGAAGCCACCATCATGGCTCGCTATATGGGCAACATCGCCACATGGAGTTCCGCGATCCCGAATGCAGAAAACATCGACGAAGCCTATTATCGCGACTTGCCTCGGAACAACTTTATCGATGCTCTGGCCTACGACAAACTGGCCAAGCTTCATCTGAAACCAAGCGAGCCTTGCAACGATAGCCAATTCATGCGGCGAGCTTATCTGGATGTCATTGGACGCTTGCCATCAGCAGAGGAAGCGAAACGGTTCTTGACGGATGGATCTGCCGAAAAGCGAACAGCATTGATCGATGATCTGTTGAATCGCGAAGAGTATACGGATTACTGGGCCAACAAATGGGCAGACCTCCTGCGTCCCAATCCCTATCGCGTCGGCATCAAGGCGACGATGACATTGGACCAATGGATTCGCGATGCGTTTCGAAAGAATATGCCCTACGATCAATTCGTCGCAGGATTGCTGACCGCTCAAGGCAGCACCTTTCACAACGGGGCGGTTACGATCTTTCGCGATCGACGCCAACCTGAAGAAATCGTCACCATGGCTAGCCAGTTATTCATGGGAATTCGACTGGAATGCGCTAAGTGCCACCAGCATCCCTTCGAAGTCTATGGGCAAAAAGATTTCTATAGTTTGGCAGCCTATTTTGGACGCGTAGGATACAAAGGCACTGGCCTTTCACCACCGATCTCGGGCGGTGAAGAATCTATTTTGGTCAAAGGGGAAGGACAGGTACGCCACCCACTGACGCAAGAAGTTCTTCTTCCCAAGCCGTTAACTTCTGATGTTGGACAAGAGATCCCCAAAGGTGAAGATCCTCGCGAGTATCTCATGCGATGGCTGACCGAATCGGAGAACCCGTACTTTGCACAAGTGGCCGTCAATCGCGTTTGGGCGGATCTCTTTGGAATGGGATTAGTGGATCCTGTCGACGACATGCGCGCTACCAATCCACCGAGCAATCCTGCCTTGTTGCATGAATTGGCAAAACACTTCCGTGAAGTAGGATACGACCAAAAAGCGTTGTTGAAGACCATCATGAGTTCGCGGCTCTATGCGCTTTCATCTAGTCCCAACGGTTCGAATCGAACCGATTTGCGAAACTACTCGCGTCATTACCGGCAGCGGATGCGAGCAGAAGTTTTGGCTGATGCGATTGCAGATGTCACGCTGGTCCCTGACGACTATGCTGCGGTAGCTCCAGGATCGCGGGCCATGCAGCTTTGGACACACCGCATCGGATCGGAAATCTTGGATGCCTTTGGCAGACCCGATCCCAATCAAGATCCACCGTGCGAGCGCACTCCCGACTCCACGGTCGTTCAGGCATTGCATTTGATGAATGCCCCTGCCATTCAAAAGAAAGTAACTGCTGAAAATGGTCGATGCCGTCAGCTCGCGCAAAGCGATGCAACAATCGAACACGTGTTGGATGAACTCTATCTAACCATCTATAGCCGTTTCCCGACCGACGTCGAAAAGGCGGATCTTTTAAAAGCCTATGCCGATCAAAAAGAGAAACGACGCGAATTCATCGAAGATGTGATGTGGTCTTTAATCAACTCGCCAGAGTTCCTGTACAAGGATTGAGGACGGAATGATGCAAAGAAGAAATTGTTTGAAACTGGGCGTTGCTGGACTGGCGGGTGGTTTCACTGGACTACTTCGATTGCGGGAAGCCTGTGCCGCTCATCCTGTTCCAGGGATGAAGAAGCCAAAGCAATTGCATCTTGATTTGGATGGATGGAGGCCTAACGCATTTCGAGTATCGGGGCGTTTGACTCCCAAGCCCGAAGCACCCGTTAAGTTGAGATTCTGGTGGCGAATTTCCGCCCGATCGAAACCAATGTGGCAGGGATCCGCATTTGCGAACACCTTCCCAAATCAGCTTCGATTGCTCACAAGTACGCCATCATTCGATCGGTTTGTCACAACCAGGGGAATCAGCCGAGCGGCAATCACTACATGATGATCAAGCGCACTACCTCGCATTCCCGTCGGTTGTGGTGCCTTCGTGAGCTTCCCCATCCTGGCATGGGTTCGGTTGCTGCGAAAAGAACGATCGGCCTCCCATGGTATGCCACCTTACTTCCTCGATGCCGAGCATACGTCCCCGATCGGGTGGACCCAACTTTTTGGGTGCGAAGTATGCTCCGTTTGTCGTTTCCAGCGATCCCAACAGCAAGAACTTCCGTGTCCGCGATGTCGAACTTCCAAGTGGGATCGATGATCCTCGGTTTCAAGGGCTAGGCGACAAGACCTTCGCAAGCTGGTCGATCGTATGGCCGCTTTGGAGATACGGCCATCGGTGATCCGGTATCCCTACTGGATGAGCTTACGATCAAGGGGTGCAATTGGTCACGACCCCCGGAAGCTCAAAAGGTTTGATATCGATGAAGAACCCGAGTCGATCTTGGCAAGCCTACGGTAAAAATAGTTTTGGACAACGCGCGCTGTTAGCGAGGCGTTTGGTGGAAGCGGGCGTTCCCTTTGTAACGCTTTACGATGGTGGCTGGGATCATCACTCTGATCTTTTTGGTGCTTTGCAGAAACGACTGCCTAGTTGGGACCAAACCGTTGCGGCGCTTATCAATGATCTCGATTCTCGCGGTCTCCTCGAATCCACCATGGTGATTGCTTTGGGCGAGTTTGGACGCACTCCAAAGATCAGCACCCTAGCAGGGCAAACCAAACCAGGGCGGGATCACTGGGCCAATGCCATGTCGATTCTCTTTGCCGGTGGAGGAACTCCTGGTGGTCAAGTTGTGGGTGCCACCGATCGCCAAGGACATTCCGCTGTCGAACGCATTCTGGTCCCGAGAATTTCGTTTCTACCGTCTACTTAAAGATGGAATCGATCCCAACAAGTTGTGGCGTAACGCCCGTGGGGCGTCCTACACTTGGTCTCGACCTAACCTGATTCAAGAGTTGATGTAACCATCTCGCCAACACGGCCAACCGCTTTCCTGACCTACATCATGTTGATTTCGAATTTGTTTGAAAGCGGCCATCCTGACCTTTGGTTGCTTGGTTTGTTCCTTGCCTTTGATGTACAAGTACCTTACGTCCATCGCACTCGCCTTCTTCCGAGCGGGCGCATGTCAAGGTAACGATTGAGGGCCGCCGAAGCTGCAGGCACCTTTTCCGCAATGGCCCTTGCAGGTCTGGTCTGGATGATGAAGGTCTCGTCTGGAAATGCCTGGAAGCATCCGGCAACTCCAAGTCACTGCAGGGCCTCAAACGCCCTGGCTTGCACCGATGCGGATGACAAGTCCTCAGGGTGCAACTCTCCTTGCGACCATTTGTCGTTGGCACGCATTCGGAAGTGATGGAAGCTGAGCCCAACGATCTTTACCAAACCCGAAAAGGTGACTTCATTGCCAGTGACGCTCAATGGTGTGCTTGAAAAGAACGGGGATGCGGATGGATACCAGGTAGAGCTCAAAGCAGGACAAAAACTCGTTGTACAAGTCGACGCACATCGTTCTTTAAACTCGCCATTGATGGCATCCAAATCGTCTCGACTCGCGGTACCATTCTTGCACAGAACCTCGACTATGCTGGACCTGATCCATTCTTAGTATTCGATGTTCCTCGTGAAGGTCTCTATTCGGTTCGCGTCTTCGGCTTCGGAAACGCCTGACAGCATTCAATTTGCCGGGGGGGGGGGGGTTTTTTTTTTTTTTTTTTTTTTTTTTTTTTTTTTTTTTTTTTTTTTTTTGCCAATTTTGTGTATCGCTTGACTTTGGCGAGCGAACCGTACCTCATGGCAAGTCTTCCGGATGGCGGTATCCACGAGTGGTGATACGCAAGTATCGGGTTTAGGTGTTGGCATATCCAAGTTGGCATCGGCCCAAGGCACGATTACCCTACGGAACCCCAAGGTCGATCAGGCTTGGTGCAAGTGCCGGGGGCCTCCGGGTATGTGATGGTCCCTGTGGCACTTATGCCGTGGTCTCGGAATCGAGCGATGCCCTTGCAGCCATTCATACTCCTCCTCTCTGTATCACGGGATCCTCTTTGCAACCCAAAGAGGTCGATCGCTATCGCCTGCTGAAAAGGATAGCGTGGGACATTCAACTTGAAAGTCGATCCCTGGCTTCTTCACCGATCTGAAGGCCGCTCGAGATTCAAGATCGTGACGGAAAGCAAGTTGCCCAAGCGGATGACGTCAAGGATCAAGTGACCCCGGATTGAGCTGGAAGTGTCCCGCAACAGGTGAATACGTGTTCTGCATTCGGCGGCTACCTCTTTAAAGGACATCGGAATTCCTCACGCCATCGTCTTTCGCGTCGAGGCGAACCTACCGCTATGCTCACGCTGGCTCAAGATTTGGTGCAAGGGAAAGTGGGAACCTTTGAGATCGAAGTCTCGATCGATCGGCAAATGGGTTACAGTGATGAACTCACCGTAACCGCGATAGACTTCCTGCTGAGATCGAGGTCACTCCCGTGACTTCTGAAGCAAAAGGATACCTGAAGGTCAAGCTGAAGATCAAATCGTCGGTTCCTTATCAAGGTCCGCTGGTCGTCACCGGTGCCCCGAAAGCTCAACCTGATTCAAGCAACGGCTACCATCGCTAATGGTACGCATGATCATCTATGGTTGAGTATCCCTGCGGGCCGATGCACCCAGCAAGAATCCCTAGACGAATCTCTGCAGAATGCTCCAATGCGAGCTCGACGAAAAGTCGCAGCCAAACCCTCTGACTCGGCTGCTACTTTCATTGAAGCGGAGGTTGTGATAGAAACTCAGTTTCTTGAGCATCGATCCTCTTTCTACGAGCTAGTTACCGCTGGCTCCTTGGCCTTGATGAACGACGAAATCCTACAAAAAATCCAAGAAATTTATGGTGTAGAAAACTGGTCTGTTGGCTACTTTGAGGTCAATGAACAAGGCCATATCGTCGTTCGTCCCAGCAAGGAAGACCCCCGTTTTGTCGATTTGAAGCAATTGGTCGACCACCTATTGCATGATAGGAAGATGCAGCTTCCTCTTACCATCAAGTTCCCTCAGATTCTCAATAGCCAGTTGCGAATTTTGGCACAGGCTTATCAGTCTGCGATTACGGAATACGAGTACAAAGGATTGCACTATCCGGTCTTTCCGATGAAGGTCAATCCTCGCAAGGAGATTGTCGAGGAATTCCTCAACCAGTTTTCGGTCAAAGTGCTCGTGTGGCCTGGAGGTGGATCGAAGGCCGAGTTGTACGCTGCTACGGTGCAGCTGCAAGCTCCCGAATCATTGCTCTTGTGCAACGGCTTTAAGGACGAGGCCTTTCTTCGCATGGCATTGCTCGGCGTAAAAGCTGGGAAACGCGTGACCATCATCATCGAGAAACTCAACGAGTTGAAGATGGTGATTCGCCTTTACCAAGAGCTTGAATTGCCTCGATTGGATTGCGAGCCAAGCTATTCGCGTGGATCTGGGAAGTGGGTTTCATCCGGAGGTGAAGCCGCGAAGTTTGGCTTGACCACCAGATATTGGATTGCGTTCGAATCATTCGAGCAGCCAATCTTGAGGATCAATTGAAAGTTCTCCACTTCCACATTGATCACAGATCACCGACATCAAACGCGTCAAAAACGCCATGAAGGAAGCTGCCCGCGGGCGCAAAATTGCGGCAGATGGGGTGTGGCATCGAGTTTCTCGACATCGGTGGCGGCTTGTGTGTCGACTACGATGGCCCAAGACGCGATTTTAATCGAGTGTGAACTACACCGTTCAAGAGTTTGCCAACGACGTAGTCTATGTGGTTCAAACTATCTGTGATGAAGAAGAGGTCCTCACCCCAATCTCGTAACGGAGAGCGGGCGATTCATGACGGGCTTTACCATAGCGTCTTCATTATTCGATCCGCGACGAAATTGAAACGTTCGCCGATGATGAACCTGAAGTGACGATCGATGACGATGACCCATCCATCATCACCGAGCTGAAGTGGTTAAGGACGACCTCAATGGCAAGAACTATGCCGAACATTACCACGATGGCCGGAACACAAGGATAGCCTTCACACCGAATTCAATCTTGGATTGATCAGCCTCGAAGATCGCCAAGGGAGAAGTTCTATTTTGAAAGTGTGTGCTCGCGCTCCCAAAGGAATCGCAAGCCAAATAAATCGCCTTTCGGAGGAATTCGAAAGCCTCAAGCCTATTCTCGCTGCTAAGTATTTGCAATTTTCCCCTCTTTCGTTCCGCACCGACAGCTGGGCCATCCAACAACCTTCTTTCTCGTCGTCCCCATCCATCGTCTTCACGAATCCCTCCCCAAAGACTATGACGTTGGGTGGATGTTACGTGCGATAGCGATGCAGATCGATCGATTCGTTGATTTGAAGGGACGTCAAAGAGAGCTTGAACTGCACTCCTGGGAGGCGGACAAGAGTATTACCAGATCTTTTCTCACGGGAGCGCAACAAGAAGTGATGGGAAGCCATCACAATCTCTTCGGCGACCCCAACGAAGCGCATGTTCATATCGAAGGCCCTGGAAAATTCCGCGTGGCCCGCGAAGTCCCTGCCAGCAGCATTGAAGATATGATACGCTTCGCCCACTATGCCGTCCCAGAATTGGCTATCCAGCGTCACCATTCTCTGCTCGAGCATCGAATCGTTGATGGTACGATTTCTGCTGAAGATGGCGGCAACAACTCGAAGAAATTTACCAACGCGGTTCGAAGGCGAGCACTTACCTAGAGTAACTCGCGAGCTCTCAACTCGATTGTCACTACCGCAACGAAACCCGTAGCGAGATTGTCTCAATCGTGGAAGATCCGTAACGCGATTGTCCTGCAATCTCAAAACGTGCGCGCGTTTATCCCAAACGCGAACGAATCACAAGAATTCCTCCATCTTCAGAACATCGCTCGACGTCGTCGACTCGCACCTCTTCCATCACGATCGGGACGATCGTACTACATACAGAGAAACGCCCCCATCGTTTCCATCGCCAGGCGAATACGATCCTTCGACGTCGGAATGTTCGTTGGGCCAAGAAGGAGTTTGATCAAGCAGGTCCCATCGAATCGTTTGCAGCGAAAAGAATGGCAGTTGGCTATGCCGAAGGGCGAGAGCAATCCTTCCCAAATCAGAATCTCTCGGAAGAGAAGCAGGATCGTGTAACTTGAACGTTCCCAAGCGGCAAACGCAATCGCATCCTTCCAGAGAGCTTTACTTCCGTTGAAGTGATGGCAACTTGCATGCGGAAATCGAATCCAAACTGCCGCCCCATACGCTCTGCCGTTCGAGATAGGATCGCTGCCGTCTGAGCCTTTCGCCGCGTGCACTGTTGCCCCGCGAGCGGCTTCGAGCTGGGATGATTCCAAATGTACAAGAGGCGACAGAGCGGTTGGGTTGTTCGTTTGCGTTTGGGTGGTGAGCCGCTCGGCAAGAGATTGCTGAAGACGTTGTAGCCTTTCACGGTCTACATCGTTAGGCTCTCATGAACTCGGGATTGCGGTCGAAAACTCTTTGAATTCATCGCGTTTCGGGTTGGTTTAGAGAATGCGCACGCACTAATTCTCCGACAAGCTCTTGGAGTGGAGGAATGTTTTCGTCTCGCTCCAGCAATACACCGCAAACCGGTGCATAGTGGACGACTTCTCTTAGAAGGTCCCAAATCTCATCTTGAGTTGCCTGGCCATGACAATCGACCCAGACTCCATTCTCCACATGTCCGCCAACGAAGTGCAACTGGATGATGCGCTTGGGTGGCAATCGGTGTAAAACTTTCAGTGGATCGAAGCGATAATTGACTGAGTTGATGTAGAGGTTGGTAACATCCAGAAGCAAACCTTTCTACATCATTTTGTTCGCATATCTCTGCAAGGAATTCGGCGTCATCATACTCATCCTCGGGGTATCGCAAGCTCTCGGTGATATTTTCCAGGATCAATGGAACTTGGATCCGATCTTGAACCAATTGTAAATTGTCGCGGAGGACGCGCAACGTAGCTCGGGTTTTAGGAAGTGGTACGAGGTGCCCAATGTCGATGCCATTGGCCCGTGTGAACGCGATGTGGTCGCTGCACCAAGGTGGTGCAATGCGATCCACCAACGAAGCGAATCGTTGGAGATAGTCTCGATCGACACCTTCTGCGCTTCCAAGACTCAACGCCAACCCGTGAGGGACGAGTTGAAAATGTCGCTTCAACAGATCGAGTTCTTGTTGCTGCTCGATCGTTGCATCGAAAAAATGGTCTGCGATGACTTCGAAAAAGTCGATCGAATCGCGATGCTCCCATAGTGTCGAGCGAAATGCTTGGCGATAGCCAAGACCAACACCAAGTCGAGGTAATTTCTGTTCAATCACTTTAGTCACTTCCACCACCGCAACCTCCGCAACCGCCTCCACAACCTCCCCCACAGCTACCGCAAGCACTTCCGCATCCAGAAGCACCGCAACCAGAACTCGATCCCGAACCACATCCGTTCGAGGCTTTCTGGGATCGCCGATAGTTTTCAAAGATGGTGTTGAGCGAGCTTCCTTGCAGAGCTGCCACGCCAAAAAGTGCCACCGACGCTAACGCAAGTGGGTTTCCACCGAGGGATTCACTTGTTCGTTGGTCATCATTCTTGATCTCGATCGTGCGAACATTACTCAAGCCGTGATGTATCGTTTGAAGATCCTGAAGATATCGTTTGCCCCGATAGGTAAGTCGTCCTAGTTGAGAACATCTGTAGAGAACCACTGAACTTACCGCAGCGGAGATGCAGAGAAAGATTGAGATTGAAGTGCTCTGAAAGGACCGCGGCCACGAACTTGTAAACTCCAAGTGAGACCATGAGGGTAAGCGCCACCAGGAATGCGTTCTGCGTTTTCTCGAGCGTCTCGGGACTGTTTACAAGGTCCTGCTGTTCAAACCAACGATCCTGTTTTCACCTTGATGATTGAAGCACGTCTTTAAAGTCGTACCAAAAACACTCGTCGGATCCGGGCATGTTGAAAGTGTTCCAAGAGCATCGGATGGATAGGCTTGAGTGGCATGTGTGGTCGTCGTAGGATAAAATTGATACCTTCATCGATTCGATATTGACGAACCAACTTCGCGACTCAATAGTGGATTCTGCGTTCCAACAATCTTCTTTCGAAGAGTTCGACAATGGCTACGCGAACGACTTCCCATGAACCACTCCTCGTGCGTCCTCGGCAATGTCGATTTTCGGAAACCCAGAGGAGCTTCCATTGCGATTGGTCGAAAGAGCGAACCTGGTAGAATCGCAATGCGATTGCGAGTGACCAGTGAAGCATACAGCCCCAAACCAGACCAGTGTTAGCGCGATTATTAAAAGATCCAATCCATCGACGTTACCTCTTGCGATTGATGAATCGCATTTAACCTTGTGATGAATGCGTTCTACTCAGGCGTACACATGCCGGCGTTTTGGGGGGCGAATGCAGGTCCTTCTTCAATTCTTAACAAATCAAGCTTCTTCGCCTTGGGTGGTTCGATTCGCTGATGGTGGCAGATTTGCGTAATTTAGAACGCGATCATGCAAAGCGGAAATGTATGAGGATTGATGGTTGTGGTCCACGTCCCATAATCGTTCAAGGCTAAAGCCCTCCACGTTAAAACTTGCCAGAACCGTGCCAGGCCATCGTTGGCGAGATGTCTCATCGACTTGATTGCGGGAGGGCAACATACCCAAGCATTCCCCCCAGAAACAGTCGCCTGCACCGGTCGGGATCAACGTGATGACTTCAGTGGGAAAGGCGGGCATGATGAAAACAAAGTGTTCGGCATCGTGCGCATAAAGCACCGTGTTCGCCTTTCTTGATGATAACGAATCGGGCCCCATGGCTTGGATCTGCCTACCTGCCTGGATCAGCTGAAGTCGCCAGTGATCATCTTGGTTTGTCGTTCAATACGAGACCGCAGGCGAGGTAATAACTCCACAATGCGCATGTTCGGTTTGAATCCGCTAAAGGTCCATCGTATCAGCGATGATGAGCTGAGACGGTGGAGCTGACAACAATTCCCGAGCGGATCGTGGGGCGCATTGGCCAGTAAGATGTATCAGCCCCTTACGAAAAAGTCAGCACGATGGATCGAAGTGAGCGTGAAGATATCGAGATCGTTTCGATTCGGCGACCATTCATGTCCTGAGTATCTTCCCTTCCAGTGAAAGGTCTTTTGATCGGGGAATATCTGAATGCCGCGAGTATCGATTCGGCGTTCATGAAGTAACTTCATGTAGTCACTTGGCCAGTCCCCCCCGACGATTCCCATCATGCGAACAGGCGAAAAGAAACTCGCCGCAAAAGCCGAATAGATCGCCGAACCACCCATGACGTAGTCACGTTGAGCATGGAGCGTGCGGATGGAATCAAACGCTATCGATCCAACTACCAACAAGGACATGGCAAGTTGCTCCTGAATCCGCTTTCGAATGGGTTGTTACGTGTTCCCGAATAACGCAACGCGGCTAGAATAGGGGTTCTGCGATCCGATGTCGAAAGTGGATTGACAACGAACGCGGTATTATGAAACGAGGACGGATCGATGGCCAGTGGCTTGCAGCCCCCTTCCCCAAGAACCCAGCCGGCGAGTCCCTCGCAAAGCCTGCGGTTTGATTCGGGCCTCCCTTTCGACTACCGACCTCCGTGGTATCTTCGCAGTGGTCACTTGCAAACGATTTTGGGGCCCTTCGCCATTCCTCGCGCAGATTTACCCAATACTCGCGTTTGGAAAGTACCCTTGCTCGACGGACATGGTCAGACGTTTCTCTATGAAACCTCGCCGGTAGACTCCGCTGCAGTGCTGGACCCAACGCTTGGAATCTTGATGCTTCATGGTTTAGGCGGAGATCATTCCAGCCCTTACCTAACCCGCATCGCCGAGCAGCTATCGACATTAGGTTATCGAACCATTCGCATCGACTTGCCGGGGGCTGGTCCTGCAGCCGTTTTATCGGATCGTGCTGCCCACGCAGGATGTTCGGGCGATGTTCGCCACATCATGTCTTGGGCCTCGCAACATCTTGGGATCGATCATTGGAAGGTCGCCGGATTCTCTTTAGGCGGGAACATCACTCTCAAGTTGCTGGCCGAAGAGTCTCAAGCAAGCTCGACATCTATTGATTCCGCGATCGTCGTGGCACCCCCAATGGACTTGGCCTACTGCTGCTCGCTCATCGAGAAAGGGGTCAATCAGATCTACAACAAGTTCTTCTTGAAGACATTGAAGAGACTTGCTCGCGAACGTTGTCGACATTGGCCGCGGTGGCAGGATCTTTCCAAAACGGTATCCAATCGACTTCCAACCATCCGCGCTTTCGACGATGCCTATACCTCCAAGATTGGAGGATTTATCGATGCCAGCGACTACTATCACCAATGTTCGACCTTACATCGCGTCCAAGAGATCACCATTCCGACAGCGATTCTGATGGATGAACACGATCCGATCGTCCCTGCAAGCTTGCTAGAGCGAGTCCAAATCCCTTCAAGCGTGTCGACCTGTGTATCGCGTTTTGGAGGACACATCGGATATCTCTATCGATCCGAACGATCCAAGATGGCATGTTGGATGGATGAGTGGGTTGTGGCCCAACTCACCCAATCCCAATGCTAATCGATCTGACTTATCGCTGAAAACGGAAGCAAGTTACTTGCGTCCAAGAATACGATTCATGTTCTTTTTGTAGGATTCGACGCCAGGTTGCCCATAGGGGTTGATCCCCATCAAGCGACCTTCCACAACGGTTGCCAGCATCATCATTTGGAAGAACTGGCCTAGGTGCAGTTCATCGACACAGGGTAGGTAGAGATTGGTGAAGGGGCGACCGTCCTCTTGCAAGGCTTGATTCGTACCATCGATGGCAGCCTGCATCACTTCCGGCAGAGTCTTGGAAGCGATTTCGTTGAGGCTATCCGGATCGGAGTTGCGCGCACCGATGGGAAGGGCATCGAATCGATACTCATCGACCACCACATTGTTGAAAACCTTGTCTCGTTTTCCTTGCTGGTGTTGTTGATGACGCGAGTGCAAATCGCGAGTATTGACTGTCGTCAGCGGTGTAAAACCTTTCTCTTCTTTGCCAAGACTTTCGGCTGAAAGCTGGTCGTACCACAAACCCGCAGACTCGAGTGCTTTGCTCCAGACACTCAACACGCGAATATTGGCACCACGTTTTTGCTCCAACAAATAATTGGCCGCAACATGGCGAAGAACCAGGTTATCTGCAGCAGGTACTTCCCGGAAGTGCTTCGTCATTTCGACAGCGCCTGCGAGCAATTCAATGACATTGATACCTAGCAATGCAGCGGGCACTAGACCGACACCAGAGAGAACCGAAAACCGGCCACCAACGCCATCGGGAACGGGAAACACATTCTTGCAACCGAGTTCTTTGGCGAACTTGGAGAGCTTTCCGCCATCGCCTGTAACAGGGATGACGAGGTCAGCCAACAATTGGGTGTCCCCTGCACAGCTTGATTCTAATGCCGCCAAGAACTGCCGAAAGGCTGCAGCGGTTTCCAAAGTACCGCCGCTCTTGCTGATCACGACCAATGCCCAACGATCATCCACATTGGTTGCGACACGATTCTTGTCGGCGCCAAGCAAGTGGAGCAAGCCTTGGGAGGCATCGTTATCGACGTTGTTGCCTTCGAAGTACATGCGTGGTTTGGAACCACGATCGGCTCGACCTAGTTCGTTCCAATAGGGCTGGCAACATCCATCCATAAGAGCTCGCGCTCCCATGTACGACCCACCGATACCGAGCACGACGACTCGATCGACCGTTTCCTGCAGGTGGTTTGCCATGCGAAACAATCGAGCCAACTCGCTATTTTCCCGATCGGCTTCATAGTCGCGGAGGAGCCTTTCCGGCATATCGATGAAGGCCGCATCCAGCGGTTCATACTCGGAAGGAATCGCCTTCTTTCCAGCTAGCATCTCCATTTCGTCATGCATCATCGCATGACGGATTTGATCTAACTTGGGGAGTAGATCCTGAATATCACGTTCGGAAATTCCGTGCTGAGCATGAATCGCACCTTGAATGTCGAGCCGTAATGGTCGTAACTGTTTCTTGCGCAATTTCATCGTGGTCGAACTTTCGCTGGAGTATTGTTCCGTTCATGAAGCAATGATCAATACGCTTTGGCAAAGATCGCTTGTTGCATGGTTGGCTTGCCGGTTGCGATACACTTGCCTTCCATCTCGTCCTTTTCCAATGGAATGCAACGGATGGTTACTTTGCGTTCGGCGAGCAAGTCAGCAACAGCCTCTTCCGAATCGAAGTGGCACCATGCAAAGCCACCATGAATGGATGGGCGATCGTCATCTTCGGCCTTGAAATAGCTACGGAATTCATCGGCGGTGTGCAGCCGAACGGTATTCTCATCGCGCAACTTTTTCGCGCGAGCGAAGAGTTGGTCTTGGATTTCTTGTAGCAAGCTAGGTAGGCGCTGAACCATCTCCTGTCGCGGCATCGACTTCTGTTCGCCGGTGTCACGCCGTCCCACGAAGACCGCATCTTGAGCGATATCCTTGGGTCCAACTTCGATACGTAACGGCACACCTCGCTTGACGTGATACCATTTTTTATCTCCGCCACGCATGTCGCGGTCATCGATTTCCACACGGATCGACTGGCCATCATACGATTGAGCCATCACTTCTTTCTTGAGAGCATGGCAATAATCGAGGACCTGATTGCGTTGTGAATCATCGCGATAGATGGGAAGAATGACGACATGGGATGGAGCCAAACGAGGTGGCAGAACCAAACCATCATCATCGGAATGAGTCATAATCAACGCGCCGATCAAACGAGTCGACACACCCCAACTCGTTGTCCAAGCATAAACGACTTCACCATTCTGATCTTGGAATTTGATCTCTTGAGCCTTGGCAAAATTTTGGCCTAGGAAGTGGGAAGTCCCCGCTTGCAGAGCTTTGCGATCCTGCATCATGGCTTCGATGCTCAAGGTCATATCGGCCCCGGGAAAGCGTTCTTTAGCGGTTTTTTCACCTTGAATCACCGGAACGGCCATGTAGTTCTCAACGAAATCTGCATAGACCTTGAGCATTTGATGCGTTTCACGCATAGCATCTTCAGCGGTCGCATGAACGGTGTGGCCTTCTTGCCAAAGGAACTCGGCCGTACGCAAGAACAATCGAGTCCGCATTTCCCATCGAACCACGTTGGCCCATTGATTGATGAGAATCGGTAGGTCGCGGTAGGACTGAACCCATTTGGCGTACATGGCACCGATGATGGTTTCGCTCGTTGGGCGAACGATCAGCGGCTCTTCCAAAGGACCGGCCGGTTGAAGGCCCCCTTTGCCGTCTGGCTCCAAACGATGGTGGGTCACCACGGCGCATTCTTTGGCAAACCCCTCGACGTGTTCGGCCTCTTTTTCCAGATAGCTCATCGGAATGAACAGCGGAAAATAGGCATTCTGGTGGCCCGTTTCCTTGAACATGCGGTCGAGCACCTGTTGCATGCGTTCCCACAGCGAATAGCCCCAAGGCTTGATCACCATGCATCCGCGGACCGGTGAATTTTCCGCGAGATCAGCACCTTTGATTACCTGCTGATACCACTCGGGATAATCTTCCTGACGCGTGGGGGAAATGGCCGTTTTCACTGGTTTGTTCATCTTTGAAGTGCTCCTGGTTTGACAGCTTCCCAATGTAGCGATCTTTTCCGCCGATCGAAGCCCCCGACCCAATACGTGCCATCCACCAACCGTTGTCAAAAATCAATAGGTGCCAGCCACCTTATGTTGACATCCAATAAAAAAAGCGGCCCTGAAAGGGGCCGCTCGGATGATTTAGGCGAAATGTTAGCGTACAACCGAACCTGAATAGGCTGGAGGAGTTGCCATCATTGGGGTCGAGGAACCACCTTGAGGTGTCGAGAAGTCATAACCTGTGGTTCGTCCGGTACTGCCTGGTCGATAGCCACCGGCGGTGGTTACGCCAGGAGTGCTGGCTCCTGCCATGGTGTTGCTACCCGAGTTTGGAAGAGAAAGACTTGGGTAACTGGTTGGCATTGCAGCGGTTGGATTGTATCCACCGGGCTGACCCGATGTTGCCAAATTGGGAGCGGATAGGTTGGGAGCGGAAAGGTTCGGCGCCGCGAAAGCAGGTGTTGCTGCCACGCCACCGGGCATTGGTGCTCCGGAAACGCCTGCATAGGGATTGTTGGCAACGTTTGGCTGCGTGGCTGGAGGTTGGCTTGCTGCCAAATTTCCTTGCGTCGGAGTGTAAGGAGCGGTCGCTGCACGATAGCCATAATTGGTTGCAGGTCCGTTGTATGTTGGAGTCGCTCCCGTAGCGCCTCCGCCATAAATGTTCGTGGAAGTGCTCGCAAGCGAGGCTGGCGTCGCTCCAGTTCCTGCACCCGCCGTACCTGCTGGATTTGTGGACGCATATGGATTGGTAGCATAGGGACCAGTTGGATAGCCGTTGGCACCTGCCGCCGTACTGGCATAGTTCGTTGCAGGACCTGAGCCCATCGGTGACTTGGAGGCTGGCGAGCTGGCGAGCTGACTTGGGCTATGGTTTGCTGCAGGTCCGTTGGAAGGATAGGTCATCGATGGACCCTTTCCTGCCAAGGTCGACTCGGAAGGTTTCTTCGACCAGGAGAACATGTCCTTGCCTGGCATTTTCCAACCCGTCTTGCATCCCGTCGTCGATACGGATGCTGCGATGATGCACGCCAACGCCACTCGTTTCTGGAGACTCAGGCTTAGTCGCATGATTTTACAAATCCCTTCCTTGGGTCCTTTTCGATGCAAATCCTTTTGCAGATCATCGCAGAATCAGTTTTTCTGCTCGCCCGACTTCCACACGCGGTGAAAATCGTTTTTCAAGTCAATCGGATTCGAGCGATTCGATGGCCTGATGAGGGAACATCCCAGCTCCCTCCTTTTGATTACATCGGACCGGTTCTTTGGAATATTGAGCAAAACCGGCAAAGTCTTCCAAAACTCGCCGGTTGCCATGGATGCCAAAGCTCGAGATCAAGACCTGAACGCGCGGGATACTAAAGGCGAACTCAGGATCAAGTCAACATCAAATCTTCAACAAACATCGTTTTCGCAGAGATCAATGCGAAAACGCAAGAGAGACCCTGGGCTGATAGGAGTTCAATGCGTACATTGAAGGTTCGTTCGCAAAGAACATATTCCATATCGATGGGTAAGAAAGATCTTGGAGAACATCATGGCCTATACACTGCCAGCACTCAGCTACGCCTACAACGCTCTTGAACCTCACATTGATGCTCAGACGATGGAAATCCACCATACCAAGCATCATCAGGCCTACATTACCAAGCTTAATGAAGCGATTACCGGAACCGCTTTTGAAGCCAAGAGCGTTGAAGACCTCATCAGCGATTTGGCGGCTGTCCCCGAAGAGAAACGAGGAGTGGTGCGAAATCATGGTGGCGGTCATGCCAACCATGCATTATTCTGGACCATCATCGGCCCCAACGGTGGCGGTAAGCCAACCGGAGCTTTGGCGGAAGCGATTGATCGCGACCTCGGTGGTTTTGACAAGTTCAAGGAAACGTTTGCGGCGGCAGCTGTCGGTCGGTTTGGATCGGGCTGGGCTTGGCTTGTCTCACAAAATGGCAAACTCGTGGTTGGCTCCACCGCCAATCAAGACAGTCCTCTAATGGGCCAAGCGGTCGCAGGTATTTCCGGAACGCCGTTGTTGGGCCTCGACGTTTGGGAACACGCATACTACTTGCGTTACCAAAATCGTCGTCCTGATTACATTGCTGCTTTCTGGAACATCATCAATTGGTCTGAAGTAGCTCGCCGTTTTGGTGCCTAATTGGTTGCCAAACAAACTACGAAATGCATAACCCGTCGAACACATCATGTTCGACGGGTTTTTTGTTACTTTCCGTCATTAGATTTGCTTTGCTTCGCAAGAATCTCCGCTAGAGCTTTCTCATGAACGGCGGCCATATCCAGCATGTTTCGCTTCTTACAAACCTCGACCATCACCTCGCGAATATCGGGGCGATTCGGAGCGAGGTTGATGGCTTGATCAAGACTGGCCATCGCATTTACAAGATCACCTCGCATCAAAAGTATGCGTCCCAATGAGTCATGAACCTCAGCATTCATGCGATCGATCTCAACCGCTTTCCGTATGATCTCCGTTGCCTTCTCTAGATCAGGCTTTTCAACCATCGTAAGCGCCATGGCATAGTTGTTGAGAGCCAGCGACCAGTTCGGAGCCCTTGTACTTGCATGCTGCAAGTATCCGACACCTTCGTCAAACTTCTTGTTCTTGACGGCAATACTTCCAAGAATCAAATACGTGATTGGACTGGCCTTGCCTTCACCAATTTGCTTGAGGATCGCCGATTGAAAACTATCGTTGAGGACGATTTCCTTATCCATGAGTATCGCGATTTGCTCGCCTATCCGTGGATTCCAAGGATCGATATTGATCGCTTCATTGAGAAATCCGAAGTCCGCCGAAAACTGGTTTTCTTTGTCGACGACGGACAATCGATACTGCTCGACGCAAATCTCCGAAAATAGACGACGAAGCTTGGGACGATCTTCGAGCCTTATCCCTTCGAGAACAACCTTTTTGGCAATTTCCCAGTCAGACTTCAGTGTATGAGCGATGGCGAGATTGATGCGATCCTCTTCTGCCTTGGGAGCGTCCTGGAGTTTACGCGAATAATACAAGATGGCTCGTTCTGCAAATTCGTCGGCCATGGAATTGTTTCCAAGAGCACGCACAAATCGAGAACCTTCGATCAAAAGTGTCTTATCTTTCGCGACCGCGACTCGAACTAGTTCACGCGATTGATTTTCCCATCCTTCTTCTCGTTTTCGAGCAATCAACTGAGCGTGAGCGAACTGCAATCGTGGTGGAGCGCGATCCCATGTGCTAATCATTTCGAGATGGTGATAGAGTTTGCGTTCCTCTATTTCAATACCCTTCGACAATTGGCGTATCAAGTCAACCGCCAACCAAACGTGGGCATCTTCATAGCCTTTCACTTTCTCGGGCGCGAGCGTCTCCATCATCTTTCGCGCTTGGGCCAATGCCCCCTGCGATTCGTGCCGAACCGCAACATAATATCGCGCGCGCTTGTTATCTTTTTCAAGCTGCAAGATCCGACGAAAATAGAGCATCGCCTCTTGGCTTATCTCCTTTGATTTTTCTTCCGTTTGAGGAACTTCATCCTTGAATTCGCTGTCCTCTAACGAATCACTTTTCTGCTTCTGAAACGGCGCATCATTGGACTCGATTGGAGCAGCACGCTTTGCTGCTGCATCGTAGCGAAGCAACGTATGTTCCTTGCTCTCAGAACCACCCACGATGATTAAAACAGCAACGGTCATGCAAAGCAAGAAAAAGGGAAGGAGCATCAAAAGGATGCCAAGCCACGATCGCGAGCGAAACCAAAAAGTAAAAAACTCTCCTATATCGCCGACCGCCGTCGCAGGATGTGTCAACAATTTGCTGAAGTTATGTTCCGTCTCAACCATGGTTATTTCGATTTGACCTAAGTTTTGCTTGAATTACTTGCTGTCGTCGCCAGATCGCGGGTTCGTGCCTTCAAGGCTTGAGCGAACGGATTTGCGAGCCGAGTAGAAAACTTGGCGAGCATATGCCTGCTCTTTTTCATCGAGCTTCTCGCTTGTTTCAACGAGAAACTGAAGGCCAATTCGAGGCTCGATTTCGGCCTCCTTGAAAAACAGCGTGACAAGGTTCAGTTGCAATCTCGCTACTAACCGATCGCCCCAATTCTCATAGGCCTTGTAACGAACCGTGCTTGCATCATCTTTCAATCCGCACAGCCATGCATAAACGGCCCCCTGAGTATCCGACTCACCATATTTCATCATCCACATCCAAGCGTCCTCTTGGTTTCCTGTAGCATTCCGAACGTTCGGTGAGTTCAACGTCGACAGCTGAGTCCAGCCGAGCTTTTCTCCATTCCATTCCCATATTTCGCGTTCTTCGATCGGATAGGAAACGGTTAGCGTTGCGACCATGGCTAGTCCTTCATAGCGCCAACTTCGGTTCACTGCCGTTATCGCTTCACCATCGCGGACGTCTTCATTCACAAAGCCCGTAAGCCGGAGTTGATCGATCGCAGGTGGGAGAGATCCCTCTTGTGGAATTTTTGCGAGGACGGACTCCGTTAACTTGAGCCGAGCTGCATTCTTCTGCTGCATCGAAAGACCTGTCACCATCGCGATCGTCATCGCAAGGAGCACCACTTCCGCCCCTAACCAGCCGAACTTCCAAGCAACTCTTCGGCCTCCACCTCCCCAATCTGCTTTTGGCTCTTCTTCAAAACTGGGTTCTTCGGCAATAACACCTTCTTCTTGGTTAGCGTTATTGGTTGCGGGCTCTACCTCTTCTATCTCTTCTTCGGTTGTTGATTGTGGCCAATGGAGGAGACCGTTAAAGAGTGGTGGCAAAAAGACGTTATCACTATTCATGGTCCGATCGAATACGGGCTTGAGCAGTCGCGAAAATGCCATGTCATTTAAGAATAAGACGGCTATCTGGAGGATCCAAATAACGCCGCCTAGCACATGTTCATTCCACCAATCACCTACGATATCGATCGAAAATCCAGTTTTCGCCAAAACAGCAATGACGCCGAACGAAACGTAGCCCGTGATAAGCAATACAAGTGTCGTTGCAACAAGCATCAAGAAATGAAGGAGCGATCGATGTCGGACGACCGCTAGACCAGCAGCCACGAACAAGAGAGGAAGAAGACCGTCCAAACCATGAAGCCGATCATCGACCATGAATTGAAAATCGACGCACTCAAACGTGCGACTGGTGCGAAGGTGGAGGACCTGCAATCCATCCAAAATGACACCGAGCAAATACGAGCTTCCGCGTTGCAAAAAACTATTGGCAAAAGGAAACAACCCGAGTGGCCATGGCAAGAGAATCCCAACCAATCCCGCACGACTGAACGCTTCCGGCCAACGGTCTGCCCCGGCCATACTCAGCATCCAACCGACCATCAACATCAATCCGGCAATCGCTACAAAGGACGTCGACACAAGCCAAGCCGACAATAATCCAAGTAGCAAGCCAAATGTGAGAAACCCAAAGGCCCAACGTTGCCTTCCGATGGACTCGGTCGGTTTCCATCGCGTCTTGATAAGAATCGCAATCAAGACGACCGGCAATGCAATTGCAGCGATCCTCGTTGGACGATCCTTGAAAGACTCGTACAGCACCAACCCCAATACGGGGGCCATAATTAAAAGTGGAAGGATTCCGCCGATCCACTTCCACCATCCCATCGACTTTTGATTCGTCATAACTCTCTCTATTTGGCCTCAAAAACCCCCTTGACCATACTAATCGAACCCTGCAATTCAGCTATGGGGGTGGCGGTTAAAAATATCGTTAGCCGAGGTTGGCAGTGTTGCATTCCACATAAACCCGACAATCGTTCGCGTGGACCTACGGTATTACCGACGATTGCAGGGTGATTTTATTCCGCCGTATCGAGGTAGGGGTCTTGCCCCATTTCCCGCTGAATTTTGGTCCGCTCTCGTTCGTGATGGAGGAGGGCCATTCGGTCTCGAAAGTGCTTACGCTCGACCCGCAGCTGAGCCTGCCGAAACAAGCGGGCGTACGTATGAAAAGGGCCTCCACTTTTCGCCCCAAGCTTCTTGAGAGCCTCGGCTCGCTTGGCCCCTAAGCCCGTCTTCAGAATATCATCGTCTAGCGAAAGGTATTGCCGATAGGATCCTGGATCGCCTTGGCGACCGCATCGACCAATCAACTGCCGGTCGATACGAGCCGCGTCGTGCAACTCCGTGCAAATGACCATCATTCCGCCAAGTGCTCGCACTTCGGGATCAAGTTTGATGTCGGTACCGCGACCGGCCATGTTTGTCGCAACTGTAATTTTGCCTCGCTTGCCAGCCTCGGCGACGATTTCAGCTTCCCGAGCAATCTCGTTTGCGTTGAGAACCAATACTTCCATGCCCGCTTGACGAAGTAGGTGACTGACGATGTTGGACTTGTCGATCGATCGCGTTCCAATCAGAACAGGGCGTCCTTGAGCGTGCACATCCTTGACTTCATCGACGATCGCATGAAACTTATCCATCATGCATCCGTACACTCGGTCGGGTAAACGAATACGTTGTGGAGGACGATTCGTAGGTACTTGCACAACGGGCGTTTTGTAGATGCGACGCAATTCTCGCGCACTCGACGCAGCCGTTCCTGTCATTCCAGAAATGTGCTTGTAGCGATGGAAAAGGTCTTGAACGGTGATGCGAGCCGCCTGACCTGTGGGGACGGTGATCTCCACTTCCGCTTTCGAAACGACTTGTTCCTTGGCTTCAATCGCTTGGTGAATACCATCCCGCCATTTGCGTCCTTCCGCCAATCGACCTGTAAACTCGTCGACGATCACAATCTCACCATCGCGGACGACATATTGGCGATTCAAGATAAAGTCACGATCGACTTTGATGGCTCGTTCCATGTATTCGTAGAGATCCACCAGTGCTACAAGACGAACATCTTCATCGCGAGGTAGACCGCGAACCAATTGTCGTCCCTTGCCGGTCAATTCGATTTTTTGCGTATCCTCATCGATAGTAAAATGTTCTTTGATAACAAATTCCTTGGCGTGAATGGCAGCCCAGCGATAAGTGGCGATCACGGCTTTCCGCGCTTCATCCCCCAACGATCCAATGATCAATGGTGTACGGGCCTCATCGATCAAGATGCTATCGGCTTCGTCCACCAGTACAAAGTGCATGCCGCGCTGCACCGGCTGATCGCCTTCACCCGACCACCGTTGATTGCTCCCTGCACCAAGAAAATCGTTGACCACACGGCCTTGGGCTCGCATCAATAGTCGATCGCGAAGAAAATCGAAACCGAACTCCTTCGAGGTTCCATAGGTCACATCCGAAGCATAGGCCTTGCGGCGTTGATCGGAATTGTTGTCCGTTAATACGATCCCTGCCGATATTCCCAGCATATCGTAGAGCGGCATCATCCATTGAGCATCGCGCTCGGCCAAATAGTCGTTGACCGTGGCTAGGTGCGCCCCTTTACCAACGAGACTGTGCAACACCAACGGCAAGGTTGCCGTCAAAGTTTTGCCTTCCCCTGTTTGCATCTCCGCAATACATCCGTGGAATAGCGAGATCGCGCCTAAGATCTGAACATCGTAATGCCGCATGCGAAGCGCACGTCGTCCCGCTTCCCGCGTGATCGCATACGTTTCAGCCAGAAGGTTGCTGAGCGTTTCGCCACTCTTGGCGCGATAGCGAAGCGAGAGAAACTCCTTCTTGATCTGAGATTCATTGAACGTCATGTACTTCGATTCAAGGTCGTTGACTTGTCGAAGTTGCGAAATCCAGAAGCTAATCTTGGCGGTGGAAATGCCAGGTACCCACCAGCCCGCAGTGATCCTCGGTCGAGACGGAAGTTTGCTGGAACCGACCTTGGGCATCATCCCCATGGGAAGCGATTCGGAGCCGGAATCGTCGTCAGCCAGCGTCATGGTCGAATTCTCGTTCATCGAAATCCTAAAAGGACGAGACAGGGTCTCAGGGAAGGGTTCTCAGGAAACGTGTCTCAGGGAAGGCCAACTTGGTGCCAGACCGCTCTGATTATTGTGTCAGAAGGTCCCCATAGAATCTATTGCTGCGCCGTCCCGCTAAGGCTATCCCCCAGATACGAGGCCGCACAACCGCTCCAACCGATACGGTCGGAGAAGAACCTCTCAGCTGCCTAGCTTACCGAACCGTAAGCCCTTCATTCCTTTGAGACATCCACGCACCAACTTCAGGCAGCAAACCATACGCATGAGCCATCAATGCGATTGGATGAACCGTCGGTTTGTCGACGCCTTGTTCCATTTGCAGTTTGCAAGCCGAACATTCCGTGCTTCCGACCTGAGCGGTGGTTTGCTGCATCTTGCTGATGAGCCCCCATCCAACCCGCAAACTCATTCGGTAGTTTTCCTTGCGAAGTCCATAGGTACCCGCCATCCCACTGCACCCTGCATCCGCCGTTACGACATTGAGCCCGGGTATGAGTTTGAGCAATTGCAGGCCAGGCTGTTCTGAATCGATCGCTTTCAAATGACAGGGTTGGTGATAAATCACAGAGCTCGTAAGTGGAGAAAAATCGAGTTCCAATTCGTTGCTCTCGTGCAGTCGCCAAAGGTAGCGGCCCGCATCCCAAGCGTGAGCCGCAACCAATCGAGAATCCTCACTATCGATCAAATTGGGATACTCATGCTTCAAACAAAGCGTCGCCGAGGGTTCTAGCGAAACGATCTCATATCCCTGGCGAACCGCTTCGGCCAACATCTTGATGCTCGGCGCAATCAACTTGCGAGCTCGCTGTACATCTCCCATGGCAATCTTGGCCATCCACGATGGCGATTGATTGGATGGAACGTAAACCTCGACCTTTTGATGTTGCAACACCTGAACGAAAGCTTGCCCCAAAAGTGGATTATGCCAGTTGGCATACTGATCCACAAAAAACAAGACCTTCTTTCCACCCGTACGCTTCGGACGATTCAAACGGCGGCGGGCAGCCCACCGCAAAAACGGTTGCTTGGCAATGGTTGGAAGCCTTCTTCCCTGCGCGATGCCAGTCATCTTCTCTAACAACCATCGCATCGAACCATTTTCCAAAGCCCAATTGGCTAATCCAGGAGAACGGCTGGCAATGGCGGCGAGAAAATCCAACCGCGACAACATCAATTCGCTCCAACGCAATCCATTGGTCGCAACGTACTGAGCTTTTAGCTCGGTGACTAACTTGGGTATATCAACCGCTGCCGGACATTCCACTCGACATTGGTGGCATTGAAAACACAAGTCCGCTAATGCCTTGACTTCGTCGCTCTCTAAAGCAGAACCGGAGATCTTTCCTGCCATGATGGCTCGCATCACGTTGGCCTTGGCGCGAGGAGAAGACTCCTCGTCGCGTCCAACGCGAAAGATCGGACACATGCGCTCATTGTTTGCATTCGTTCGGCAACGACCACAACCATTACAGGACTGCGCGACAGGTCCAACACCTCCTTCATCAGCCCAAGAGAGAATGGGCATGAAGACAGGCTTGGCTGAACTCTTTGCTTCCAGCTCTTGGCTTTCTTCGACAGGCTCTTCCGTTCGCACTGCATTGTTCACACCTGCGAGCATCGTACCTAATGTTGGAACGAGCGCCGGCCGCAGATTATCTGAAACCCGCTGTGGCGCATCGGTGATGACCTTTCCAGGATTGAGAATTCCCTTCGGATCGAACAGCTCTTTGATTCTGCGACAAATTGGATAGCGATTGCCTAGCTGTCGCCGAGCATACCAGCTACGACTTAATCCAAGCGCATGTTCTCCTGCAATGACCCCTCCAATTTCAATCACGCGTTCGTAGAGGGTATCGGCCAGTCGATCCATCTTGGCAATATCATCGGGAAGATTCGGATCGAGGAAAGGACGAATGTGGATCTGTCCGTGCGACGCATGGCCAAAGAGAGTCGCCGTCACGCGTTCCATTTTCAAGACATTTTGAACGTCCACCAAGAACTCGGGAAGACGCTCTGGTGCAACGGCGATATCGTCGACAAAGGGAAGCGGACGACTGCTTCCTTTGAGCTGGTAAAGCCGAGGAACAACTCGTCGACATAGTCTCCAGTAAACATCGCGTTCTGCGGCATCGGTGGTGATACGCGACGAAATGGTAGTGGGAGATTTACGCAGGATGCGATTGACCAACACCATCAAGCGATTTCGCGTTTCAGCAATCTCCTCGCCCTGATGTTCGATCAACAGCATCGCTTCCGCGCCTTTGGGAAGCAAGGATTCGTAACGAGGATCGGTTTCGCGAGCGATCTCCAAAAGGCGACGATCCATGATGTCGCACGCGGCAACCTTGTCTTTCTGCGCTTCAATAGCTGCCCTTGCAGCTGAATCCAAGCGATCGAAAAAGAGTAGTACCAGTGCCCTTGCATTGGGAATCGGTTCGATCTTGAGCGTCGCTTCGGTCATCACCGAAAGCGTACCCTCCGCTCCTGACTGCAACTTGGCTAGATCGATAACGTTCCCTTGAAGAACGCGTTCGATGCGATAACCACAACCACGAGCCACACCTTTCCAGGGCGGATTACGAACCGCATCTTCACTCACCGACAACAATTGACCAATCTCACGGGCCAACTTGGCAACGGAACTGTTATCGAAGCTGTCGTCGTTCCATAGGTGTTTTTCAAGCCGAGCTTGTTCACCATTGGCTAGGACGACTTCCATCGACTCCAAGGCGTCGCATGAACTTCCGTAGCGAGGCCAATGACTACCCGAGGTATCGACCGCGATCACGCTACCCAAGGTTGTGACCGAACGTGTTGCAGGGTCTGGCCCAAAGAGATATCCATGATTGGCGAGAGCTCGATTCAAATCGGCAAGAACCAATCCAGGTTGAACCCGCACCAACCTCTTGTCGAGATCGATGTGCAAGAGACGCCGCATATACCGGGAGAAATCCAGAACCAATCCCGAACCGATCGCTTGCCCGGCTAGTCCCGTGCCCGCACCTCGGCATACGATTGGAATAGCGTTTTCTGATGCGTATTGGACGCAGCGTTTTACGTCTTCGGCATGCCTTGGCCGGACCACTCCCAAGGGCAAAACTTCATAGACGCTCGCATCGTTCGCATAGAGATGCGAAGTCAATAAATCGCAGTGGACGTCTCCATCCAATAGTCCACGGAGGTCGGCTTCAATTCGCTTTCGTTCTGCATCCATTCCTTCATGATGTTCCTCGTTTCACTTTGGGTCTAGCCCCCTCGGGTTATTCGGTAAGAGGAAGACGTGCAATCGCACCCGACTTGAGAAAAGTTCTTGGAGGGTCGAAACATGCGAAATCGATCCTGGACATTTCAAAATCCCTTTGGTGGAGACTTGATCCGTGGTACGATAGCGGTTTCGATAAACTTTTGTATAGTCGCGAGGGCGTTCTCACCGCGACGGCGATTGAAACAGGGAGGTCTCGGTAAGCCTTATGGTCCGCGAAACGATCGTCCAAGCCGAGGGATTCGACGATGATGAGCCCATACGCAACGAGGAAAACGATTCCATCCTGCGTCCGAAAAGGATTTCGGAAATGGTCGGCCAGCGCGAAGTGGCCGAAGTTCTTTGTATCGCGATCGACGCCGCAAAAAAACGCGGGAGCCCCCTAGGCCATATTCTCTTCGATGGTCCACCCGGTTTGGGAAAAACCACGTTTGCCTCCTGCATTCCACGCGAGATGGGTGTTTCAATGCAGATGGCATCGGGCCCTGGACTCAAGGCCCCAAAAGAACTCATCCCCTATTTGACCAATCTCGAAGAAAGCTCGGTCCTCTTCATCGACGAGATTCATCGCTTGCCCAAAGCGGTCGAAGAATATCTCTATACAGCCATGGAAGATTTCCGAATCGACATCGTGTTGGGGGAAGGTGTCAATGCTCGAACGCTCAACTTGCAATTGAAACCATTCACCCTGATCGGGGCCACAACCCGCGCCGGCATGTTGAGCGGACCACTGCGTGACCGATTTCAGATACGCGAACACTTGGGATACTACAGCATCGATGATCTCATCGAGATTCTGAATCGGAATGCCAAGAAACTAGAGGTCGAACTATCGTCCGATGCGGCCATGGAGATTGCCAAGCGAAGCCGTGGGACTCCGCGGGTCGCCAACAATCGACTCCTTTGGGTCCGCGATTTTGCTACCAGCAAAGCCGATGGTCGAGTCACTCTAACGGTTGCTGAAAAGGCTCTTCGGATGACCGGTATCGACGATCTAGGATTGGATCGACAAGACCGCCGCTACATCGAAACACTGATTCGCGTGTTCAATGGAGGACCAGCTGGGATTGAAGCGATGGCGCATACGATGAGCGTTTCGTCCGATACGCTTGAAGATGAAGTCGAACCTTTCCTTCTTCGTTCGGAGTTGATCGTACGAACTTCGCGAGGACGCTGCGCAACGGCCAAGGCCTTTCACCACTTGAACATCGCGCGGCCTGAGGCGAGCTAGTCCACGTCACCCGATTCGATAGAACCGAATTGCGTTTTCTGCCCAGAGCTTTCGTTGCGACTCTTGAGATCGGTCTGCGATGATCGCGACAAGACGATCAACCCAGACGCGAAGCGTGGCCCCTGACAAACAAACAGGCCAATCGGATCCAAAGACGACCCGGTCTGGTCCAAAAGCATCGAGGCAATGATTGATGATGGGGGCGATTTCTCCATTCGGTTTTAGCCGAGCTATTATTCCGGAAATCTTGCAATACACATTGGGAAGCGAAGCAAGGACGTCGATCGATCGCTTCCATTGATTCGCTTCTTTCACAGCCGTTTCAGCTGCCTCGCGTTGATACCATTCCGGATTTGCGTTCCCGCAGTGATCGACCATGAATCGAGTTTCCGGGCATTGCTTGGCCAATGTCGCTCCATCGGTGAGTTCATTGGGTCGCATGCAAAGTTCAAAATGAAGGTCTCGTTTTCCTAACTCTTGAATCCCTTTTACAAATTCGGGGTGCAAGCAGAATCCCGCAGGTGTTTTGTCGGAATGAAGCACGCGCCGCACCCCTTTGAATTCTCGCCGGCCGCGCCATCGATCTAAGTAAGCGGAAAATTGAGGATGATTGGGTCGTCCCCCCAAGACTGCAGCCATGAGACCTTTACGTTGCTCACAAAGCCCCAGCACATGTGCCGCTTCGATATCGAGATCCTTATCATCCACATCGACTTCCATGTAGATGGATTGAATAGGCAACCCTTGAGTTGCTTCGGCGTATTCCTCGAGATGGAATTTTTTCTCGAGCAACGACGAGCCCTTCAGCCAACTGGGATAGATCGTTTTCAGATCCCATAGGTGCTGGTGTGTATCGATCATTCGATCCGGTAGAGCATAGCACGCACTGGCCTGCGCTATGTGGGGAAGTTGCCATGCAGCCAAGGTCGCAGTTGAGCACGCAAGGAAAGATCGACGGTTCATGATCTCATTCCTGTGAGAATGGGAGGTTTTTCTCTTGTTCCACTTGGATGTTCCGCTCTATTATCGCAGATCATTCTGAACTACGCTTGAGAGGTCGAGATTTTTCGGCCCTTCCCTCCCATACTGCCCGCCCAACCATTGAAGGAAGCCATCTCCCTTCATCCGCGATTGCCTTTGCCCCATCGTGCGAAGTTTGCTACCGTTCCTGAGATGGCCATGGGAACCCTTTCCTTTTTCGAATTAGCTGAAGGACACATTCGTGATTCGCCTGGAAAACGGAAAGATCCATGACCCTTTCCAGTCGGATTCTGGAGCCACCAAGACCCTCTGGATCGATGGCGATCGAATCGTGACCGAGCCCTCTCATGCATTGCATCCAGCAGAAAGTTTCGATTGCCGCGATTGCGTGATCATGGCCGGAGGCATCGATGCGCACACGCATATTGGTGGCGGCAAAGTCAACATTGCGAGATTGATGCTCCCATCAGCTTCGCAACGTGAAACGGAGATGCTCGAAACACTGAATCAGGCAGGCACTGCAACGCGGCCCATCGTTCCTAGCACGATTCAAACGGGGAGAATGTATCTCGAACTAGGATACACCGCGTGCTTCGAACCTGCCGTCATTCCGTGTGGTGCTAAGCACGCGCACTGCGAATTAGGGGACACACCCTTTCTCGATACCGGTGCCTATCTCATGCTTGGCAACGAATCGACTTTGCTGGAGATGATTCATCGCCGCGTCGGAAACGACATGATTCGCGATTATGTCGCATGGATGTTGATGGCACATCGTTGCTTGGCCGTCAAAGTGGTCAACCCTGCAGGCGTGCACGCCTTTCAAGACGGAACCTTTCTATCAACGATGGATGATCCCGACCCACGCTATGGGGTCACCGGGCGTCAGGTTCTTTTCCAGCTTGCTCAAGCCGTTGACCAATTAGGCATTCCCCACCCCATCCATGTGCACTGCGCGAACCTGGGTGTTCCTGGGAATATTGAAACGACGCTCCAGACGATCGATGCTGTCGAAGGGCATCGCATCCACTTGACTCACTCCCAATTTCATTGCTACTCCAATCAAGGTCCCCACGGTATCTCTTCGGCAGCTGAGCGATTGGCTGATGCGATCAATAACCGTCCCGAGATATCGACCGATGTCGGTCAAGTATTGTTTGGGCAAACGGTGACACTCTCCGGTGATTTAGCGCATCAATGGCATAATCGAACTCATGCGCGTCCCCGCAAGACCTTTTTCCAAAACCTGGAATCCCAAGGAGGATGTGGAGTCGTTCCTTTTCGCTATCGTGAAGGCCAATACGTTCACTCTCTGCAGTGGTCGATCGGGCTTGAACTGTTCTTGCGAATCAAGAATCCCTGGCAAGTATTTCTGACAACCGACCATCCCAATGGAGCTCCCTTCACGTCGTATCCTCATCTCATTCGCTTGCTCATGGACTATCGCTTTCGGATGGAGTGTTTTTCCAAGCTGCATCCCGATGTGCAGGCAACATCGCCTTTGCCAACTTTGAAACGCGAATACACGCTCGATGAAATCGCCATCATGACGCGATCTGGGCCAGCGCGATCTTTAGGTCTCGACGATGTTGGACGATTGGTTCCAGGGAGCATCGCTGACCTTTGTGTTTACCGTCAGCATGAGAATCCAGAGCAGATGTTCTCAAAACCATGGTTGGTGATCAAACAGGGCCAAGTGGTTTTTCAACAAGGCCACTATCTGCGGACCGGATTGCGGCGAAGTTACCAACTGGATGTTGAATACGATCGACAGATTCTTCAACAGCTTCGTCGAAACTGGGAAACACGATACCAACAGACACTTCACGCCTCTTCCATTTCATCGGGAGAATGGGAACGCATCAGTCAAGCGACTCCTGTGCCTATCCGAAGTCGGGAGGTGTTGTCATGAACATTCATGGAGTGGAGATAGAAGACACCTTTGCCGAAGCGTTCGATATGACTGCAACGCGTGTCATCATCACCGCAGCGGAACCTCATTGGGCCTTGCGGGCTGCCGAGGCCATGACAGGTTTTGCAACGAGCGTCATTGGATGCGGAGTCGAAGCTGGCATCGAAGAACAACTGTCTTCCGATGCAACTCCCGATGGACGCCCTGGCGTTGCCGTTTTGATGTTTAGTGTTTCGGGTAACGAATTGGAGAAGCAGTTGGTCCGCCGTGTCGGCCAGTGTGTGCTCACCTGCCCGAGTACATCGGTCTTCAGCGGAATCGAAGGCCCCAAGAAGATTGCCATGGGTTCCAAGCTTCGTTACTTTGGCGATGGCTTTCAAATCTCTAAGGTGATTGGCACGGAACGCTATTGGCGCATTCCCGTGATGGATGGCGAGTTTGTCTGCCAAGATCGAGTATCGCGAGTGTCCGCTGTTGGAGGTGGTAATTTCCTCGTACTTGCCGATTCGCTTCAAGGGGCGTTGCAAGCAAGTGATGCTGCGGTGCAAGCCATTCGCCAACTTCGCGCATGCATTACACCTTTTCCTGGCGGCGTTGCTCGGAGTGGATCGAAAGTTGGCTCGAAATACAAATCGATGAGTGCCTCCACGAATGACGCATTCTGCCCGACGCTAAGCGAACTTACTTCATCGCAGATTCCTCAGGACTGCGGCTGCCGCCGAACTGGTCATCGATGGTTTGACCCCCGGAAATCATCGCCGAGGCGATGCGAATCGGTATTCTGGAAGCGTGCCGTCGGTGCCACCTGCGGAGTTCGAAAGATCACCGGAGGAAACTATGGCGGCAAATTGGGCAAGCATCATTTCTATCTGCACCGCATCTTGAAAGGCTGAGCATGCATACTGAATCCATTCTCTGCCTACACACTCGAAGACCGCTTGAAGAGCGATTGGATGCATCGTGTTTAACGCCCGATCTTCTTGCGAACCGTTCCCGTCAAGAGATCCTTCAACTGCCCATGCCAACATCACGCTCGGACCTTGGATTGGAAGATTGGTTTGACGTTGAAGGCGACCCTTCAGAAACAGTTGTCATCGATGGTTCTTGCCATCTGCTTGACCGCGTTGGTACCAACATGTCCCGCGGCGTCTTCACTTTAAGCACAACGTGGGTGACTGCGCTGGCTTGCAAATGCGGGCAAGGTACCCTTCGCATCGATGGAAACTGCGGCGACATGGCCGCTAGCAGCATGCGTGGTGGCTGCTTTTGCTGTGCCCGCAACACGGGACACCATCTAGGGGCTCCTGTACCTGGATCGCTCAAAGGGGTTCAAGGTGGCGAGATCTTTATCGGTGGTTCAGTAGGTGACGATGCCTGTCACCGCATGCGACGAGGTGTGGTCTGGGTCGTCGGAGATGCCGGCAGACGATTAGCGTCAAACTTTTTGGCTGGAACCATATTCATCCAGGGAGAGGTTGGAACCGATTGGGGCAGTGGTATGCGCCGGGGGACGATACTCCTCCATGCCGCTTGGCTTGACCGCTACGCTGCCCAACTCACATCGCCTCATTGGCTTGAACTCAGTTTCATGCCGCTTCTCTGGAAACGGATCAAAAGGTGAGCATCAGGTTACTGACGGAATGGCTAAGCGCATCGATCCCAACGCAAAAGGATGCGCACCGCCGCGTCGGTGATCGTTCCATTCAAGGTCTTGCCGAGGTCTTATGCCTCAATGGTTAGAGCGCGACTGCGATCGCGATAGTAGATAGGGCCTGCCAAGCCAAGAAGCGATGGGATGGGTCCAAACAACAATGCAATCGCCAGCACAAACTTGATCAACATTCCTAAAAAGCCTAAGCCCACAAAGAAAAACGATGGGCCATAGGGATTCGAATAGTTGATGTAGCTCGATCCCATGATTACCGACGGGATAAACTGAGGTATCATGGAAAGGGCAGGGAACGATTCGAAAATCCAATACAATCCCAACAATCGAAGAAGAATCAACGCAATCGAAGGAACGTTGGATTCAGCCGTGATCGGAGAATCCGTTCTTGGCCCTGAACCTGCATCGAATCGTTCTTCGAGAAAAACGTAATTCGGTGCAGGTGGTTCTTTAGATTCGTTGCTCATCAAGCTGGATCGATCCGTAAGGGCGCGAGAAATTGCCGCAACTATTCAGGGTGAGAATAGTACTACGGCAAATACTTCTTCAGAGACTCCACTCGTTCCTCTTCGGTTCAGACAACAACTTCGTTGCCACATCGGCTACTCCAAGGAAGCATAAGCCTTTTCCAGCTCGGCATCTCCAAGCAACTTACGATGATTCCAAAATCGAAGTTCCGCCATCGACTCGATCGCACCTCGTGTTTTGTTTGCGACAAGGGCTGAAGCTCGATTCTGAATGGCGCTTTCATTCACCCCTGAAGGTATATCGGCCAAAGAAACTTCATCAGCTTCGCAAAGAATTTCGACATTCCTTTCTCGAGAATGTTCGATTCACCCCTTTTGCATCTTGCATATGACATCGCTGTTGTTGAAAGACTCGGTCGAGATCAAAGTCTTCTTTTCATGGCTTGTAGAGACGAGCGCGACGATCGTTAGGATATTACCACCACGACGATTCTGTTCGACAGTCACTTCATATACGACAAGAAGATCATATCCTTGCCGGGAGGACTTATCGATAAGATCATTAATTCATCGGTTCCCAAGTAGGTCAGGCCTGGAGTGAGTCGGTTGCGATTGGGTGTGGCTTCTTTCCTGTGATTGGTTGCGTCGTTGAGCGACCCCTGCCATTCCGCCGCCAGGTCCCATCCCCAGCCCTGGGGCAGACATACCGCCTCCACTACTTCCACCATCGATGGTTCAGCATCACCCAAAGCAACGCCCTCGGAGCCGGCACCCGAACCAAAGCCACTGACACCACCACCGCCATTCGTAGTCGCGGCTGCCATTTCAAGGTTGGTAAAGGAGCTTCCCAATGAACCAGACTCAAACAGTTCTTTCACATGGTCGATCAGCAATCGGCCCATGTCGCCGGTGATTTCAACTAGGCCTTTGTTGCCGCTGCCTGTTCCTCCCGTGGATCCCGATGGTTTTCCCATCCCCATCCCCGAACCGAATCCTTCCATTTCCCCACTACCAGATCCTCCCCCATTGGCATTGTTGCCCGCTAGAACATTGATGGGGTTGTACGAAGTCAACTGAGGTGGTGCCTTCAAAGCGACACCAACAGCAATGCGACATCCGATTTGAGGCTGCTTGCGCATCGGTGACCAACGCATGCGTTCCATGTAATCGGCCGCTTCGCTTTCCGAAGCCAATATGTGTCCTTGGATCAATGCATAGGCTTCTTTCTCATGCCCCTTCTTGAATGCATCTTCAGCGCGTTCGCGAAGAGTTAGCTTTCGAGGTGAGGGCGGCGGAGCCTGAGTGTTGTTTCCGCCAAAAGCTAGGAAGCGAACCCGCCTCCTCCGCTTGAACTCTCCATTTCGGAACCAGGCGCCAGATTCGACGCAGCAGCGTTCGACCGACCTTTGGGAACGGCCCCAACTCCAACGCCGCCACTGGATTGTGGAGGTTGACCTCCGGAGCTAGCTGGCTCCTGTCCTCCAAGAGCAAACCCTCCACTGGAAACTGTACCTCCTCCGCCGCTGGAGACGGTACCGCCACCGCTGCTAACCCGCTTATCGCCGCTAGAAACATTTCCGCCGCTAGAAACATTTCCGCCGCCCCAGAAACGGTTCCACCACTTGAGACTGTCCCACCGCTGGATACGGTTCCTCCACTCGACACCGCCGTTCCACCGCTGGAAACCATGCCGCCTGCAGCACCACTGGTGGATACGCCTTCTACAGGACCACTACCTCGACCAGACGACATTTCATCTTCGGACCCTACACCCAAGTTGGATGTATTGGCTGCCGTACCACTTGGACTGGAAGGAGGTTCGGCTGCAGTGTTGGCAGATGGAGTCGGGGTAGGAGCCGATGGAGTTGGTGCGGAAGGAGGTGCAACCGCTGCGTTATTGCCACCGCCACCACATCCGACCGGAACGCTCAAACAACCAAGGACCACCGCACTCCAGAGTATCTTCCGTTTCATGATTTCCTCGATCGTTGATCGATCACCGTGGAACCCAGCGAAGACAAGTCGCGCACCAATCGCGTTTTCGCTAAGCATTGAACACCGTCAGTATGGTAAAACTACAGCAGGGTGTCTAGCAAGATTAGCGGTTTTCGCACCCGACCCCCACCCCATTTCCTCGCCTTCCAAGATTCACTTCCTTCCATGATTCGACAACTGGTACTACTCCTCAGTTCCCTTTTCGCTGGATTCATGTTGCCTCCGACGATTTCCGTTTTGGGCCAAGAATCACCGCAAGCCTTCATTCCTCGCCGTCAATCCGCTCCTCCAGGTCCACCCTTGGCCCCGGCAGATGCCATCGCCAAGATGTCCGTCCCCGAGGGATTTCATGTCGAATTGGTGGCATCGGAACCCCAATTGATCAATCCTGTTTCCATGGCCTTCGATGACCGTGGCCGCATCTATGTTACGGAGAGCTTTGAGTATCCGAGACTTTCGTCGGGTCCTGGAAAGGATCGCATCAAAATTTTAGAAGATACGGATGCTGATGGACGCGTCGATCGTGTCACTATCTTCGCGGAAGGCCTCAACATCCCTTCCGGCATCGCCGTTGGCCATGGAGGCGTTTGGGTAGCCAATTCTCCAGACCTTCTTTTCCTCAAAGATACCGATGGTGATGACCGAGCCGATGTTACCGAAGTCGTGGTGACAGGCTTTGGTCGGGCCGACACTCACGAACTTCCCAACGCATTGACATGGGGACCCGACGGTTGGCTATATGGACTCAATGGTGTCTTCAATCCGAGCCGCATTCAACAAGCAAATCAGACCTTTGATTTTACTTGTGCAATGTTTCGAATCGATCCGAAGTCGCGTAAGTTCGAAGTGTTTTGCCAAGGAACCAGCAACCCATGGGGCATCGCCTTCAATGCCGAGGGAAGCGCTTTCATCTCCGCTTGTGTCATCGACCACCTGTGGCACTTAACCGAAACTGGCTATTACCATCGTCAAGGTGGTCCTTATCCACCATTCACTTGGAAGATGGATTCCATTGTGAATTACACGCACCAAATGGCGGCATACTGTGGCATCGAGTATCTCGACACTCCAGCATACCCCGAGTCTTATCGACAAAAACTGGTTATGGGAAATATCCATGGAGGCTGCCTCAATGTCGATCGCGTGGAGCGTCAAGGTTCGACCTACCGAGGCCACAAGGAAGAAGACTTACTGACAGCCAACGACGTGTGGTTCATGCCAGTCGCACAGAAAGTTGGTCCTGACGGATGCCTTTATATTCTCGATTGGTACGACCGATACCATTGTTATCAAGATGCTAATGCAGACCCTGAAGGAATCGATCGCGGACATGGGCGACTGTACCGACTTGTGCATAAAAAACGCCCTGCGATCGAAGTCTCCGATATAAGTCGATGTGACCTTCCTACTTTGGTATCTCTCCTGGGCCATCGTAACGTTTTCTTGCGAAACCAATCGCAACTCGAATTGGCTGAGCGAAGTGATCCCCAAGCGATTCCCCTGTTGATGGAATCAATGAACGATTCTTCCAAGCCCATCGAACATCGCCTACGAGCGATTTGGACGATCATCGCGATGAAACAAGTTTCGTCCGACATGGTACGTCAGTGGTTGGCTTCTTCCGAACCTGAAATTCAAGCCTGGGGAATCCGCGCATTAGGCCACCATCCCCAACTCGCAAAAGAGGCTTCGATCGAAGCAGAACTCCATTCCCTTCGATCTCATGATGACCCACGCGTCCGCTTGGAACTTGCGATTGCCATGCCTAAGGTCTTTCCAGAAAACGCTGCCAGTTGGAGCGTACTGTCGGCTCGGCATAACCAAGGTGACTCACACATCACCAAAATTCTGTGGCAAGGGATGCTTCCGTCCATGATTGCGCGACATTCGATGATCGCACCATCATTGGTTGACCCCGCGACGACTACGAATTCGTCACTCTATGAAATGGCGCCTCGCTTCGTCGATCGTTGGATCTCCGAAGTTGCCGGAACACAAGACGCAGTTCTCCGCGATCAACTTGCCCAGTCGTTAACCCTTGTTATTCAAGACATTCAAAAACGTAATCCTTCCATGAATGGGGAAGTGTACCAACGACTGGTAGAACGCTTCCACAATCGCGAACTATCGTTAGAAAAGTATCCATGGCTACGAAGTTGGAACTTAGCACCCTTGGATCAAGCACTTCCATCACAAATTCAGTTTGCAGCTTTTGTTGGGGACACCCATGCAATCGGACGTCTCGTGACTGGGATCACTGCATCAGAAGTCCCCGCCCCAACCCAAGTGTCCTACGTACAGTCTCTCGTTTTATGCGCTCCCAAAGAATTTAATGACTTGGCGTCAAAGATCTTAGAAGACCCAAACCTCTTCAAACCTCAAGCCCCTGTTCGCGATGCCATTCTGGGCCACATCATTCGCTCTGGAACCGAGGCGCATCGCCAAAAACTGCTCGCCGGTCTGTCGCAACTGCCGCAATCCATTCAAGCCACTCTGGCAGATCGATTTTGCCAGCAAGAAGGGACCTCGATCGAGTTCTTGCAAGCTATCGAAAGAAATCAACTTCATAAAGAGCTGGTCGGCCCGGAACGCGTTCGTCTTCTTTCCAAGAGCAACAATGGTTCCGTTCAAGGATTGGTCAAAAAGATTTGGGGGGACGTGCGATTGGAAGTATCTCCCGATCGACAACAAGTCATCCGAAAACAGCACGACTTCCTTCACGGATCGCGTGGAAATGCCGAAGCTGGCTGGAAAGTTTACGATCGAACCTGTGGTCAATGCCACGTTCTTCACGGAAGAGGACAGGAGGTGGGTCCCAATATTACTCGCAATGGTCGCGGAACTTTTGAACAACTTTTGTCGAGCGTGTTTGATCCCAATCTGGTCATTGGGGAGGCTTACCGTGGAGTCACCGTGGCAACTCAAGATGGACAGGTCCTGCAAGGTTTGCTTGTTGAACGGACCGAAAATCACATCAAACTAAAGCTCCAAGGGGGCAAGGTTGAGACCGTGCCGATGAGCGAAGTGTCGCAATGGAAACAAAGCGACAAGTCGCTGATGCCTGAGGGATTGGAACAGCAGATACGCGGACAGGAACTCGTCGATCTCTTTGCACTTCTTTGCTTGGAACTTGAACCGTCCGCTGCGGACAATACAGCCATTCCGGGAACACCACCCAACCTAACCGCCCCAAAGAAGTAAGAGATCTCAGCGATTCAAGGGCAATTTTTAGCCCGGATTCTTCACTTGAATCCCTCGGATCGGATACATTGATGGGGTGATATTGGTGAGTTCTCCGCCTTCGACAAGGCGAAAGGAAGAGTTCGTGCGCCGTAAGCGTCCCTTCAATGACCCGATTCGTCGAACCCCGGTGGTGCGGCGTCTTCAGTTTGATTCGCTGGAGGACCGCAAGCTACTCGCAGGTTTGAACGTATTCGTCTTTGAAGACGGTGATGGATCTGGCACGCATTCAGCCGATGAAATGGGTGCGGCCGATCGCGTCCTTTTTCTCGATCAAGATCGCGATGGTGTGCTCGATAGTAATGAGTCATGGACGAAGACCGACGCCGATGGACGCGCTCGATTCGACTCGTTGCCCGACGGAGATTATTGGCCAACACTCTTTGGACGTAATCAATCGACCCTTGCAACCAATCATGTGGCTCCTGCACGATCCACCGTGTTGCATCCGTCGATCGATGCCAAGCAAGTGCTTGGATGGCAAACAGAGCAATCCCTTTGGATTGCCACTTCGCACTCGATCGATCTGATCGATGCGTCTAGCCAAGGTATTATCGACTCGATTCGTTTAGACCAACGGATTATCGACGTGGCGTTGGATCCTCAGAGTTCCACGGCCTTCGCAATCCTCGAATCAGCAGAGATGGAACGATCCTTGGTTTCGATCCAACTCAACTCGCACACGACACAAGCCGTAGACAACACCTTCGGGCTTGGATGGCATTCGATCCACAAAACATCTTCAGCATTCCTTGCGCGACTGCAGGACGGCCCCACAACTACATCCCTGGTCCAACTCAATGCAACGACGCTCGCGTGGAATTGGGTAGAGAACTCGCGTCAATCCATCGATGCTCAGTATCTAGCGTCACCTTCCTCAAATGACTTGTTGGTGGTTGTTCCCAGTACGATTGGATCTGGATCCAGTTCATCCAGTGGTGCTGCATCCGAACTCCAACGAATTGAACTCCAAGACCAAAAGATCTGGATTCGCCAAACACGAACTTGGAATTCACCGATCCGCTCGATGCAACTCGACGCTACAGCGAGCCACTACTTGATCGCCGATGCGCAGGGCTGGAGCGTTCTGGCTCCAAATCTGAATTCACTCTATCAGCTTCCCAATCCCAATGCTTCGGTTGTCTACGATGCATTGCGGCAAACATTGTTTGCAATGGATACCGATCGGGGCCAAGCAACAGTAACGTCGATTGCGGATGGCCGTGAAATTGCCAGTGTACCGTTTCAGGGATTCGAGCAAATGGGAACGATGTTCGTTAACCCATCTCGAACGGTTGCTTATGGCCTGTCAGCCAATGGCTTGTTTTCTCTTGGCTTAACGGAAGCCGTTTCTCCTCAGATCCGATTGGTTCAAAACCACGAATTCGCGAGTGTGGCTTTCGGAGTCAAAACAACGCGATCCAATGCGTTGCCCCGTTTTTCAGCACCATCGCAATTGGATGTTTTAGAAGATGACGCCATCGGCATCGGGCTTCGCGATCCTCGTTTGCAATTGCAAGATGTCGATCGTGATCTGGTGGGATTGTTCGTCGTCGATCCACCCAAGCATGGGAAACTAGCTTGGTCCCTGACGGACGGCGGAGTCTATACTCCCAATTCCAATTATGAGGGCAGGGACTCCATAGTCGTTCAAGCGTTCGATGGGGCAGGGTGGTCAGCGCCCGTGACGTTAGGACTGAACATTCTTGGGGTGAACGACATTCCTTCGGGAATCCATACAGACCTTGCCGCTGTTCCAGAGAACATCACCCCAGGATCGGCGATTGGTGTAGTGACGGTACTCGATCCCGATCGTGATGCATCCTATCGAGTGACCGTAGATGACTCCCGCTTGCTGGTGATCGACGGTGTTTTGCAACTCGCTGCGGGTGCTCATCTCGATTATGAATCCGAGCCATCGATCACTTTTGTCATTACCGCGGCCGATCTGAGTCATCCCGAGGATGTAGTAACCCAAACGATCACCCTCGATGTCCGCGATCAAAACGATCCTCCGCAGCGCATCGATAGTCAATCGCACCCAATCTCGGAGAACGAGATCGGGATTGCTGTGGCATCGCTTCGAGTCGTCGATGGAGAAAACCGCGATACCTACCGCTGGATCGTTTCCGACGCACGTTTTGTTGTTATCGACCAAGGACTTTATCTCGCACCGGGCGTTTCGCTGAACTATGAGGAGACTCCTTCCATCGATGTCGTGTTAACGGCGATCGATGCTGATGGAAACCAAGTTTCGAAGACGATCCATGTGGAAGTTGTCGACACCAATGATCCTCCGATGAGTTTGACGCTCGATCAAAACGAAGTCGTGGGCGAGGTGCCGGGGTATCGTATTGGATCGATTCGAATCGAAGATGAAGATCAAGCCGAACGCTACGAGTATTCGGTCAGCGACCCTCGATTTGTGGTTGTTGGAAACCAACTGCAACTGCGTCCAACGGAATCGCTTCCTTTCTCCGAAAACCCGATCCAAATTCGGGTGATGGCAAGATCGGTGCTCGATGGTACCACGATCGAACGCCCCATCACGATTCATGTCGTGGAAAGTCGATCACCTCACCAAAATCCAATCGATCCTCTAGATGTCGATGGCGATGGAATTGTCACTCCTCGCGACCCATTGATTCTTATCAATCATCTCAATCGACATGGTCCAGGACGAATTAATGCACCTGCTCCTGGGGATGGCGAGCCTGGTTACTATTTTGACGTGAATGGCGATGGAGTCATCACGCCGCTCGACATCATTATCATCTTGAATCATCTCAATCGTTTCGGTGTGGTTCAGAGCGGTTCGCCCGATCATGACACCCGGACCGGACAAGGCGAAGGCGAAGGTGCACTAACGTCTGAATTGCATGACATGTCCTTGACGTCGTACCTTGCCGAACAGCAAGTTCGTGATCTGCAACCTCGCTATCGCAAGCGATAGCTAGAAAGCTCAATGAGTGATGGCTGGATTCGACGTTGATATCGTCGTCGTGGGTGGTGGTATCGTTGGGCTTTCCACCGCCTATCAACTTTCTGAACTCGCCGACGATCTTCGCATTCTTGTGGTGGAGAAAGAAGAGGCAATCTGCCTCCATCAATCAGGCAGGAATTCTGGGGTAATCCACTCCGGTATTTACTATCAACCAGGGTCTCTTAAAGCGAAGACCTGCCTGGAAGGCAAGGCGATGCTCGAATCGTTTTGCAGAGAACACGGAATTGCCTTCGAGTCCTGTGGCAAAGTCATCGTGGCGGTGGATGATGCCGAATTGCCGGCCATGGAAAAAATCTATGCTCGCGGTCAGGCCAATGGTGTTGCCTGTCGGATCATCGATCGGCACGAGCTGCAACAATTGGAACCTCATGCTGCAGGCGTAGCGGCGATTCACGTTCCCGGAACAGGAATTGTCGACTACCCAGGCGTTTGCAACGTGCTGGCTGACCGACTCCGCAAACGTGGTCACACCATACTGCTCCAATCACCTCTGCGTTCCTGCGCGTCGCACGAAGGTTATCTCGAAGTGGTGGCTGGTGATAGCACCATTAAAACGCGACAGCTAGTGAACTGCGCTGGCCTGCATTGCGATCGTGTGATGCGTCTTTGCGGTGCCACACCGCCAGCCAAGATCATTCCCTTCCGCGGTGAATATTACGAACTGACATCGGATGCGGAATACCTTTGCCGCAATTTGATTTACCCTGTTCCCAATCCGAATTTCCCATTTCTCGGAGTTCACTTCACACGAATGGTGCACGGAGGAGTCGAGTGTGGCCCCAATGCAGTGCTTGCAATGGCTCGCGAAGGCTATGATTGGTCGACATGGAATCTTCGCGACCTATCCGAATCTCTGACCTATCCGGGATTCATGCGTATCGCGAGCCGCTTCTGGAAAACGGGCGCTGGTGAAATCGTTCGTTCTTTGTCGAAGTCGGCATTTGTCAAAGCTCTTCAACGACTCATCCCCGCCATCCAGATCCAACAATTGCATCGCGCCCCGGCAGGTGTTCGCGCCCAAGCGATCGCACCCGATGGTTCCATGGTCGACGATTTTCTGATCGTCGATCAACCTCGCGCTATCCACGTATGCAATGCACCAAGCCCTGCTGCCACAGCATCCCTGAAGATCGGACAGCACATCGCTCATCGAGTTCTCGAACAACAAAGTACGCTCGAATAAAACGCCGTTAGATCAAGTGGCCGCTAAGCCGCTGGCCCGTCTTGCAACTAGCGAAAGCGATAATCGCTCGAACCGTTCGCGTTGGATTAAGCCGATTGCAGAATGCGATCCAAAGCCATAAACGCAACCGACCATTGTGGCTTGGTTTGAAGATAGGTTTCCCACCAACTCAGCAGTTTGGAAACGACATCCTGATCCTCGCGTGGCACGGGAACTTGCCACTGTTCAATGGCAAGGGATAACGTTGGCTCATCGATCTTCGTTAGCTCGACGATCTGCCCAGCGGCAAGAATCGGTGGCAACATTGCTAGCGCTGCAACCTCGGGCAATCTCCCTCCATGGACCCCTTCGCTATAGATGGGTGTATCCAGTTGGAGTTGAACCAATAACCACGCAAGCCGAACGACTTCAGGGAGTTCCGGTATGACGTTGGTGAGTATGGCTTCAACACAAACGCGATTGGGGCCAAGGTGAGCTGATCCGTAGCCTCCGAGCACAGGCTGCAACAATACCACCTCTGCTTGAGGCACTAGAAGCGACTTATCAGTGAGCCTTCCCACATGCGCTAATAGTCCACTCCCATACCCCTCCCAAAACTCCTTCAAGGGGCGTGAGCGAAGCTCCAATTGCTCCAATAGCTTGGGATAGATGACACCGAAGGCGGCTTCCATATCGGTGATCTTGCTCGCTAGAAAATTGAGTTGAGTGGCCTTGATGTTTTGAGCCCCCAACAATCGAATCAAAACACGTTCTGCAAGCTCGCGATTGGAATCGAGTTCCGCGCTCCAGGAAAGCAGTTCGCCCCAGAAATTCTTGCGAGCTAAAACGGGTAGACGCAACGAAAAGTCATGGAGCTCCACAGATAATTCGCGATAGGACGCATCGAGCCGATTATCGACGACGGGAAGCGACATCGCCATGGCCCGCGCAGCATGGAGTGCGCTCGTTGAAAGATTTGGCTTCCAAGTAAGCTTCATGAAGGAAAACGCAAAAGGTACTACGGAGACGATTCACCATCAAGGAAATGGCGTCGCATTGTGGGTTCGAATCCTTTACTCGTCAATACGGCGCACCAGATGATGTGGTTCGACCAACTTACCGTACTGCCCTGGCCTCCGATCCGCCCAACGGTCGATCACATGCCGCTTGGGAACGCGAACGAGCCTTTTTCCTCGAGCTCGATCCAGATCGATATCGTGAATCAATGCCAACTCTCCGTACTCAGGAGCATCCACCAATGCATTGCCGCTCGGTTCACACAATCGACTTTGGCCAATAAATCGAAATCCCCTTTCCTCTCCGACGCGATTCACCGAAAGAAAGTAAACATTATTTTCCAAAGCCCGTGCATTCGGAATGTACTTGGCAAAAGTGTCTGCTCCGGGTGGCCAGTTCGTCGGCAATATAAGCAGATCGGCACCATTCAAGGAAAGAACGCGAGACGACTCGGGGAATGAGCCGTCATAACAAATGTGCATACCGACGCGAAGCCCATCCGCTTCCCAAACAGGAAACCCTTCTTCACTTTCGGTTACAAATCGATCGACTCCCAAATAGGGCAAGTGCACTTTGCGATACACACCGATGAGCCCCTCCGGTCCTACCAGAGCACAACTATTAAAGAGCCTGCCGCCCGATCCACGTTCAAGCAAGCCATACGCCACATACTGTCCATTCCGTCGACAAATTTCTTGAATAGCTCGCGTGGAAGGCCCTGGTATTTCTTCGGCATGGGGCCAAGCTTCTTCAAGAGATTCGTAACAATACCCTGACAGCATACACTCCGGGAAAACAACCAAATCGCATTCAGCGATCGCATCCTGCTGCAGCCAAGTTCCCATTCGCGCTAGATTGCTCTGCGTATCAGCAAACGTAACGAGAGTCTGAATTCCCGCAATGCGTCGTGTTTCGCTCATAAGTGTTCTTCTCAATTCGATGGAAACAAAAGAGGTTCACAGTCGAGTTTGATCGTAGTTGAATTGGTTCACCATCGTGTCCGCCGATGAATTGACTAAGGAAGCTGGGTATGCCCTAAAGCCGGTTCATCAAACCACTCATCGTTCGGATCAAATTTTGGGATTGCAAGGATCAAAACCCGCATCTCGCCGATCGCACGATGTCGCGTTCCAGGGCGAATCATGATACAAGCTCCCGGCTTCAACGGATACGTCTCGCCTTGAAGCTCCATTTTGGCTTCAGGATGGCATTCCAAGATGTAATAAACCTCAGTGATTCTCTTGTGATAATGCGTGACAGCGTCCTTCGTGATCTGAGTCACATGAAGAGAACCAGGAAAATCTTCGACATCCAACAAGGCTCGCTTGGCCATTCCGCAAGGACAAGGGACCGATTGCATTTGATCGAAATCGATCCATTCAAATGGCGGAACCTCTTTGTTATGTTGCATGTTGTTCCTCTCCACGAGGTGCAGGCACTGCCATCAAAACGAGCATCGCAAGTACTGCCAAAAAACTGCCAAGCCCAAAGGCATACACTGGTCCAGCACTATCATAGACGGCTCCAAACAGCAAGCTCGAAGGCAAACTTGCTAATCCGATGATCATATGAAACCATCCAAAGGCAGCACCCGAAGTTGCACCCTCTGCATAAAGACTTACCAACTTCTTTTCCGAGGGCTCGGATGCAGAGTAAAACAGAGAATACATGGCAAAGAGCACACCGATTTGCCACGTTGCATCTGCCAAACCAAACAATCCATAGACCATTGCATAAAACAACCAGCCAAGCATCAAAAGTCGCTTGGGTGAAACGCGATCGGCCCAATAACCACCGACGCGGTTCCCCAAGAATTTGAGAAGCTGGAGCATCGCCCACAGCATAGGCAACCATTCCACTCCAACGCCGACTTCCCTCGCTCGCACCAGCAGGAATGCATCCGTCGAATTTGCCAATGCGAAGAGCATTACCGCCGCCAAATACGGGCGAAAGCCAGGGCGATAGCGAGAACGATCGTGAATCGGCTTAGCATTCGATGAAGAGGTAACCGTCGCTACTTCTCGAAGCCCCAAGGAAAGAATGACCAACAACACTAAGCCCGGTACCAAGGTCCAAAGAAACAAGCTTCGAATCTGACCGGGGAACATCATCAAATAGATCGTGGCCAGAAGAGGCCCCATTGCGGCTCCAAGATGATCCATCGACCGGTGATAGCCGAAAGCACGTCCTCGCATCGATTCTGGGACACTCAACGCGATCATGGCATCACGAGGTGATGTCCGAATTCCTTTGCCGACGCGGTCAATCATCCGTAGCCCAAGTACGGCACCCACGGAATTGACGAGTCCGATCCAGGGTCTTGCAAATACGGTGAGCCCATAGCCTAGGAGAAGAAATTGCTTTCGTTTTCCAACCTGATCGGACCATTTTCCAATCCACATTTTCAGCAGGCTCGAAAGGGTATCAACAACTCCTTCGATCAAACCGAGAGTGGCGTTGGTTGCACCGAGACCTTTTAGAAACGTAGGCAAGAGAGGATAAACAGCTTCACTTGCAATGTCGTTAACCAGACTGGTCCACCCCAGCACGCGAACGTTTGCTGGAAGCTGCCTAGATGCCTCGGAAGGCACTTCCTCATTCGACTCCAATGTCATGGCTCCAAGTCCGCAAGTTGATTCGGCACCTCGACAATCGTCTTACGATGCCGTTCAACCTCTTCCTTCAAGGCATCAATCACTTCAGGATGCTGTGCAGCAACGTTGAACCTCTCCGACGCATCCACTTCAATTTGATAAAGTTCAGGTGGGTCATGTTTGATCAGTGGATCGTTTCCATATCCCGTCTTGGTTTGGAAGTGAGCTTTCCAAGGACCTTTTCGAACAGCGTAAAGCTGCGTTCCGCGATAATAGAAAAAGGGTGGCCTCTCTACCGCGACATTCTTCTCGAGCATCGGCATGATGTTCACACCATCCCAAGGGCGTGCTTCCGATGGAGTCTCACCAACCAGCGCCGCTAATGTTGGCATGATATCCATGGTGCAAGCCATTTCATATCGAGTGCCGGGTTGGACTTTACCTGGCCAGTAAAAGATACCCGGTACCCGCATGCCTCCCTCCCAGGTCGATCCCTTCCCTTCACGCAAGAGTCCTGCGGATCCACCATGGTCATTGAAAATCAACCAAGGCCCATTGTCACTGCTAAAGATGACCAGAGTATTCTCTTCAAGCTTGCACTCGCGAAGAGTCTTTATGATCTGGCCCACACTCCAATCGATTTCTTCTACAACATCGCCATAGATACCCGCTTTGCTTTTACCACGAAAGGATTCCGACGCAAACAACGGTACGTGGGGAAAGGTGTGTGGGAAATAGAGAAAGAAAGGTCGCGACTGATGCGTTTGAATAAAGGTTTGAGCTTCTTCGGTATACCGTCGCGTTAAAAGCGCTTGTTGCGGTTGCTCTTCAATAATGGTTTCATCGCGGATCAAGGGTGATTTCCAAAAAGCATTGTTCTCTTGAAAAAACTTTTCTCGTCCCTTGGGAGCATTGGATGCAGGTTTCATATCATTGGAATAAGGAAGTCCAAAATAGGTGTCGAACCCATGCTTCAAAGGCAAGTGCCTTGCCAAGTGTCCTAAATGCCACTTCCCAATGCAGCCGGTTGCATACCCATGATCGTGGAGCATTTCAGCGATCGTCCGTTCTTCTCTGGGCAAGCCTCCCGCGGATGCATTTCGTAGAACGCGAAATAGATCGTGCGCCATTCCACTTCGAATAGGGTAACGACCAGTAAGCAAAGCAGCGCGACTCGGAGTACAAACCTCAGCGGCTGAATAAAACTGCGTAAAGCGTGCTCCTTGATGTGCGAGTTGATCCAAATGAGGTGTTCGAATCGTTGGATGCCCATAACACCCGAGATCACCCCAGCCCAAATCGTCCGCATAAATCAGAATGACGTTGGGAGGTCGTTGAGCGATCGCTTGGAGAGCAACACCATAACTCCACACAAACCACACAGCCATTGCGAGAAGAGCACTGCTTCGCATCGAACGACTCCAAGCCGATTCACGGGCGGGAAGAGAAGGGGAGGGGAGTACCAGCTAAGGACTAACTTGGCACTACGGATTGTCGATCTCGACGACAATCCAACGATTCTCTTCTAATTGAAGTGGATTCTCAACGGCGGGTGGGCGATCTTGAGGTGCCGCGTTGCCGAAAAAGTAATTTTGTGTCGTCGCTTGCACGGCACGTCCACTATTGCGAATCTGTCTTTCTAACTCGGGAACCTTCTCTTCAGGCATTACCAAGGTAAGCCGGTTTCGATTATTGCCTCGGAACGCATTCTGCGACTGAACAGTGTTCTGGGCTGCATTTTGAGCTGCATTTTGAAAATTATATTGATTGTTGTACTGTAGGCTGTTTTGCGGTGTAGACCATAGCTTACCACTTTGGCTTCTCATCAGATGATCATTCGGACTTGGCGTCGGAACTTGGCTGCGATAGGTCTCGTCCAATTTCGCTCGCTCATTGGATTGGGATGGATTCGCGCTTCGATTCTGCAAGAAGTCTTCACTGCTGGGCACAACCAATCGCTCTTCCTGGAATCCCCACTTGTTCAAGTCTTCGGGAGGAATGGATCGATCTACTCGTATCGAAAGGTAATTCGAAGCCAATTGCTGAGGTTGGACTTCTGATGCAACCGCCATCGAATCGCGAACTTCATTGCGATTTCCTACCTCACTGACTGGTGCTGCGTACACAAATAGTGGCTCTTCCACTTGCCCCATAGCGGCCTCCGTTTTTTTCTTCAATGCACCTGCCGAAGCATCCGCCACCATAGCCGGGGCGGGAAGAAATCCGCTTGATGCTGGAGGTGTTTCAGGCATGTCATTCTGTTTGCCTTTGGCAATGGAGCGCGTCGATTCGGCAGGTGCCACTGCTGGACGTGCTTGATCCATTTCTTCGATGACAATTTCTTTCGGAGCTGGGGCTGCTGCCTTCGCTGGGTCGAATCTTCTTCCTCCAGATTCTCCACCCATTCCTCCACTACCGCGCGTTCCAAAAGATGGCGGCGAACCTTGAGCTGCAGGTGACGCCCCCAAACCAGCACCTCCCATACCGCCGCCCATCATGCTTCCAGGCACGGGTGAGTTACCTGCAACGCCTCCCAAAGATTCAGTGCGTACAAGATCTGTATTGCCAACTCGAGATTCTAGTTTCTCCTTCATCCCTTCGGAGTCGCGCGCAACCGACCGATCAATCGAATCAGTGGCCCGGTCGATCAGCTCATTAGTAGGTACATCTGCTGGCGCTTTGTCGGAAACATTGAGATCCGCCCTTGATGGACTACGTACATCGGGTGCCGAACTCTTCGGTTCAGGTCGCCCCATCGCAACATGCGAACGAAATAAATTCTGAGGAACCCAAACGTAGAGCCCAAACATTACCATGGCAAAGCAAGCGGCAATCGCAGTTCCCATATAACGCCATGGGTGACTGGACCTTTTCCATTCTGGTGAACCTAATCGTACGACTGCCTCGGAAGGCGAGACTTGCTCTTCGTTGGAATCGACCTCAATAGGCTCGATAGAAAGCGAAGCTAAGTCTTTCATGATTTGCGATGTAAGATCGCTTTCCATGGACGCATTGCTAAGCTTGGCAACAACGGAACGAACCGATCGCAAATCGTCGAGCATCGACCGCAAACCAACATCGGATTGAAGCTTGGCCTCCACCTCCCGACGCTCGTCGGGGGTGAGCTCATCATCGAGATAAGCTGTCAGCCAACTTTCATGAAACGAATTCATTCGCCTAACCTTCAACCCATCTTCTTCATAAGTTCAAGGACCCCCTTGAGTTCCAATCGAGCTCGATGCAATCGACTTCGCACCGTACCAATCGGTATCTCAAGCACTTCCGCAATTTCTGAGTAATCCATTCCTTGTACATCTCGTAGCACAAGCACACTCTGCTGCTGTTGATCGAGTCGCTGAATAGCTTTTCGGACCAACAACTGTTCATCGGCACGATCGATCTGATCCTCGATCGGTTCATCATCACGGGCCAAGGATGGCTCCGCCACTTCCATCGAAGTTCGCGACATGGATGTTTCACGTCGGTGTTTTCGCCGATGACTGATCGCAAGGTTCATGGCGATGCGATGCAACCATGTGTACATCGAACTTCGCCCCTCAAACGATCGCAATTTTCGGAACCCCAAGGTGAGACATTCTTGCGTCAAATCTTCTGCATCTTCGCGATTTCCCATCATGGCGTACATCGCGCAGTAAATACGCTGCTGGTACCGAGCCACGATGATTCCATAGGCGTCCCATTCGCCCTGCAAAACGCGGCGAATGACGTCACTTTCATCGACTTCGGTGGTACCTATTGACACAGACGGAGACTCGTTCTTCCCGGTTCCAGATTCACATCTCTTTCGACCCGCGGGAGGTGTCCCCCCTTCCGATCGATTCTTTTTTTATAGCATAAGTCTGTTTTTAGTTGAAAAGAGCTCCACGAATCTCAAGCGAAAGTCTCCCCTCTTCAACTCGAACTTGGCGTAAAATGCTCAAACTCTGGCTTTAGACTTCCACTGTGAAAGGATCGTTCGATGAAATATTCGTTTTTTCTGTACTTGGCTAGCCTTTGGGTGGGGCTCTCCGCCTCGATCCGAGCCGAAGACTGGCCCCAATGGATGGGCCCCCAAAGAAACAATCGCTGGGAAGCAACCAATACCCTAGAAAAATTCCCTTCCGGTGGCCCTCGCGTCCTTTGGCGAACTCCGATCGCTGGCGGATATGCAGGCCCAGCTGTAGTAGGTGACCGACTTTTCGTTTCCGACTTTGTCTCCAAAGGCGATGTGAAAGTCGACAATTTCAATCGCGCCACCTACGAAGGTACCGAACGCGTTCTTTGCCTCGATGCCAAATCGGGCAAGGTCCAATGGAAGCATGAATACCCCGTCGTATACAGCATGTCCTATCCTGCTGGCCCACGATGTACCCCAATCGTCGATGGGAAGCTCGTCTATACCCTCGGTGCCGAGGGCATGTTGCTTGCCTTCGATGCTGCTACGGGCAAGATTGTGTGGCAACACAATCTTCCCGAAGAGTACAAAACCAAGACCGCGCTTTGGGGCTATGCCGCTCATCCTCTCATCGATGGCCCGCGTTTGATCTGCCTCGTCGGAGGAGAAGGATCACACACGGTCGCTTTCGATAAAACAACCGGCAAAGAACTTTGGCGGACAGCTACAGCAACCGAACAGGGCTACTCCCCTCCAACGTTGATCCAAGCTGGAGGCACACGTCAACTCATTTTGGCCAATCCAAATGCAGTGAATGCGGTTTCCCCTGAAACGGGCAAGATTCTTTGGACCGCTCCCTACGAAGCGACCAATGGGTCGATCATCATGTCACCGGTCAAAATTGGTGAATACCTTTTTGTCGGCGGCTACTCCAACCATAACCTCGTCCTCAAACTAGACGCTGACAAACCGGATGCCAAAGTTGTTTCGCGAGATGTGGCCAAGAAATTTGTGTCTCCCGTTAATGTTCAACCCTTTGTCGATGAAGATCTCATCATTGGAATGGACCAGAATGGGGAGATGACCGCGTTCCGATTGCCCGACGGAAAACGACTATGGGAAAGCAGCAAAGTTCTTGGCCCACGCCCCGAAGGCTCGGGAACCGCCTTCCTCGTTAAAAACCAAGACCGGTTCTATCTCTTCAACGAGAAGGGTGAACTGGTGATCGCCAAGATCAATGCGGAGGATTTGAGGAACTGGACCGAGCCTCGATCGTTGAACCAACGAATTTCGCCTTTGGTCGAGAAGTCGTTTGGTGCACCAGCATTCGCGAATGGATGCATGTATGTTCGCAACGACAAGGTGCGTTTGCGTCGATTTGACTAAACGCTAATGGAAATTTCGCTAACCATGCACCCATGAAAAAGTCCGGTCAATCGACCGGACTTTTCTTTTTGTCCATGGAAGTTTTTGCCTTCGATGTTTACTCGATCAGGCCATTCTTCACTGCCCAAACAGCGGCTGCCGTTCGGTCTGGTGCGGCTCAACTTGCGTAGAATGTTCTGTACGTGTTCCTTCACGGTTTCGACACTGATTCCCAAAGAGACCCCAATCTCCTTGTTGCTCAACCCCAGAGCAATGTGTCGCAATACTTGACGCTCACGATTGGTGAGCGGCATTTCCTTGTACTCGCCACGCTCCTTGCGCTTTTCCATCGTCGTTTGAACTTGCTTCAACACGCTGGTCTCTGGTGGTGGCTCATTCCGCGAAGCGCGGAGAATCGCATCCACCATCTCGTCACGTGTCGAACCCTTGAGCAAGTAATCAGAAGCCCCGAGTGCAATGGAACGAGCGACATACGTGGGGTTGTCGTAGGTCGAGATCATTACCACTGGCAATTCAGGATTCTTCTTGCGAAGAGTTGCTAGCACATTCAAACCATCGTCGTTCTGCAAACGAACATCCAACACGACGACATCGGGATTCTTAGCAGCAGCTAACTTCACTGCTTCTTCGCCCGTGGCCGCAACACCGACCACCTCCACTGGCGATCCTTCCATCAAAGTGCTCAAGCCACGACGCACAACCTCGTGATCATCAGCAAAGACTACTTTGACCGTCATTCAAATGCCCCCATTGAATTTTGTTGATTCCCCTCAATAAGGCGACTACCTAACTTGAGAGTCCTCAAACGTGCAAAAGTATCACACTGTACCATCGATCGACTAGGTCAACCAGTTTCCAACGATTTTTGACAAATCGGGCAAGAATTACGTCTAAAACCGGCTCTTAATGGTTGGAATTAAAATCGCTCGAACTGATACCATTCTATGACTCTCCCCCTTCTTCGTCCATCACAGGAGGGGGTTTTCTACGCAAACTCTGGAAAATTTTACGAAATCGGAACGGTTTTTCCGCATGTTGATTTTCTGAAACCTAGTCTTCAGCGTCGGCTCCCAAAACCACCCCTACAAATGGGTGAAAATCGATCCAAAACGAGTCTTCGTGAGATGGTTGCAGCAAAAAAAGAACACCTTGTCCTTATCGACGATGACCGCTGGCTTCTGGAGTCAATGACTCAATGGCTGCATTCCGAGGGGTTTGAAGTCACCCCTTTTTCTTCCTGCAAAAAGGCCAAACAGTTTCTATCCAAGAGTCGCGGTTTCGATCTGATCCTCTGTGATCTTCGACTTGAGGACGGGGATGGCATGGAGATTCTACGCATGATGCGCAAGATTTCTCCAGATATCCCTTTCTTGATGATGTCGGGCTACGCTGGACCCGAAACGGCTGCCGAAGTGGTGACTGCAGGTGGCTTCGATCTCTTATCGAAACCCATTATCGATCAAGAGCTGATGCACGCTCTTCGCCGTGCCCTCGACCAAAGAAAAATCGCCGAAGAAAACGTTCGGCTCAAAGCAGCGCTCGATCGCCGCTTTGGCCTCGAGAGCATCCTAAGCCACGATTCGCGCATGCAACGGATTTTCGAAACCATCGATAGCGTCGCCGATGCTCGTGCCAACATCCTGATCACGGGCGAGAATGGTACCGGAAAGAGCATGATCGCTCGCGCCATCCATCAACGCTCCAATCGCCGTAGCGGCCCCTTCGTCGAGGTCGCTTGCGGAGCATTGCCCGATACACTTCTCGAAAGCGAACTGTTTGGGCACGTAGCAGGTGCGTTCACCGGCGCAACCCACAACAAAGTTGGAAAATTTCAACAAGCCGATCATGGCACGCTCTTTCTAGATGAGATTGGTACGGCCACTCCTTCGCTGCAAGTGAAGCTCCTTCGCGTACTCCAAGAACTGCAATTCGAAGCGGTCGGTAGCAATGAAACCGTTTCGGTCGATACCCGCGTCATTCTGGCCACCAATGAAGACCTTCTCAAAGCTGTTCATGAAGGCCGCTTTCGACAAGACCTTTACTATCGCGTCAATGTGATTCATCTCGAACTCCCAAGCCTTCGCGAACGAGTCGACGATATTCCCATTCTCGTCGAACACTTCTTGCAAGTTGCAATGCAAGAATTCGGTCGAGAAGTAGATGGACTTACGCCTCAAGCGATGGAAGCTATGCGTTCTTATCGTTGGCCAGGCAATGTTCGCGAACTCGAGAACGCCGTTCAACGAGCCGTATTGCTTTGCAAAAATCGCTGGATCGATCTTCAGCACTTACCTTCTACCATCGTTGCAAAGTCTACAAGCTTTTCCCCGACCGTGAGCTCCTCTCCGTCTTGGTCTGCTGCGCAACAAACTCTGCGGGAAGCTCTCGAAGGCCCCGAACGGCAGATCATTCTGGAAGCTCTTAAAGTCAATCAATGGAATCGCATTGTGACAGCGGATAAGCTTGGCATCAATCGAACCACGCTTTACAAGAAGATGAAGAAACTGGGGCTCGATGATCTATGCCCAGCCGGCAAAGATGATTAGCTTATTGATTGCGATGCACGCCCAACGAGCATTTCCCTCGTTGGGTACAGTCAGCATCCTTCGCATCGAAGCTAATCCTACCTCTAGGCCATGTACCGTTTCTCCATTGGAAAACGTCTAAGCATAACGGTATTCATTGCGATCTTGTCAGGCGTCGCAGCGGCACGAACCGATCTCGCAGCCTTGATCGCTCTTTTTGCAACCGTGCTGAGACTTCTCTACATTCAACTCCATCGCTCGGGTCCCAACGATTATCCTTGACCTCGGTGGAAGATGGTCCGTGCACGATCATGATCGCATTTGTATTCGCGGGATGCGATATTTGATTGCGTTATCTCAAAGCAAAAAGAAGGTAAGCAAGAAAATCTGAAAGGTGGCCACGGCCACGGATGCGATGACGGCCCAGTCGCGCTTGATCAACGAGAGTCCCTGCAGGATCATGACTACCACTAAGGTGCCCAAGAACTTGCAACTTGAAAACAATGCAACGGGCTCCAAGTCGTGAACCTGACCACTGTTCAGTCGCATGATGGCTCGACCGATTGGGTTCTGCTCATACATATCCAACGATGCGGCATACTTAATCGTCAGGAAGAGATCATACGCTGCCACTGCAGCGATGGTCCAAATCGAAATCGCAATGATGAACCGATGAAACTTCTTGGTTCGCTGCGCAACGTCGGGTAGCACTCCCAACAATACTGGAATGTGATTTCTTAAGGTCTCTCTGCCAATCTCTGCAACGCGATACGTCGCGTCGGTTTTCTTCTGAGGTGCGAACATGATTGATCCTTTCCGCAAATCCAGAAAGAGTCTTTCGCAAGCCACGTGCCAATTCACGACAATGGTCCGATTTCTGCCAATGGGTCGAATTCCGCCTCATCCGGTGAAGCTATGGTCCTAATCGAATCCCCATGCACGAAACGTGATAGCATTGCCGCGAACACCATGCTCAAAGTGCAAGCATGGCCGCTTAGTTTTACGACAGCTCGCAATACCATTGGCATCAAATGCCGCACCTCCCTATCAGAAGGCTTGAAAAAGATGGGTTGCGAGCTAGTTATGGACTAGGAAAGATCTAGGGGCTTGTGGTCGGACCCCAAGCATCATGTGCTGAATCCTTTTGCATGATGCTTTGCACGATCTCTTGAAGCCGATCCTCTAAAGCTTCTCTACCACTGCGGATATTCAACTCGATCTGCAATGACCATAAGGGAGTTCTCCCCAAACGATCGACTCCGATTTTGGATGCATCCTTGCCCGTGCAAATCAAGGCATCGAGTCCACTCAAGGCCTCGGCCCGTTCTCGCAAGTGAGTCAAATCTTCGGCGCGATAGGGATGATGATCCGGGAAGGCATGTCGTTCAAGGATCTGCGCTTCCAATCCGCGAAGCGTTTCAAAAAAACCGGTTGGATTCCCTAACCCACAGAAGGCGAAGACTTTTTTGCTGGCTATCCATTCCAAGGGTTTGGTTTCACCTGAATGATTGACCAAGTGCACAGGCCGATGCTCGGTCTCGACCCAAGCCGCTTTGGGTGCATAGAGTTGAACACGATTGCGTATACGTGCCAAACTTTGCGAATCTACCTGATCGGCTCGCGTCACCAAAACAACATCAACCCTCCGAAGCGACCGTATGGGCTCACGCAACAATCCTCGCGGTAAAAGGTGTTCGTAACCGAACGGAAGCAGGGCATCGATCAGTACGATATTGAGATCGCGGTGCAGTTTACGATGCTGAAATGCATCGTCCAGTACGATCAACTGCGTTTCTAATTCTTCCGTTGCCACTTGAGCCGAAGCGATGCGGTCGGGGTTTTGCAAATGAGGCACATCAGGTAGCCGTAACTCCATCTCCTTGGCTTCATCATTGACATCGGCTTCGCCGGCCCCGTAACCGCGACTCAAGATGGAAACACGAATGTCCTTTTCTCGAAACCATCGCGCGATCCACATGACCGCTGGTGTCTTACCGGTACCACCAACCGTTAGATTTCCAACCGAGATGACAGGCACTGCAACTTGCGTTACCGATAACCAACGTCGATCGTAGGCCCAATTCCTCAGAGCAACGACCATACCATAGGGTTGGCTTAGCCACCAAAGAAAAGTTTGTGACATCCATCCGCTAAAGCCTGGCCTAGGATGGCTCATCACACTCTTGATGCGTTCGACCCAATGGGTCGGCGAGCTAGGCATTCGAAGAAACCGCATGCCGTTTGAGATCTTCAAAGTCGACGAACTCGAGTGTCGACATATGGGTTGCTTCTAAAACCACAGCAGGTGCCATCCCCGCTTCCAGTGCTTCTTTCCATCGCAATACGCACAAACACCAACGATCCCCTTCCTTCAAACCTGGGAACTGGTACTCGGGAATCGGAGTCGATAGATCGTTCCCTCGCGATTGAGAAAACTCCAGAAAGGAATCGGTCATTTGAGCACAGACCAAATGCAAGCCATGATCGGTTGCTCCATGCTGGCAACAGCCATCACGGAAATAACCTGTCATGGGATCGCAACTGCACGTTTGCAGTTCTGTCCCCAATACATTCTTGGCTTTTGCCATTTCCTATTCCTTCGTTTGGATAGAGAGACACGCTGAAACCGAATCGTTTGGCCAGCGGCCGTTCTAACTCCACTTCAAGGTGTGTGTTTCGCCATTCTTCGACTGGTCACCCGCCACGGCATGCAGCTTCAGCGTCATACCACCTGCCATCGTCTCGCATTCAATCCATCCAACGGGCTCTTTGTCGCTAAAGTTATAGCCTATCGCCGGGATGTTGACCAAGTACAAGCCACCATCTTGCTTAACGTGGTACTGATGAGAATGTCCATAAAAGATCGCCTTCACATGAGGTGCCGCCTTCACAAGACTTAGAAGGAGGCCCGCGTCCACCAGCTCGCCATCATTGTCTCCCAGCGTATGATGCACCAAGATCCACAATGGCTTATCACTCGACTTCTTGAGATACTCGGCCATCCACTGACGCTGAGCTTTTCCTAATTGTCCGGCCGCTTTATTGACGTACATCAAGGAATCGAGCACAAGCCATCGGCCATGGGCAGTATCAACGATCGTGACGTGCTTGTTGGCCCCTTTGACTTCGTCTGCATAAACGGGTGAAAAAACTTTTCGAAAGACGTCGCGGTCGTCATGATTGCCAAGCCCGATCGTGATCGGGCAGTGCTTGGCAAGTGGTTGGAGCAACTTTTGAAGATGAAGGTAATCTTCTTGCTTCCCGTCCAACCGAGCAGCATCTCCATTGATAAAGGCCATATCAAAGGGATAGTCGCAAATATCCTGAATCACGGCCTGCAAATTTGTGGCCGGAAAGAAACCGCGATAGGTCTCCTTGGGATCTTCCGCAATGTGCGTATCCGAACAGAGCGCAAAGCGATTCGTAGCAGCTTCGCCTGCGAATCCACGGGCTGCAGCGTAATATGGAACCCATGCTCCCGCGACCCAAGCCGACGTCAAACGCAAAAAGGATTGACGGCTCATTTCGGTCGAATTCATCCAACCCGGCATAACCTCTTCTCCCTCATTCTGACAAACGCAAAGTTGCAAGAGTGCTTCGCGGCACGGCCATCTGGTGTTACAAATATCCGACTATAGCACGAAATGCTAGTGGATACGTCGAATTGGATACGAGCAGAGAGGATCGCAATTGACTGAGACAA
>JAXMBN010000031.1:0-67912 GCA_046349875.1 Pirellulales bacterium
ATCGCAATTGCATGCTTCGTCAGCTTTGATCTTCTTTGGTTCGCTTTTTGCATCGGCCTATGCGTGTATTCGATTGATCCGCATTCGAACGGAGTATCAAGAGACTTCCGACAAAGTTCAAGCGATTGTTCAGCTATTGAGTCAATTAGAAAAAGATCCATTGGTGAGTGGTCAAGAAGCATTGCCTGCCATTCAAAAACGAATCTCGTTGGATCACGTAACCTTGCGTGATAGCGAAGGCCGAAGATTGCTCGAAGATGTCTGTATGGATATGGAACCAGGTAAGCTGGTTGCGATCATCGGAAGTGATCGCTTGCAAGCTCGAGCGGTTGCAGAAATTCTCTTGGGCTTTGGAAGACCATCGAGTGGTCGCATACTACTCGATGGAGTCAACACGATTGATGTTGATCCGTTGGCATTGCGTGGAACGAGCGCATGGATTGGCCCCGATGGTCCATTAATTGCCGGTACGTTGGAAGACAATCTACATCAGCGCAAATCAGCTTCGTTAGTGGAACTGACCGAAGCGGTGCGGGATGCTGGTGTTTACGATGCCATTCAAAACTTGTCCGATGGTTTGACCACTTTGGTTTCGCCGCATGATGACCGGCTCAAGCCAGACTATCTTTTCCGATTGGGAATAGCGCGGACCTTGGTCAAGAATCCAACTCTGGTGGTTGCTGAAGAACCGACGGCTCGCGTTTTGCCGCAGGTCGAAGCCGAGACCCTGGAGGCACTCCATCAAATGACACGCCGAGGCATGTTCGTTGTGGTTCTTCCCAACCGGTTAACCACCTTGCGACACGCTCACCAAATCGTGGTACTGCATGAAAACCGCGTGTCGGCTATCGGAACCCACGCCGAATTGCTGGAACAAAGTGAGCTCTATCGTCACTTGAATTACATTCGTTTTTCGCCCTTGCGTCACATCTTGGCTTAAGATTCGGGAGCCTTTGAAATGCATCCCCTCCGATGGCTGGGGGTTCGTGAACAGTGGCAACACCTACGAATTGTCGCAATGACTCCGACTCTCTTCTTTTCCTTGACATATCTTTGATTAGACCCTCTCGAGCGGCCTATTCCGATTCTGACGTGCTCACCCCGCTAAACTTTCTCGTCTGGTAAAGCTTTGCGGATGGGGAAAGGTGGTAGGGTGCCGATATCTCTTCCACGCATCTTGGCCTCAGGCGGAGGTTTTGAACTTCCAAGGAATCGTCGAGAGCGGAACACCATGACTCTATACGCGAAGTAACTCTCGGGAATTGAATGACCGTGTCGAATCGAACACCCTCTCATCTTCGGCTCCATTCAGAAAGCGTTCCATCGGAAGAGAATGTTCGTCCTCTGTCGGACGACGTTGCCGGTTGTTTGGACGCATTCACCCATGCTACAGGCTGGGCCATCAAGCCCTTTGTCGCGTCGCACATGGGCTCACCTCAAAACAAAACCTCCTCGCGTTTGGCAGGTATTTTGGGGCGGGATTGGGAGTTGGTAGAGTCGCATCCTATCGATAGCATCGTCTGCGCAGAAGATATGTTGTCGCTACCGATGGTGGGACTCGCCGAAGCCGAAACGCTCTTGCGCTCGATTCAGTCCTTGATCCAAAGGCTGGAGAAAGCGGAAGAAGCTGTACGTCGTCAAGAAGCGGAATTAGCAACGCACGTCGCCGTTTCGTGGAAATCCGATGACCAATTGGAGATGGCGGAACGATTGGAAGCAGTATTACACAGCGCGAGCGATGCAATCGGCGCAACGGCCTCGGCGATGTATTTGTTGGATGAGTCCACCAGCACGCTCAAGATGCGTGCCTGCAGTGGATTGCCCTTGTCGAAGCTCGCAGAATCGCCTCGACCACTTCGTGGATCCTTGGGAGACCTCGAAGCTTTGCTCGGCAACGCCGTGATGCTCGAAGATATTGCGCTCGTACCCGAGTGGCAAAGCCCCGAGCCCTACGGATCTGCGATTTGCGTACCGATCGGGACACCGACGATGCCCCATGGCACTGTATGGTTCTGGTCTGAAATGCCTCGCAAATACTCTTCAGCGGAAATCGAAGTAGCAAACTTGGCATCCAGTCGATTGATGAGCGAATTGGAACGCGTGGTGCTTGGAAACGAAGTTCAATCTTCGCGAGCCATTCGAAAACAACTGGACGCTGCAGGCTTGGCTCAAGCAAGTCGCTTGCCATCTTCACAGCCGTTACACTCGGATTTTGAAGTCGATGGTTGGACTTTCCAGGATGGATCCATCGGTGGTGGATTCCACGATTGGGATGTGAATCCTCGTGGAAACATGGTCTTTGCCGTCGGCCAGTCGACGTTGAATGGCCCCGAAGGCGCCATCGTTTCCTCATCGATCCACTCGATCATTCGCGCCGCATGGCCGAGTTCGCCGACCCCTATGAGTCTCATGCAATCGTTGAATGATACATTGTGGGGCAACATGGAGACCGACTGGAGGATCGGCGTGCCTCCGCATATCAATCCCGAAACAGGACACGGCAGTCTGTGCAATGCCGGGACGACTCAAGTGTTTATCGTTTCGGGCATCGAGGATTCCGTCCGATCGGTCAATCGGGTCCATTCATCGCTCGCCAACCTGACCCCACGTTTTTCGCTTCCCGATTCGTGTTTTCCAGCCTGGTGAAGTGCTGGTGGCCTTCGTGAGCGCTACCGTCGTCGATCCTCCTGGAAAGAAATCCAAGTCGAAGCAAAACAATTGGCCTTCGGCCAAGACGCCTTGTTGCAGACGGTGCGGTCCATGTTGGATGATTCGGCCTCGGATATCGCGTCCAGCCTAGCACGGCCCCTTCCAACCGTGGTCACCAAGGATCATAGTGGCGTCGATCGAAGTTGTTGGTTGTTCGAAACGCCAAGAAGCCATAGGCGAATCCATCGGAGAAGAACCGTGTACAATAATCGTTTTGGTCACTGCGAAATAGGTACTGCGGTTCTGCTACGAACGATCGCCAATCATGCGGCTTTCCACTTTGGTTTATCGAAATCTAACGCGTCGCGGGTCTCGTACCTTGTTGACGCTCCTCGGCTTTAGTGACGGCCATCGCTTGCGTGGTAGCATTGCTCGGAATCGCGAAGGGGTTTAGCCAATCCTTCGCGGAAGTCTATTCGGCCCATCAGGTTGACATCGTTGTTAGTCGGCAAGGTGCAGCAGATCGGCTCAGCAAGGCTGCGGTCGATGAACGTGTCCTCGAGCGATTGAAGGCTTTGCCCTCGATTGCAAAGGCCGAAGGGGTACTTCTCGAAACTCTTTCCTTTGGAGGACAAAGGGGTCTACGGTGTTCCCACGATGGGCATGGCCTACCGCCGGGAAGTTGGCTTCTTCAAGACTACCAAATTCGAAAAGGGAAAGCCTTTTCCGATTCGGAACAGCCGAGTCTATTACTCGGTGTGCATCTCGCTGAACGACTTCAAGTAGCACCTGGTGCCCATGTCCGTTTGTTCGATGAAGACTATCGAGTGGAAGGGGTTTTGAGAGCTTGAGCGTCTGGGAAAATGGCTCGATGGTTTTACCGTTGCGACGCTTGCAAGCGATCACCGATCGAGCTCAACAGGTCACCTATATCAACGTGGTGCCCAATCGGTTGCCGCCGAATCGAAGGGGGGCTCAAGCGATCCAAGACATTCAATCGCTCGATCCCAAACTCCTGGCTCTTCAAACAGAAGAGTTTGTCAAAACGGATACTCGGATGCAAATCGCTTCTGCCATGGCGTGGATGACTTCCGCGATCGCATTGATCATCGGAGCTATCGGAACTTTGAATACGATGATGATGAGTGTCATGGAGCGGACCAAAGAAATTGGAGTTCTTCGAGCCATAGGTTGGTCGAAGTTTCGTATCGTCGGCATGATCTTGATGGAATCGGCCATGCTCGCGGTCATCGCCAGTATTCTGGTTTCTTGGCGGTGATCCTATTAAAAGGGTTAGGCCAGTCGTCGATTGCGAAAGGAATTCTTAGCCCTTCCATCGACTATTCCGTATTATTGCAAGGGTGCTGGATCGGGCTTGGAATTGGAATTCTAGGGCGCTTCTTCCTGCGTGGAGAGCGGCTCGCCTTCTTCCGACCGTTGCCTTTCGCGATTCGTTTTCATGATTTGAACTTTGGGGCTACCCTTGTTGACCGAAGCCAAACACGATCATCCATCCCATGAACCTTTAGAACCGATTGCGGTCATCGGAATGGGGCTGCCGTCTGCCGGGAGAAGTCGCGATCTCGAATCGTATTGGGATTTGCTGGTGCAAGGGCGCGATGCTATTGAAGAAACTCCATCGGATCGATGGAACTTTCAGAAGTTTTATGATCCTCACGGTGTGAAACCTGGAAAAACGCAAAGCTGTTGGGGTGGATACGTTCGCGATCTGTTGGAGTTCGATCCGCAATTCTTCGGAATCTCGCCGCGCGAAGCGAACAGCATGGATCCCCAGCAACGACTGTTGTTGGAAGTGACTTGGCGAGCGTTAGAAGATGGTCGACAAAAATGGGAAGAGCTTGCAGGAAAGTTGGTTTCCCGTTTTTGTAGGAATCTCGAGCATCGATTACTCGGTGGCTAGTCTTAGTTTTCGCGACCGAGGTGTGATCCATCCGTATTCGAATACGGGAGGATCTTCGAGCATCGCTGCCAATCGTATTTCGTATTGTTTTGATTTTCGTGGGCCTAGTGTGGCGGTGGATACGGCTTGTTCTTCCTCGCTCGTCGCAGTTCATATGGCTTGTGAAAGCCTTTGGAGTGGTCAGGCGGAAATGGCCTTGGCCGGTGGTGTGAATGCCATCCTCCTTCCCGATTTTTATGTGGCGTTTAGCCAACTGGGAGTGCTTTCACCCGATGGACGTTGCAAAGCCTTTGATGTGCGAGCCAACGGGTATGTACGAAGTGAAGGGGCTGGCATGGTCGTGCTCAAGCCGCTTTCCAAAGCTCTCGCGGATAACGATTCGATCTACGGACTGATTCGTGCGACCGGACTCAATCAAGATGGCCGAACACCTGGCTTGACCGTGCCAAGTCAGTTAAGCGCAGCAAGAACTGATTCGGTTTGTTTGTCGTCGCGCCGGTGTCGACCCTAAGCAAGTGCAATACGTAGAAGCGCACGGAACAGGGACGGCGGTTGGTGATCCCATCGAAGCCAATGCGATCGGTAGTGCGATTGGCATGCACCGTTCTCAGCCTTGTTTTCTCGCTTCGGTCAAGACGAACATCGGTCACTTGGAAGCCGGTGCTGGCATGGCCAGTCTCATCAAGATGATGTTGGCATTGCGGCATCGAATGATTCCGAAGCACCTTCATTTTGAAAACCCGAACCCTGCGATTGATCTCGATCGCCTCCACCTTCAAATTCCTCGCGAAACGATTCCCTGGCCATCGCAAGCTGGTCCTCGCGTGGCTGGCATCAATGGATTCGGATACGGGGGTGCCACGCGCACGTGTTGGTGGAAGAGTATTTGCCACCCAACGCAAAGAGTTCGGCTGGCCATGTTTCCATTCCAACTCAGGGTACAAGCCATTTATCCCCTCGGTGTATTCGCTTCTCCGCGCGAACCGCATCCTCGCTTCCCTCCGTTGCCGCGAATTTAGCGGATTGGCTCGATGATCACGCGTCGTCGTCCTGGGATGTGGCGATCGACTTTTGGGATACCTATCAGAGTCAATTCGAACATCGAAGTTATGTCCTCGCTGATGATCGGCATCAAGCGGCAACGCGATTGCGTGCATTCGGACAGGAATCAAGAGTGGATTCCCTTCGAGCCTTGCCCGCATCGAAACGCGAGAAGGGAGTTGCGTTTGTTTGTTCTGGCCAAGGACCGCAGTGGTGGGGAATGGCTAGGCCACTCTTGAAACAGTCCGAGGTCTTTGCCGAGCGCATTCGCAAGTGCGATGCCGAATTTCGCAAGTATGGATCGTGGTCCCTTCTCGATGAAATGGACTGTGAACAAGCCAATTCTCGGATGCAAGAAACGTCGATCTCGCAACCTGCTTTGTTTGCTATTCAGGTCGGCTTGGCGGACCTTTGGGAAGAAGTGGGGATTCGGCCATCTGCCATCGTTGGTCATAGTGTTGGCGAGATCGCTGCAGCCTTTTTGTCGGGAGGTCTGTCGTTTGAAGAAGCGTGTCGCGTCGCCTACTATCGAGGGCACACGATGGATCGAGCTTCTTCGAAAGGAAAGATGCTTGCCGTAGGGATATCGGAGAAAGAGCTTTCCCGGTGGTGCAAGCTCGATGATGCCATAGGCATTGCTGCGATCAACGGACCTGCCTCGTTAACGCTATCGGGTGATGCACAGCCTTTGGAAGCGTTGCAGCAAACATTGGTCGAACAAGGCATCTTTGCCAAGTTGTTGGCGGTTGAATATGCCTTCCATAGTAGCCATATGGATCCCGTTCAAGAACCATTGTTCAAGGCCTTGGCGAACCTTCGCACGAACGGCACAACCATTCCCATGATTTCGACGGTGACGGGCCAGCGAGTCGATGGCCGTTCTCTCGATGCGGACTACTGGTGGAAAAACGTTCGCAATAGCGTTCGTTTTGCAGACGCAATGAAGGTCTTGCACGACCAAGGAATCGCGACCATCATCGAACTCGGTCCGCATCCCGTGCTTGGGTTTTCGATTACCGAATGTTTCCAGGCATGGGGTTCGTCTGCACATTGCCTTCCTTCGCTTCATCGCGATCGAAACGACATCCATTGCCTATTGGACTCGCTCGGGCAACTTTATGTACTCGGCTATTCTGCTTCCAAGCCGCAATGCCAAACGTTCCATCGTGAATCGAGGTGGCGTCTTCCGGCGTATCCTTTCCATTATCAGCGATGTTGGTCGGAATCTCTCGAGTCCCATACAACGCGATTGGAAGAAGAGATTCACCCTTTGTTGGGTGAGCCAACGCATGCGCCCGATCCGACTTGGAACGGAAGGCTAGATCTCAAACTGCAACCTTTCTTGCAGGACCATCGAGTTCGCGGTGTGTGCGTGTTGCCCGCTGCCGCTTTGATTGAATGTGGTCTTTCGTTGGTGCGCAAATCTTTTCCCGACAAGCCGCAGATGATCGAGCGATTTGTATTGCACCAACCATGCATCTTGAGTGAAGACAAGCAAGTGTGGTTGCAAGCGAGTTTAGATCGTGCGCAGCAAAAGATGCACTTTCATACCCGCGATGTTTCGGATTGGAACTGGTCCAGCTTGGCTACTGCGGGATATCAGTCGTACGTTGCGACCACGCCTGTTACGCATGAACCCTTGGATGTCATTGAATCACGATGTGATGAGGTGTTCGATCATGAGAAGTTCTATCACTATTGCGCGGCATTGGGGCTAGAGTATGGCGAGGCATTTCGAGGCGTCATTCATGGGCGCCGTCGTGATGGTGAGTCCCTCGTCCGTGTTCGTCTACCAGCTTCGATGCACGATGGAGAAGGGTTTGAATTCCATCCAGCCCTTCTCGATAGCTGCTTTCATGCCATGATCGCAGCCGATTACGATTTTCATCTGCATCCACAAACGCTTTATTTACCAGTCAAGATCGACAAAGTCATTCGCTGGAAGAGCCCCTCACGCGCACTGCGAGCGCATGCCGTGTTGGTTCGAAAAACCGACAAACACATGTTGTCCGATGTCGAAATCTATGATGAGTCGGGGGACCGCGTTCTATCGTTGATTGGGTTTCTTTCTCAGCGAGTTTCGGGCGGTCGCATGGAAGAGTCTCTGAACGATCGCGTCTATGACTATGTGTGGGAAGAGAGCCGAACTGAAGATCGTTCCGATGAGACAAGCGTACTCACGGACGATTCTAAGCATTGGATTGTGTTTGATGATGAAGGAATGCAATGTTCCAAATGGGTTCGCACTAAGGCTAGAAGTATCGACCGCATCACGGTAGTAAAGCCATTGAACCAATGGACGCCATGTGATCCTGGAAACGTTGGATTTTGTCCATGGAATCGAGACGAATGGAATCGACTTTGGCAATCGCTCGATGCACCGGCCACCGACTTGGTCTATGGATGGGGCTTGCGATCCAGCGCGATGGACTTTTCCAGTCAAGACATCGATAGGGTTTGTCGGCAATCGGCTGAAGCTTTGCTCTATTTGGTTCAATCCTGGGATCAACACGATGCTGAGCGTCAGGCTCGGCTCAGTATTCTCACGCAACAATCGCAGCCATGGCGAGAGGAACCCGTCGATGTGTGGCAAGCGCCGGTGGTCGGGCTTGGACGTGTGATCGTGAGTGAATACGCGCGATTGCAGACAAAAGTCATCGATATGCCGCTCTATCCCACCGCATTGGATGAGGTTCAACTACGCGAGGAATGGGATTGGAAGGATGGAGAAGATGAGATCCTTATTCGGAGTGGCCATCGGTATGCGAGACGATTTCAGCCGCATCACGATCAAGCATTGCCTGATGATTCCATCGAACAGCTACCGTATCGATTGACGATGGGGATGGGAGCAGGTGTTTCGGATCTTGTCTATCGGACCGAGCCACATTCAACAGTTGGTGAGCATCAGCTGGAAATCTCTGTGCGAGCGGTGGGGCTCAACTTCAGCGACGTCATGAAAGCGTTGCAGTTGTATCCAGGATTAGATGCACAAGAAGTTGAATTAGGAGCCGAATGTTCGGGAGTGGTCACTCGTGTCGGCAAGCAAGTCACGAATTGGAAAGTTGGAGATTCGGTCGTCGCTATTGCGCCAGGTTGCTTCGGAAAAACGGTTGTTGTTCGCGAAGAGCTGGTGGCCTCCAAGCCACAGTGGATGACCTATGAGCAGGCAGCAGCGGTTCCGGTAGCGTTTCTGACGGCGTGGCATGGTCTTTTGACGTGTGGGGATTTGCAAGAACATGAAACCGTTTTGATCCATGCGGCATCGGGAGGTGTCGGGATGGCCGCTATGCAAATCGCGGCCAACTCAGGAGCGCGGATCCTAGCGACTGCAGGTAGCGAAGAAAAACGCGAATTGGTTCGTGGCTGGTTACGTGAGCGCATGTCAGACAGCGAATCGGTCGATGCCTGTGTTATGGATTCTCGCACGCTCGAGTTCGTCGGACAGGTGAGCAAGTTGACCGAAGGGAGGGGCGTCGATGTCATTCTCAATTCGTTGCCAGGAGAAGCGATTCGTCAAGGTCTTGCTGCCTTGGCTATCGGAGGCCGATTCCTCGAGATTGGGAAACGCGATATCTATGCCGATGCATCCTTGGGGATGCATGTTCTTCGAAACAATGGTTCTTTCCATGCGATCGATTTAGATCAACTATTCAAACATCAATCGCATCGCATGGGTGCCCTGCTGAAAAAGGTCATGCGTTGTTTCGAGAATCGAGAGTTGGAACCATTGCCAACGCACGTTTTTGCTGCAAGTGAAACCCAAGAAGCTTTTCGATGGATGCAGCAAGGGAAGCATACCGGCAAGATCGTGGTGTCGATGGATAAAGAGACTCAGAAACCTAAAGTTGCACCAGGGGTCTGGGATCCACTATGCATTTCTTCCGATGCCACGTATTGGCTCGTCGGTGGAGTCGGCGGATTTGGATTGGCCGTAGCGAAGTGGTTGGTTCGTCACGGGGTTCGTAGTCTGGTGCTTTCGGGAAGAAGTGCAACGGTTTCGGCCGAGATCGAAACCGAATTGGATTGGATGCGAGGGCAAGGGGCGAGTGTCAATTATTGGCCCGCCGATGCCTCGAATCTCGAATCGTTGACACGAACCGTTGGACGTATACGCGCCTCATTGCCACCACTGCGGGGTGTCTTTCACATGGCCATGGTCTTGGAAGACAGGCTTCTCGTCGACTTGGATCGCGATACATGGGATCGCGTGTTGAAGCCAAAAGTCTCATGGCGGATGAACCTTCATGAAGCGACTCGCGATTTAACGCTCGACCATTTTGTGCCGTTCTCTTCATTGTCGAGTGTTTTTAAGCATGCAGGGCAAGCTGAATTATTCAGCTGCCAATGCATTTCTGGATAGCCTTGCCCATTATCGTCGTTCACAAGGTTTGCCAGGGTTGGTCATCAACTGGGGGCATCTTATGAGACTGGTTATCTTTCACAGCGAAAAGCTTTGGGGAGAACGAAGCGATGACAAGGATGCTTAGCTTCACAGTCGAGCACAGCGCTAGAGGCTTTGGAGTACGCGATGCACCCAGGACTCAAACAAGTCAGCGTCTTACGAATGACGAATGCGGCGTGGCTCAGGTGTCACGACACGCGTCACTCCTCGCTTTGCCTGACGACCATTGCAACCAACGTTGCAGCGGCGGACAACGCATTCAAGTAACGCCAGATCGATCGCGCGTTGCCGCCTTTGAAGAACGCGGCCGCTCTCGTTCGCGATGCCATCGTCTCCGCGTTTACCTGTTGGGAGCTCCTGATGGTCAGCTCGAACTGGAAGTACCGTCATGAGCGGGGCTGGATTCGTTGATGGCAGCGGAGCTCGAAACCGGCTTGAAGAAGCCGAGGCGAGTCTTCCATCGCCTGATGCGGAGGAATGGTCGAGCCCATCGACACGATGCTTCGCCATCTGGTCGCAGTCGAGTTCATAACTGGACAACGTAGGCGCCCGGCAAGCCGCAGAATATTAACCTTCGGCAGATCGATCAATGTCGGCAAGAAGTGCTCAGCTCGGCGTTGGCCTGGGAGCGAGCGCCGCCGAACGACGCCAATGTGCTTTCCAGCATCAACCAGCAACGAAGAGTACCCATCGGGTCGATGGTCTCTTTGCAGGCCTCAAACCAGCGAGGTGTATGGCCTTAGGGGCTTTGGGGCGTGCTTCAGAGCGAAGTCGACAATCGCTGCAGGATCTTTCAGGCTGTGAGGGTGAGTGACCCCAGGCTTGACGATCACCCGGATGGGGCCGCCAGCGCGCGGTATCACCCGCAAAGAGTTGCGTACTCGTCGTAAGGAACGACCTCGTCCGCATCGCCACAAAAGGCGGAGAACGGATCCGATGGCTCGCTGCATAGCTTAGCGGCTTGATCAACAGGGTTCCATCAAAAGTAAGAGCTTCTTGTTCTGAAAGGCGATAAGCATCGAGGCAACGTTTCCAATCGCTGGGCGATCCTTTGCCTTTTCCTTTTCCGCCAGGCCAGCTTTTGAAGTCACAAACAGGAGCATCGTTGTAGAGGCAAGCGATGCGTTCGGGACGGCGGACTGCATAGTTGAGCGAATAGAGGCCACCGCGGCTGAAACCTTCTAAGACGACGGCATGCCAAGTGTCGCGTTTGAGTCATGTGGTCATAAAACGGTCCATCGCATCGAAAGCTGCCGCGGGGCTCCGTATAGATTCTGGATATTGATGTAGGTTGCATGCCATCCGCGTTCGATCAGGGCGAGATCGGCTTGCGGTTCATGTCCGAAAACTCCGTTCTCCAGATCCACGGATTGCCAGGTGCGGCTTGGTTGGGCACGATGACAAACGCATTCCTTCCCGCCACTTCGAACTCTATTTTTTGAAATCCTTCCCAGGAAGTGGTTTTTCTTGCGACAAACCAAGAGAAACGGAAGAGAAGCAAAATCGTTAAAAGCGCCACAGCGTTCTGGCAAGGGATTCCGGCTTTCGACACAGTGAGTCCGTGCCATCTTTGAGTAATCGATGGAGTGGGCGAGTGGGGTAGGGACGCTGCAGTGAACCGTCGGGTCCTAATGAAAGGGCTCGAACAAAGTGACCACGGAACCATTCGACCAGCACTGCGACGAGACGCCGCACTTTCCGATCGCAAGGCCCTTAGTATAAATCAATATGACGAATCTTGACCTGGTCGGACGGTGAAAAACACAAGACTTGTTGAAGCATGCCCGCGAGCGATGATGCGGTTCAGGCCCTGATGGATCGGTATCGATTCGCTACGACGCATATTCAATGCGCTCGATCAGCGGGCTGGCGTCGTGTGGATGTCAGCGACGTGATTCAAGATGTCTTGCGGGAAGCCAATCGAAGGCCGTGCGACTATTTGGCCGAACCGAAAATGCGGATTTCCATCTTGATCCGCCAGATTATGAAAGACCGCATCATCGATGCGCATCGTCGGCATCGCGTCTCTGCCAAACGGAAGTATCACGATCGTGAGCAACCGTTGCTTGCTCCTGGCAACAACGATCAATCGACCATGGAGTTAGCTGGACAGCTGTGTGATCCTTCAATGTTACCGGCCGTGGCGGCAACGCGGAAGGAACGGCGTGCCGCAGATCGTCAGTTGTCTTCAGTGACGGGGTGATCAGGATCGCGAGATCATTTTGATGCGTCACTACGAGCAACTCTCCAATCAAGAGATCGCTCAAGCTTTGGGATTTACCCAAACCTGCTGCCAGCATGCGGTATCTGCGGGCTATCAAGCGTCTACGTGCGATTCTGGATGAGCTTTCCAGGCGTCCCATCGATGCAGACACCCGACGAAGAACTCGATATTTCCGAAGAAGCCGCTCTCTGTTCTGTCGGAGCTGGCAGATCGATTGCAACGTGGTGAATCGGTCGACATCGATCAGATCTGCAAAGCATATCCGCAAGCCGCAACCGAAATACGTTACTCTCTGGGGGACGATTCTCGTCACGGATGCAATTGCAAGAGCGGAACATCATCAGGTTGCCGAGCTCATCCCACGCGCGATACCAGTGCGTGAATGCAGTTGCCGATGGATTGGGGGCCTTATGTTCTCGAAGAAGAATTAGGGCGTGGCGGTATGGGCATTGTCTTTCGCGCGACGCAACCCTCGTTGGGCCGCGAAGTCGCTATCAAGATGGATATTGCGAGATCGTCTCGCCTCGAGCAAGATCGTCAGCGATTCTTTCGAGCGCAATCGTTGGCTCAGCTGAATCATCCGCACATCGTTCCTGTGTTTGAATCTGGTGAGCATGATGGATCACCTTATTTCACGATGCAGTTTATCTGCTGACGAACTCTCTCCGAGATGTTGGCCGAAGACCGTTGCCGCTGGAAGAAAGGCTGCCAAGATCATCGCCAGCGTCGCGAGGGCGGCTCACTTCGCGCATCAGCGGAGGCGTTCTTCATCGCGATATCAAACCATCGAATATTTTGGTGGATGAATCGGGAGAAGCCAAACTCACGGACTTTGGATTGGCTACAAGCTTACCGATGTATCCGAAGGGCTAACAGGAACGGGAGTTGCGGTGGTCGGCACACCTTCTTACATGAGCCCCGAACAAGCCTCGGGACGCCTGAGCGATTTTGTGACACCTGCATCCGATGTATACCTGCTGAAACGGTGCTCTATCATTAAGCAACTGGTCGGCCGCCACTCGTTGCCGACTCCCCTGTACAGCTCGCACTCAAAATCTTGGAACAAGATTCTCCCGCGCCGCGTTTATTGGATCCGCGGATCGATCGCGATTTAGAGATGATCGTGGTGCGATCGTTGCAAAAGCCACCGGACCTTCGGTATGCATCGGCCATGGACCTGGCGCTGGATCTTGAAGCGTTTCTTCGCGATGAACCCATTCAAGCGCGATCAGGCCAGTTGGCTCGGGCGATGGCTCGCGTTTTTCGCGAAACCCATCACGCCCCTATTCTTGAGAATTGGGGATTGCTTTGGATGTGGCATTCCCTAGTGCTCTTGATTGCATGCGTTGCTACGTGGGGGCTGCAAGTGGTCGGTACGACCGATCGTTGGCCTTATGCCGCGTTATGGATCGTGGGCTTAGGGGCATGGGCGGCTGTGTTCTGGGCACTGCGTCGTCGCATGGGGCCTGTGACCTTCGTCGAACGACAAATCGCACACATTTGGGGTGCCAGCATGATTGCGATTGGTCTCGTTTTTCCGCTGGAATGGTGGCTCGAACTTCCTCCACTGAAGCTTTCGCCTCTTCTGGGAATCATCAGTGGCATGATCTTTGTTGTGAAGGCAGGCATTCTTTCAGGTGCCTTCTATTTTCAAGCGGCCTGTCTCTTTGGAGCGGCGGCCTTGATGGCGGTATTCCCTTCGATTGCACATTTGATCTTCGGATGCGTATCGGCCATGTGCTTTTTCGTCCCTGGGCTCAAATACTATCGCCAACGCAATCTGGCTGATCGCGACGATAAGGCTTTGGCTTCTGGGAAACGATCATCGACAATCATGCCGGCAGGAATACGGCGATCAATCCTAGCAGCCCACCAAAGATACCTCCCCAAATCACCAACCAACCAAGGTGCTCGCGAATCATCTCTTGGATGATTTCCTTTACCATTTGAGGAGTGAGTTCATCGAGGCGTTTTTGCATTTACCGAGTTCATCTTCTGAATGATGGTATCCGTTTGGTCTTCCAGGCGAATACTCGACTCTAGAGCTTTCGCTAACTCAGGCGATTGCATCAGCCCTTCTGATCTCCGATCGAACATTATCTTCAAATGGTTTTCGGAGCGGCCCAAGAGCCTTGCCGCCACCTAACATCCCCAGCATGCCTCCGTATGGCGAACTCAGGATGGCCTGAACCAGTTTTTGAAACATCGCTTCGTAATCGATGATGGCAAGTATCGGTTCCGCTTGAATCTTGATCCCTTGGAAGGACGCGTGCGAATGAAAGAATCCCTGAACATTCGTGTGGGTGAAGAATTGATCCATGATCAAATGGCGAATGCCGCGTTTGAATTCTTCAAAGCGACTCGGAATGACTCCCGATCCGTAGAGCCCAGGAATTTTCTCGAAGAGCATGTAGATGGCCAACCAATTGGTGATGGCACCTGAGGTTGCATAAAGGCCAATATTGCGAATTGGCAGAGCAAGGAAATGCTCGGTCGGGATCATGTAGCCGATTCCTACCAATGCAACAGAGATAAGGTTGGTGGCTAAACTTTTATTCATGGGTTCCAAAGGAATGCGAATGAGAAATCGAGAATGAGATCAAGAGGTTTGCATCGACCCCGTTTTCAAAAAACGAATCGTATTTTCCGCTACGTCTCGATGGAAGAGAACGCCATTGTGCATGGTGCACACATGCAAATAGTCTATGCAGCCCTCGAGTTGCGTGCTGTTTCGGGAACTGGAAGCATATCGTATTCTGGCAGAAACGATGGCAAATGTGATAGTGCGGAAGAGGAAAGCCGATCGTACAAAACTATCGGGCTTATCGGTAAGTTGGCTCACGATCGGCAAAAAGGAGCGAACCCAAGGTGCAATGCGAGTGGCGATTGCAGTGCCTTGATGGGGTGGCGTCAGAAATACAACCGACCAAGGTTGGGGAAGGCATCGAACTGATCTGATGCTGTTCGCGTGACAATGCATCCCATACTGTGGGCTACCACATGGATCTTTTCGTATTTCGTGCGCTATGTTCATGGAGTAGTTTTCGAAGGCACTGCGCATGGTATTGAAGAGAGCCTAGGTAGCTACGATAGCCCCAATTGAGCGTCGCAAATCCCGCCTTTCGAATCCGTTTGCAGAGCAATGCCATCCACCACGGATGACTCATGATGCCGTGCACCACGGCGACGAACTCTCGAGGTTCTGCGGCAATGCCTGATGTCGGTGGGAATGGTGGACATGAGTCTTGGGCATTGGGCTCTGAAGGCCGGGTCACTCTTCTTCCACTTTCTCGCGGATGCGTCTTACGATGATGCTTCGATGCATGGTGGTTTCCAAGATATCGCGTATGTCATGGCCGAGATACTCTGCAAGTTTGATGGCGATATCAACGTCGCGAACCCCTTCATATTGCGTCACGACTTCATCTCCTACAAAGATCGTCTGCGAACGATTTTCGAAACCGCTCTCATAACAGTCTAATAGTTCTTCGATCCATGGTTCTGGAATGCCGCGTTGACGACAGTAGTCGGCAGACCAAAGGTCATCCCCAGTACACTCGGAAAGGAGAAGGTGGGCGCGATATCGATCCATGCTCGTTACGATAGTTAGAAGGGAAGTGCTCGATCGGGGTGGTCGGGAATGTTCACTCATTCCATTGGAGCAACAATTTCGAGCAATTCCAGAGCTGGCGTATTTCCAAAATGGATGATGGCTGTCCGGCCGTAGGTTGCTATCGGCAAGGTAGTGCGATTGAAGTGCCCTGCCAGTTCTTGCGATGCCTCGATTCGCCAAAGCGTTTCCAACTGCACTTTCCGCATCACGTTATGTTGAATGAGCACGCGGCCGAGAGGAATCTTTCCATCGATGATTTCATCGCGGACCTGCGGGAGGCGGACGGAAGTATCCAATCGGACCAATCCGAACTGAACAGGGGTTTGGTCGGTGGATTTGCGAAGCAGGATCTTACGACAGTAGATCGGCGATTGCCATTTGGTTTCGAGTACTTCGACATCGACCGGACATCCGTGAAAGGCTTCCACGGTCACGGTCATGTGTTCGTGATGTGGCGAGCAACTTTGCGAAGTGCTTAGGAAGTTGCTCTTGCGATTCAGCCGTGAAATGACCGAGCGCATCGGGAGTCGAATAGAAAATTCGAATGAGCCGATGAAGCAAATCGAGCGAAGGAATCAAGGGCAAGAACCTTAGACCTTGGAAACAATTGGAAGATTGGAAACCGATTGTAGCGTTACCAAAGTCGGGCTGCTGACCTGAGGACGTTCAAGTACGGTATCGATCAAATAGTGTACAGGCCCGCAATGGCTCGGCTCTACTTGCGAATGATTTCGACCGCAATTTGCTCGATGTGTTTGTCGACCAATCGATGCTTGTTCAAAATACTTTTTGCTCGCTTGAAGAGCTCGGCCGCTAAAGCCACTCGATCGTGATCCTGCATCGGACAATCGTTCGAAAGAACTTCCAGCAGTTTGGCTTGATCCTTTGGGGCGAGCGATTGCAGAGCCAAGGCGAGGAATCGTTGGGCGGCCTCCTCGAGGATGCTCCGCCGTTCTATCTTATTGAAATCATCACCATTCCACCGTTGAGGTCATTCAAGATCTGGAAGGCAACACCGAGGTTTCTTGAGAAACCACGAATTGGTTCGGCTAAGGTATCAACCGTTCCGGCCAACCGCACACCTGTATAAAGAGCCGCTTCGAATGCTGGTGACGTTTTCAAAGCATAGATCTTGAGAGCATCCAGTGGTGCAAGTCGCTTGTCGGATCGATCGCGCCACAGCAACTCCGCACCTTGACCCTCCGCCAAACGCGTATGGGCCCCCGATAGGCAATCCAGTATGTCGGAAGCTTTGTCGGGACCAAGGGCCTTGGTTTCGCGTGCAACGAGCCGATAGCCCAGTCCGATCATGTAGTCACCTACGTTGATCGCTGTTGGTAGGCCAAAGCGTCGATGCATCGTCGGTTGACCATAGCGGAATCCATCGTCATCCTCGATGTCATCGTGGACCAAGCTGGCTTTATGGAACAATTCGATACTCATCGCTGATCGTAATACGGCATCGGAAAACTCTTGCGTTCGCGAGTTTCCATTGGACCACGTGCCACGACCACCCGTCATGGCATCGTAGGCTGCCAAGGTAATAAAGGGTCGCGAATACTTTCCACCCTTGGCAAGGAAATCGACGGCCAAGGCTTCCGTGGCTGCGATGGGGTCGATGCCTTTTAATGGATCCTGTTGACTCTCATCGATATGGTCTTGGCTGCGCTGGCGAATGATGAGTTGATCGAGCTTTTCGCGCTGAAAGAGATCATTGGCTGCCCGCATCAAGTGGACATAGCTCGTCGTTTGGGTTGCCGCAGGTTCCTGCTGCACCAACTCGACCATGGCCGATACCCAATCTTCATCGACACTCGTATTGCGACAATCGCTCGACAGCAACGGAACCGCCATGCATGGGATTCCTGCCAAGAGAATCTTGTCGATCGCCTTTTCGAGAACATTGAGGCAAGCCACTCCAACGATCGCATCGACGTAGCCGCTCACGATAATCTTCAATACGACAGGCGAACCTTCTGCTACAAGCACTTTGTAGCCCATCTCTTCGGCTTTTGTTCGAAAGTCCGCGATGGAACAGGCGCCGCACTTCTTGCAGTTCATTCCGAACTCGTCATAGTCAGCCGGACAACCTTCGGCATGTTTCAAGCAGTGGGGCAACAAGAACAATCGACGCTTCGGATCGGTAGCCGCGACTTGATCTCGGAAGAAGGCGCTGCTGAGCATCACCATCGTCCAGCCCACATAGCCCTCGCCGAGACCAAGGCTTTCGAGCGTGCCGCGGGCCACTTGCTCCATCTGATCCTTGGTCAAAGGATGGGACTTGTCGAGCTTGGAGGCAACTTCATCGCAACGAGCACGAATGCGTTCACGCAGTTCGCGGGTTTCTGGAACCATCTTGAGATGGCTCGTCTTCCTTCGCTTCGACTTGCCGCTTTCCTTACCTGCTTCGCGCACAGGGGGCAGGGCATCCGATTCTTGCGAAGCATCCTGAAGGGGTACAGTAGCCAACGTGTCCATTCCTCTCTATTCGTGTTCGCCAACTCGCGGTGTTCTAGCGGGGCCGGAAACGTATCGGAGTATTCGAATTAACGCGATGCATGAAGCTCGCGCTGTGGAGTGGGTAGGTATTCATGAACTGATTGAAATGCGGCCAGTGTATAGACCCACGGGTAAAGCTGCTCGTGGTACCAGAGCTTTGCAAAATAGAACCCGATGGGCCAACTGACCGTCGTCCAGTCCTTTTCGACCGCTTCCACCAAGAAGCGTATCCCTGGCATTATAAACCCAGACAAGGTCCGTTGAGTATCGGAAACCGCCAAAGCCTCCACTGCTAAAGCTGTTTCTTCGATGGATGAGGACCGGTAATTCGATGCGAAAAACGCTGCGTCCGGGGTGCGAAAATTCCCAGGCTCGGTAAAGTCAACCAAATGGGTTTCTTCTGCCAATTCCCGACTGAAATCTCGGGTGCGAAGCTTTTCCATTTCATGGGGGTAATTCAGGCTCGATCCTCCACCCCAACCACCATCAGCGTTTTGATGTCGCTGTAGCCAGTGAAGAGCTCGATCGATGCGAGGTTGCCATTCCTGGCGAGGTCTCATGGCAAAGACGGTTCCCAATCCGACCAGGACCCGACTTGTGCCATAGATCGCGTTCTCATCATCTACGTTGTCTTGATTGCCAAACCAAAGTGGTAGCCAGCTGCCATCCTCACGCTGCGTTTTGGCGAGATAGTCGAGGCCTCGTTGGAGGGCGCGATCGATTCGGATTCGATACGATTGCGCTGCTGACGACGCGCGCCAATGCGATAGGCTTCGCATCGCATGAGCCGTCAAGTCGCTTCCACTTCGATCGAAGGGAAGTTGCCCCCAACCTCGACAAAAGGTTGGCCATCCTCCGTCTCGGTTCTGAAGTCCAAGCAACCATTCGATCCCCATGCTCGCAGCATCATCGATCGACCGTTTAAGCTTTTCATCTCGATGCCCTAGCCGTTGGCTCCACATGCCAAGCGCGAGCAGGGCTGCTGGCGTATCGTCGGCATCGGGCACGGCACCGGAAAGATCGGTCCAACCCCATCCACCAGGATCGGCTCCCGTAAAGGGATGGCGGACGCGGTGTTGGCAACGCAATAACCACTCCACGGTGGACGGTTTTATGAGTGCTTCTATCGCAGCATCATCTGGATGAGCAAGGATGGCTCGCGTGGTTAACGAGGTTACCCAGGTCGCCAAGTTCGTGTCGATAGGCCAACTTCCATCCTTCAAGACCGAGTCGACCAAAAAGCGAACCGCTTGGAGACTCACTGGATGCTGAGCGAGTCCAATCGAAGCAAGGCTCATCAAGACGAAACTCGTAAGAGGTGTTGCTTCGAGGTAGCCTCCACTTTCTGGTTGCATCTTCTGCAACACCTGTAGCGTTCGCGAACGGCAGGCTTGGCGTGTCAGTCTCGCGACTGGATTCCATGGAGGAGCAAAATGAAACCTCGCTTGTCCGATCGCTACCAGTGCAGGTATGGCATAGCTCACCACCGGCAACTTGGCGAATCGGTACCACGATTGCGGTAGGGCAGCGGCCTCGAAAGGCAATGCAGGGATCTCGCGCCAATCGATCATGCCTGCCAGCGCGCAATTGGTCATGATAGGAACGACAAATGTCTTGTCTTTTCCATAACGCTTGCGCAACCCTTCCCATTCACCTTGCGTTCGCAAGTATTCGCGTACCTTCGCACACGTTGCGGCGTGATTCTCTTCCGTACTCGCTATGCGAATTGCGGCAAGGACAAGATAGGAAGTGGCGATATTGGAATGCGATCGTTCGGTATCGCCAAATCCTCCATCAGCGTTCTGTGCATCAATAAGCCAGCGGAGACCGCCTTGCACAAGAGGTTCAATGCGACGTCGTTCTTCCTCATTCGTGTGCCGAGCGTAAAGACTCAAGGCACTGATGGCTGTGGCCGTCGACAAGGCCGAAGTTGAAAGGCATCCCAACCAATGGCTATCCGGTGTTTGCATCGACTTGAGGCTACCCAGCAACTTCCCCTCCGCCTTGTGGAAGCGTTCAATTGCAAAGAGGGGTTCGGGCATGGGCAAGAGTCTCAAAAGTGAAATCGATCCGAACCAAAGGATCGAATTGTCTAGAATGACGGACCGAATAAAGGTAGGATACACGTAACCTCCTCAAAAGCCCACCCTCACAGATGAAAGCACTCCTCTATGCGAATCTTCGACCGAAGAACGATGCTCCGCGGGATCGGCGTTACGATGGCCTTGCCTTGGTTGGAATCGCGGGCCTCTTGGAGCGGAGAGGTTCCCAACACGAAAGCCTTTCAAGAGCCTCCTGTGCGCATGGCGGTGTTGTTTTCTGGCAATGGATTCCATTCCAAAGAATGGTGGGCTGAAGGGGAAGGGGCCAATATGAAGCTAGGAAAAGTCCTAGCGCCTCTTCATGCGCACCGCGAGAAAATGGTTTTCGTCAAAGGGCTTTTTAATGCCGAAGCCATGAAGGGAAACATTCATAGTTCGCAAACCGGGAACCTTCTATCGGGTGCACCGTTGGCTTCGGGAGGCGAGATTCGATCGGGGACAAGTTTTGATCAACTATTGGCTCAAACGTATGGGCAGCACACAAAAGTGCCAAGCATGGTGTTGGGCTGCGAGAAGTCCAATCCCTCCGTTCATAAAAACTATTCGATGCTTTATAGCTCCCATATCTCATGGAGTTCGCCGACAAGCCCAACACCGCTTGAACTCTATCCATCATTAGCATTTGATCGACTCTTCAAAGATGATTCGCAAGTTGGTGATCGTAGCGTTTTGGATGCTGTTCTCGAAGATGCAAACACATTACGCAATCAGATCAGCGACGCCGACAAGCGAAAGCTCGATGAATACTTGGATTCGGTTCGCGATGTCGAGCAACGAATCGCTCAGGCTGGGAAACGTGGAGAGTTGCAAGGTTGGAATCCAACCTTGTCCAAACCCAACATCGATCGTCCTCAGGACGGGATTCCGCAGAATATCGCAGAACACATGAAACTGATGTGCGACATTCTGGTGCTTGGATTCCAAACCGATACCACGCGTATCACGACCTTGAAGCTCAACAATGACCATTCCTCATTGCGATTTCCGCATTTGGGTGTGGACTACATGATCCACCATCTTCTCTCTCATTCGGATACCGAAGACTGGCTCAAGGTCAATCAGTTCTTTCTCGAACAATTGGCCTATATCGCAAATCGACTAGACTCCATCCAGGAGGGTGATCGTACGCTCTTGGACAATTCGATGCTGATGTATTGTTCCAGCATGATGACCGGAAACCACAACAATGACGAGTTGCCTGTTGTTTTGGTCGGACGCGGTGGCGGGAAATTGAAAACGGGTCAGGTGTTGAATTATCGCACTCAACAAAATCGCCAGATGTGTCGACTTTTCATGTCCTTGATGGATAAGATGGAGATCCGCCCGAAAACATTTGGTGACGCTCAAGAACCCTTAAGCGAAGTCTAAGAGAACTTCATGGCTCTCTGGAATTCTTTGCATTGTCGGGCGTGAGGTTTCGTTGCGTCCGATCTGCGTACGTCAGAGAGTAAAAGCATGGAAGGCATGATGGGCTTGGGCCAGCATGTTGTGTTGTCGGTGAAACGATTCGTGGCCAGCGCGAACTTGACCAGCGTGGCTATCATCAGCCCGAGCAAGGTTGTCTTGTTCCTGGCCAGTTTGTTGGTACTGGTCTTTTCGGCTCATTCGCAGGAGCCGTCTGCGGCAGGAGACGCATTGCGAACCGCGGCCGCGAAGGGAGATGTGGATTCCATCAAAAAGGCCATCGATGCAAAAGCCGATTTGAATCAATTGTCCCCTTATGGTGTATCTGCATTAGCAACCGCTTGCGATCACGGGCATATCGAAATCGTTCGATTGCTTCTTGAGGCTGGGGCAAATCCCAATACGAAAGATACGTTTTATCGAGTATCGCCTTTGGGGTGGGCCATCTCCAAAGATCGTATGGAGATCGTCGAGTTATTGATCGATCATGGTGCAAAGGATTTGGAGGTCGCCATGTCAGGCGCCATCCAAAGCAAGAACACAGACTTGGCCAAAAAGATTTTGAATGCCAAGGGACTCGACGAAGCTGCGCGGGTTACGTCCCTACGTGAAGCACTGCAAGCCAAAGTAGATAGCATCGTCGAACTCATCGATGCCACACTGTCCGAGGAAGCCAAGAAAAAGGGGCGCGAATCAACCGCGACCGTTCAGGTCGATCCTAAGGTATTTGAAGGGATCGCTGGTACCTATCAAAATGAAGGTGGGCGAAAACTCTATCTCAAGCAAGTTGAAGAACGATTGGAGCTTATCGATTCGGAGTTTCCCGATCGTCCTTTCCGGATGGCCGCCAACGAGCAAGGTGCTTTTGCGGCTCGCGGTGTTTCGGCCGAGTTCGTTCGAGAAGAAGGACGTGTCAAGCATATGCTTTGGAAAGCGGGAGACCGCGAGACCATTTATGCACGCGTGGGCGAATCGACTTCGCCACCGACAGCGGATGCGGCCATGGCAATTCCTAAAGGAAGCGAAGATCTCAAAGATTTTGACTTGGGGCGAGATGAATGGCCTTCCTTTCGAGGTCCGATGGCGCGAGGTATCAACAATCATGCCAAGCTGCCCACGCAATGGGACGGGGCCAAAGGAACGAATGTAATATGGAAGACACCAATTCCTGGACTGGCAACCTCAAGTCCAGTCGTTGCAGGTGGACGTGTTTATTTGACCACGGCCATTCAGGAGGATGAGAAATCGGGTTTTCGCATCGGTGCTTATGGCGACGTCGAATCGGCTCAAAGCCAAGGCGAAGCTCGCTTCGTTCTCCTGTGCTTGGACTTAGCCACTGGTAAGGTTTTGTGGCAGCAGGAAGCGGCCAAGGCAGTGCCAGCGGTCAAGCGGCATCCCAAGAGTAGTCATGCCAACCCAACACCCGCTACCGACGGTCAACGCGTCGTGGCTTTCTTTGGGGGAAACGGTCTCTACTGCTACGATGCCAAAGGGAATGTAGCATGGAAACGGCAACTGGGAACGCTCGATAGCGGATGGTTCTATGATCGAACCTATCAATGGGGTTTCGGTAGCTCGCCACTCATCTTTTCCGGAAAGGTCATCGTTCAATGCGATATCCAGGATGGATCGTTTATCGAAGCCATCGACCTTCAAACAGGAGAGACCGCATGGAAGACGCAGCGAGACGAGATTCCAACGTGGAGTAGTCCTGTTGGATTTGTGATGGCCGATGGGACCCCTGTGGTTTATGTGGCCGGCACGAAATCAGCTGCCGCTTATCATGCCACGACGGGCGAGGAACTTTGGAAGCTCGGAGGGTTCTCTGAAATCGTGGTACCGACCCCGCAAGTGACCCCCGATAGTATCTTGCTCACCAGTGGATATTCGCCGGTGCAACCTATCGTGTCTCTATCGCACGCTGCCCGTGGGAACCTCAAGATGCCGGAGGACCGCAAAGCTACGGCTCCGTTTCATTGGGCCATCATGCGCGGTGGACCGTACATGCCGACTCCGATCATTTACAAAGGCAAGCTCTACATTTGTGATGATGGTGGGATATTGAGTGTCCATTCGGTAGACGATGGAAAGCGAATTCTTCGCAAGCGTGTTCGCAATGCAGAGGCTACTAGCTTTACTGCATCGCCTGTGGCTGGGGATGGACACTTATTTGTTACCGCGGAGAACGGTACGACGTTTGTGGTTCCTTTGGAAGGGGAATGCAATATTGTGGCCGAAAATTCGCTCGGAGAGAGTGTCTTAGCCACGCCGGCAATCGCCGGTGGAAAGATCATTATCCGCGGCGAACACCATCTTTACGCCATCGGAACAGCGCCCTAATTTTCGAGAGCGAGTTCAAAACGAAAGGTTTTATTGTTTTCGTTTAGAATCATCGTTTGGAAGATCGATCACGATACGAAGATCTCTTTGATTCCGCAAAGCATCGACAGTGGTTGCAATGTCATCAATTTTGATGAAGCGATGCAACCGAAGCGGGTTGTATGCTTTGAGACGAATGGGTGCGTCCGGCAAACCTTCGATTGCGAACCGACCCTGACGATCGGTGGCCGATCGCAAGCGAATGCTTGGTTTGGAATGGACGAGTTCCTGTCCCGAAACAGGTGTCGAGTTCAGCAGGGTCATAGGCGAGCCGTCTTGAAGGGATGCCTCAACAAGGATGCCTTCCACTGGCGTTCCGTAGGAATCGACAACGATGCCACCTACTTTTTGATTGCACCGCAGCAGTTCGACATCGGGGAGTGTAACGTCCTTTCCTGTGTTTTCCGGCAAGGCGTTTCCCCAGGGGAATTGCCATCGCCATTTGGGATCGATAGCTGCAAAGGGAGGGACCACTTCGATGAAGAATGATTCGCCTGTTCGTAGACCCGTGATACGGTATTCTCCAGTGGCGTCCGTCTTCACGGAGCCGACGAGTTTTGGACTGGATTCAAGCCAATTGTTTTGCGTACTTGTTACGTATCGATAGACAAACAGTTGAACATCGGGAGTGGGGACGTCAGTGCAGAGGACGCGTCCGGTTAGCACGACATCCGAATGGATTTCTTGGGCCATTGCATTGCCGGTGGGGGCGATTAGGGGAACTCGAATCACCAAAGGGTCTGTGCGAATCACTTCTGCTTGCACAATTGTCCCATGTTCCGTGCTTGCATCGAATCGAGGTTTCAAGGCTTCGCTGAGATGTACCCGAAAATTGCTTTCCCCATTGGTTTGAATCGTGAACTCGGCTTGATCCTTCGTTCTGGTAATGAGTTTTGAATTTGCCATCGGACGGTGGTTGACATCAACGAGCAATCCAGAAACGGTCTCGGTGCGAATGATCTCGATTGGATTGGCTTCAACCAATTTTGCATCCGCCGATACAAAGATGTCATTGGGCTTCCCATGGGAGACATGTCGGAAGCCCTCAGGTAGGCCGATGATTTCGGCTCGGATTTTGCCTGGGAGTACAAGGCCTTCGAACTTCCCGTTGGTGTCTGTGATGACTTTTTCGCCTTGGAAAAAGTCGCCATACTGTAGAAAGAGTTGGACATTCGGAATGGGTGTATGCGTCGATTGTTCGATGACTTGTCCGCGGAGATTTGCAGTCGCGAGCAAGGGGATCTCAAAATGACGAGTCTCGCCTTGGGCCAGCGATTGTTTTTCAGGTAGACGAGGACGTACGGGAAGCTCAGGGGCAATCTCGACATGGATATCGATCGAATCCCCTGCCGCGATGATCGGCATTTGAAATCGCCCTTCGTGATCGGTTATTGCTTCGGCGATTCCGGTCACGACATTCCTATTGACGGTTCGACAAAAAACACGAACTCCTTCGATCCAATCCATATTGTCACATGCAAGCCTTCCTACGATCGATCCGGTTGCGTGAAGTCGAATCTCTCGCACCACTTGAGAAATCGCGGGCGAGAAAGTGTGTCTCTGCCTTCCGTACTTGTCGCAATGGCTTTCGATGCTGTGGAGGAGATTCGCTTGAAGGGAACGAAGAATTACTTTGCCCGCTTCATCTGTCTCGCCAGATAACCGTGATACGATCTCTTCAGGGATGAGTTCCAATTGGCGAGTGGTTTTGTATTGGTGTGGTTGGATACTGACACCGCGCAATGGTCGGCCATTAAGAGTTAGGACTTTGAATTCGGCATTATTTTGAAGAGGCAATTGAAGATTGTATTCTCGATCAAGATTTCCATAGAGTGTTTCTCGAGCGTTGATCGTTTGAATGCAAAATCCAGGAGCGTACGCCCAAATAGTCGAAAATCCTGTGGAGATACTTGGGGCCGTCCATTCGGCTAAATACCGGAACTCAAAATTTCCATGCTCATCTGCAATGGCTTCGAGTGTTCTTCGAGGCTTCATTTGAAGGGGCAGCAAGAGTCTTGTTCCTGCAACGGGTTGTCCTTCTTCATTTGTTACACTGCCTCGAATATATTTCCAATTTTCCCCTTGAGAGTTTGTCGCACCAAGCACTGTATTCAAGGCGTGAATCGCCGTTGGATGCGAAGCAAAAGTTGCCCCAAGGCGAATGCTCCCCGCTATTGTTGAACTTGCAAGAAATAGAATTCCTGTAAGGACCAAAAACGTCTTGTGGGAATATGTTTGCATGCGATCTTTTGTATTGAGCAAAGTGCGTATGCGGCGCGCAAGTTGACTTGACTGCGAGGCGAAGGCGATTGCAGAAGGTTGTCGACGCATTTGCGAATTCTTGGCAATGGAAAGTAGAAACTCTGAGTACTGGATTCGTTCGGCTATGTCCCCTGAAAATGTCGCAGCTTGCGAATCTGCCAAAATATCGAGGTTGATTTGAAGTTCACGACGCAATGCCCAATACACTGGTTGATACCACATCAACAACTGAACGATTTGGATGACGTTCCATCGCAGTAAATCGCCGCCTTGAATGTGTGCCCATTCATGGGCGAGGCAATAGCGAATCGATTCTGTGTTTCCGTCGCAAGGCGTTGAAGGCATAAGGATGGTCGGCCCTCGGAGTGAGAATACGATTGGGCTTGAAATATCCGAGCTGACCAAGATGCGAACGTTGTTTCCCTTTTCCTGCGAAACGGTTCTCCAGATATTGAGAAGCCGATCGCTCGGAGCCGCGGAGCGTTCGGCCATTGCCGATAGCATTCTCTTTGCAATTAGCCATTGCAATCCAACATAAATGAACGCGATTCCATAACAGACGATTAAGCCAAATGCAGCAGTATCCCAAAAGTACCTAGGCGAATAGGATCGCGTAGCCCCTAGAATTGGATTGGCTTTATTTGTTTTTAAGGAAGCTGCATCGAAGTTGGAGTTTTCGTTGATTTTTGATTCATTAAAGGATGGTTCAACTGTTTCCGTCCCTGCTGGATGATTCATGAACTGTTGGACCGGCAAACTTTGAACAAGTGCCGGAAGGCCCGCAGAAGATGATCTATTTTTATTGAGGTTGGAATGGGGGTTACTGTCTACCTGAAATAAGCCAAGCGATGGTCCGGGCAGTTGGATTGCGACCAATCCGAGCGGAATCGAAGAGATGATTAAGAAGCCTATCAGGATCCAGTGGACGCGATCGATGGGATTGCGAAAACGCGTTACTAAGATTCGCATTGCGGCGAGTAATATGAATGCAGCAAGTGAGTATTCGATCCATCCGACGACGAACAGCTGCGAAGAAATCATTGGCTACTCCTTTCCTTTCGATTTGGCGGATCGCGTTTTGGCAATAAGCCGTTCCAGCTCCCGCATCTCTTCCGTGGTAATGTCTTCGGCGCGGAGCATATTCAGGACGAGCTTGTCCAGCGCCCCATCAAAGACTCGTTTGAGGAACCTAGAACTTACTTGTTCAATCGTATGATTCGCCGTGTAATAGAAGGTGCGTCCCTCTGCTCGCTGCCGGACAAGCCCCTTTTCAGCCATGATCCGAAGAAGTGTTTGGATCGTGGTAAATGCGGTTGCCTCTTGAGCATTGAGCACCTCATGAACTTCGCGAACTTTGGATTCGCCACGTTCCCACAACACTTTGAGGATGTCTAATTCTCGTTCACTCGGGTGGCTTTCCGCCATGACTACCTCCTTCGCCTAAACTATTAGTTTAGGCGTTTGGGTGTCCGTGTCAAGACGGAGCGACGGTGCAGGGATGGCTTTTGAACGTCAGATGGATGGGCTGCTGGAATCGATTTGCTGCATGGGATCGATTCAGCCAAAGCGTTTCTTTGGAAAACGCCTGCTCGGATGATTACGCAACCCGAGTGTCGCGAGTAAGTCGCATCATCTGTGCTGTATGGAGAAGCAATGCTGCATCTCATTACGAATAGCCGACCCTGACGGGGAGCGGTACAATTGCTGTCCGTTTATTGAAAAGGGGCGAGCCTATTAGGTTTGCCCATCGATGGCATTCGATCCAGAAAGGCGATGATGGAAGGTCAATCTCTTAAAGGCCTGTCTCACATGGTGTACTTCACATTGGAGGACGATAGTCCCGCCAAGATTGATGCCCTGGTTCAGGCCTGCCACAAGTATCTCGATGGACATCCCGGCATCGTTTACTTTTCGGTTGGAACGCTGAATCCCGATCTGGCTCGTCCGGTCAATGATCGTGCCTATCAGGTGGCTCTCAACGTCGTCTTCGAGAACCGCGCAGCGCATGACGTCTATCAGACGGCTGAGCGACATGTGCAATTCATCCAAGAGCAGAAGGCCAACTGGAAGCAAGTTCGGGTATTCGATTCGGATCTCACTTGATTGCCCGCGTAGACCAAGAAAAGGAAGACGATGACGATCCGCACCCGCTTTGCCCCCAGTCCTACCGGTTACCTTCATATCGGTGGAGTTCGAACAGCCTACTTCAATTATCTGCTCGCCAAACAAGCAGGTGGGCAGTTCATTCTACGGATTGATGATACCGATCAAGAGCGGAATGTTCAGGAAGCTTTGCAGCCGATTCTCGATGGCTTCAAATGGTTGGGGATCCAGTGGGATGAGGGCCCTGAGGTGCAGGGACCGTACCAGCCTTATTTTCAGTCGCAAAGGTTGGCTCGCTATCAAGAAGAAGTCAAACGGCTCTTGGCAAGCGGTTTTGCTTATCGTGATTACGCTCGAACGGAAGAATTGCAGTCGCAACGCGAGCAAGCGGAAAAGCGTGGGGAAGCTTTTGTCTATGATCGCCAATGGATGGCTGAAAATGATGCGCAGGCAAAGGCGTTTGAGGCAGAAGGGCGGACTGCCGTCGTGCGTTTGAAGATGCCGCGGGAAGGGCAGTGTCAGTTTCACGATGGGATTCGTGGTGATGTCTCTTTCGACTGGGCGAACGAGCAAGACCACGTGATTCAACGTCAAGATGGAACATGCTTGTATCACTTGGCGAGCGTTGTCGACGACTTTGATTACAAGATCACACACGTGGTCCGTGCCGTCGAGCACCTTCCCAATACGCCACGGCAGATATTCATTGCGCAGAGTCTCGGATATCCGTTACCGATCTATGCTCACTTGCCCTACGTGGCTGAGCCGGGTGGTACCGCCAAATTGAGCAAGCGGAAGCTCGACAAGTATCTCAAGCAAAAGGATTTCGCTTCGTTGTGTGCGCATGGAGAAACGATTGCCAAGCAGATGGGAATCGAGATATCACCCACCACATTCAATCCTGTGGTGGTCGATTTCTATCGTGAGATCGGTTTTCTACCCGATGCGATTCTCAATTACCTTCTGCTCTTAGGGTGGTCGCTAGATGATTCGACGGAGCATTTTACGGTCGAAGATGCGATCCGACATTTTTCGTTAGAGCGCGTAAACAAGGCGCCGGCGAGTTTCGATCCTCAAAAGCTGGTTGCATTCCAAACCCGATGGATGAATCAGCTCGATCTCAAGAAAAAGGTTGCCATGGTGCTCCCTTACCTGCAAAAAGTAGGTTGGGTTGCATCGCCTCCACCATGCGACGTGAGTGATTATTTGCAGCGAATTGTGCAAGCCGCCGGCGATCGAATCAAAGTGGCTGGCGACATCCTTCAGTTCAGCGAATTCTTTGTCAGCGATGACTCGTTGACCTACGATGAGGCCGCATGGGAAAAACGCGTCGCGAAGGATGCTGCAGCGGTCGATCTGTTGCAAAAGTACCTCCCGTTGATGCAAGCCTGCGAAACCTGGGAAGCCCACTCCATAGAGAGTCAACTCAAGGGATGGCTCGAGCAAAACGGAGCCAAGATCGGCCAGATCGTCCACATTCTGCGGCTTGCCGCGACGGGGAAAAGCGTAGGGGCTGGATTGTTTGAAACGCTGGAAATCCTCGGAAAAGATCGCGTTTTGCGTCGAGTTGAGCGACTTCTGGATCGGCTGTCAGCCTCCTCGACATAAATCAAGAGCTTGGGATAATACGGACACTGATTCGCAAGACGGCTCTAGCATCACGGCGATGATGGTCGTTTTGCTTGGATACACCGTCGTGCGCGATGGTTGTGTCGTTAGATAAAGCATCGTCGTTTGCAATCGATCGTTTGTGGATCGATGTCATCTCTTTATGAATTCACTGGAACTGAAGAATCCATGGCCAAGAAAAGTATTTCGGATGTTGACGTTCGTGGTAAGGTCGTTCTCATGCGAGTCGACTTCAATGTGCCGCAGGATGATAGCGGGGCCATCACGGATGATCGCCGAATTCGCATGGCGATGCCCTCGATTGAAGATGTGTTGAATCGAGGCGGACGCTTGGTATTGATGAGCCATTTGGGACGCCCAAAGTTCAAGGGTACTGAGCCTGAATACACGCTTCGCCCGACAGCCGTTCGATTGGCGGAATTGCTGGGCAAGCCAGTCGCCTTTGCAACGGATACCGTTGGGACCGATGCCGAAGCCAAAGTCCGAGCTCTGAAGGATGGCGAAGTCGTTGTCTTGGAGAACGTGCGATTCAATCCTGGCGAGAAGGAAGGTGGCGAACCTTCGTATGCGCAAACCTTGGCTAGTTGGGGTGACGTCTATTGCAATGATGCATTCGGCACGTGCCACCGATTGGAAGGTTCTATGGTTGCGGTTCCCAAGGCAATGGGGAACAAGCCCAAGGTGTCAGGCTATTTGGTGGCAAAAGAGATCCAATACTTGAGCGAGACCATATCGAATCCAAAGCGACCATTTGTGGCGATTCTAGGTGGAGCCAAGGTTAGCGATAAAATCAATGTGATCAACAATCTGCTCAGCGTTTGTGATTACGTTTTGATTGGTGGGGCGATGGCCTATACCTTCTCTTTGGCTCAGGGTGGCAAGACCGGAAAGAGCTTGGTCGAGCCCGAAAAGGTAGAGCTCGCCAAAGAGTTGATTCAAAAAGGTGGCAGCAAGTTGGTGCTCCCTGTAGATACGCATTGTGGTGATGGCTTTTCAGCGGATTGCAACAAGCAAGTGGTACCGGCAGGGCAAATTCCTGATGGTTGGGAAGGGCTTGATATCGGCCCCGAAACCGCCAAGAAGTATGCTGCCTTGTTGACGAGTGCCAAGACGGTTGTCTGGAACGGACCCATGGGCGTATTTGAAATGCCGCCGTTCGATGCGGGCACCAAAGCCGTTGCTCAAGCGATTGCCGAAAGCGATGCCACGAGCATCATCGGTGGTGGCGATAGCGCTGCTGCGATCGAACAGTTGGGGTTTGCCGATCAAGTGACTCACGTTAGCACCGGAGGCGGAGCGAGCTTGCAGATGCTTGAAGGTGAAAAATTCGAGGCCGTTGAACTTTTGGATAACGCATGAACCAACCCATTGAAATCGAAGTTGAAACACTTGCCGATTGGATGAAGAATCGCGACGATGTCATCTTGGTGGATTGTCGCGAAGTCTCTGAACATGATACGGCAAAGATTACGGGATCCGTGTTGATTCCGATGAGCCAATGGGCCGCGAAGGCGGGAGAGCTCGATGCTTACAAAGACAAGCAAATCGTTGTGCATTGCCACCATGGTGGACGGAGTATGCGCGTCACGAATTGGCTTCGTCAAAATGGTTTTCCAACAGCCTTGAACCTCGCCGGCGGCATTCACGCTTGGTCTCAGCGAATCGATCCTTCGGTTCCTCAATACTAGTAGGCCGGTGGCGAGGCAAAGGGAAACATAGGGATAATAGACGGCGGGGATTGATCGCGGGGATTGACCATTGCTCGCCAGTCTACTACCCTTCTGAAGATCATCGCTTGCGGGTGTGGCGGAATTGGCAGACGCGCTAGACTCAGGATCTAGTGGCCTATACAAACGGCCGTGGAGGTTCGACTCCTCTCACCCGCACTTCTTTGGATGAGTGAATTGCGAAAGTTCTGCAGTCACTCTCTCGCCGTGAAACCGATCCCTGCAGCATGGGACCGGCCGTCTCGACAGAGCTCTACTCTCTGATTGCTCTCTCCAGTGACCATGACGCGATGCGAGATTGGTTTCTTGGTTTCCAACTCGACGAGATAGATGAAGGCGTAAGGTGAAGGGGTACACAGTACGGCTTGATCGAAGGCATGGTAGTAGACCGTCAAGCCAGGAAAAACGGAATGCGAATGCTGGTTTTTGACGAGCGTATTCCGGGGTAGAAGGGGTAGAGGGGTGAGTTGACGAAAGGGGTGGATTGTGCCACGATTGTCGAACCTCATCGATGACTTGGGTTTGCGATGGGGGATGGAGGAATCTACCGGAGTCTCCAGTGCTTAGGCCCAGAACCTCTTTTGGTCCCGCGATTCGTTATGCCTCGTGATTTTCTTGCGGGCGTTCAGCCTGAATACGACGTTGTCGTTATCGGAAGTGGTTTGGCGGGAATGACGGCCGCCAACATTCTTGGGCGAGCTGGGCACCGAGTCCTTTTGTTAGAGCAGCATTACAAACTAGGCGGATTGGCCACCTGGTTCTTGCGACCTGGCGGCCATGTCTTTGACATCTCCTTGCACGGTTTCCCGTATGGGATGATCAAGAGCTGCAGAAGATACTGGTCCGAAGAAATCGCTGACAGCATCGTACAGATCAAGAACATACGATTTGACAATCCTATGTTCTCGCTGACGACTACATTCAATCGCGACGATTTTACTCGACTGCTAACGACTGAATTTGGAATCGAGCCTGAAACGGTTAAGCAGTTTTTCGATACGGCTCGTGGAATGAATTTCTACGACGATCAGCGAATGACGACTCGCGAACTCTTCGATAAGTTCTTTCCAGGACGCGAGGATGTGGTTCGTTTGTTGATGGAACCCATCACATATGCCAATGGTTCGACTTTGGAAGATCCGGCCATCACCTACGGTATCGTCTTCTCGAACTTTATGGCCAAAGGTGTTTTCATCTATGAAGGTGGCACCGATGATCTCGTCGGCAAGATGCAGGCCGAGTTGAACAAGAACGGAGTGGATATACGCATACGTTGCAATGTCGATCAGATACTCGTCAAAGATCGCGGCGTCGAAGGTGTAGTGGTCAATGGTAAGACGATTCGATGCAAAGCCGTCGTCAGCAATAGCAATTTGCGATCAACCATTTTCAATATGGTCGGCAAGGAGCAATTCGATCCACAGTTTGTGCAAGATGCCCAGGCGGTGCGGCTCAATAACAGCAGCACTCAAGTGTATATGGCGTTGAAGGAGGGCGAGACGGTCGAAGAATCAACAGGCGACTTGCTGTTTTGTTCGACGGCACCGGTCTTTCGCACCGATCTCTTGTTGAGCCGCAATATCACCAGTCGAACCTTTAGTTTCTACTACCCGAAATGCAGGCCGCACAAGAAGGCTCGCTACGCCATTGTCAGCAGTACCAATGCTAACTGGAGTGACTGGGCGGATCTGTCCGATGAAGAGTACGAGCGAAGCAAAGCCGACCTCATCGAAACCACGTTGGACTCGTTGGAAAAATACCTTCCCAATTGCCGCGATAAGATTGAGCGGGCAGAGGCCGCCACTCCGCGTACGTTCCATCACTATACAAAGCATCAAATGGGAGCCAGTTTTGGCACCAAGTTTGAAGGGCTTGCGGTGAGTCGAGCGTTACCCGATCAAATTCGCGGACTTTATCATGCCGGTAGCGTAGGCATCATCATGTCGGGGTGGTTGGGAGCCATCAACTACGGTGTTATCGTTGCTAACGATGTCGATCAACGACTCAGCAAAGCCTCATCCTCCAACTCGACTTTAGCTTCATCATGAACCCAATTGAATCGGCAATTCCGCATCGCAAACCAATGCTCCTTGTAGACGAAATCGTGGAGCAAAGTGATAAGAGGATTCTATGCCGAAAGACCTTTGGCAAGGATGAGTTTTTCACGCAGGGGCATTTCCCGAATTTTCCGTTGGTTCCAGGTGTGATCCTTTGCGAATGTGCATTGCAAAGTGGTGCGATTCTCTTGTCGCAATTCACGCCCAAGGAAGGCGTTGTGCCCGTTGCGACCCGCATGGATGGGGTTAAGTTTAAGCATATGGTTCGGCCTGGTGATACCGTCGAAATGGAAGTGACTCTCAACGATGTGGTGTCGACCGCATATTTCATGACGGGCAAGATTACTGTTGGCGGGAAATTGGCAGCTAGGCTCGATTTCGCTTGTTCTGTGACAACTCCAACCGCTTAGTCTTGTGTCCGCAAAGTTGACGTGCGGCCAATCCGCATTCGATTCGAATGTGTCGTTATCGTTTCTAGAGTGGTTACTTCTGAAGTGACAAGTGGCGAGGTATAGCATGTCGTTCTTGAGCTTGGAGCAGAAGAAGGTTGTTGTGTTCGGCGTGGCGAACCGAAAAAGCGTTGCCTATGCCATAGCACAAACGCTGGAATCGGAAGGCTGTGAAGTGATTTACGTAGTGCGAAGTGAAGCACGCAAGGAACAGCTTCAAAAGCTGCTTGCTGGTAAATCGATCTATGTGTGCGATGTCGAACGCCAGGACGAGATTGATCGGGTCGCTCAGGAGATTGCTCGCGACCACAGCAAGATCTATGGCGTTGTTCATTCGATTGCGTTCGCCGACTATAGCGAAGGGATGAAGCCATTCCACGAGACGACGCGCCGACAATTCTTGCAGGCAGTCGATATTTCTTGCTTCTCGCTGATCGCCATCTGCAACGCATTGAAGGATGTGCTTGATCCACAAGGGGCTGTGGTCACAATTGGAATTTCGACGACCCGAATGGCCAGCGAATCGTATGGTTTCATGGCGCCTGTGAAAGCGGCCCTAGAATCCTCCTTAGCATTTCTCACGAAGTCATTCAGCCGATTTTCCGAAGTGCGGTTCAACTCGGTGTCGGCCGGTCTTTTGAAAACGAGTGCTTCGGCAGGCATTCCCGGCTACGTGAATGCTTATCTTTTCGCCGAAGCAGCGATTCCTAGGAAACGCGGGCTGCAAACGCAAGAGGTCGCGAATGTGGCGGCCTTTTTGTTGAGTCCTCGGTCGAGCGGAATCGCTTCGCAATCGGTGGTGATCGATGCTGGGATGAGCACCAATTATTTCGACCACGAAATCATTACCAAGATCAGTCAATAGACTCGATCTCGTTTCGATTGCTCTGCTGCTTGGCCGATCGGAAGCGAAGCAGTGGCTAGAAGCTTGACGTGTCTTGGTCGAGGTTGGGGCCATAGGCATCGCCGCGATCGGACCACTCAATGGGTTCGTGAACAGTGACCCATCGTCCATCGACGAGTTGTTGTTGCGGGACAAAGCGGCCCTTGTATCGAAGGTGCGCGTTCTGTTCAACGTACATGCCAAGGTAAAGGAAGGTTTTACCTGCGGCTTGGGCCCATTCAATTTGTTTCAGAATAGAGTAGGTGCCGGGGCTGAGCCGAGAGTAACTAGGGTCGAAATACGTGTAGACCGCACTGACAGATGTTTGGCCGCAATCAACGATCGATATGCACATGAGTTTCGATTGGACCCAAAAGCTCAGTTCCACCGTGTCGCAGCAAGTTTCGACGAAGCCTTGTTCGTAATCGTCTAGGCTATCCCAGTCATCCGCAGGGCCAAGAAGGCGAGCTTTGCGATGCAGATTGAATAGTTGCACCCGTTGCTCGTCGACCTGGGGCATGCCGATGACGGTCTCAATTTCGCGATCGCCGCGTTTAAGAACTCTTTGCATGGACCGTGTCCATTGAAAGTCGTGGACAGGGAGTCGTGTCGGTTTGCAGGCGCTGCAATTGGGGCAAGCCGTATGGTAGAGGAATCCGCTAGAGCGACGTCGCCCAGTGGCCAGATATGCATCAAATTCCTCGCCTCCCAACCGATGCATTGGATAGACCAGTGGCATCAAAGCGGATTGATTCGGCAGGTACGGGCAGTTCCTCGGCTGATCCTGGAACTGCAGCACTGGCGTCAGGAATCTCGCTCGATTGTTTGGGTCCGAATTCGTATTCAAATGCAAGCCATCCTTCCTTACTCGCATTCTATGGGGACAGTCCCCGCCCCGGCAAACAATTCAATACGTGCCATCCACCTATTGTTGAAATCACCCATCACAACCATTCAATTCCGCGCTACCACGGGGACTGTCCCCAAGATTCCATCAATCACCATGGGGACTGTCCCCATGGTGATTCAGCTGCAAATGACAAATATCCGTAAAACAAAGCAAGCTAATGGATTGTGCTGTTCCATTAACCGAACCAATTCTTGTCACAAGGTGCCAGCCACCTTGTGTTGAAAAGGACTAGCCTGGGGACAGTCCCCAAGTTGAAAAACGGACATCCATGGCGATTTTTGGGGGACAGTCCCCAAGTTGGTATTCCGACGTCGAAAGCTCGCATTTGTTTCAATTCCTGGGATCAATCCAACCGCGATGGGGACAGTCCCCATCGTTTTGCGCAACTCGCATTTTGTTGGGCTGATATTGCATATCCGCCTATTAGCTCATTGCATGCTGGCCGCCAGATGCACGTGGGGACTGTCCCCTTTTAATCTGTTTAGGGAGGCTCGGGGACTGTCCCCGGCGTTATGTCTGCCGTTGCGTCAACAATAGGTGGATGGCACCTATTGGTGATAGGTGGATCATTGGAGAGGATCTATGGACATGGGGGAGGGAAAGAGGGAGGATGCGACTGGAGGACACAGAAATGAAATCCAGAGTCTTGTGTTGGCTGATAGCGGCGAATGCAGCATTAGTTCGTTTGATGCCGTGTTGTTTGCTACTGGTTTTGCTGGTGGAATGCGGTGGAGGGTGTCGGCTGCCGACGTCCCAAGAGCCGCGGGCGCTAGAAAATGCTGGACTAGGCAAGAACCTACGGCCGAAAGGGGAATCGGTAGGGACCGCAACCGGACTCGATGCTCGGACTCGCGAAATCGAATCCAACTTGGGATACCGCTAGATTGGAAGGTTTAGAAGGACTTTTCCAGTCGGGCGAGGCAATTCCAAGAAGGTTGGTCGCAAGCGGCCGAGTTAAGCCGATGGAAATTCTTGAAAGTGTACGTGGATGCCCTTGCTGACTTGCGGGTAGGCCTGTTACACTTTTCGGTCCTTCACGTCCTCGCGGGCATGACGGACCAGAGTGGCGGAATGGCAGACGCGCTGGATTCAAAATCCTGTGCCCGCAAGGGCGTGTGGGTTCGACTCCCACCTCTGGTACTAAATACGGCGAATTCGCTGGTAGTTTGAAACTGCTTATTTGTTGACGGAAGATAATGCCAACAATCAATCAATTGGTGCGAAAAAACCGCGTTGTTCAACACAGAACCACCAAGAGCCCTGTTTTGGACAAGTGTCCACAGAAGCAAGGTGTTTGCTTGCAAGTGCGAACGATGACCCCTAAGAAGCCTAATTCGGCGCTTCGAAAGATCACTCGTGTTCGTTTGAGCAACGGCAAGGAAGTGACGGTTTACATTCCAGGTGAAGGTCACAACCTTCAAGAGCACTCGATCGTTTTGATTCGCGGTGGTCGTATTCGCGACCTTCCTGGGGTTCGTTACCAAGTCGTTCGCGGATGCCGCGACACCTTGGGTGTGAACGGCCGAAAGCAGTCTCGAAGCCGTTATGGTGCCAAGAAGGCGTAGTCCGGTTGAGCCGCGACTGTGCCGCATTGATTTCGCAAATTTACGTTTCGATAAACAACCAATAGACGATTACAGAACATGGGTAAGATTACCGCCAGCCGAACAACGCTTCGACCGGATCCACGTTTCAACTCCCTACTTGCAAGCAAGTTTGTGAACTGCTTGATGTGGGATGGCAAGAAGTCGACGGCCCAAAACGTTTTTTATGATGCATTGGATGAGATTGGCAATCGAATCAAAGATCGCCCGCCGATCGAAATCTTCGAACAAGCCGTCGAGAACGTAAAGCCTTACATTGAAGTTCGATCCAAGCGGGTCGGTGGTGCTTCGTACCAGGTTCCAATGCAAGTCAACAAGAATCGCCAGCAGTCTTTGGCGTTCCGATGGATTTTGGGTGCTGTCCGTGAGAAGAAGGGACGCGCAACCTACATGAAGTTGGCAGACGAATTGGTTGCAGCGTACAAGAAGGAAGGCGCCGCAATCACCAAGCGTGAGAACACGCACCGTATGGCTGACGCTAACAAGGCGTTCGCTCACTTTGCTTGGTAGTCATCCATTGAAAACAACTGCAAAGGTCCGGCGATTGCCGGACCTTTTTTTGTTGGGTCTTCATGCAAGTTGCCGTTCGACTATAACCCTTTGGGTAGCGTCGAAAGGGCTCGTGAAACCGTGAAAAACTTGACAAAACCCGGGTTTAGGGACTAAATTATTGGGTTTTCCCCGACGCGGCTTTTGGCCGCGTTTTTGAGTTTATGGAATGCATTCATGCTCGTGAAAGAGCCCATCCTCGAGTGCATTCCCGAAGCATGAACGACGCTTCCTAAGCGGCATACGCTTCCTCTTGGTGGCTTGCGGGATGGTGGATAGGAATCAAACGTGAACGAAGCGATTGCAAAAGCGGACACGCTGATCGAAGCCATGGGATGGATTCGACGGTTTCGCGGCAAAACAACCGTCATCAAACTTGGCGGTAGTTTGATGGAAGATACGGCCGCCATGCAGCACATCCTATTGGACATCATCTTCATGGAGTCCGTAGGAATGCGTCCCGTCATTGTCCACGGTGGTGGTCCTTCCATCAATAAAGCCATGGATGACGCAAAGATTCAGCCGGTTTGGATTCAAGGTCGCCGCGTTACGGATTCCTCAACTTTGGAAATTGTCGAACGCGTATTGGCTGGAGATATCAACGAAGGTCTTGCGAAAGAGATCGAGAGGCTGGGTGGCCGAGCCATGAATCTCAGCTTCAAAACAACCAATGTGTTGTTTGGTGAGAAGCTCCTCTTGGAAGAACCAGGGCAAGAGCCCATCGATCTTGGGTTCGTCGGTCATGTGACTCGTGTTGATCGGCAAGTGATCGAGTCACTGACTTATACCGAACAGATTCCCGTTATTCCCTCGATGTGTATCGATGCACAAGGGCAAAAATACAACGTCAATGGCGACACCGCAGCCATGGCCGTTGCGGAAGCGCTGGGAGCCGAGAAACTGGTCTTCGTCAGCGATGTAAATGGAGTACGTCGCGACAAGAAAGATCCGAATACAGTCATTCATTCATTGACCGCCGAAGAGGCTCGAGAGCTCATACGAACGAAGGTTATCGATGCGGGGATGATTCCCAAGGTCGAGGCATGCCTTTCGACATTGGATCGAGGCGTCGGAAAAGTTCACATCATCGATGGACGACTTCGCCACTCATTGCTTCTTGAAATCTTCACGACGGCTGGCGTTGGGACAGAGCTTGTCCGATCCCGATAGGAGTCCTTGTGATGAAGCACTTGAGTTCAACCGATACCGTCGCCTTGTTTGATCGCTACGTCATCGCCAACTACAAACGTCTTCCTGTCAATCTTGTTCGAGGGCAGGAATCAACTGTGTGGGATAGCGAAGGCAACGCATATCTCGACTTCTTTCCCGGTTGGGGATGCAATTTACTTGGACATTGCCCGCCGCGAATTGTTGCCGCAGTGCAAAAGCAAGTGGCCGAATTGATCCATGTGCCCAACACATGGCATATGGAGTTGCAAGGGCGATGGGCTCAATTGTTGTGTGAACGAGCTTTTGATAGTCAGGCTTTCTTTTGCAATAGCGGCGCTGAAGCCAACGAAGCTGCTATCAAGTTGGCTCGACTTCATCAGGGCCCCAAACGATACAAAATTATTACGTTTACCGGTGGATTTCACGGACGGACTTTAGGGGCTCTCACGGCCACCGCCCAGCCAAAATACCATGAAGGACTCGGACCGTTGGTCGCAGGCTTTCAATACTGCCCTTTTGGCGACTTGGAGAGCGTCCGCAAGCGAATTGATGACGAGACCGCTGCCATCATGCTTGAACCAATTCAAGGAGAAGGTGGTGTTCGCATCGCCTCTCAAGAATTCTTGCAGGGCCTTCGCGATCTATGCGATCAACACGATTTGTTGTTGATCTTTGATGAAGTGCAAACAGGTTGTGGCCGGACTGGGAATTGGTTCGGTTACCAGTATTTTGATGTTGAGCCCCATATGATCACCTTGGCGAAAAGCCTTTGTGGTGGCGTAGCGGGTGGTGCATTGTTGGCGCATCGTCGAATTGCCCCAAGTTTGCGACCGGGGATGCATGCTTCCACGTTTGGAGGAAATCCCATCGCAGCTGCTGCGGGGATCGCGATGATTGAATCGATCGAAGCCGAAGGATTGCTCGAACGAAGTCAAGAAGTTGCACGCCGCTTTGCTTCCCACTTGGAACAACTTCAACAGCAATCCGAAAGTGTACGAGAAATTCGCCAAGCGGGGCTCATGATCGGAATTGAGCTCGATCAAGATGGTTCGGCTGTTGTTGCGGAATGCCTAAAACAAGGTTTGCTCATTAACTGTACTCAAGGCAATGTGCTACGCCTTCTTCCCGCTATGAATCTTGCGTTGGAAGAGGTGGATTCAGGGATGGAGATTCTCTCCAAGGTTGTGATGGAGGTTACGTCACGCCAACCCCTAACTGCCTAGATGATTGGTTTGTCATGCGACACTTTAGATCCCTATTCGATATCAACGAGGATGAATTCCGAAACATCCTCGACCTATCTCATCAACTGAAGCGAGATTGGAAGATTGGAATTCGTCCTCCTCTTCTTGCTCAGCGTTCTGTAGCCCTGCTTTTTGAGAAACCGAGTCTAAGAACGCGATTGAGTTTCGAAGCTGGAATGACACAGCTCGGTGGATCGACGATCTACTTGAGTGAAGATGTCGGTTGGCAAACTCGGGAGTCCACGGCTGACTTTGTGCGTGTCCTTGCAGAGTACTGCGACATCATCGTTTGCCGTACCTTCTCGCACTCTACGGTAGAAGAACTAGCTGGTTTCAATGCATTGCCCGTGATCAATGGGCTTACCGATCTCTCGCATCCATGCCAAGCGATGGCGGATGTGATGACGATGGAAGAGATTGCGGGCAGTCTTCGAGGCAAGCAGGTTACGTTTGTTGGGGACGCCAACAACGTTTGTCGGTCATTGGCTGCTGCAAGCCTAATGGCGGGAATGCGTTTCCGATTGCTCGGTGCCGAGCCCTACTATTTTGAGCCCTCTTGGTTGCAAAAGGTAAAGGCTCGCATTCCGACGGCAGATATCGAACAATCCGCGGATGCCGATGAAGCGCTTCGTGAAGCCGATTTCGTTTATACCGATGTTTGGACTTCGATGGGCCAGGAAGCAGAATCGGAATTGCGACGCAAGGTATTTGCGCCTCTTCAAGTCAGCACAAGTCTGATGAAGAAAGCTCCGCCACATTGCCGTGTGCTTCACTGTCTTCCCGCTCGTCGCGGTGAAGAAATTACCGATGAAGTAATCGATTCGGCCAACAGTTCAGTCATACAGCAAGCCGGAAATCGTATGCATCTCCAAAAAGGATTGCTAGTTTGGCTTGGTCGTCAAAATGGATGGGACGTGTAACGATGGGGTCGATTCGCCCAGTTCAGGTCGAGCGTGGATACACTAAGCACGCTGCTGGAAGTGTGTTGTATCGCTGCGGAGATACAGTGGTCCTATGCACGGCATCGCTCGAGCCATCCGTACCGCCATGGATGGTTGGTCAAGGACGAGGCTGGATCACGGCCGAATACAATATGCTTCCTTCGAGTACGAGCCCTCGGAAATCGCGTGAACGTTCAGGAAAAGTTGACGGACGTACGACCGAGATTCAACGATTGATTGGACGATCCTTTCGAGCGGTCGCTGATCTTCATAAACTGGGCGAGCGAAGTATTACGATCGATTGCGATGTATTGCAAGCCGATGGTGGCACTCGAACTGCAAGCATCACGGGAGGGTTGATCGCCCTCGTCGATGCACTCAAAACCGAATTCGGTGGCATCGATCGCAATGCTTATCCTCTGCGCGATAGTGTGGCGGCCATCAGTGTAGGCATCTGTGATGGAGCTTCCTGTTTGGATCTCGATTATGCCAAGGATGCGGCGGCCGATGTCGACATGAACATCGTGATGACAGGGAAGGGACGCTTTATCGAGCTGCAAGGAACAGGCGAAGAAGCAACCTTCGATGATGTACAGTTGGCTTCTTTACTCGCCCTTGGGAAAGAGGGAATCCAACAACTTACCCAAATTCAACGGGCTGCTTTGGGTAGCGATTGGCCATTTGATTGATCGTGTGCTTCCTTCGTACCTTTGTTTCACCAGTGTGAGAATATCATGAGCGAAGAAACCCGCAGGCCTCGAGTTGCCGTGATTATGGGCTCGCGATCCGATTGGGAAACGATGCAAGAAGCAAGTAAGTTGCTTAATGAATTTGGGGTCGAGCACGAACGACGCGTTGTTTCGGCCCATCGTACACCGGAGCTCATGGTGGAGTTCGCAAAGAAGGCAGCCGATCGCGGAATCGAGGTCATCATTGCTGGTGCTGGTGGTGCTGCACATCTTCCTGGAATGGTTGCCTCTTGTACGCCATTGCCTGTTATTGGCGTCCCGGTGCAAAGCAAAGCATTGTCTGGCCTGGATTCTTTACTCAGCATCGTGCAAATGCCAGGTGGCATTCCCGTTGGGACAATGGCAATCGGCGTGGCCGGTGCTAAGAATGCTGCATTGCTGGCGATTCGGATGCTTGGAAATCATGACGCAACGTTGCGTGAACGTATGATCGCTTTTATGGAAGCACAAACGGAATCGGTGATTGCGGATTCCCATCTATGAACGGAGCCATGATGTCGACACTCGAACCTGGTAGTCGCATTGGTGTTTTTGGTGGCGGGCAACTGGGGCGAATGTTTGCTCATGCAGCTCAGCGTTGTGGCTACCATGTCTTCGTCTATTCCCCCGAAGAAGATGGTCCAGCCCATCAAGTCACGGCTGATTCCTATTACGCAGACTACGAGGATACGGATGCCGTCCGCGACTTCGCTAAGTCGGTGGATGTCATCACGCTCGAGTTCGAAAACATTCCATTGGTAGCGGTAGAGGAAGCAAGAAGATGGTGTCCGGTACGGCCGAGCCCTGCCATTCTTCAAATGGCTCAGCATCGCATCGTTGAAAAATCTACGCTGCGCCGTCTCGGGTTTCCTGTGACACCCTTTGTTGGCATCGATCATGAAAACGCACTCCAGGCGATCGAGCCTGAGTTGGGATGGCCATGCATCTTAAAGACAGCCACTTCTGGCTACGATGGCAAAGGCCAACGCAAGGTCGACAATTACAGCGAAGCACTCGAGTTTTGGAATGCTTGTGGTGGTGTCGAACTCATCGCTGAAAAGCGTATCGAGTTCTTGGGTGAGGTTTCTATTTTGGTCGCTCGAAACCCCCGAGGTCACATCGTCGTTTACCCAATGTTTTTCAACGAGCACGCAAACCATATTTTGGATGTTACGCTTTGTCCTGCACCTGATCGATTTCACGCTGTACAATCGCGAGCCCATCAAATTGCGAGTGACTTGGCTGCTGCGATTCAACTGGAAGGAATTCTCTGCATCGAGTTCTTCGTCGACACAAACCTTGATCTGTTGATCAATGAACTGGCACCACGTCCCCATAATTCAGGCCATCTAACCATTGAAGGGACTCGGACCAGCCAGTTCGAGCAACAGCTGCGCGCAATTTGCAATCTTCCATTGGGTGACGTTTCTCTCAATCATCCGCGCGTAGCGATGGCGAATTTATTGGGCGATCTTTGGGAAACGGGAACGCCAAAGTTCGACGTCGTGTTCCATGAATCAACGGCAGCGTTGCATCTCTACGGAAAATCGAAAGCCAAGAAGGGTAGGAAGATGGGGCACCTTACCGCTTGGGGGCCGTTGGATATCGATCTCGAAACCCACATCAAAACTCTGCGACACCGACTTGTGCGAAATTAGGCCCCTCGGGATCGCAAATGGTCATTTTGTTTGGCGGTTGCGACTAGTCTTTCTACTTAGATGACCTAATCTTCCATGCACATGGGAAGATTTGACGTTTGCTTGCGCGATGGAACCAATGCTTGCAATGCGTCAGACTTTGTTTGTCGCCGAAGCGTGGGGTATGGTTGGGCACGAATGGGGAATGAAAGCTTTTCATGCCTCGCTATTGACCCTCTTTCGAGATTTCTCTACTTTCCCAACCAGTTTTGTTGAAGAAACCCAGATTGTGTCAAGTCCTTAGGCCCTTTTGAGTCCTCTTCACGAGATGCAGATCGAATCGAGTCCGGACGCTCTTCATTTCGAATCGATCAATCCCTCCCGCCTTTCATTGACCTACGAGGATTGCACGGATGCGTTCCTTGCTCATAGCATTTCTCTGCTTAATCATATCCAGCCTATGCACGGAATCTCTCTGCGCTCAGCTTCCCTATTCACCTCCTGCTGCGAGTTCCTCCACGGCTCAACGTATGGTGAATGTTCCTGCGTCTCGATTCAGTTATGTTCGAGAATCGCTTGAACAATTGTTTCGGGGAAATACGTTTGCCGATCCGTTGAATGCTAACAACGTGGAGATCGTGATCGCTTCAGGACGCGTTCGCGTTTCGTTTTCGCCCCAAGAGCAATTGATTCGCGTTGAAGGTGCGGCATCATCGGTCGCAGATGTTGCCAGCTTGGTGCAAGCCCTGGGAGTTCCCGTGCCTGGCAATGGAATGCGGATCTTGCCATTGAACGATGATGGACAGACTTCGTTGGCCAAGATGTCGCGAGGTATCCAAGTGGCATCCAGTCCATTTGGATTGGCATCCTATGCAGGCGGTGGACAAAATCCTCTCAACGCTCAGGGCAACAATCCGGCGAATCCACAAGGCAATCTCCAACCAAATGCTTCAACTCCGCTGGGGGCTCCTCAGACGCCTCTTCCCAAAGATAAGAATGCACCGACCTTACCGCTGCCGCAGTTTGAAGGTGTTCAAATTGAAATGTTGCCGGAGATCGATGCGGTCATCTTGCGTGGTCGCGATCAACAGCTTCGAGATCTAACCGAGATTATCAAACAGTTGGATGAAGCGAGTCGCTTATCGCAACCCGAGATTGAAGTCATCCTGCTTCAACACGTCTCGGCCGACGCCGTTGCGAAACTTGTAACGACTTCATTGGAAAAATTGGTTGGCTCACGGCAGGGTAAAGTGAGCATGACTTCATTGGGTACACCAAACGCACTGTTGCTGATTGGTTGGGGCGATGCGATGGCCGTGGCCAAAGAATTGCTCACCAAGCTAGACCAACCCGCATCTGCTGACGCGCAATTTATGGTGTTTCAATTGAAGCATGCGGTGGCCAGCGAAGTTCAAACACAGTTGCAAGGATTCTATCGAAATCGTGAAGGCCTAGGGCCCGTCATTCAGTCGATGGCCGATCCTCGTACGAATGCCATCGTGGTTTATGCATCGCCACGCGATCAAGAAGAGATCCGCCAGCTATTGGAAAAACTGGACGTTCCACGAGGCAGTATGGTGCAGCATGCCCGCGTATTTCCAATGCGTTACAGTCTCGCAAGCGATATTGCAAAGGCCCTCCAGCAAGCATTAACGACTGCAGGGCAGGGGCGTAGCTCCAGTATTCAATTGTTGGATCAATCGGGACAGCCGATCGCTACCAGCGGCATATTGAGTTCCAGTCAAATCACGGTGAACGAACGCAATAACAGCATCATGGTATCGAGTGCCCCAGAGAATCTTCAGTTGATCGAGAAGCTAATCGAGCAGCTGGATACTCCGGGCATGATCGCCAAGATCAAGATTTTCCCTATCAAGAATGGTGATGCGGCGACGATGGTCGAAACCCTTCGAGCTCTGATGCCAGCGCCTGCGGCCGGAACGACCGCCAATGGCCAACAGCTTTCCAATTCACCCGATGAAAACTCTCTGCTACCACTTCGATTTACGGTGGATGCAAGAGGCAATAGTATCATCGCCGTGGGCTCAGAAGGTGATCTGAAAATCGTCGAAGCCTTGATCGTTCGCTTGGACGAGGCCGACAAGTTGCAACGCAAGAGCTCGGTCTATCAATTGAAGAACTCGCCTGCAGTCGATGTGGCGTTGGCCATCAATGATTTCTTGAGAAACAAGCGGCAAGTAGAGATCGCAGCGCCCGGGGCTGCGAACCCATTCGAACAATTGGACAAGGAGGTGGTGGTTGTACCGGAACCTGTTCAAAACAAGTTGATCCTCAGTGCCACGCCACGCTATTACGATGAGATTGCGCAACTGATTGAGCAATTGGATCAGCAGCCTCCTCAAGTCATGATCCAGGTCATGATTGCGGAAATCACGCTCGGAAATACTGATGAATTCGGTGTAGAAATGGGGCTGCAGGATTCGGTGCTTTTCGATCGAAGCTTGCTGGGAGGTTTGCTTACCCGAACGAACACAACTTCAACATCCACTCCTTCGGGAGTGGTCACGTCGACCACCCAGGAAATCGTCGCGGCTACCAACACACCTGGTTTCAATTTCAATTCGAAAGACCCGCTCGGAAACAGTGGGTCCTCCAAAGCGCTTGGATCGTCCGATTATGTTGGCGGACAGGGGATTTCTAACTTTTCGTTAGGCCGCGCGAACAATGATCTGGGATTCGGAGGGTTGGTGCTCTCTGCAAGCAGCGAGAATGTGAGTTTTCTCTTGCGTGCATTGCAGGATTCGCGTCGGCTCGAAATCTTAAGCCGACCTCAAGTGCTGACGTTGGATAATCAACAAGCATTTATTCAGGTGGGGCAGCGCGTGCCACGGATTGTTAACTCGATCATCAATCAGAACGGCGCTCAAAACAACGTGCAGTTGGAAAATGTTGGCTTGATCATCGGTGTCACACCACGCATTAGTCCCGAAGGAAATGTGGTGATGGAGATTGATGCCGAGAAGTCGAAACTCGGTCCAGAAAACGAAGGGATTCCCGTATCGATCGCAGCCAACGGCACGATCATTCGTTCACCTCGCGTGGATACCATCACAGCGCAAGCAACCGTTAGCGCAGGCGATGGCGAGACCATCATTCTCGGCGGTTTGATATCGCGAAGTGAAAGAACTATCCATCGGCAGGTGCCATGGTTGGGGAGCTTACCCATCCTCAAGCATCTCTTCAGCTATGATTTGACAGATTTTACGCGGACAGAGTTGCTCATCATCATGACGCCACATGTCGTGCGCAATCAGGGCGATATGGAACGATTGAAGCAAGCTGAGTTTGCTCGGATGAGCTGGTGTGAGGCCGATGTGTTTGAGATTCATGGCGATGTTTATCCTCCCATGAACATGACAGAAGAATTGATGGAACGCCAAGATTGGAATGTTGTCTATCCCGACATCGACCCTCGAGGAGCCTCTACGACACCTTCCCGCAAAGACTCGATGGCGTCACCTGTCGTGAGTGATGCGGCCAATATAACGATTGGATATCAACAACCCACCACTGGTCAGAATCCAGGCGTCGCAAACGCCATGTACTCTGCTCCGACTTCGTCGCCTGCCAATCGATTCCCACCTTCCCAAGGCATGTCTCCCGTAGGCAAAGGAGGCTCTGCACCTCGATGATCCCACATTCAATCGTTCAAAGATGTTGTACTTTCAGCGTCTACTGTGTGTTAACTATTGGCGTGCTTACAGTGACGGGATGTCAATGGACTCCCAAAGCATCCAAATCGTTGTGGCCATGGAAGAAAGATGAGCCCAAGCCAACCCCAGATCGTATCCTTCCTGTATGGACCGATACGGTGCTTCATCAAACGAACCAGCCTGGAATTCGCGGGTTCGGTGGTCGAATCTATTTTTACGGTAAAGAGAATACCGATCCCGTCGAAGTCGATGGAAGTCTTGCCATCTATGCTTTTGATGCGGACGATTTGACTCCTTCGATGCAGGCTCCTTTGCGAAAGTATGTGTTTCCTGCCGAGCAGTTTGCAACGCATATGAGCAAGTCATCCATCGGGCCGAGCTATAGTATCTGGCTTCCTTGGGGAGAAGTCGGAGGTCCTCCTAAACGGTTGAGCTTGATTGCGAGATTCGAGGGTAAGGATGGTGGAACGACCTTGTCCGATTCGACGATCAAATTGTTGCCAGGCGTTCCCGAACAGAAGCAAGATAGCTCCGTTGCAAAGAAGAATGAACCTGCAGCTATCCCCATCCGTTTGGCTGGGCACTCGCAAGTGCAACCTTCCGGGACAGAGGGATCGAAAGGCTCGGATCGAGAAGTGCACACCATCGACATTCCCCCTTCGTTTCAGCGCCACTTGCAGTCCGATTCGTTGCGTAAACCCATAGGACCAACATCGGCTCCTGCCGACTCTTCGTTGGTACAACCTTTGGGAACCAATGCTTCTGGCAATCCTGATTTAACTCCCAAGAAAGTCAGTTCCAACAAAACGCCTGGAACCAATGTTGAAGGGGTGAACGACATAGGAATGTCCTCGAATGCCGATGCGTCCTTGGTGACGGAAGTGGTTGATGCCCGGACCAAGCCTCAGTTCCAGGTTCCCAAACGGATGTTTGGGCCTCAGCCGAAAAAAGATATTCGCGAAGGGCGTTGGATTCAGAACGTAGCACGCGATTCACGAAACCCATAGAATCTTTTTTGCCGCTGAAACAATGTACGCTTCAGCAATCGTTGTCAAAGCGAAAGCGGCTGGTCTTCTTGCGATCACTAGTTCTTGGCAATCGCAGCTGCGATTGGATGGAGCGATCACGATCGCATCGTTGGGTGTAGTGTATGACCATCTCGCACCAAGTACGTCTTTCATTTGCCACGGCGGTTTGCGCTACAATTGTTGGGGTGCTGGGATGGATTGCAGCGAGTGGAGGACTCTGCCAAGCACAGTCCAAAACCAATGAACGACTGAACCTCAACGATCTGCCGTCCATTGTGTCCGTACCTTCAGTCGAATCAGGGGAGCCGCAACCAGGGAAGCGAGTTTGGTGGACGGTACCTGGATATGAAGACTGGAATGTTCCAGTAGCATTGTATTTACCTCCTCAATGGAGCCCCAAAAAGACCTATCCAGTCATCTTCGAATATCCAGGCAATGGTGGATACCGCAATGCACTAGGGGATTCAAGCGAGGGAACCGTTGATGGGTGCAAGCTTGGATACGGATGGTCGCTTGGGCAGGATACGATTTGGGTCTCTTTACCCTTTGTCGATTCGAAGACACGGAAACACTCGGTGCGCTGGTGGGGCGATGTAGAGGCCACGGTGCAATTCTGCAAGGCCGCGGTAGCTGCTGTTGGTCGATCCTGGTCGGGCGATCGAGAACGCATGGTGTTGTGCGGCTTCTCTCGCGGCGCCCTTGCTTGCAGCTACATTGGATTGTACGACGACGAGATTGCCAGTCAGTGGCGAGCCTTGATGCCGCATAGTCATTATGACGGTGTGCGGAAATGGGAATACGATTCGAGCGATCCTGCGCATGCGATCGAAAGACTTCGAAGATTCCGCGATAAACCGCAGTTCATTTCCCATGAAGTTTCGATCGATGCGACCAAGAAATTCTTAGAGACGAACCAGCTTGCCCATGATCGTTTGGTTTGGTGCCCCATTCCGTTTCCCAACCACTCTCCCGATTGGTTGCTCAAAGAGTTACCGGAAAGCCAGCAAGCGCGGGAATGGCTTCGCAAGATCATGGAATAAGCCGCGCATCGCCTCCTTCGAGTGACTCGGTGGCATCAATCGAATGAGGATCTGATGGTGAGGATGTTCTGCCCTACTCCAGAAGATACTCTCTAACGCACGCGCGCCATCGTGGGTTTGTATGGGGGAGGCATGAGTGTCAGTCGCAGCCGTTCATCAAGCTTCTTTTTGTTGACACGTTCGGGATCTTCCTGAGTCCAGGTCTCGCGATAGTGAAGGCTAGTAACTTCTCGGAGGACTCGATGATCTTTATCGAGCCAACGGATGACCCACTGTTGAGTTTGCTCGGAGTACCATGGCCTCTCCTGTCCTGGATCTTTCATATCGACCAAGCACCAAGCACGGACATGGAATTCTCGCACGTCTGCTGCCCATTCATAGAATATTACTTGGTCGTAGACATGACGCCCTAGGTCATCATGGAAGTGATTGAGCTCGATGAGGTCGACTTCATCATCAAGACTCCAGGGAGTTCTCGTATCGCACACTGCCAGCAAAAGGGCTGGCAAAAGCCATCCGATCGTGATCATGGAATGCTCTCCCAACAAGAGAACCAAGGAACGAAGTCGTTCTTGGAAGCGAAGCCAATTCTGGGAGAGGAAGCAAAGAGGTCCTGTGGCTTTCGTTATGCTCCAGTATCAAAAATCGGAATTTGGCGAGAGATCGATCTGGCGAATTTCGGAAAAAGGGAAATAAATCGAAACAAAAAGTCCTCTTTTCCTAGCCGACCATGACACCGACCAACCTGTCTCGTGTTTGTGCGATTTCATTGAAAACCAAGAAGGGTATTCGATCGCTTTTTGACTTTGCTCGCGTCTGTGCGTTACACTAGATCATCTTCCCACCTCACCTTCCTACCGATCACTAGTATGTAATGCATAGTAGTTCTCCCCCACGACGGTTCGTCGCACTATGGACGCTGGTTATCCAACTGGGCTGGTGGTCTGTCGCGATTTCCCAAGAAGCTCAAAAGGAAGTGGTCGATGACACCTTCTTCGAGTTAAAAATTCGACCTCTGCTTTGGGCTCGATGTGTGGAGTGCCATAACGATGAGAATCGAGAGAGTGGCTTAAGTCTAACGAGCCGTGATGCAATGCTTCGCGGTGGCAAGCTAGGTCCATCGCTGGTTCCTGGAAAGCCCAAGGAAAGTCTCCTCATCAGCGCATTGCAGCATGATGCTTTTCTCAAGATGCCTCCCAAAGATAAGCTTGCCACTTCTCAGTTGGCGTTGTTTACGCAGTGGGTTGCGAACGGTGCCCCTTGGCCTACGACCGAACCTTCTTCAAATGTGGCCCCCACCGACTCGATAGCAGGAGGCGATGCTAAGGTTAGCACGTTCACGGAGAAGCAACGCAATTTTTGGGCGTATCAACCCATTCGCGATGTAGCTGTTCCTGCCGAACCGTTGAGTTCATGGTGGAATACTTCGATCGATGCATTTGTAGAGCAAACGTGGCGCGAGAAGGGGATCTCGGTACCTTCACCCGCTTCCAAGCACGAATTGATCCGCCGCGTGACCTTGGATTTGATCGGATTGCCTCCGACTTGGGAGGAAGTTGACGAATTCCTGCATGACGAATCACCTGACGCGTATTGGCGAGTGGTAGATCGCTTGTTGGCATCGCCACGGTACGGTGAAAAATGGGGACGGCATTGGCTCGATGTCGCTCGTTATGCTGATTCCAATGGGCTCGACGAGAATATCGCCTACGCCAATGCCTATCGATATCGCGACTATGTGATTCAGAGTTGGAATCGCGACAAACCGTATGACCGTTTTGTTCAAGAACAAATCGCAGGTGACCTTCTTCCCGAAGACCCCACCAATGCCGATCACAACTGGGAGCGTCTCGTCGCTACCGGTTTTCTTTCGATCGGCGCCAAGATGCTTGCCGAAGACGATCCCGTCAAAATGCAAATGGATATCATCGACGAACAGATGAGCACTCTGTGTCAGGCCTTTATGGGATTAACCATGGGATGTGCTCGATGCCACGATCACAAGTTTGATCCTTTCACTGCTGAAGATTATTACGGAATGGCGGGTATCTTCAAAAGCTCGAAGACGATGGAGAATCATAAGGTTGTGGCACGTTGGTTTGAACGACCGGTGGCTACGCAACGCGATGTAGAACGTGTTCAAGAAATCGAACAACATATTCGCGATGAGAATTCCAAGCTTGATGAGATTCGCAAGGAGTACCACAAACAGTTGGATCACGAATTGCGATCCGATGGATGGAAGGTACTCAATGCGCTCTGGCATCAAAAATCGATCGATGATGCTTGGCTTAAAGAGCCTCGATCGGGACTGCCAAAGTCAGACGCACCCTATCGGATTGAAAACGGATATGGCTTGCTCGAAGCGGAACATTTTCATCGCGGGAACGCGATTCCGGATCATCAACAATATGGAACCGGGATTGGAGTCATCATAAGCCGCGGTGCATCCAAAGTGGAGTACGACTTGGATGTTGATCGCGAAGGTATCTATGGCATCGAAATTCGATTTGCTGCGGCAGATAAACGACCGATACTCTTGGGATTAGCCGATCGCGAGCCTCAGTTCTCGATCTTGGATGAAGCCACCGGCTCATGGCTACCGGAGCATCAGCGTTGGGTTCTCGCATGCTATCTGCCCTTGCAACGCGGGCGCAATACTTTGGTTCTCTCTTCAGAACAAGTTATCCCTCATCTCGACAAGATCGCCATCGCGTCGATCGAACCCGGAGCTCGAATTGATGAGTCCATCGACTCGAATCGTTCGCTCATAGTCCATGCACAAAGCCTTGGCATCAGTCCTGAATATGTTGCCCTTGTACGTGAATTAGGACTGCAAGCCACCGAGGCTAAAACGAAACCTGAAACGTGGGGAAGTATCGCGCATTGGCTCATGCAATGGCAACGATCAACACTCGCCGAACGACAGAAGATAGCGGAGACGATTCGAAAAGAATCGGAGTCATGGAATGAACCCGGACCACTTCAGCTTTTTCGAAAGACTTTAGCGGAGCGTGCCGCGCAACTTGGATTCGACGATGTTGCAATGCAGGACAAGTTGGTTAGCAATCTTTTGCTTGAACAAACTCCAGTCGGAGATGGGAATCACGGAACCACCAAACAGTCGATGGTCCAAGGTATCGCCAAGATCACGCTCGGTCGATGGTATCGCGAATCGCAGTGGAAGCAAGCTGCCTCGCACTATGAAGCGATTCGCAAACTGCAACGCGAGAAACCGAATTTTCCGATGGCGATGGGTGTAACCGAAGACAAAGCCGAAGAACTCAAAGTCCATCTTCGGGGTAGCCATCTGGTCCTAGGTAAAGTCGTGCCTCGAAAGGTTCCAACCATACTGACGCGATGGCATTCGGCACCGGAAATGCCAAAGAATGCAAGCGGTCGATTGGAGTTCGCACAATGGATGACGGACGATCAGCATCCTCTCACAAGTCGCGTGATGGCCAATCGTCTATGGCATTGGCATTTTGGAAAGGGGCTCGTGCCCACGGTCGATAACTTTGGACTTCTGGGGCTTCCGCCCTCCCATCCAGAATTGCTCGATCATCTGGCCAACACGCTTAAGGATCACGATTGGTCATTGAAGTGGATGCATCAAACGATTCTTCAATCCTATGCGTACCAAATGAGCAGTCGGCATTCGGAAGTTTATGCCAATCTCGATCCCGAGAACCAATGGCTTTGGAAGTTTCGCAAGCGACGGCTGACGGCCGAAGAAACTCGCGATTCCATTATGTCTGTTTGTGAGGGGCTCGATCATAAGATGTTCGGTAGCCTCATGAAAGTTGAGAACCACAAGTATGTCAATTCAACGGGAACCGCTGGAACATTGGATTACAACAATCTGCGTCGAAGTATCTATTTGCCGGTGATCCGCAGCGGTGTGTTCGATGTGCTGCAGACGTTGGATTTTCCTGATCCTGCAATGAGTAGTGGCGAACGACAAACTTCGACGGTTGCCCCACAAGCACTGCTTTTGATGAATAGCGATCTCGTTCAAGAACAAACGCAAAAAATTGCGGCTCAGGCGATGCAAGCCGAGCAAAATTTGGAAGCGAGGATCGAGTGGGTTTACCGGCGGATCCTACAAAGGTTACCAATGGAGAAAGAACGGATGGCTATTCGCCAGTTCCTCGGTGACCTTCCTGAAAAGTCTGAAAGCTCCGCTGATACTTCAAATGAAGCATTAGTGCAGCGATGGCAAAGTTTGTGTCGCGTTCTCATTTCATCCAATGAGTTTCACTATGTCGAATAAGAGAATAGGTCTGAATTGGATGAGCCATTGGCATGACCAAGCCTTGGGGGCAATGAATCGCCGGGAATTGCTACGGCGGAGCGGTGTAGGTTTTGGCGGGCTTGCTTTGGCATCGTTGATGGCAGATTGGGGGCGAACAAACGATGTTTCAAAAGAGCATCCGTTGATGGTCAAGCCACCGCACTTTCCAGCCCGAGCCAAGCGGATCATCTTCTTGTTCATGCACGGTGGGCCATCGCAGGTCGATACTTTTGATTACAAGCCGCAGCTAGAAAAAGATGATGGAAAGCCGGTTCCCTTTGATAAACCTAGGGTAGTGTCCAGCGAAACCGGTAACCTCCTCAAGTCTCCTTGGAAGTTCCGCCCCTATGGCGAGTCGGGATACTACGTCAGCGATTTGTTTCCTGAAATAGGAAAGCACGTCGATGAACTCTGCTTCGTGAATTCGGTCTATGGTACGAATTCGAGGCACGGGGCAGCACTTTTGGAGTTGAGCACAGGGAGCGATACGTTTATCCGGCCAAGTATGGGAAGTTGGTTGACCTATGGATTGGGATCGGAAAACCAAGATCTACCTGGTTTCATCACCATCTGCCCTTCGTTGTCTCATGGTGGCGCTAACAATTGGGGGTCTGCTTTCTTGCCGGCCGTCTATCAAGGGACTCGCATTGGTTTTGCAGGGCTTGATTCAGAAAAAGCGAAGATTCCATTCATCGCGAGAAAAACACCATTGGAAGTCCAACGCCAGGAAATCGACCTCCTTCGCTCCCTTCATGAGCATCGAGTGGAAGAGCAGGGGGAGGATGCAGACTTGGAGAGTCGCATCGCTTCCTTCGAGTTAGCATTTCGAATGCAGAATGAAGCGCCGCTGATTCAGGATCTTTCCGAGGAAACGGAAGCGACCCTGCAAGCTTATGGGGTTCACAATCCCGTGACGAGAAATTTTGCGATTCAGTGTTTGATGGCACGGCGCTTCTGTGAACGAGGCGTACGGTTCATACAGCTTTCGCATAGTTATAAATGGGATCAACATGGAGACCTATTGAAGGCTCATGCGCGCAATGCGCTAGAAGTCGATCAACCGATCGCGGCACTCTTAACGGACCTTCGGCAGCGAGGCCTTTTAGAAGATACGATCGTTTGGTGGGGAGGCGAATTTGGTAGGACGCCCGTCAGTCAAGGTGGCCGTGATGGCCGAGATCACAATCCGCATGCGATGACGCAATGGTTTTGTGGAGGAGGATTCAAGGAAGGATTTCGCTATGGAGAATCCGATGAGTACGGATACTATGCGGTGCAGAACAAGGTTCACTTCCATGACGTCCACGCATCTCTATTGCACCTGATGGGGCTCGATCACACCAAACTAACCTATCGGTATGCTGGTCGCGATTTCAGACTCACCGATATTCACGGAGAGGTTGTTCACGATCTCTTTGCTTAGCATGTGGAACGCAGGCATGAGAATGCCTTGCGCTCAACTTCTTTGTCAGCGAAGCTTATGTCTTGAATAACTTCGCAAGCACGAAATCGCTGAAGAAATGAAGCGTGAAGAAAATCACGAAGGTGCCCAGGAGATAGGGGGTAAATTGATTGAAGCCAACGTCTTGTAGCTTAGCAGGCCCCAAGGCGATTTCTGGCGAGTCCTTCAGATACTTTACAGTGACCTTTTCTCCTACTTTGCTCGTCACATAGACATCTTGATTGCCCCACTCGACTTGGTGCAACTCTCCCTTTGAGTCCGCATATTGAACGGTGAGTTTGCTTGGGAAGGGCTCTGGCGGCGGTGGCCAAACAGCTATGACCTCCCCTTCGACCTCAGGTGCGTTGTCCCACAGTTGCTGCGAGTCCCAAGCTTGCTTTCCGAAATAGGCTCCGATGCCAATTGCGATGAGTAAGAGGCCGAGCGAAACCAACGTCTGCATCGGGTGTCGTTTGGACACCTCTTTCTTGAAGGATGCAAGCTGCATCCGCTCGGAGAGGTGTCGCTGATCCGAAGAAAATCCGCCATTGCCAGGAGGAGGTGATAGAGAAGGATCGCAAAGATGCAGCGATACGATTGCACCTTTATAAAGTCCAAGGCCAATGCCGATCGTCGAAATCCAAAGAGTTCCCTTGTCGAGCAGTTCTTGATCCGAGGCACGTTTCCCAGGTTCCGTGATGGGGAGGCCCTTCGTGATGACGTTGAGGTCATCGCACCAAACGGTTTCCGTTTCGGGGATTTGCATCATCCCCAGAATGTTGTGAGGAAAATCACCGAGGACTTTTAATGTGCCGAATCGAACGCGTTCATCTTCGGCAACGATCAATACGAGAGGTTGCGATGGCGTTTCGGCAAAGTAGAGGATCACCTCCAAATCGAACACATGAATGATCGTGGGGTCCTCGTCGTCTTCTTCAAAGTCGAGGTCTTTGGCTTTCAGTTGTTGCAGAACATCTTCGCGAGAAGAATTCAACTGAAAAGGTCCTAGGGACTGGCCTGGACGCACAACCCAGTAGCTAGCATCATCAAAAGGGTCTCGGTCGGGATCGGCATGGGTTTGGGGCATACAAAGACTTTCGAGCAATTCCAATCGCTATGGCAAAGAATCACAACAGCAACGATGCATTAACAGTTTAAAAGCAACCCAACTGCAACGCGATGCCCCGCAAATAACTACTTGGCGTGCACTGTAGCGATTGAATGTCCCTGATTTACAAGGGAAAAACATGGAGCTGCGCTATGTTCAGGCACACTTGCCGACCTTTGACGCATCGCCTCTCGATGATTTTACCTTGGGTAAAAAGTGAGCATTTCTTATCGGCTGACTCGGCACCCTTAATGGAATACGACTGAAAGCATGAGGGCTCATGGCCGTATTCTGAATGAAAGATCCTCCCTGATGCACTTTCGATTGGCATGGCATTCGCTTTGCCGAGAAAAGTGCTTTTGAAACGAAAGGAGCAGCACATGCCAGGATATTTGATCGACATGGATGGCGTCATTTACAAAGGGAGCGAATTGATCGATGGAGCAGGGGAGTTCATCGCGGATCTCAAAGCGATGAAGATTCCATTTCTGTTCTTGACGAATAATAGTCAGCGATCTCGAAGAGATGTAGCGACGAAATTACAGCGAATGGGCGTGGATGTGGATGAGAGCCATGTTTATACCTGTGCAATGGCGACCGCAAGATTTCTTGCATCGCAAAAACCTCGGGGGACCGCCTATGTGATTGGCGAAGGAGGTTTGATTACCGCGTTGCATACCAATGGATACTCCATCGTCGATCGGGATCCCGATTATGTCGTGGTTGGTGAAGGACGCAATCTGAATTTTGAAATGGCCGAGCAAGCCTTATGCATGATACGCAACGGCGCAAAGCTGATCGCAACCAATTTGGATCCCAATTGTCCCACGCCGAATGGTATCCGTCCTGGGTGTGGCGCGATCGTCGCGATGCTTGAGTCTGCATCGGGAACAAAGGCATTTAGCGTCGGAAAACCGAGTCCCTGGATGCTGCGCGCCGCCCGAAAAGAGCTCGGGCTGCGAAGTGAAGAGACCATCGTTATCGGAGATACGATGGACACCGATATCGTGGGAGGTGTTCAAATGGGATACCAAACAGTATTGGTCCTATCGGGCGGCACTTCGCTCAACGATCTCGGGAAATACGCATACCATCCGGATGTCATCGTCGATTCGATTGCAGATCTTCGGCATCAAGAACTGATGCGGGAATTGTATCGCAAACATAGCTCGCCTCAACCAATACCGTTGGATGTGGGCGAGGTCATGTTGCGTTCCAACTAGACTCGCAAAAAATAACCTTGCTTTTCAAAGGTGCGAAGGATGAGCCAAGTGATCAAGAAAAAGATGAAGAGACTTCCATAGGCGTACCAATCGGGTGCGTCTTTGGGGACGAACGGTTTGACTGCGGAAGCAACCATGGAATGCAATACGTAACCCAAAAGCGCATTGGTTCCCAGCGTGCGAAAGAATGGTAGCTGTAATTTGCCGACGTCGCAGACGAGATAGAACGCGAGATAAACGATGATGGAAAAACCTGCTGCGAAGACGAGGTACGTCAGGGTTCCGGCTCGTTGACTCATCATCCAGTAGTTCCATTTGCGATGCACCGCGTCCGGCGGAGGGACGAAAGGTGGTTCTGCAAGATAATCACTCCAGGATGCTGAGGCCGTCTTGGCTTCAACGCGAAACGCGGTCGGCCATACCGGATCATCAGCTAACTTGATCTCTTTGAGTTCTGCCGTTAGTGACTCGGGTACGTCGTAAAAGCGAGTACCGCAAGAAAGTCCCCAACCGACGATCATCAAAGCCCCACCAACGTAAAGTGACCACATGGTTTTGCGTTGGATCGACAATCCGTTTTGTGGCAAAAATACGTCGCAGGTCAGGCTACCCATCAAGGCCGGAATGGACCATGTGAGGAACCCAAGCGGACCTCCATCGATGGCGTTGGGAGCCGTATTCGTCCATGTGAAGTTGAATTGGTAGCTTAGGTATACATGCAGTAGCCCAGAGGCAATCAACCAGAACAAGCGGACCATCGCGGCTTCGATGGATCACAGGAAGAATCCACAGGCTGGTTATTGCGATGTGGGTCAGTGTTTGAACCCATTCACGTTTGAGTGGATCGCGGATACATCCCCACAATCCTCGTTCGGTGAGTTGCTCCCAAGTTTCCGCTCGCGATCCAACGTTGTAAACAATGAAGGAAACGAGCAGCAATCCAAGAAGGCGTTTCACCATCCGCCAATACGCGGAAAACGATCCTTGTGTTGCCATCCGTCTCCCAAAGGTAAGTCGCAGAGCAAAACCGACCGCAAACAGGAAATGCGGCATGATGGTGTCGGCATAGCTCAGATAATCGTGGGAATGTCGCCACACTTTGGGACAGACCGCAAACGATCCGAAGTAGTTCACCAAGAACATGCCTGCAACGGTATAGCCGCGGAACTGGTCGAGCGATACCAATCGTTCTTGGGTCTTTGGGGAATCGACTTGTGTCACTTCTTGGCTGCTTCGATCGTCACGGAATTCTTTTTGCCCGCTTCGACTTTTTGTGAGAGGCTTGTGGTTTCGGGATTGGCGAGTTTATCAGAAATTCTTGGTTTCCTGCCCTGGCTCATATCCACATGCTCGCCAGCACGACCAAGAAACTTGTCACCATGAAGGGCAGAATCTTTTAGGATGACTTTGTGGCTTCCTACCGAGGCTCCTTTGCGTTTGCCATCGTCTGTTGCCAAAACAAAGTGACCATTGGCATCGGTTTCGCCAATCGACCTCGATCCATTTCCTTCTGGCCAAAACTCAACCAGAATTCGCTCGAGAGGCTTACCATCTTGCTGGACCGTTCCCTCGACCTCGACATACTGAATGCCATCCCCTCCACATCCAGTAAAGGCGAGCAATGGGATTGCGAGAAGCGTTAGCTTAAGAACGCGAGAGGATTTCATGAAAGCCTAATTCCTGTGTATGCGTGCTCGATCCTGGTTCGGCAAATCAAAAGGCGAGTGAACCCACTTTGAAAGAGTGAGTACACTCGCCAAGGCTATTCTTCACATCGAATTATAGCGTATCGTCATTGACAGTTTCGCCACCTGCGCGTGTTCCCAAGGCACGGAACAGAACAGGGGATACGCTTTGCGAAATGAATCGAACCGATCCATCCGCCATACCAAAGTTAGCACCGCCAGTGTGCATGCTGCCAAAGGCGTTGATGCGATCTTCAAAGAGCAGCTGTTGGGCACCACCGCTCAGTGTATCGAAGTTCTTGGGAAGCACAAAGTTGATGGGAACGCTGGTGCCGAGATGCGCATCCCCTTCGCCACCAAACCACACCCAACCCCAATCTTTGATCCGATCATCGACGATCGGACTGGTGTCAAAAACGGGATCAAAATATTGACGTTCGCCAAGCAAAATAGTGTTGCTGGATCCATCGATGGCATCGGTGAACCCATAGCGTTTGCATCGAGTAAACATGCCGTCTGCAGCGCCACCCACACCCGGAGCAGGGCTGATGTTTAAAGGATTGAACAAGCTAGGTCGCGTGAATGCAGCGTTACCGCGCGGATAGGCTCGCGTTCCTGCGCAGCCAAAGTAATGACCACGGAAGTACTTGCCGTTATCTACCGGATCAGCGGCTTCGTTCCATGGTCCTCCAGGATTGGATGGACACATGAGTGTAGGCACCGTTTGTTTTAGAAACCAATTGCCAACCCAAGCGACGGTAGGGTTGTCTTTGTCCATGCTGTTGCGACTAAAGTTGAATTGATCGTACCAGTTGTAGAGTGCGGTTTGTTCGATGTAGGGCAGCACTGCAAATTGCCAGGGATAACGCCGGTTTTGGGGCGGAGGCGTTCCAGGTTTGCCCGTATCCGGATGAGGAAACGACCCATCATTCCGGAGAATTCCATAGGGAAATTTATTGAAGGAGTCATGGTGAAGATGATTGGCCAAGGCCAATTGCTTCACATTGTTGCTGCACTGCATTCGTCGCGCTGCTTCTCGCGCTTGCTGTACAGCTGGTAGCAATAGACCTACCAAGATCCCGATAATAGCGATGACTACAAGTAACTCGACCAGCGTGAAGCCTCTCTTCCATCGGCTCATACAAACACTCCTGCACCAGATAGGGTGGCTAGAATTAGATAAGGGAGAATGAATTGAGCTATTCTTTGGGCGCGGACTCTTGAAGTGCTAATCGAGATTCATCATATTGCCATTGTTGAAAAAGTCTTGCGAATTCATCTGCTGGACTTTTTCAAACTCATCAAACATTCATCATTGCGTGCACCTTAGGCGGTCGCTAATGCCCTCATTACGAAGCGATTCCGAGACGAATCTTCTCGGCAGTCAAATCGAGTTGCCACTTCTCAAGCGATTGGCTTCCATTCGCTCGTATAGTGCTTCGCGTATTTCGTGGCATTCGCACGATTCATTCGAAATGTTGCTACCTATGGAGGGTTCGACGGCCTACGAAATAGGTGATAACCGAACGGTCGATTTGCCTGGACGTCACTTTATGGTGATACCTCCGGGTGTGATGCATCGAGGTCTGCATGACATACGTAGGCCCGTCAGTCTGAAAGGACTCATGATTGATTTGAGTGAAGAGAAGCTGCGAAAGAACTCGCCTTTTTCCAATCGCGAGTTTCTGCAATTGCGGAAGCGATTTCAGCAAGGCGCCATGGTGTCACGGCGCATGAGCCCTGAACTCGTGAAGGGAATCAAGGAGTTGCCGCAGGATTTTGAATCGCTGGATTTGACCGATATGCATGTCGTCGTCCGTCTCCGAATGACGATTTGTTCGATTTTGATCGAAGCATCGCGGCAAATGGACTCTCCACCATCGGTCGAACCCAAATGCATGGCGCAAGCAGCGATCGATTTTATGAGGAACCATCTATCCGACTCTTGTTCCGTGGAAGATATCGCTCGCGAAGTTCATTGCAGCCGCGCAAGATTGTTTGATGTGTTCAAAGAGTCGGTAGGAATGACACCGAACGACTATTGGCTAAGACTGCGTATCAATCATGCACAGAAGTTACTTCAGGACGAGTCGAAGTCGATCTTGGACGTTGCGCTCGATTGTGGTTTTTCGACGAGCCAGTACTTTAGCAGCGTCTTTCGCAAATATTCTGGGGTCACTCCTTCCGACTATCGTCGATCGATTTCGCAGTCTTCCACATCGTGATGGGTTGGAAATGCTGAAGAAGGAATGGTAAGTTGGGATCCGACGATGCATACTGTGATCCCTTTTAGCCGATCTGATTTCTTCATTCTGGATCATCGATGGATTCAAAAACCAATCCGCCTCGCTTGGTGTCCTTAGACCAATTTCGCGGCTACAGTGTTGCCGCAATGTTCGTCGTGAATTTTCTAGGGGGTCTCGGCGCGACCCACGTTTTGCTCAAACACAACAATACGCACTTCAGTTTGGCGGATTCGATCATGCCAAGCTTTATTTTTGCTTGCGGCTTTTCGTATCGCATGAGTAGTTTGAAGCAGGCGAACGCTCAGCGTAGTTTTCGTAGCAAGATCTTTGTTCGTTGCATCGCTTTGATCGCATTGTCCTTGTTCCTAACAGGTTTTAATTCTCAGTTTGGCAACTGGAATTATCTCGATGCTTCCAAGGTAAGCAAGTTCTTTTTTGAATTGATCAAGGCCAACATGTGGGAGATCTTGGCGATCATTGGGGCGTGCCAGATTTTTCTTTTGCCTTGGATTACTCGCCCGTTTGCTTGGCGACTAGCATTGTTTTTTGCTTTGGGATTACTTCACTTCTATCTTTGTTGGGCATTCAACTATGACTATGTGTATGGTCGTCCGAACTTTCTTGATCGATGGTTAGGGACGACGGGAAAACGTGCCTGGGATGGTGGTTTGTTTGGGCTATTGGCTTGGTCGCAGATCATGTTGGTGGGAACGTTGGCTCATGATCTCCTCAAACACGGCGTCATGGCGAAGTCGGTGATTTCGTTCGGTGTCCTTGGAATCGCGATGATGATGGTCGGTTACGGCCTTTCTTGTTTCACGCGGCTGTATGACTTAGAGGGGCTTTCCGAAGAGCAGGTCGCGATTTTGTCGTCGTCTCCAGTGATTCCCCAACCAATTGATGATGCTACGCATTCATTTCAATGGAAATGGGCGGAACCACCTTTTGTTGTTCCTCCATCGCCGCAGGTGCGAGCCATTAATTACTGGATGATGGATAAACGGATCGTTTCACAAACGTTTATTTGGTTTAGCATCGGATTTGTTCTCGTTCTCTATGCTGCCTTTGTGGTCGCCTGTGATCATTTCGCGTTGCGATTGGGTATGTTCGCCATCTTTGGCGCCAATCCATTGGCGGCTTACATAACGAATCAAATTATCAATCACGCCGTCTTAGCCGTGGTACCGAAAGATTCACCGCTCTGGTGGGCACTGCTTGGCTTAGCGATTGCGTTCGGAATGACTTATTTGTTTATTCGATTCTTAGATAAGCAGAAAATCTTCCTGCGACTCTAAGCGGGATCGTAGAATGCATGGCCCTGGTATCGCATGCACCGATGGGACAAGCAATAGAACTAGGCAGGTGAGGATGCTTTTCTTGGATGCAAGCAATCTGCAAGTTCTTGAAACAGCTCTTGGGAGGAGGCGACGGTGAGGCTTGCATCCCAAACATCGAAGGGGCTTCCATCGAAGGCGCACAGCGTTGCACCTGCCTCAGTGCAAATCAATGCGCCTGCCGCTACGTCCCATGGTTTGACCGTGGACGTCCAGTAACCATCCATCCTACCGCTCGCCACATAACAAAGATTGAGTGCTGCTGCACCTAATCGCCTCAAGCTTTGGCAACGTACTAATACGTTGAGAAACTGTTCCACCGCTGGTGACTGGCGATTGATGTTCGGTGGAAAGCTTGCCGCTACCAACGCTTGCGAGAGTCGCGTTTGGCGACTGACCGCAATGGGGACGCCATTGAGGAATGCTCCCTTGGTTCGCTCGGCATGGTAAAGTTCGCCTGAGCAAGGATCGTATACAACGCCGAGCAACGGAGTCTTCCCTTTTACCAAGGCTATTGAGACGGCAAAGTTGGGAAATCGATGCGCGTAATTCGCGGTACCGTCGAGTGGATCGACAACCCAGCAAAGCTGATCTTCATCCGGCATTCGAAAGTGGTCGTCTTCTTCTCCGACCCATGCATGATCTGGAAATGCCGTTAGCAGCGAGGAGCGAATCGCTTGCTGTGCTGCCAAGTCAGCATCGGTCACGAGATCGTTATGGCCCTTCTCTCGCACCGATGCGGTATGCATCATCGTCAATAGGATGGCGCCTGCCTGAATAGCCGCTTCCTTAGCGGGTTCAAGAAAGGAAGACGTGTCAACCATCATGGCGAGCTCGCAACGAAGCACGAAAGGATCGATACCAATAAAGCGACGCGACTATGCCGACATCGCTTTTTGAAATTGATCGAACAGGTACGAACTATCGTGCGGGCCCGACGATGCCTCGGGGTGATACTGCACGCTGAACGCGTTGGCACTCTTGTGACGAACACCTGCGATCGTATTATCGTTCATGTTTCGATGCGTGATCTCAAGACACTCTGGCAACGTTGTTTCTTCAACAGCGAAACCATGGTTCTGTGCAGTCACTTCGATCTTACCAGTTTGCAGATTTTGAACCGGTTGATTTGCGCCGCGATGCCCAAACTTCAACTTGAAAGTTTTCGCTCCACAGGCCAGCGACAATAGTTGATGCCCCAAACAAATTCCAAAGACCGGTTTGACTCCGATGAGCGACCGAATGGTGTTAATGGCGTAATCGAGTGGTTCTGGATCGCCAGGACCATTGCTCAAGAAAACGCCATCTGGATTGAGCGCAAGTACATCGTTGGCTGAAGCCGTTCCTGGAAGGATGGTGACTTGGTTGCCGCGGGAAGCAAGGTGCCGCGGAATGTTCCACTTCATGCCGAAATCAAGACATACGACATGCGTATTCTTTGGCGTGTCCCCTTGAGCCGACAATACTGCCAGCGGGTGAAGGGTCTCGCCCCAGGATCGCTTTTGCGAGGGCATCACTTCGCGAACGAGATCGCGACCAACCAAACCGGGACTGGCTTTGGCTTTGGCAACGAGCGACGCGTCCACGAGATCGGTCGTGGACAACACGCCTCGCATCGCTCCCTGCGAACGAATACGCCGGACCAAAGCCCGCGTATCGATTCCAGAAATCGCGACGACGTTGTGATGAACGAGGTAGTCCCTGCAGGACTGCTGCGATCGAAAATTGTTAAACGCGAATCCCCGCACCACAAAACCAGCTAACGTGGACCGCTACTTTCGAGATCCTCAATGTTGGTTCCAGAAGCTGCTAATAAGCGGATAGGTCATCGTGACGATTTGACCACGATAGCTCGGGTCGGTCAGGATTTCCTGATAGCCAGTCATCGACGTGTTGAAACAAACTTCACCGTCGACCTCGCCGGCAGCGCCGATCGAAACACCGGTAAAAACGGTACCATCTTCGAGCGCTAACTTCGCCAGATTTCCTTGTCGAGTCACAAGCCCCCCCGATAAGCTGTCTTGGGTGAATCGAAGCCAATTTCACCCAATATAGCCCGGTTCGGAATGATCGACTAGGACCAATTTAGGTTGAGGAAAATCAAACCTGCCGACGCATGCAGCAATTCTTATACTTCTTGCCGGAACCGCATGGGCAAGCATCGTTTCGTCCGACTCGATCGCTACGATTGCGGATCGGTTCGGGGGATGTTGCTTCGCGACCAGCAGCATCGGCGGCGCTCAGGTCTTCTTCCTTTTGACGGATCAAATCGGAAGTGGTCGATGCGGCATCGTGTCGTGCCGATGTTTCCACCCAGGTGCTACCAACGAAATCTTCGCTGAGACCTTCCATTCGGAAGATGATGTCGGTGATACGTTCGCCAAAAGCAAACCACATCTGCTCGAAGAGCTTCATGCCTTCGCGTTTGTATTCGACCTTCGGATCCATCTGAGCGTAGCCCTTGAGTCCAATGGCGCTACGAAGGTGGTCCATCGCCAGAAGGTGTCCCTTCCAGGCTTCGTCGACAATCGTAAGGATGACTTGACGTTCCATCCGACGAATTTCGGGGAAGTATCGATCGTCGATAGTCTGAGCGATCTTGTTACGGATTCCCGCTTCATCGAGATTCATCCAGGGTTCAAGATCAACAGGTTGTCCCGTAAGTTCTTCAAGCCATTTGTGGAATGATTCCAATCGGCCATTGGCTTGGGTCAGCGAGCGAAGCGATGATGTTGCATTCGATCCTGCATAGAGGTCAGCCAATCGCTCTTTTCCTTCCGCGATGGCTTGTTGAGCCATTTGTTCGGACTTCTTGCTGGTTTCAGCCAAGGCGCGATAGAGATCCTCCGTTGTGATCTCTTGGCTTGGCAATTGAACCTGGCTTCCAAAGCGAACGGTTGCCCATTGAAGCAATGCGTTCCCATCCAATTCATAATTATCACCTTGGCTCGGTGTCTTAAATCGCGTGAACCCAACCATGATGGGATACTCGATCTCGCGAGCGCGATAAGCATTCTCGGCCTCGTTGAGGAGTGCCTCCAGAATTTGCTTGGGTTCTTTGTCTTGGATGCGAGTAGGATCGACTTGGATCGCGAACTTGTTTCGCATCCAGTCACACAGCATGCGAATGCCGTATTCTTCGGAAAGGAAAGGTGATCCAGCCGACAGGTCGACGCTATTGAGTTTCTCGCGCGCTGCATTGATCATGACTTCATCAACGCGATCGCGATCGACCTTCTTCAGATCCGACACTTTGAAGGTTGTTCCAAATCGAGTGTTGCACCAATTGGTCAAAGCTTCCCAATTCCATTCGCTTTGTTCTTCTTCAGGTGGCAAGTTTTCATCGACTGCGTCGAGGATTTGCGTTTCGGCACTCCGTTCCGCCATTTCTTTGGCGTAATAGGATGCGGTGGAAGGATCGGTTGTTCGGAAGTCCTTCGCATCGAGTTGGCAGGATAGTTGTTGCCCAGCCCACCGAGCGTACGACTCGGCACCAAACATTGGATCTGTAAATTGCGAGACGTTGTGTTGAATTTGCTGACGCAATTGTTCAACAACCAATTCTCGGCAGCTCACTCCATCCAAGATGCGTTGACGATAACCGTAGACGCGTTTGCGCTGCTGATCCATGACCTCATCATATTCCAGCAGGTTTTTGCGAATGTCGAAGTTGCGTTCTTCAACCTTCTTTTGTGCCGCAGAGATGCGACGCGATACGAATGAGCTTTCGATCGGTTCGCCATTCCCCATTCCGAGTTTGCCCATCATCGCGCGAACCCAGTCGCCGGCGAAGATCCGCATCAAGTCATCTTCAAGCGACAAATAGAATCGACTTGAACCAGGGTCACCTTGGCGACCGCAACGACCACGAAGCTGCAAGTCGATACGACGCGACTCATGGCGTTCGGTACCGATTACATAGAGCCCGCCGATCTCTCGAACATGGACTCCTTCTTCCCGCATCTTTTCCGATTGGTCAATTTCATGGACGAGCGAGTCCCATACATCGCGTGGAACATCAAGGCGGGTTGGGTATGTGCCTTGCAACCGAGCCCAGGCCATGGTCTCTGGGTTACCGCCGAGGATAATGTCCGTACCACGACCAGCCATGTTGGTAGCGATCGTGACCGAGTTCATACGACCTGCTTGGGCAATGATCTCCGCTTCACGACCGTGGTTCTTGGCGTTGAGCACTTGGTGCTTGACGCCGCGACGATCCAACATGTGACTCAGCTTTTCGCTCTTCTCGATCGATACCGTTCCCACAAGTACGGGACGTCCCTTAGGGATGACCGTTTGAATCTTCGATCGAGGAATTGATTCGACTTGTCGGCTGTCTTTGTCTTTTACCGATACTTCTTGATCGTTATCGCTGACCACTTCTCCGTAGTGACGATTTCCATCGGTCGTGACCACACAATCCCAGCGATGGGTGCGCTCGACATCTTCCGCTACCGCATCAAACTTTTCCTTTTCGGTTAGGTAGATAACATCGGCGTGCTCAATCCGTTTGAGACCACGGTTGGTAGGAACTGCAATCACATCCAAACCGTAGATCTTCCAGAACTCATTGGCCTCCGTCATGGCGGTACCCGTCATGCCGGAGATCTTCTTGTAGAGCTTGAAAAAGTTCTGCAAGGTGATGGTTGCTAAGGTTTGCGTTTCTTCCTTGATGCGAACACCTTCTTTGGCTTCGACAGCTTGGTGCA
>JAXMBN010000032.1:0-60393 GCA_046349875.1 Pirellulales bacterium
TCGTTTACGAGAAGAAGGTATCGAGCATCAAGGATTTGGTTCCTGTTTTGGAGCAAGTCGTTCAACAAGGTAAGCCATTGTTGATCATTGCTGAAGATGTCGACGGTGAAGCTCTTGCCACATTGGTGATCAACCGTCTCCGTGGCACGCTCAATGTCGCCGCCGTCAAGGCTCCTGGATACGGTGATCGTCGCAAGGCCATGATGGAAGATATCGGTATCCTCACCGGTGCCAATCCTGTCTTCGAAGCATTGGGACGCCGATTGGATAGCCTCACCTTGGCAGACCTCGGTCGCGCCAAGAAGATTATCATCGACAAAGACAATACCACCATCATCGAAGGTGCAGGCAAGAGTTCCGAAATCAAAGGACGTATCGATCAGATCCGTCGTGAAATCGAGAACACCTCCAGCGACTACGATCGCGAAAAGCTCGAAGAGCGTTTGGCGAAGTTGGCCGGTGGTGTTGCCAAGGTCAATGTCGGCGCTGCGACCGAAAGCGAAATGAAGGAAAAGAAGGCTCGCGTGGAAGATGCTCTCCATGCAACCCGCGCTGCGATCGAAGAAGGTATTCTTCCAGGTGGTGGTGTGGCTTTGTTGCGTGCTAGCAGCCAAGTCAAGCCAGATGCTTCGCTTAGCCATGACGAGACCGTTGGCTTCAATATCGTCATCCGCGCTTGCCGCGCTCCGTTGACCATGATTGCAAGCAACGCTGGTCAAGACGGCGGTATCGTCTGCGAACGCGTTGTTTCCGCCAAGAACAACGAAGGCTACAACGCTCTTACCGATACCTATGAAGACTTGGTGAAGGCTGGCGTCATCGACCCAACGAAGGTAACCCGAACCGCATTGGCAAACGCCGCTTCGGTTTCGACCCTTCTGCTCACCAGCGATGCCTTGATCGCTGAAAAGCCAAAGGCCGATAAGGGTGGCAAGGGCGGACACGCCGACCACGACATGTACTAAACCGTAGCTTCCTAGCGAAGCGAGGAGCCCTGCTCCATCGGTAGTAACGCTAAGAACCCGCCCGAATCAAGCATTTGGGCGGGTTTTTTCATGGACTCACCACCCAATTCGATGCAAAACGTCCCTTTTTCGCGTACCCTTAAAGATAGGTTGGGATTGAATCCCGACCATCCTTTCTTCTTTTTGATTCGAGTTGTTTATGATGCTTTCGCATTGGAAGTCCAAAGCAATCATTGGCTTAGCGGCCTTCTCATCGACATTCGTCATCTCCACGGTTGCAAACGGTCAGGATGTTCTTCAATTTCGAAACAACACCAAACTAGCTGGAAAGTGGCTTAACGCCGGTAACGATCATCCAGCTTACTACGATTTTCAATTGGAAGATGGAACGATGGTATCCATCGATGCCAAGCAAGTGCTCCGCGTGGTTTCGGCATCTCCTGAAGAGAAAGAGTTTCTCGACAAAGTCTCTCCGAAGCTCAAGGATGACGATCCGAAAATCTATCAGGCGGCCATTGAATGGTGTTCCAAACGAAGCTTAGTAGCTTTAGCCGATGCCATTCGGGATCGAGTTTTGGATTTTGATCCCAATAACAAACAAGCTCGCGCTGGTCTCGATTATGTCGGTTCAGAAAAAGATGGATGGGTCCGACAAGAACGCTTCTATGCAGCGCTTGGTATGTTTCGGAAAAAAGGAGGCTGGAAGTTTCCTGAAGACTTTGCTCTCGAAGAAGCAGAGACCAAACGCAAAACCGAGGTAGCCGCGGCCGGAAAAGAATTCGAAATGCGATGGAATGAGCTCGCCAAGGGCACGAATACCGAAAAAGTGAATCTGTACTTCCAGCAAATCAAATCTCCCTTGGTCACCGAGAAGATACGGTCGATCTATACCAAAGGCGGCAACCTTTCACGAGGCAATAAGAGTTTGTTGATTGAGATTCTCGACCGGATCCAAGCGCCCGGCTCCATCGAGGTACTTGCGCAAATTGCGTTGTTTGACAGTGATGCAGCCACTCGCGATCAGGCCCTTACAAGTTTGGAGAGGTTTGGAAAAGAGCTTGCCGCTGCCAATTTCGAGAACGAACTCAAAAAGTTTGATGGCAAGACGAAGTCTCCCGAGTATGTAAACCGTCTCGGTTATGCACTGGGACGTGTTGGCGATCGAAGATCCATTCCGATTCTGATAGACCGACTCGTGACTACCCATGAAGCTGTGGTCTCTACCGGAGGCGAAACTCAAGCGGGAATATCTAGTGACGGTGGACAATCATTCAACGCGGGAAACAAGAATTTGAAGTTCCGAGGGGATAGTCAAAATCGAGAAGTACTTGGCGCTTTAACAACGCTTGCCCAAGAAAATGCCGGTGATTTCAATCAAGATAAATGGCGCGAATGGTATGCAGCCAAGTTTGCCAAGACGCGTCTCAATCTTCGACGCGATCTCTAATCGCACCGACCAAGGCCAATGGTAACTCGAAGTACAATCGACCGTTAAACACACTCAAGGAATAGAGTGTTGGATCACCGCTTGCCGTTCTGGACTCGCGGTGCAATGACGAGCCGCCGGAAGAGATAGGTAAGCAACAATGACGATAGGAAAGGTTCTTCCAAGGGACTGGAAGTCGACTGAGAAAGTCACTATCGATGAGTAAGCCGCTGCGTTTGGGAGTCTTTGAATATTTGCGTGGTGGAGGCCTCATCGATTGCCCTCTTACCGACCTTCCCCCATCGCTCATGGCAGAGGGTTCCGCCATGCTCCTGGCCTTGGTAGAGGACTTGAATGGTTCCGGGAAGTGCGACGTTGTGTATACCGTCGATCCAAGAATCAAGGATGCTCTCCAATGTCGATCGGGAAAACACGATTGCTCCACTCCTTGGCTCGAATGCTGGTCGAAGCTGGGTCAAGAATGTGACCTCGTCATCGTCATCGCCCCCGAATTTGATTCGATTCTCGAGTCTAGCGTGGCCGAGCTGCGCAAGCAGGGTTGCTATGTAGCGGTTAGCGATGCCACCTATCTCTCGCAGAGTGTCGACAAATGGCAAACCTATCAGGCATGGATTTCGAATAATGTGGCTACTCCACCCACGAGCCTTGCCAATGCTATTCATTCAACTAGCGATTTGCGATCTCTAGTCAGTCACACCGACCTAACTCACGTTGGTTGGACTGTGAAGCGTCGCGACGGCGCCGGATGTTGGCAGCATCATCGGTGGACAAAAGAGCAAGATCTACTCGTTCATCTCGATACGCTCGAAGATCGTGCGCAATGGATCGTGCAACCATGGATTGAAGGGACAGCCGCGAGTACTTCATGGTTCTATGGCACGCGTTCCGTTCCCATTGGTTGTTGTTACCAAGAGATTCACTGTGAAGGGAGCTGCGTGGATTATCGTGGAAGCAAGCTCATGGAGCTGGATGAAAACACGGGGATACGAATACAGAACTTTTCACGGCGAGCCATCGAGAGTCTAGGTGGAAAACCTTTGGGTTGGATCGGCATCGATTGGATCCAAACTCCGACCAATCAGTTTGTTGCTGTGGAGGTGAATCCACGGCTGACGACTTCCTATTTGGCACTTCGAAACGCCCCTTGCCGCGACATTGCATCTCTCTGGATCGACCTAGCCAATACTTCGCTTCATCGAGCTTTCTAGCTCGAACCTTGCAGTGCTCAAAAAGATGGCTTCGCAGCATCCGAATCCTGCTTCCGATCGACCATGGTCATGATGGCGTAGGCCAAAAGCCCGATAGGCCCGAAAAGAAAAGTCAGTGGAAGGAGAAGGCACAGCCACAATCGATTCCATCCCTTTTCCATCACCTGTTTCGCGATCCAGCTTCCAATAAACAGATCGAAACTCAAATAATGGATCCAGCCCCCAACCAGTACCCAATCCGATTGAAATAGTTGCCTGACACTCGCTAACGAATCAAAGCCACCTTCGGTTCTGCCCACGACCATCACGAAAATGACAGCGTACATCGCTGCCAATCCTATCGGCCAAAACCACCCTGCAATCCAATCACGCAACCAACGATGGTTACGAACGATGGAAATCAGCAATGCTAGCCATCCACCAAGGGCCAACGCATTCGCAAAAGAAAAGAACTGAGCAGCACTCATCCAACAAATAACTTTCTACATACTGAGATGCGGTTGTATTCTACAGCCGAAGGCGGCCTTCGCGTTCATTCAATCTCCATTCTTGCGATGAAGATCTGTGACCAATAGGGGATTGGTTCGGCGATGTCGTTCGATTACGGCTTCTGCGGTTTCCTTCTTACTTTTGAATCCATCCAGCTCCGACTGAGTGACCCCAAAGGCCTGGATGAATTCAACGCGACCGTGAGGTGAATCGATGGGATCTAAAGATGGATCATTGAGAAAGGCTAAACCCACAATGTCCGTATCGTAATCGGCGCGGATAGGACCATTGGCCGGAATCCAGTGATACTGCTCAAACCACTTTCCGCTGTCGAAAACATATCGAGCAATATTTTGAAGAAGGTTGCAGATTCAAATCGGCTCTATCATCATCCAAGTTTGAGTTCGCCAACCGAAAAGGTCATCTCAAACCCAAACGACTGTAATCGCCCCCCACGGAATCTTCATCGTAATAGAGAGAGGTGTACCCGTAAGAAACTCAGTGCAAGTGATCACGCCCACCGTCACTGCATCGATAGGCACTGATGCCATCTAACGGGTCAGGTCCACCTAACATATGCTTGATCAACGTCCCCCAATGCTGAGGCTCTTGATCTCCATAAACCTCTCGTAGTCGGCCATCGATCGCATCCCATCCGGGAGCCGCATCGTCGCGATCACCATAAAGACTCTTGTATTCGGCAATGTCCATGATGCTGGCTCCCGTTTTCAATCGTTCGATGGTCTAGAGCGATTTGTTTCGCAAGCATCAATCTACAAAAGAGCAGTAGCAAATCCTATATACCGCATCATCTTTGCCAATACGCACCGAATCTACACATGCGAATATTCGTGCCCACGGTATCTTGGCCCAAAATGCCTCGAAAAAACGTCTTAGCTTAAGGTGAATCCAGTTTGACTTTTGCGAGATGTACTGCCAGTTTTCCTTCATACGTAGCGTGATAGGTGATCCAAAGATAGTCGGAATCATAGGCCAAACCGGCGATCTGCCGATGATAGGAAGCTTGAATTAGATTTTCAGTGGCTGTCGGAATCTCGAGGAACTCCGACAATGCGCCCTTCACAGGATCGAACTGACAAAGGGTAATGATGTCCTTCTTATGACTCAACCCGACGGCCGCAATCATGCGGCCATCTGGCAATCGAATCAGATTGGGAACGCAGATCGGTAATTCTAGTGGCCTCCAATGCCACGCCTCATACGGCTTGTCGGATATGCCAATCCAACCATTTTGAAACTGGCGGCCAAGCATGAGATTCTTGGGAATAGGATTGTTTGCTTGACGACTCATCATGCAATAAAGCCGGTCGCCATCAGCGACCATTGCGGCATCATCTGGAATGAAGTCGAACGTATTTTCATAGAGTACATTCGACTTCGTATCGGATGAGTTTGAGATAAATCGCACAGTTGAACTATTACCATCATAGGATCCGTGAGAGTATCGAATCTGAGCGTCGTTCTTCCATATCCCTTTGCTGAATTCATGGTCCTTGAGGATTTCTTCGCTTGACTCAAACCATTCGCGACCATCATCGGTCCACCATGATTTGGAACGTATCCCTAATGCGGTTACATGCAATCGACCCGACGAGTCAACGGAGAACACAGGATCATATCGGTAACTCGCCTTGGGCCATGGTCGGTCGAGTTCTCCTACCGATTCCCATCGATCGCCATCGCGAGAAGAAAGGATTCGCAATTTGGCTTTCGAAAAAAACTCTTCCTGCAATTCGCAACAAACCACATACCAAGCGTTTTTCCATCGCACAATGTCCGTATCACGATTGATCGGGGCTTCATTCCAAACAATCGATGTGCGAACCAATTGCCCTTTCATCTGGCCGTTGCAAAAGGTCGACAGACTAACAGCAAATCCCAGGACAAGGACGATTCCCAGAGCAGTCCGCATAGGAGCCTCCCAATGCGTGACTATTTTGTTACCCCGAAGGAGACTCATTCGGTTGTAACTATGCCCGCCATGAAAGCCTAGCGCAAAGGGGTTACGAAATCGTTAGGCATCGAAGAAGTTGAAGGTCCAAGGGCCGAATCAGAGCATAACGCTATTGGCGTTGCCTATCCTAACATTCCGATGATATTTCTTTCGCGAGACAATCCACCAAGCAACGAATAAATTGGGAACCCAGCAGAGCCAAGCAACAATTGGATAGGCGACGGAGAAATCGAAGCGAAGAACTCCCATCAAGAAAGGGAGCCACAATCGCAACGTCACTGCGGCACAGCAGGCACTATAACTGTAGACCATGAGATATTCATGGTTGACAAAATCCTTGCTGCGAGCGGTCTGCAAAGCACGTAGCGTCACACTGAGCCAAATAACCGCAAGGCTTCCGAAACCGAGCCCTGCGATCCAGCCCGTGGAAGTGAATAGAGACAAATAGATCGAGGCCAAACCGCTCAGAGTTACCATGACCACATACAGCATTCCCACGGACCGATGCCATGAAGAAAAACGCTCGCGAAAAGCCTGAATGAACTGGCCCCAACCAATGAAGAGGGCCACGCCTCCCGTTAGGATGTGCGTGTAAAAACTGATTCGCCAAACAAGAGCATTAAGGGTTTCATCGGCTTTGAGTTGCAGCAAGCCAAACTTCCCATCCAACAATACATAAAGCAGTGGATAGACACCGATGCTCATACATGCGATCGCCAACAAAATCCAAGTCAATCCTTTCATTCCCCATTCCTGTCTCAATGCACTACGCCATTCTCGTACAACAACATTCTTTAGGAAGCCAGCAGTCGAACGTACTGCCTAAGTTCCTTATACACTCTCTGAACCGCAACGACCTATCCGATGGCAACGGTGGATTGTAACGCTCTTCTTTAGCTGTGTGGTACGAGCAAAGGTATAGGCGTCCCTTTGGTATGGTGATCAAATTTCGGTGTAGGGAACGTACCCATAGTACTTAGGAAAAGCATCGACTCGAACGTGCAGCCATGCGACACCTCCACCTGCCGTGCTCAACCAAATCGGACTCGCTCCCAGTTTAAAACGCACAGTTTGACCTACAACACGCCACAATGCATCTACCTGGTCTCTGGGGCCTCGACGCAAGAACGCGCCTAGATGTCCATAGGCAGAGTTGGATGTTCTTGGTGATGGTACCACGAGTGTTGCATCGCCTCGTAGGTTGGCGAACGAAACAACGCCACAAAGATCTTGATCCGCAGAGAAATAGTCTTCAAATGCGGTGCCATCGGTGCTCCTCGAAACAAACTCGGGCTCATTCCACAAAACAAATCGAAATGGTTGACTCGCATTGAGCTTCGTAAGCGCCGGAGTCTCCCATCGAAAGGCATCGAAGGGCGAACTGGCGAGCAATTCGGTGAAGTCTGTCCGAAACGTGGCGTCGTTTGCCCAACCATTTAAGACGTCAGCATAGGATATCCACTTCCCATTTTGCACGGGCATATATTCTATGCACTCATTCGGCTCCATGATCTGGATATCCGCTTCCAACATGATTATTTCCGATCTGCATACCTGATTGATTTGGGGACGATCGATGATTGTTTTTGATTGCATCCCAGAAGGTGACGTCACGTCACCTTCCTTCAAACGGCCACGATATCAGAAAGCCAATACCATGCCGTTACCCAAAGGAGTAGCAAAAAAAGGAAAACACACAGAGCATAATACCGCGTTACCTGAAACCAGTCCAAGCGAACGCGCACGGCTCGATAGCGTGTACCATCCTCGGTCCCATCGAAAACAATCTTGGGAATCACTGCATAGGCTCCCTTGGGAAGAATGGGGATAAAGAGAAAGCAACGCCACAAGGTTGTTTGAAACACAATGGGTTCACATCCGGACTCGATGGCCCTTTTCTCCATTTCATTCCGCAGCGCCTGCCGCTTCCGATGACCCATGAACTGAAGATCGGAAGTGTCATACAAGTGCCACTCTTCTGTTGCGTCTCCCGCAATAAGCCTCTCCACAAGAGCGATTTCCCATGGCCCTATGTTCGACTGCTGGATTGCAAGCGGAGATTCGTAGGGGTTGTTCGACATGGTAGCTCCAAGCGATTCGCCGCTCTCTCCTTTGGAAGACATGCTGATAAGTACATCGGGCAAGCGAAGAGCCCTATCCTATCGCTGAGCAAGTGTATCATGGTCGAGAACGGCAGGTCTTCTAAGGGGCTTGAAGACTATGCTTGAAAACTACGGTGTGAAGACTACGTTTTAAGACAATGCTTGAAAAACCTTCCAAGGGACTGGAAGTCAACTTTGTAGTCGACGTTTCTAACTTGGCAAATCTCCTTGGATCACTTGACTCAATTCGATGAGTAGCTTTCCCCCATCGCCGCGATAGGAGGATCCATGCATGACGGCTAAGGTCGAAGGATTTAGATCGGCAAGACGATACAAAGTGTTCGCCGTATCCCTTGTGTATGGAATATAGTCGGCAAGCGGTCCTTGTTGCATTCGCCGAAAAGCTCGCCGAGCAGGATCGATCAAGTCGGATGACGTCAATGGAGCCACATCGCCAAAATGGTGGAAGAGGTCGGAACAGAAAAGCGTCCCTTGAGTCTCTTCAAACAAAACTCCCGCGTCCCATCCGTGCGGCAAATGAGGTGTTGCATGAAAACGAAAGCGATACTTGCCCGTAACCAAAACTTCCTCGGACGTCATTCCTCGCGCTGGACGCACTGAAAAATCATCGACGCTCACAAGCTTGCCCACCAAACCGCAAACAGGTTGAGCCAACGGGGCCACACCTAACCATTCGTTGAGTGCTCCGATTTCGTCGGACTCAAAATGGCTCCAGCCAATGTACCGCAATTCTGAAGGATGGATCACTTTGGCGACGGCTTCCCGCAATTCCGGAAACATCCTTTTGAACCCTGCGTGAAATAACAATGGTTGTTCATCTCGAACTAGAAAATGATTGAACTGCATGTCCAATTCGGGGATATAAATCGACAATCGAAACAAATCCGATGCAATTTCGTCAATCTTTGTCATGGCCGAACTCTCCCCAATTCTTGCATGATATTGAGTAACCAAAGAAACTCAGCGGTTTGAGGGCAGGTCATTGCAATGACGACATACTTGCTGGTTCGGTTTGGGATCACAGTCCATCACCTGGCCTCTTGAATCAAACTCCAACAAACAACATTGCATCAACATGTCTTTGAGCATGGCCCTTCCCTTGTATGCGTGACTTCGCTCCCGAAAGGGATAAATCGAATTGATCGGCAACCTCTTGCTGCGATCGTCCATCGATTTCCGAAAGATGCACAGCCTCTCGATATCCGTCCGGTAAAGCTTGAACCATGTCGTTCAGCCAAAGGACGCCTAAGCAGACTGATTTCTCATCGCCCCTTTCGTCAATCGACAGATCATCACTTAGCAAATCCAGTTTCGCTTGTTCAACGGGAGTATTCCGAGATCTACGATGGTGGTCAGCCACCACATTCCGAGCGATTTGGTAGACCCATCCAGCAAGTCTCTGAGCATCCTGCAATCCATCGATGTTACGATGGACTCGAACAAAGGTCTCTTGAAGCAAATCGTCCGCAATCGAATCGTCCTCCACTCTGCGGCGGAGAAATCTCTTCAAGTCTGAACTAAAGTGCACCCAAATCGCGTCGGTCTTTGGTTCCATCGCTTTTCATAATCCTCATGGGTTTTTCGATGGTGCGGTGCAGCATGTGGGTAGGATGCAACAACTCAGCATCGCACAACAGACCCATACCGCACAGCATGGTGTTGGCGGGCAACAGCCAGAAGCGGCATCACAGCATGATGGGGGAACCGAAACTTGACCTTCCCCGCAGCAATGGCATTTGTTTACAGTTTCAAAATGGCTCGATGGCATTCTATTTGCTCCTCGTTTTCGATGGCGAACAATCGACTACCGACTGCCTCTACCCATACAGACGATCGAATTGGGCAAAAGACGCAAAGAATCATGTTTTCGATCTTGAAAGCCACTTTCCCTTCATGGATTCGCTAGCCTGATCTAACTTCCATCAACCTACGTATTATTCCGTAATCAAGGCTGATCGTGGCGCACAAGGTAACAATGGCCAACATCCATCCTATCCCTGAACTTCTCGGCAACGGAATCGACAACTTGCCAATAATGACGGAAGATTGGATCTTCGACGATTGTACCGCGACGATTCCCAGTCCCTCGACCGACAATTCGTGGTCGTGTTGAGCCTCTCTCACGCTAACCGATGGATACCGGGTAGGAACCGCTGGATTTGATTGGCGTGCCGCAATGATCGTCGCTATGGAATACGCCCCAAAAATCATCCCCAGAGTGGTGATCATTGCCAATTTTAAGGCAGCTACAAACAAGTTCGGATGTGGTCGACTCATGAACCTATTTTCCGAAGCCGCGTCTAGATGGATCCAAGAAACAAATCGAATGCGACCGGCGGTAGCTCGCAGTTGATGGAAAAACTCTCGAAGGGACTGATTGTCATCGATACAATAAGACCTTCCAAGGGACTGGAAGTCAACTTTCTGGCAAGGTAATTCCGAGCCGTTCCAAGCCAGCAAGAATATCTTCGCGAGTCATCGTATGGCTGGGCATCTTCGCTAACTCGATCTTCAATTGTCGCTGTCCATGAAGATACTCGGCTGCAACTTCAAACTGGTATTTAGCAAGAGCCGCTTCTTTCAATACCTGTAAACTTAAGATCTCGCGATAAATCTGGCTTAGATTCTCCGGAAGAGCATCAACCACGATTTGTTCGATCACTTCTCGGGCCACTTGAGGGAAAAGAATGCCGCGGCGCGGAAGAGATACTGCTAGCTCCGAAAGGAATACTAAGGACTCCTCTGAAAAAATTGCAGGGATGCACTCTTCTTGATTTACTCGGACCGCTGCCCGCAATAGCGACTCATCGCGCCAGTCGATTGGAATTCGGTTCGAAGAGACATATGCGGATTGGGTTTAGCCATGCAACCTCATGAGATCTGTGCTCGTTCGATCTTCCTCGAAAAGCGGTAAAACTTTCCATCTCACAGCGTTGCCGCTTCTTCAAAGGTAGATTAGCAAGAACGCTAATCAAGCTTCCCTTCAAAGCGTCTGGTTCGGAATCGCACCTCAAAGCCAGGAACGTCTTTTCCTTTGGGAGGATTAAGTTGAACTGTTTCGGTTTGATCCCACTTCACTCTCGATCAACGGTCCAAATCCCGCTTGTTCCAGGTCGAAACGCCTGGCTGCTGATCTAACTCGGTGGTGGCCCTACAGTCAAACGTACCTGAGCCGTGACTTCGTCGCTCGCCAGGACCTTAATCTTTTAGTAGAGCGAATAGTAACGAATCAGGGCGTGGCACGATCCGATTTTGTAGGGAGACCGAAGTAGGATTCGATCCCTTTCGCGGCAACGCCACAATACGTAGAGGGTTCTCTTCGTCCGTTCCACCGATCACCAACTTTGGAATCGCCCGTAGTGGCCCGGAATCGCAACCCCATACTGAATGGCACTCTTTGCAACCATCGATGCGATCTGCTCCGAGGAAGCCACTGTAGCAGCTCGGAATCGTTTGGGCCGAACGCGATTGAGCGCTCTGTTTGGGTGGTTCCATAGAACATCCCCACGCCGCAAACAGAGCACAGCCAACGATCAAAATCGTCTTTTCTGCGTCGCGTCCTTCACTGCCTACCTAGAATATCCGACCAAAACCGTAATGCAGGCTACCAGCCTGAGCTATAAAGTAAATCCCAGTCCTTAATTTCCAATGGATCCCGGTGGACACGCTTGCAATCGAGTGATGGTAACGTTGCTTTGGCTACGAGTGATCCATCCACTTGTAGAAAACGATGCCATCCCCAGGGATTGAGGTACATCTTCCATCAGTCAGGGATTGAAATCGATCTTGCGTTCACGAGTCGACCGAGCTAGGCAACTCGATTGCTTCGCTCGTTTTGGTAAAAAACGCCAACCCCTTGTAGCTCGTCAAATACTGGTAAGTCGTAGTAAAAGCCCCTTCGCGTGGACGACTAACGAACCAGGCTGCTTCGAAGAATGTCTAGAAACTCCTTGGCTTCTACTTGAACGAGAACTCCTTGGAGGCCTTGATCGCATTGGCACTTTATTGTCGCTGTTGATCGCAGCGCGGCGACCGCTAGCTGCTTCCACTCATCACATGGCCCCGCTACTCTGGGCGAAACGAAGCAATTGAAATCCACTCCCCGGAAACGCATTGTCGATCGACGAACGCAACGATTCAATACAACGATCATCGCCCCCAGGCTAACAAAAGCAACTTCAACTCTCCTAGCGGTTAGATCATCGTGAACTGGGGCCCTTGCGATTTACAGATTGGTCGGGAAAGAAATTTCGACGCTGCTTCGTGCCTTCATCATTGATCCTGATGAATCGTACACAAGCCTTCCGTTATGTTCGCGTCTTCCTGTAACCACCAGTTCATTACTGAGCCTCAAATCCTTCAAAAGAAACTCTCAATCTTGCCTCGGCTCGAAGCCGGTAACCCTTGAGAATAGGTAATGGAATTGTCGGCGACGATCAACTTGAATTGCCATTTGGGATTGATCGGCTTTCCAAAGAACAAGAGAACAAATCCGATTTGATCAATACGGTGACAAGTGACTCCATCGCGTTCTACCCAACAAGTTGATTCGGAGTATCTCAGCAGCCAAGGGCGCCGATTCAAATGCGAGCGAGCTGAGTCCATCACGATCGCTATTATAAGTATCTTAAGCCGACTCTGCCCGAACCTCGCCAAGGCGGAAATCGACGATTTTCACCGCCGCGATACAAGCAAAGAACGTTCAAGGAAGGATCACGAAGCCGAGCTTCTCGCCACAACCATGGCTCATCTCGCGGAAGTTGTTCGTGCGGTACCCCAATCTCTGCTCTTCCACCTTCTCATCCAGGTCAGAGCACTCAAAGTATACCACCACTCCATGGCACTCAGATGCCTTCTGCCAGCTCGATAGGTGTTGCCTCCCCTTTCGGAGACTTAAATCTTCACGCAGGGAGCAGCATTCACGATCAAACGGAATCCCATTTTTTCATAGAACGCAATCGATTCCGAACATCTCTGGCTGGCAACGTGACTTGATTGAGATTCATTCGCGAACTTCTTCCACCTTCGATGTCATCAATGTCGCAGATCCAATTGCCCACCGATCGGGTCAAAACCTCCCCGAAGGCGTGTACTTTTCAAAAACAATAGGTACCGGAATATCTCTAGGACGTTTCAGACGCGCCGCTGCCAACGGTTCAGGAGGTTGATCACTCGAACATTGGGATAGGGTGGATCGTTAAAATCAATAAAGAGTGGACCGTTTCCAGGAGCCTTCGCATGGGGAGCATATGCATAGTGAATGAGCTCGATCGATTCGGACGCAATCTTTCCTTTCATCGTAGCCATGACCTTGAATTTGGTTGCATATACTTACATCAGCAGGGTTGCTTCCTAAAAAATCTGATCTGTGATAGGTACATCCACTTTCTGCGTCGATGCAAAGGTACCGATACAGACCACATCACTTTTTTCAAATCATATCCACAGCACAAGAATACTTTCCATGCCGAGAGTTCAGTGGTGCCACCACTGGCCAGTAGGACGAGCAGCAATGGTGTATGCATGGTCCGAAGGTCTCCCTGATCTGCGAGCGAGTGTAAGAACGACATTTGATAGTACGACTTTCTGCAATTTTGCACGTAACAGAACGATGATGAGGTTCTGGCACTTCAGTAGAAAGAACGAAGGTTCTCGTTTTCTTCCGAGTAGCGTAAAGATCCACGACTCACAGGACCAGGTACATTCGTAAATATCAATCGATAACCGAAAGCATCGACCAGCAACATATCAAGCCTTCCCCATGATTGCTCGGCCAATCCAGGATCTGCTCAGCGACACCTAAAGGAGAATCTCTGGCGCGTAGACTCTCCAAGTATTCCTCAATGGCATCGGCATGCAGTTTGATCGCCGCACCTGGCCCTATCTCCTTCAAGAATCCTCCACCTACTTTGACGTCGTGGATTGGATGATCAAACTTCCCATTTGCTTAGTTGGAAATGGGACATCGTTGAGTGCGATCGCTTGCTCGATGAGCTCTTCAACTACGTCGCGTTTGAGCGTAGCGAGACTTTCTACTTGAATCCAACGAGCTTGCTTGCCAGAACCTTTCAAGAGCCTATTCGGGTCTGCAAGTTCCCTGCCTCGATTGAAGTAGAGCTTTACCCCTTCTTCACTTGCATGGATCGCCAGAACACCTTCATATCCACGCGTACTCGGAGAAAAACTGATGACGATCCAATCGCGATACCCATAAACCAGCTCAAATGCTGTTGGTAATCTCTCTCGCAATCTACGGCGAATCGATGCGATGAGCTTACTATGTGAGGAGGCAAGCTTTTCGATCAACTGCTTCACGTCGGCTTCTACAATTTTGCGTTCGGCAGGCGTTTGAGGGCCCAATTTCGTTTTCGCCATTGCGATTCCATTTCCCTTGCGTCCAATTCGCTCATCGACTTCGCACAACATCCAGAATGGTTTGTTGCCAAATCCAATTCGCCCATCGCCATTCAAGCCAACAATTGTCAGAACGGAATCTTGCAAAAACACGTAAAGTCGAATGGATTCCGATTTTCAAGTCGCTTCATCTAATCAACGGGAATTCCTAATTGTTGAAACCAAGATGCGCGATCCCAGTACCCGCGTTGGAATTTTATTTTTCCATCCACGATGTGGAAGCAACCACAACCTTGAATCTGAAAGGAACGTCCATTCGGTGCATGCCCAGCGAACTCTCCCTGCCAAGTGCCGCCACCTTCCCATTCCAAGATAACCCAATCTCCTTCCGAAACCAAATTCAATGGACGTGTGTAATTGTCGGGAAATGCGCGGAAAAAAGAGGCAAAACCTTCCAGCATATCCTGCTTGCCAATCGTCGGCGCTCCCGCTGACACCTGATGGTTGACGGCATCATCCCAATACAAATCTGCAGCTGCGATTGGGTCACGATCGTTGAATGCCGCCACCCAAGCTAATACCACATCTCTTGGTGTCATTGCTGGGAAACTCCTAAACCTTCCATCGCCCCTTTGACCTGATCCGATTGCAATGAGTTCGCTTCACCATTGCCATCGGATGGGTTGGGCTTCTGAATAATAACTTCCTCAAAATCTTCTTCCGGAATGATAATACGCGGAGCAATCTTTAGCCCTGTCGCTGGACTGAACCATGATTTCAGTTTGCGATACCGATTGATCCATGTATCGCCATAGTTATAAGGATTTCTCGCCGAATGGACCAATCAAACGAAAACTACTGCTTCTCGGTGCATGGGCTGGATTGAGCATGTACCAAAATTGTCTCGCGGTCTTTGCGATTGATCGAAGCAGAAGAAATCCGACCAACAATCCAATTCCAACCCAAGTGGACCACCACGCTGTACGTCGATCTTCCATGATTTGATGCATTCTACATTCGAAAGAAGAATGTGTCGAAGATTTGGGCTAATTGTCTTGTTTACTTGACACCCTAGAAACCGCAGAAGCTCGCTGACTCTGCTCGACAGTGCCCCTTAATGCCATGAACATACCTCGAACAATCCCAACATAATCGTACCCAACCAGAGGAATATCTTTGCATCCATTCGCTTATCTGGGAGCGAAGCTGCCACGAAACATCCAGAAAGTGGATCCGAGCAACGGAGGCACCACGATCATCAGATTCGGCAGTTTAATGGGATATCGGATCCTAATGAGGCATACGCTACGACAACGCCTCCAAATCGATTATCTAGTTGGGTACAGTTGATAGTCTCGAATTTGAAGAAATGGTTCTTGAGAAGTCCAATGGAAAGCAATTTGGACATGCTGCTCTTCTCATCAAGGCGCTTCCCATAGTGGTTATTGGTTTGATTCCGGTACCAAGGTTTGGAATGGCTGAGCTTTATTGTTGGACTTCAGAATGTAAGCGGGTGCCTCATTCCACGCAAAACCAAAGACAACTTTCACCAAAAGTTGTCTTGACAACTTCACCTTTCAATGTGGAAAAAGACAATGACCGATTCGCAGGTCAGATTGTCTTCTTCATTAGTCCCGCCAACAACCAAGTGGATGCGTCCTGTATACCAGTCTGCCTTCAGCGGGAACTTTTTACCAACCAAGATCTCTTCGTTCTTGATCCGTTCTCCATTCTTGCGGGCATCGATTTTATCGAGGTGAAGTGTTGAGCTGTGAATGCTCCACTTCGCTCGTACCCAACCCACTTCAGAGCCGCCGCTATCGAATTGGGGAGCTTTGAATCTACCGCTAGAGGTTCATCGTCTCCATAGTGCCAAAGTCCCAGCATGGGAATTTCATGAATTCCGTACATGCGGTCTCCGTATTTCAATCGATCCATTCGCTGGGGTGTCGAAACCGCAGCAAGGACCACTAAAAGTAGCATTGTCATAGCTTTTCGATCTCCGAATTTGATAGGAGCAATGCTTCCAAAGGCCGTCGAGGCAGCAGCCTTTATTCTACAACTTTTGTGACTGCTCTTTTTTGGCATGATTTTTGGCTAGATGCTGATCTGATAGACGACACTGACAGATGACGCATTTTTGCTTGACGATTGTCTCGATCAATGAGCTGTTCCATTCGTTTCGTCAATGGGCGATCGACATTCCATCCCGTATCGACATCCATCATTTCCAGGCGAAACGGGATGCCCAGATCCTACCGACGGATGCGTTTCCCATTTGCGATTGCAAAAAAGGAGAAATACAGCGCGGAAAGCTTCATATGCAACTGGCAAACAGCTTTATCCACACAATGATCTCGGCATAGTCAAAGAAGCGCAGATGTTAAATCCATCTTCGCATAATCAGGATAAAATACCCTCCATCCGCTGCCATGATAGCTGGCGATTCGAACCACCAAAGCCGAATAAGCCAAAAAGCCTAGGCATCCACCGACGGTCCATTTCAAATGCAAACGCGACTGAAACTTCATCCTGTGACCGCGAACATCACTAAAGACAGAGCAATCGCTACTGCAAAATCGATGCAGCCGCCGACCCAAACGATATGGTGGCTCTCCAAACCACTCCAAAGTTGCTGCGGAGATGTCGCAATCTGCTGCGTTTCGCGTTCGATCATCCCCTCAACTCCCACCATCGGCCAACCAAAACCGATAGGAATCTTACTCCGGTAAAAGTCGGTAAATGACTCGGGCTGGTATTGGTATCGAATAGCGTGCTGAAAGACATGATGCAAACGCCGTTCAGGTGGTGGTCGCGCGAAAACAGGTTTTCGTTGGTTGTCCATGGCAGGGCCCTGGTTCATTGCTAAATCGTTTGCTTCATCGATCAGTGCTGGCCGCCATCGAAATCTTCTTCACATCCAAACATCACTAAGACGATAGACGCCGCTGCATTTCCTCGACCTTGCATCATGCCTCCTCGCAAATTCACGAAGCCTATTCATGAACCCGAGGAGAATCGATCAGCAACAAAAATAGAATACATAGCAGGACAGGCAGAGTTAGGTCCATGCTATTACGTGAAACCCAGTGATGCCGCCGCTCTTGTGCCGATCCGCCCAAGATTGGTCCATTAGGGTTGGACGAAAACGGAGGTGGATTCCACCAAGCAACGAAAACACCCGAGACTTCGGACGCTTCTCTATCATTTGCACTGAATGCCTTTGAATCACTACCGATCCATCAATCGATTTATCAAAACGAATGGCAAATACACTGGACAATAGCTATACGACAAAAAGCCAAGGCAGTGTGACACACCAATCGCTCCATGAAGAACGGGTTTTGGAAACGGAAGCTGGCCTGTACAACAACCAAGGCCGACCGCAATGCAAATCCCAAAACGTCATTCCCAAGAAAATCACAAGAGCCACAGGATCACTAGAGGGAACGCTATCGCAAGAGCGGCCACACACAACAGAAATAAATTGGAAAACGTAATCTGCATTCCATCAACGAACGTAGTCCGTCTCGCATCGGATGAATGAAACGAGTCTATGCAATTCAGCGACCCTTTTCAGCGATCCTTTGTATTCATCGTAGATTTGAGCCACTTGCCCGACGCACAAGGGCGGTTTAGTCCCTTTTCTTGTTGATTCGAAAATCCGATGATGACGACTACCAGAATGGCGAACATTGGGAGCACACACAGAAGCCCAACAATGGCACCTCCAAGCAAGCGTGGATGTATATCTATCATAAAAACCTCAATTCCACTTGATACCGAGTAATCCATTCAGACCAGGAAAGCTTCAAGGCCGGTCTCGCCACGTCCGTACGCTGGCAAGCACGATAACCATTATTATCTAGTTGCTTCCCGGAATTCTCCCATTCGTTCTGTACTCACCGAAAGCTCGTCCACCCATAATCGCCGAGCTGCGGTAGTAGACCTGGGCCGAAATAGGGCGTCAACAAGAATTGCTGAATTTCATCGCCGGAAAATCGGTGGAACGCAAGATAACCTGGGTCTGATTGATTGACCAACTTCCCACGAACCAACCTTGAACGATTCCATCGGGATTGGGACGATCCTTTTCAAGGTCTAGCGTGTTCAGCTTGAAACGAGCCTCGATGCAATGCCATTGATCGTCATCGAAGAGTGTCTCGGCACTGTCATAGATCATTCCGTTGCCACTCCTTTATGGCCCTTGCCAGCTTCATGTGGCCTATCCTGATTCTGCATATCGGTCGCCGCCAAACGCAGCTACTGTTCACTGGCTCCACATAAAGGGTCAGGATGACTGCTCGCCGGACCATGCCACTTAGAATTTTCGTTTGCTCGCGAAGTGCATAAAATGGGGATGATAACTCCTGCGAGACCATTTCCAGCCGGGAGAGTTTGACATAAAAGCGAAGCCAAACCTCGTTGGTTGGTTCAAAGAGATGCCGAATACCAGAAGATTCTATCGGCTGAGTTCCACCATCGCTTCATTCGTATTCGATACATCCCTTTCCTGACCATGCATTACCGACGATGCGAAACTTCTTTCCATCGTACCATTGCCGCTCAACAAGATTTGTATCGTCAAACGCTTCATGGAAAAGGGCTTCTGCGCTGGAGGTTGCTTGGCATGGAGCTCATGATCCAAACGACGACAACAGCGTTCAGGATCGATCGAATTCTTGACATGTTGGATTGCTCGTAATCAATAGGGGATTCCGACGTCCCTGCGGGACATCAAAGCATCAAACACATGGCTTGAAGAGCTCTACGAAGAACTTACTATCGTTTGTTTCTGGTAAGGATCGTTGCGACACAACCCTTTCACCTAAATGGATCGACGGGTCTTCCTCATCCTTATCGAGTATCGTTGTCACGATTAGAGTGGCGGTAGTCGCATCCGCAACTTTCACGACCCCGGACGGAGTCTTTTTATTGCCTTCTAAAAAGCTGAGTTCTGACTTTGGAAAAACACCTTGCTCTTTTCCAGCATTGATTATGAACGCTTGTTCGAAGTGGCGTTTCTCGTCGATGATTTTAATGGTTGGCGGCGAAACATGAATTACGACTGCTTCGATACTCTCAACATCTCGATACTTTTCGTACCCTTTAGGATACACCATCTTGCCTAGTGGCTTCGAATCCGACTCATGTTCATTTGGATCTTTGCGGCGGAAGGGCTTGCTTTCAAAATAGGGGCTATCGGATCGAGCATCATTACCAAAATCCAATAGGTTTTGCTGAGCAACCAGAAAGACCTCACCTCCCCATCGAACTGGTATGTAAACATCCATTCCCTGGGGATAACTCACGTCATTCCATCTCCACGAAATGCTCAATTCCGAGTCGCTATCCACCAACGTACCAATGTTCCCCTCGAAGCCGAAACAACTTCGAAACTGGTAAACCGCCCCAGACTTTGGCGCGACCCATAGATGAGCCGTGAAGTTCGATGATCCACGGATGTACTCTCCTGCCCATGGATGATCTGGAATCGTTGCTAACTCGGACCGAATGCTCTCGATTCTCTCCTGCCTTTCTCGCTCACGTCGATCACGTTCGTCAGCCAGAGCAAACTCTGCGAAGCAAACCAACAGTATCGAAATCCATAACTTCATCGGAAAATCCTTTTTCGGACATCGAATTTGGAAGAGGGAACAAATGCATTCACGGATTGAAGGACGGAATGCGTTTGAGAGCCATCCTCACATCGTCTTTCAAAGTCTCTGATATATCATCGGAAGTTGCCATGTGCTGAAGCGCGCTGCGAGCCATGATGGCTCGTGGGCCGAGTTTTCCTAGGGCCTTTACAGCCGAATGAGCAGGCTCGTCAAATGGGGAGCCTGTTCGCTTTAAAGCTCCCATATAGGCTTCCATCACTCGAGGTTCCGAGATTTCACGCGAGCTTAGCGATTCAATGACCGAAACTGCTACACCTTCGTCGTCATCATCCATCAACGGGAGTATTCTGCTGATGGCCGTTGCGGGATCGAGGGCAAAAAAGGCTTCTGACAATCGTGATCGCATTGCCGCCGATTTGTGAGATTTAGCTTGCTCCAAATTCTCGAGCAACGACTTCCCCTTGCCACCGAGTATCCCAATCGCCTCGGGCGCATCGTTCATCCAGAACTCCTCGTCGCGGTCCAGAAGCAAAAGTTGTCCCAATAGTTGCATCGCTTCCTCAGGAGGTGACTCTGCCACGTTGCAAAGCCCAGCGGCCGACCAAATGCGGACATTGGTTGGGTAATCAGCGCCGGTGAGAACCCAGAGCCTCGGTAGAGCCGCTTTGGCACTTGGCCCCTTCAATGCCAACAATTTTGCAACGCTCTCCTGTATCCTTTGTGAGATCATCATGTCCTTCGATGCCAACATAAAAACTTCAGATTCATCGTCGAGCAAGGAAATGATCTCTTTGAGGAAGGGATCCACAAGGTGTTGTTTCGGTATGAGCGTTTCGATCGTAACCCCTCGAACGTAAGGATGGGGATCCTTCAGAAACCTTCCTAATTGCTGAACAGTAGTGGAATCGTCCACGCCAACAGCGCTCAGCGCCGCGATGGCGCGACTTCGCAATACAACATCTTTTTCATAACACCATGGTAAAAGTGCGGAATAGGCCTCGGCATTCGGGCCTCCGATCGAAGCAATCACTTCCAATGCAAGTTGCTTGCTACGATTCGTAGTGAGCTTTGGAAGCTCGTCCACAATGGTTTCCACGGAAGTCGACGCAAGGAGGTGCAACTTCATCGCCACTCGACTGCTGACAGTCTCGCGCCCCATCAAGTGTTCGACAACCATTCGGTCGTCATCCAAGAACTGAAGTAACTTTTGAATGACTTCAGCCTGAAGTCCTTCTTCAGGTAATGACGTGACAAGGGCGTCAATGACGTAAGGAGGATCCGTAGCAACGAGTTTCAGCAGTTCCTGTTGCGAAGTGTTCTGTGCGAGACCTTGCTGGAAGGTAAAAAGTAGCGTTGCAATCAGAGCCAACGTGCAACGAATTCCAATGATTGCACGCATCGCTAGTTGGCTTGAAGGAATCATCCTTCGATCGGCCTGATAAACGCCAACGCTACGATGGATCCCTACCGAATCCGCTTCCCCATTGGACCTCAATGGCATCGACTTTTTCATCCTAAAGTGGAAGCGAAGAATCAAGTGCATCGTTGGACCTACCCTATGGATTCACTCGATGGACTCGCGAGCAACTCCTTGCGCAAACTTGCCTCCCATCCAACCAAGGAACAGCGCGAAGGCGAGGTGCGACAGCATCAACTCGTTCGAGAGTCCGCGGAACTCATTCAAGTACATGGATGTCTCGCTGGTACCTAAGACAGCAGCGGATCGACTCTTCGCCAAGCCGCCGTCCGAGGAGCCATAGTTTGCATCAGCAATGTCTTGGTGTTTGGCAAGATTCGATTGCACCCAAAGGAACATCCGCGTCGTAGGCAAACGGCCCGTCATTGGATCCATCTCATGGTAGCCTCCGGCCAAAACAATGAACGAATAGGCGATAGCATGAACGAGGAATCCTCTCCCGAACACTCGTTGCGATCGCTCTCCTACCATCGCGACGATTGCAATCGCTGAAGCCAAAATGCATCCGAAGATCAAAGTGAGACTAGTAAGCCACCCGCCCACGTAGAGCGAGGCGATCGTAAGAGCACCGTAGCAGAGGAGAACGCAGATCTCACGCGAGCTTAGATTCAAGATCATTTCCTTCCGAAAGCCTCAAAACACAATCGCAACATCGCCCCTCCCTTCACTGAGCCCCTTGGGAAGCAGATACCAGGAACAGACATGCAGAAGACTAGCCCATTCTAGCTACGAACTGCAATACCAGCCAAGCAATGTTCACGTCACCTTGCCACCAAAGTCAGCACAGGCGCGATGCAAAGCCATCATCGCGCGACAATCGCTTCATCGATCCACCTAAACGGACATTGGTCACGCATGCGTGAACTCTGTGATCCCTGTTGTCTATCATCCAGCGTTTTCAATCGAGACTGTATCTCAGCTCTAAGGAGCAGGACCGCTTAAGTTCGTTTGGATCGGCCCCAAAGACTTCGTTTTCTTTCGGTTTGAATTGAGAAAGCGGGTTCAGTGCTGCGTTATGGTCCCATGAATGGCCATCGTACCCAGCACTCCATCCCCACCAGCGCCCATTCACTTCAGGTGTCATAGCTGCAAGTTTCCCCAAGGAGCGCCCAGATAACATTACACGCTTTAGCATCAGAATTCGCTTCTGCAAACGCCTTTGGATAGGCGTCTTTCATTTGCGGAACACGCAATTCTCCAATGAAAAGAAACTTGAAATCACATGCTTCAAAAACATTGTGTTCTTTGAGGCGTTTGAAGATCACATAGGGAAGTGCGGCGAGTTCATCAGCTTCTGGTCGCTTCGAGGTGAATGTCAAAGGAAACATGCGAAAGGGCGGTCCCTGATTCTAAGTTGCTCGGAAGAAGTAGCTCCCCTGTTAGGCCATATGCTGCACGCCATGCATCGAGCACCTTCTCCACTCGGTTTCGAGAATTCGAGTCGGCAGCAGGAAACATCTTGAAATCCCGCAGGTCGTATAAGCCTTTGCAGCCTTTTTTAGATCTTTAATTTCAAAATAGCAGGAAGTGGATCCGATTCAATCACCTTCAACGTCGTAAAGCAGCGAAGGTATTGGCCGGAACGATCACCGTCTGAGTACTGGCGACCGTCAATCCATCCGTTCCCACCTGGACCACGGACATCTGAGCAGCAGTTATCAGGTTAACCAAAGAACACATAAACATGCCAACAAAAATAATCATATCACTCATCTCCACTTTATCCAATGTTCGTCTGATATGTCTGATTCCCATGGACCATCATTCCGTTATGGAAAACCAAATCATCTACGCGGGCGATGAACGCCATCGATAAGCCCAGCCCCAAACAGAAATAGAATCGGAAACACCTCTCGATACTTTATGTGAACAGCAATAAAGAGAAGAGCTTCCAATGCCAACACCAAAGCCGCCCATCCAGTTAGTCCAGGATTCCAATGCAACGCTGCGGGAATCACCAGTCCCATCACGCACACCAATTCGAGAACGCCGAGGCTTATCCAAATTTTCTTTGGCAATGCACCGAACGAAGGCACATCTTTGCTTACGGAATCAAACATGAAAACCTTCATGATTCCCGAAGCTAGGAAAAAAGGAGAGCGGCTAACAGCTGCAGAACCTAAAGAAAAATATCGCATCATTGTTCGCCATTTCCAACCATTCGCTTCGCAACGGATTCGGAGTTCTACTGGATCATACTCCACCCGGTATAAGTACTCCGAATTGTACTTTCATTTTTTGAGGAAGCAGAACACTCGAGGTGAAACCAGCGTTACGAGCATCGTTTCGCAACATTGATTGAAAACGAATCAAGATTCGCCGATAACTATTGCGGCAATCCGACGATGTTAGTGTGATCTCTTAGCTGCGTAATCTTGTATTACCTTTCCGCCTTCTGTCTTAGGACCTACGAATGACGCCCCGTTTAGCAAACTTCCCAAGCTCCTCCTACTACGCCGTTATTTTTTCCTCGTTACGAGCAATTCTCTGGGCGACCAAGAGCGCGCTGCCATGGCCGATCGCATGGTGGAGCCGCTCAGCAACAACCAGGATTTCTCGGTGTTGAAAGTGCTCGCGATTCAAGGATTTGGCATCACCGTTTCCTATTGGGAGTCGCTCGAAGCGATCGCGCATTGGAGAAATGATGCTGAACATCAAGTCGCCCAAGAAACAGGAAATCCTGCTGGTATGAGCACTACGAGCTGCGGGTGGCAAAGGTCGAACGTGCCTACTCAAAACAAGCCATCGCCTCGCCCAACCCCAACGTCAGCTGTTTTCTCGCAAAATTTCGTCGCTTGCAGAGGAAGGATCGCTCGACGCGTTGCCTTCGACTAGTTGATGCAGCACCGGACGAGGATTGAATAGTTAAATGACGATCATGTACCTTCTTCGAAATGAATGCCATCATGAGTAAAGAATCACAACATCAAGCCCGCTAAGAAATTTCGTTGCGGAGGGATGAAGGTGAAATCCGACAAGATCGATACCGATTCCGGAAAAGACTTGAGCGACAAGACTACGTGCTCGATGTCACTCTCAAGCAGACGTTTCATTCCTTCAAGAAGCTCAACAAAAACTGTTCGCTGCCGGTAGCCATTCCGTACTTATCATCCTCCAGTGGGCATGGATGCTGCCGGAAAAGATGATCATTTGCCGAAGTGTCATGAATGGCGTCAATCCGCAAGGATGTCGTGTCCACAGTTTCAAAGTTCGAACTCGGAAGAATTGCAGCACCATTTCTTATGGAGGCCGATGCGGTATCTTCCGAATGCGGCATGATCAGCATTTCATAATCGATCTTACTATGAAGAAGTTCGCCAGTGGTTCGCGTTCACCCCGATTTCCTAAAGCCACAGAAACTTCCGAAGCTCAAGGATGTGGATTCCTTTGGTGTCAACGCTTGAAGAGATCAAGCAATTTGAAAAGACCTTTGTGAGAAGTGGCGTTCAAATTCTCAAGTTCTTCTTGCATGTCTCCAAAAAGGAACAGGGCAAACGACTTCTGGAACGTCTTGAAGATCCGCCAAGCACTGGAAGTTCAATGAAGGTGATTTGTCGAACGCAATTTATGGAAAGATTATCAAGATGCATACGAGTCATTGCTCGTACTACTTCAGCACGAAAAAGCCACCTTGGTATATCGTTCCCGCTGATGACAAATGGTATGCGAGCCGTCGTGGCCGATACTATCGCTCAACATGTCGATGAATTGAAACTGGAATACCTCTACAGTCACATCAGAAACCAAAGTTGCTTCATTACCTCATGCAGCAATTGAGAGAAGAAGTTCAAACATCGGAATAATCAAATTTCCATTGCTTGTGGTTACGATAATTGTTGCAACAAGCGATTGGCGGCTGGGGGAATCACTTATCTCTTCAAAGCGTTGGTAGCCTGCCAGAAACGCTACTGGACATGGCTCGCTTGCCTGCGGGTTGTAACGAATCGATCACGATGATCCCATCGCTGGCAATGCCGAATTTGGCGTCCTGACGTTGGGAAGATTGGCAGTGTTCGAGTCGTGTTCCAAGGCTTTTCCAAACAATACCTGGCCCGGAAACCAAGTGGGGTTTATCGCCCCTTGATACGGCCGTGGGTACGAATCTTTGATAACGATTCGCAATTGCTTGGACCCATCCAAATTCAATTCACCGTAAGCTCCAGGCCAAGGTTGCAGACCACGAATCGCGCGATCGATCACACGACAGGAATAGCTCCAATCGATCACTCCATCCTGCTTACTCAAGCGACGGGCTTTCGTAACTAGCGCTGGATCTTGAATAGTTCCTAGAGTCGCCACCGCTTCGAGACTATCGACTTTGGCGATGGCATCTATCGACTCAAGCGTGCAATCCACTCCGAGTTCCGCGAGCCGCGGTTCGAGTTGTTCGGCCGTCTCATGTTCGCCAATGGGTGTTTCGCGCGTCGCGAGGATGGGGCCTGCATCCAAATGAGGCGACATATGGATCACCGATACACCCGATGTAGCATCGCCTCGCAATATGGCCCACTGCACAGGTGCCGCACCTCGATGCCGTGGCAACAACGACCCATGGAGATTGATCCCACCGAGCCTCGCTTGACTCAAGGCTTCGGCGCTCAAGATCTGCCCATAGTCGCATACTAAGAAGAGATCCGCGCGGATCTCTTGAAGCTTGGCGATCGCCGCCGGCTCGTTGATCGTTGCTGGTTGATAGATCTCTAGTTGCTGTGCCAGTGCCCATTCATAGACGGGATTGATGGGTGCCTTCCCCTTACCCACCACCGGCGGATTGGGTTTGGTAATGCATAGCGCGACCGAATGCTTTTGGGATTCCACTAAAGCACGAAAGGACGGGACTGCAAACGGTCCCGTCCCCATCAAAACGATGCGAAGAGGTCGATCCATGACGAATAAATTGGCTTTCTAAATCTAGAGCGGACGTACGATCGAGAGACTTCGCCAATAATCGTACAGAGTTTCAATGGAATTCACACCGCCCCCCATCCCGCTCTTATTGATACCACCGTAGGGAACACCGTGTGGAAAGACATTATGCGCATTGATCCAACTATTGGCGGCGCACATCGCATCCGCCACGCGGCTAGCGCGAGCGAGGTCGGATGACCAAACGCTGTTGGCGAGTCCGTAGTCGGTATGGTTCGCCATCTCGATCGCTTGTTCTTCATTTTCGAAAGGGCAAAGATAAGCCACAGGGCCAAAGATTTCTTCTTGCGCAGCAATGTTGTCCAAGCTTCCTTCAAGCAATGCAGGCTTGACGAAATGCCCTTCGTATCCGGCGACCTCGGCTGGCCCACCTTCCAAAAGCAACTTCGCTCCATCCGCCTGCCCTCGCTCGAGATATCCTAAGACGCGCTGACGTTGCTTGGCATTGACTACCGGTCCCATCTGCGATCCTTGGCTGCGCTGATATCCGACCTGAACTCTCTTCAAGCGATCGATGCATTCCGAAACGAATCGGTCGTAGATGCGTTTGTGAACCAACCATCGTGTGGCATCACAGCAAACTTGTCCGGTGTGGAAGGTAATCGCGGCCGCTAATTTGTCTGCCGTTTGACTCACATCCACATCATCAAAAATGACAGCGGCCCCCTTCCCTCCTAACTCCAACTTCACTGGCACCAAGTTTCGTCCACATGCTTCCCCAACCATGCGGCCTACTTCAGGCGACCCAGTAAAGGACATTCGTTTGATCTTGGGACTTCCCGAAAGAGCTGCACCGGCCGTTGAACCCAATCCAGGAACGACATTGATCACACCATCGGGAAGGCCCACTTCCTGAGCGAGCTTCGCCAGATAAAGGGCGGATAGAGGTGTATCCTCGGCAGGTTTAATGACCACCGTATTCCCAGCCGCCAGCGCTGGAGCGATTCCCCAACCGATCAGAAGGAACGGGAAATTCCAAGGAAAGATAAACCCGCAAGCTCCCCAAGGATGACGACTCGTCCAAGCTTCGTGGCCTTTGACGGGCAGAACCGACTGCAATCGCGCGAACTGCGCGAGATCTGCGAAATAGCGGATCGTATCGACGAAATTCTGGACGTCCCCCTGTGCTTGCGCTTCGATCTTGCCGGCATCGAGCGACTCGATTTGAGCGATGATCGGCTTCTTCTTTTCGACAGCATCGGCCAATCGATGCAACCATCGCGATCGTTCATTGGCAGGTAGCTTGGCCCACGGTTGCTTTTGAAAGGCTTGATTGGCTACATCGATGGCTCGATCGACATCCTCTTTTTGCAACGCATACACCTCTGCCAACTTGTCACCCGATCCCGGATCGTAGGTGGAAAAGGTACTTCCATTGGACGAAGCAACTTCTTTCCCTCCCACAAATCCACTATGTATCGCCGTGCTTAGAAAGGAATCCACTTCGGGCAGTCGATTGGTTTGCGTTGCAACGGCCATGTTTCCACGTTCCTTGATATCAGGGAGGGAGATTGAACGAGAAGGTAGGAAGGTATTGCCAATAGGTGAACATCGTCACCACGACGCGATGCTATACCAAGTCGTTTTCCAATCAAGGTAAACTCGCAGCATTTCTCCTGGCAATCACAACTCTGATTGTACGTCATCTCTCGCCATGAGAACAGAAGTGACAAGGATGCTCATTCCTACGAGAAATCAGAACGCGAGCGATCCCAACATTCGAGGAATCGTTCGGCAACCATCATCACTGGAACTTGCGTGTTTCCACGCGGGATCCATGGGAGGACCGATGCATCCACTACGTACAGTCCCTCGACGTCGCGCACCTGCAGTTGCAGGTCCACAACGGAGTCATTTGTGTTTCCCATGCGGCAGGTTCCCACCGGATGAAACAAAGTAGTCGCGAACCGCTGTACGATCTTGGCCCATTGATCGCGAGAATTCCAACGAGGACCTGGAAATATTTCCTGGAGTTGATGCCGCTGGAATACCTCCGTATTTCCAATCTTCCGAACTTCCATCAAACTTTCGATGGCATGATCGAGATCATCTTCATTCCGAAAATAGGCGGGATCCACATCAACCGCGAAATGCCCATCGCGAATGACCGCGCGAACTGAGCCTCTACTCTTCGGACGCAACCAAGTCACTCCCACGCTCATCGCAGGTACCGGTTCCGGCTTGGTCGGAAATTCTAAATAGTGATGAGCCGTAACATGGATTTGGTAGTCGGGTATGCCACTGTCACCCACACGCGCACATCCCGCCCCCAACCTTCCGAAGCCGCCAACTTCACACAGATTGCTCGACACTGGGCCTTCTCTTTTCGAAACGTACTGCAGTCGATCCGAACGCGAGGGTGGCTTGGAAGCGACTTGGGACGCATCGCTGTGATAGACGATGGGTACGATCCAATGATCTTGGAGGTTGTGTCCAACATTAGGATGCTCTACAACGCATGGCACGTTGATTGCATCCAAGGTGTCGCGATCACCAACACCGCTTCTCTGCAAAATGGCTGGGCTATGAATGGCACCTGCGGAAAGGATGATGGCCTGCTTGGCATAATAAAGTACCTCTTGTCCATGAATATCGGCTTGCACTCCGATGGCACGTTGATCCTTCCAAAGCAATCGCTTCACGGAACCATCGGTTTGTACCTGTAATAAGCTTGAGCCCATCCAAGGTTTCAAGTAGCGATGAAAACTCGTGACGCGTCTCCCATTGTCGATCGTCGTACGGAAGGGACCGATCCCCAACTCCGCATGCGCGGACGCCGAATTCCATAAATCCCATCCCATCTCCGCGCCCGCATCAAGAAAGGTTTGCGAACATCCAAACTGCGGACCAAGAGGTCGTTGAGAGTGCATTCGCTCCGAGACTCGCTTCCATGCGGGCTCACAATCGCGCGGGCTCCAATGGGTCAAGCATGTTCCATCGTCGAATTGCCAATCTTCGAGGGCACCTTCCATATAGATCATGGCGTTCATCATCGAACAACCGCCGAGCATTCTTGCTCGCGGGTAGGGCAAGGATCGCCCTTGCATGGCAGTTTGCGGTACCGTCTTGATGTTCCAATCACGAGCACTTTGAAACAAGTTGGCATAACGTGATGGAACAGAAACATCGGGGCCATGCGCCCTACTGCCAGCCTCTAACAATAGAACCGTTCCGCGTTCTTGCTCGACCAACTGCGAAGCGACGATGCATCCAGCGGTACCGCCGCCGACAATGATGAAATCGAATTCAGTCCGCACGAGCCGTTGCCTTTTCTTCGGCAGCACTGCGACGCAGATACTTGGGTTGCAATGCCATGGGATCGATCCAATCCGATTTCATGCGTCGTTGCGCTAGACGCAGCACATCGATCGCTTTGGGTTCGATCGTCGATTCCATACGACATCCTGGAATGCCTTCGAGTCTTGGCCATGCTTTGGTCACCACCGATCCCAACAAACAGGATTGCGACGCATGAGATGCAGCCTTGATAGACTCGATCCAAAAATCGACGGTATCGACTCTCGAATTGCAAACACATGCCGTATTACCTTGTGCATCGATCGCCCAACAACTTCCAAACCATTCTCCCCGGTAAGCCTCCATCATGGGCCAAATCGAATGAGGTCGGTCCACCGAGTGTGCGCATCGATGTCGATACGCTTCCACCATACATTCCAAAGAATCGATCCCTAGCACCGAAATCCCTAAGGCATAGCCCATGACTTTGGCAGTTGTGATACCGACACGAAGACCTGTAAAGGAACCAGGCCCTTCGGCCACGGCGATACCGCAAAGATTGTTCGGTGAACAATTCGTTTCTCGAAATAATTTTTCGATGGTTGGAGCGAGGCTTTGGGCCGAACCGACTTCTGCAGACAAGTCCCTGCCATGAACCTCATTCCTCCAAGAAAGGGCGATCGAGCCCGATTTGCCGGTGGTTTCGATCGCTAGAATGGCGGCGGAATGATCGTTCGAGACGGAATGCATGGAATCTCAGCTACTCACTATGGGGGTGTCCGGCACCAAAGCAGGACCAGTTTCCCCTAGTTTTGAGCCAGGGTTTGTCCGATTAAAGTGCTATATCTAGAATAACAAATTCGGTTCGTTTGGACGGGTGGTCGAGTTAGGGGTCTATCAGTGCGGCAAGCGTTAATCAGCGACATCCACGGAAATCTCGAAGCGCTGAACGCGGTGCTTGCAGACATCTCCACTCAATCGGTCGACGAAATCATTTGCTTGGGCGACGTCGTTGGGTACGGTCCCAATCCATGCGAATGCTTGGATACCGTCATGAAAAAATGCCGTTTAACGATCATGGGCAATCATGATCAAGCGGCATTGTTTGATCCAGATGGTTTCAATCCAGTGGCATTGCGAGCCATCTATTGGACTCGGGATCGGTTGGATGATCCAGCATCCGGACGGGCACCGGTCATCAACAAACGATGGGATTTTTTGAGCGAATTGCCGCGGCAATATACGGAAGATCAATTCCTGTTTGTGCATGGATCCCCGCGAGATCCCACGAACGAATACGTATTCCCCGAAACGGTCTATGACCGTCCTCGGATCGATACCCTCTTCTCGCGAATTCCTCAGTATTCGTTTCAGGGGCACACTCATATGCCGGGCGTGTTCACTGAAGATTACGAGTTTCTCGTCCCACCTGATATCGATTTCTCGTTTCCTTTGGGAAGAGAGAAATTGATGGTCAATGTTGGAAGCGTCGGGCAACCGCGCGACGAAGATCGCCGATCCTGCTATGCTATCTTGGATCGTCGTGAGCGAAGGATATACTTCCGTCGTGTCGAATACGATTACGAAACAACCATCAAGAAGATCTACGCGGTGCCCGAGCTCGATAATATGCTCGGTGATCGCTTAAGGACAGGACGCTAGAGCATTGCGTCCTGATGAGAAGGGATAGGTCCGAACGTGCGACGGGCGATCATCAGCGACATCCACGGAAATTTGGAAGCCCTCACAGCGGTATTGAAGGATATCTCGCAGCAGCAATGCGATGAGATCGTATGCTTAGGCGATATCGTTGGTTATGGCCCCAATCCGTGTGAATGCGTCGACAAAGTATCGACCTTGAATGCGTCGATTCTAGGCAATCACGACCTGGGAGCAATCTTCGATCCCGAAGGCTTTTCGAATGCCGCGGAACAGGCCATCTTCTGGACTCGAAAACAACTCGAAAGTTCCAATCCTCCCGAAGCAGCTCGTAAGCGACTCGATTTTCTAGTCGCCTTCCTCGAACGCGTCGCGAAGGCAAAGTCATGTTCGTTCATGGATCGGTACGCAATCCGATCAATGAGTATGTCTTTCCTGAAGACGTGTTCAATCGTCGCAAAATGGACAAGCTCTTCTCGATGGTGCAAGGGTATTGCTTCCAAGGGCACACGCACGTCCCAGGTGTCTTCACCGCCGATATGCAATTCGTCCGACCTGAAGAATGTGGAATGCGATTTCCACTGACGACCGATAAGGCCATGATCAACGTTGGATCGGTAGGCCAACCGCGCGATGGCGATTGGCGTAGCTGTTACGTGATTTTCGATGGTGCATCGGTAGAGTTTCATCGTGTCGAATACGATGTGCAAACGACGATCGACAAAATCTACGCGATCTCGGAGCTCGACGATTTCCTCGGCGATCGACTTCGTGACGGCCGATAACATTGTTGCATTATCAACGACTCGATCGCACTCATTCCCAGCTGAAGCAAGCCGCTTCTTCGCCATTACGGACGTAGATGCGATTTCCAATGACGATCGGGTGATTCCAGGTTTTGCCTTCAATGGCGGGTATCTTGGCCAATTCTTCGAGCCCCTTGGGACTTGCGTGAAGCAATACCAATTCACCTGATTCACTGATCACCAATAGTTGCTCGGACGCTGGCAAGCTCAATACTTGTCCATTTCCATAGCGACCTTTCTTCCATTGACGTTTTCCAGTCTTGGCATCGATACAAGAGAAGATATTGGAATCAAAGCCGTAGAGATAATCGCCCTGCTTGATGAAGTCATTGAAATCAGGCTTTAGATCGCGTGTGTTCCACAGCACTTCCACTTTCCACTGATCCTGATCCTTGCTTACTTGCAACAATTGGACACCTTCACCGAGTGTTGCGGCGAGATACACTTGGTTGCCATCTACCAGTGGCTGCAAAGCTCGATAGTTCAGCACTTTAGCTTCATGGTTCCAAAGAACACTTCCATCGGCAATGGAATGGAACGACAAACCCTCATTCGATTCCATCAAGATTCCTTGTACATCAAAGAAGGTTGCCAATTGCGCAGAACTGTAGGAATGGTCTCCAGATGCGGCCCCCCAACGAAGCTCGCCCGTCTTTGCGTCATAAGCCAAGATTCCTTATCGCCGGCTCTCCCGCCATCAACGGGGGCCCGCAGTTCAGCAAGGGCGGAAAAGCCCGTATTGCGCGTTCGATTTCCGCCATCCTTCTTGAGATCAGCATTCCATTTTTGCTCACCTGTGGCGGGGATCCAAACAGACGAGCATCTACTGGGCCAAGAGCAAAACAACTTCCTCGGCCAAGGTCGGAGTCGCGAGGTCCGCCCCCGCGGTTTCCCGCAAATCGATCGGGATCGAAATTCCACCCCTTCACCCGTATCCGCATTCAAGCAAATGACTGCTTCCTTCTCACCGCGTTGCTCTGGGAGAATAGACGCTTGTTCGCAACCGTGAACGATGACCAGGCTGACCGATCAGTCGCTTCCATAGCACCTTAAGCGTGCGCTTTCCAATCGCTTGGCAAACTGACTTGGGCCAAAACAATTTCCGGTCTCGCCCCGGGAAACAGGCCGGCGAATCAGCAATGTTGAGCGGTTGCGCTTTCACATCGCTCGAACTCGATGCACATCGATCCGCCATCGAAGGTATCGCTCTTCGAAGTTGCACCCAACGCCAATCGTATTGGCTCACAACCTTCCGGTGGTCCCTTTCAACTGTAGACTGCACCAAAACGCCAAACAGAGAACCATCGCCACAATGCCTACCTTCAGACGAGCCGGATTGAGAAAACGCGATTGCTCCAAGGCAAAGCAGGCCAAACTAAGTTGGAAAGACGCGGGTCATCCAGGTGATCGACTGCATCGAAGGATCAAGCAATAACGCACCGACTACCGAGATCACAATGACTGCGATGTATGCCAAAAGCTTTTCTTTTCGCAAGTCGCACGACTCCATTCGATCCACCACAACAACGCCAACACGTCAATGCCCTGATCAAAAGAATGCCATCATGAAAATGGGGATACCGAGCCGCATACGGAAGATAGGGGAAGTAAAAAATCCCAGCAATCAATACAGCTGCTGAATCCAACGCAAGCTCTTGAGTTCAGGGGCATGATCATGCGCGTTGATTGGTCCACCATCATGGTCTCTCTTAAACCTGCGTCGATATAGAATGCTCGAAGGAATTGTTCCGCTCCGCTCCTTCTTGGATTTACTTTTACCATCTCACGAATAATATCAGCCCCAATATAAATTATCACTTCCTAAACGATTTTTTTTTTTTTTTTTGAATAATAGTGGAGTAGAAAATGATTGAACTTAGTCGCTCGATCATGATCCTCCGTTGGTCCAGTTCCTAAGCAATTTGCGGTGCCTTCCTTGGGTACCCACTACCCATCAATACATCTCATCAATCTTTTGGCGACTTTCCACTAATGATAGCTGTTTCTCCATGATTGCGAGGCAGCTTGCATACTTTCGCACCGCTGCAAATGTAAAGGCTTTCATGTTGATACGAAGAGTCGCCCTCCATTTCCCGCCTGTTGCTCGATGCGATCCCATGATGCCTACTTGCCTGACTTGCTGGTATTCCAATCCACCTTTGCGTCTTCCACGAGGTCGGCCAAAGTAAAACGAAGATTTGCAACGTCCGCGTGTTCTAGCCATTTGATCCGTACTGATGGAAATGCTTAAAAAGTATAAAGTCGATCTTCAACCGACGATTTACAAAGTGGATTGGCCATGTCGACATCACACTGACCGTGGCCATTCGAAATGAATGGATTTCTCGTTCGCAAACAAGAATCGACAGGAAGGCGTCACGCGATCTTGGCCAAAGCCTTCGCTTTTGAAGACGACTTCAACTCCTCGTGGACTTCATCACGGTCGATACCTTGGGGATTCCACAGAGCATGACGACCGCTCTGCATGCTCGCCTTGAAAAGAAGATTGGATTGCGAGCCGAAAACTTGGCGATCACGGCAAGTCACACGCATACTGGTCCAATGATCCGCTGCGCGCCGAACATTTTTGGCAAACCGGACTTCGACGAAGCCTGGAAGGTCATTGATACCTATACCCACTTTCCTCGACCAATTGAACAAGTGGCGATCGATGCTTGGAAGAACCGCGAACCCTCGACCATGGACTGGGGAATCGGAGAAGTCGGCTTTGCCAAGAATCGCCGCGATGCGAAAGGACCGATCGATCATGACCTTCCCGTGTTGGTGATTCGCGATCTTCGTTGGCAAGGCACACGATGTAATTTGTTACCAGTTATGCCTGTCATTGCGTTTCCACCTTGGGCGATCGTTTGATCGGTGGTGATGGCTTTGCTCAGATTCAACTCGAACGTCGCTATCCGGGGAAATTGCGGCGATGATTTCGATCGGCTGCGCCGGTGATCAAAATCAAGGCGATTGCTTCGCGATCATGGCCGATCTAGCAGAACATCACGGCAAGGAAATGGAACAACGCTTCTATTAGTTCGAGCTCGCTTACGACCCATTCAAGGTGATTTTTATTGTCAATCGCACTCTGTTTCACCCCTTCGATACCTTGCCGATCGGAAGAGTGGAAGAAACTCGCCGCCAATCCAATCGATACCATGTCGCGTAACGGTGCCAGTCGAAAGAGAAATGCTACACCAAAATCGAATACCCCATTCAATCATGGCACTTTGGGAATTCGATGAGTATGGTTTTCTTGGCAGGGGAAGTGGTCTCGGAATATGGCCTCCGCATCAAGCAAGAACTCAACCGCCGAAATCTTTGGGTGAATGCGTACTCCAATGCAGCTCCTTGCTATATCCCCAGCGAAGCAGTGCTCAAGGCTGGTGGATATGAAGGAGGTGGCGCCATGATCTACTACGATCAGCCGACGCGTCTTGCCCCTGGGCTCGAACAGAAGATCATGGATGTTGTACTGAGTCAAAATCGCGAAACCTTTCCATCGCCAACACAAATCCATCGCACAGCGGGAGTTCTTCCAAAAGCCCCCGAGCAATCGTTGAAGACATTGAAGACAACATCCAATTTGCAAATTGAGTTGGTCGCTTCGGAACCGTTGCTCGCATCGCCCGTTGCGGTCGATTTTAGTGCCGATGGCAAAGTTTGGTTGGCCGAGATGGTGGACTATCCCGCTGGTCGCGAAGGTGACTACCAACCCGGAGGACAAGTGCGATTGTTATGGTCCTCGCGGGGTGACGGAAACTTGGATCGGTCGAGCGTCTTCGTGGACAACATTCCATTTCCGACAGGAGTGACTTGCTGGCGGGAGGGTGTCCTCATTTGCGCCGCTCCCGATATTCTGTATGCTGCAGATCAAGATGAGGATGGTCGAGCCGATGTGGTTCGCAAACTCTACTCGGGATTCGGAGTGGATAATTTTCAAGCTCGAGTCAACAGCTTGGAATATGGACTGGACGGTTGGGTCTATGGTTCCTGTGGACTCTTCGGAGGAACCATCTATTGCCACGTTACCAATAAAGAAGTTGCGTTAGGCGATCGAGATTTTCGTATTCGTCCCGATACGGGTGAAATAGAACCGGCAGTTGGCAGAACGCAACAAGGAAGGGTGCGCGACGATTGGGGAAATTGGTATGGGTGCAACAATAGCGCTCTTGGATACCATTATCCTCTACCCGATGAGTACACTCGCCGGAATCCCCATGCTCCTCCCGCGCCACCACTGGCTTCTCTTCCCGCAACAGCCGAAGAAAGCCATCTCATTCCAGCCAATCCATCCTTGCAGCTCTTCGAGCTTTCAGGCGCCGCAGGATTGCCAACCGCAGCATGCGGAATGGGTGTTTACCGTGACTCAAAGCTAGGCGCGAATTACCAAGATGATGTCTTTACATGCGAACCCGTCAATCTATTGGTCCATCGCATGAAATTGACCCCCAAAGGATCGACCTTCCAAGGCAAACGCGTTCCTGAAGAGGTGGACCGCGAGTTCCTCTCTTCGACCGATACTTGGTTTCGCCCGGTTCAGGTCCGTACAGCCCCTGATGGATCCCTATGGATTCTCGATATGTATCGCTTCATCATCGAGCACCCGCGATGGATCCCGACGGAAGTCGTATCCAAACTCGATACCCGCGCTGGAAGTGGAATGGGACGTATCTATCGCGTTCGTCAAGCCAATGCCCCGGCTGCTGCATGGCCGCGTTTGGATCACATGACGTCGGAACAATTGGTGGACGCGTTGGATTCAGACAATGGATGGCAAAGAGACATGGCGATGCAACTTCTGCATTGGAAGAAGGAAACCAAGGTCTCGGCCTATTTGTCAACCAAAATTCGCGAATGGAAGAATCCTCGTTCCATCGTTCAAGGACTAGCAACATTGGCGTTGCTCGATGGATTGAATCGTGAAACCATTCATTGGGGACTTGGACACCCATCGCCTCATGTGCGAAGGGAATCTCTTAAGCACGCCGAATCGCATGTGTCCAAAGGAAATATGGACGACGAACTGATTCGACTTGTCATGACCTCAGTGGAAGATATTGATCCCCAAGTACGACTGCAAGCGATCTTCGTACTGGGAACATTGCCTTCCGAAGCCGTGGGTACTTCCTTAGTTCGCGGGTTATTGCACACCGAATCGGATCGCTTTATCGAAGCAGCTGTCCTGAGCAGCCTCAACGATAGGAACCTCCCATCCTTTGTCGACGCTTTCATGAAAGCGGATGAGAAAGCGCACAACAAGTATGCATCTCGCGTCTTGCCAGTCGCCTTTTCCATGGCTCCTCCTTCCTTGGCGAGCCAAATCGTTTTGGCCACCACGCAAGCCTCAGACAAAACTATTTCCGCTTGGAAATGGCAAACACTGTCTTCGATCCTTTCCCGACTAGAACGTCGCCCTGAGCTTCGGAACTCGCCAGAATTTTCGCGAGTCCTCGTGGCCATCGATACAGCAATTGATCAAGCGAAATCCACCGCAGCCGATGAAACCAACAAGGAGCCCCTTCGAATTCTTGCGCTATCGCTGCTCAACCGACGCGGTCAAGAACGTGCATTGCCTGCAGAATACTTTGAAGTTTTCTTAACTCCGAAGACGCCTATCACGATTCAAAATGCGGCGATCAAGACGTTGGCTCGCAGAACGGACAGCACCACCCCCAAGGTTCTCTTATCGGCATGGGACCAACTATCCCCTTCGGTGCGCGAAACAGTTGTCGAAGTATTCATGAGCCGATCTCCCTGGATCTCGACGATGCTCGATCAAATCGGACAGGGACGCATCTCTGCGACCGAGATCAACGCCACACGACGTCAGATCTTGTTGGAGCATCCCGACAACAAGATTCGGTCTCTGGCGGAAACGGCCTTCGTTGGAAAACTCGATTCGAATCGTGAAAAATTACTACGCGAGTATGGAGAAGCACTTCGCTTACCTCGCAACGCAGATCATGGACGAGAACTCTTTGGAAAACACTGCGCCCTTTGCCACCGCCGCAGCCATATCGGACACTCGGTCGGACCAGACCTGGATCCACTTTCTAATAAACCATCTCTCTTCTTTGTTCAGGAAATCTTGGACCCCAATCGCAACCTCGATTCTCGCTACACTTCTTACACTGCGTTGATGGAATCGGGACAGACAGTGACTGGCCTTCTGGCCTCGGAATCATCTTCGGCCATTACACTGCGAGGTCCGGAAGGGAAAGAAGAAGTCTTGAATCGCGATGAGATCGCGTCCATAACCTCGCGTAAAGCAAGTCTTATGCCCGAGGGCTTCGAGAAAATGATGTCTCAACAAGACTTAGCCGATCTCATAGCCTTTCTAACGAAACCATCTGAGAATCAAGAATCGGTTTCCAACAAGCTCACTCCGGAAGCGATTGCCAAGGCTGCAGAGACCATACTGCATGGTCCAGAAGAGGCTCGCATTCAAGCCATTCAATCGAGTCTTCAGGATGCGGACTATGTCATCCTCGCTATGCTGCGTCAGTTGCGTCCAGACAACGAATATGAACTGATTCCTTGGATATGGCGAGTCTCCATTGCAGCTGGAAAACAGGCCGACCCAGCGATGATCCACCGAGTACTCGATATCGCCATGCCCGCACCGGAGGAAAAACTTCGCGATTGGCAGGCCGTCGTGATCGGAGGTGGCATCATCAATGGACTCAGCATTCAACATCATTCTCCAAAAGCATTTCTTGCAGCGATCACTTCGGTGACTCCAGAACTCGCTCAACGGTGGCAACACACGCTCGACGAATCGGTCGCTATGACATCCAATGAATCGGTTCCAGTAGGCACGCGCTACGATGCATTGCGGATCATTGCTTTGTTGCCCGAACAAGCATGCATACCAATTCTTAGCAAATTTCTCACCAAGTCTTCCGATGCCGAATTGCAGATGGGTAGCGTTAGTGGATTGGTCGATGTTGCGGGTTCGGGGTCCAGCCAAATGTTGATCGATACGATGGCGGATCTTCATCCCAACAATCGGGAACTCGCGCTAGAAGGTTTGCTGCGGACCAATCCTCGCAGAGCACAGTTACTCGAGGGAGTGCTCGGAGGTAAGATTCAACCGCAATGGATATCCCCAGAGCGCCGCGCTACTTTGCGTTCGGCTACGGATCCCGAGATCGTGCGCCGATACGATCGAGCTTTTCCGATCACACCCTAGTTCTTGGTTTTTGAAGTTGCGCAATTGAATGTTCGGCGTCCAGAAAATCTTGAATATCACAACCCGAAGCGTCAGCAAGGGATGAAATACAACACAACTCGAAGCGTCAGTTTTGAAGTTACACTAAAGAGCGTTCTGCGTGCAGAACGCCCAAATTTTCACAACCCGACGCGTCAGCGAGGGACCAAATAACTCATATCACGAAGCGTCAGCGAGGGATGTCTCGGACAAGGCAAAATCACTGCAAAAGTTAGTCCCTCGCTGACGCATCGGGTTGTGATAATACTCCAATGCGCAACTTCAAGACTGATGCTTCGGGTTGTGATAATACTCAATGCCGCTTCAAAATTCTTGGTTGAGGAGTCGATTGCGATGGGGCAGAAATGAGGCTCTCATTTTCATCATGATGAGTTTCGCAGATTCTATGCGGCCTTCTCATGTGCTGAACCACTCCTCCAACAGCGGATGTGCGAAGGTGCATTTTCCGAACGATCTTACCAAGCTGGATTGGAACTTGAACTTTGCCTCGTCGACTCTTCGTTCGAACCAGCACCTCGAAATGAGACCTGCTGACTTCGCTTCAAGATCCAGTGTGGTCATGGAGCTATCAGTACAATCTTGAATTCAATGTCGATCCTGCACCTTTGGTAAGTGGAATTCGACGCTTGCATCGCATGCAGAATCTCGCATCGATGCCAACAGGTTGCGCAACATTTGATCTTCATCTTGTGACGATAGGAATCCTTCCCACGCTCAAGATGAAGACCTATCGCTCAGAGCATGTCGAACTCTCATCGTTATCGTGCGCTCCAATGAACAAGTGTTGCGTCTTCCGGCGCGGCAAGCCAGTGCGACTTGATATTGATGGCATGGAGTCGGTGGTCTCGGGAACATCGCGATGTGATGCTCAAGCAGCTGCCACCTCCTTCCAGCTGCACTTGCAGGTACCTTTAGCAAGATATCGCAAGCGTTGAATTGGTCGACGATACTATCGGCACCCTTGGTCGCCTTATCGGCGAATGCACCCTTGTTGTTCAATCGACCCTTGTGGCATGAAACGCGAATTCCACTTTTTGAGCAAGCTGTGTCCATTGCGGGTCCGATTGGAAGAGTCACCCTTGGCACCGGCTATGTGAAGGATGTGCATGATTGTTTTCAAGAAAACCAGTCACTCTTTCCCGTTTTGTTGCCTCTCGCCTGCAGTGAACAACCGGCTCACTTTTCTCACGTAAAACTTCATAACGGTACGATTTGGCGATGGAATCGCCCAATTCTCGGAAGCGATCCCGATGGAACACCCCATGTTCGATTGGAGCAGCGAGTCATGCCCTCAGGCCCATCGATACTCGACATGCAAGCTCAAATGGCCTTCTTCTATGGCGTGATGATCGATCTGCTGGAAAGCCCTTCGATCGATTTTGACGATCGACTACCCTTCCTTTTCGCGTGGGAAAACTTTTATCAATCAGCTCGAATGGGATTGAGATCGTCGGTTCATTGGATCGATGGAAAGAAATGGCCCGTCGTGAAGTTGATCCATGATGTATTGGTGCCTGCAGCAGACCGAGGCCTTGGCTACCTTGGAGTCGATACTTCGGTCGCCAATCGTTGGCTGGGGATTATCACTGACCGAATTCTCAAGGAACAAAACGGAGCCACTTGGCAGTTGGCCTTCTGGGAGCGATCGGGCCGCGATCCCAATGCATTGGTCCGTGAATATGTTGCGAGGCAAGCCACAGGAGAGCCCGTCCACACTTGGACACTCTAACGCAGGAGCTTGCCGATGCATCCAACCAGTTTTGTAGAAAGGAAACGATGGAACGATTGACAATCAAGGATGAGTTTCCTCCGGGAATGCTCGATGCAAAGGCAGCCGAACTCGTACACTACCTGCAAGGACCGACACTCTATCGCTTTTCTGGTTCCAAGTCCCCTGCCCTGTTTGTCTCCATTCTTCTGCACGGGAATGAAGATGTCGGTTGGAGAGCGATCCAAAGGCTCTTTCAAAAATACCACGACCGAACGTTACCCCGCGAACTTCTATTGTTGATTGGCAATCCACAAGCAGCCGCTCAAGGCGTTCGCAAACTACCGACACAAGAAGACTTCAATCGAGTCTGGCCGGGTACCGATCATTCTCCTTCGCCCATCCAAGCCTGTATGGAGGAGATCGTCGAACACTGTCGACATCAAGGACTGTTTGTCAGCATCGATCTCCACAACAACACCGGAACCAATCCGCTGTATGGTTGCATCAATGACTTGGAACCGCAAACCATCCAATTGGCCAGCTTGTTTGCTCGAACAATGATCTATTTCCAACGTCCCTTGGGAGTGCAATCAGCAGCCATGTCGCACCTTTGCCCATCGCTCACTTGCGAATGCGGGAAGGTTGGCGATCCTCAAGGAGTGGATCGAGCTTTTGAAGTCGTCGATGCGTGCCTCCATCTGAGTGAACTTCCAAGCCACTTGCCTCCTGAAACGGATTACCATTTGCTGCATACAACGGCAACCATCAAAGTCCCAAGCAAGACCCGCATCGCGTGGGACAAAGCGACCGATTCGGACCTGTGGCTACCGCACGATCTCGATCATCGCAATTTCCAGCCCCAATCTGTCGGAAGTTCTTGGGGTGAGCTTCGATCAGGGCTTTCGATTCACGACGCGTTTCTCATCACCAACGAAGAAGACCAGTGTGTAACGGAATCCTATTTTGCAGTCCAGGATGGTCGCATCCAACTGCTCTGCAACACCATCCCTGCCATGCTTACCCAAAACCTGCAAATCATTCGTGATGATTGCCTTGGCTATTTCATGGAAGAGATCTGCCTAGCGTTGTCTCAGCGTTGTCTCCAGTGTTGACTCCGATCCCTTGGGAGGCCTTCTCCATCAGCGTTGACTCCAATGTCAACTCCCAGTCCTTGGGAGGCCTTCTCTAAAATCCAGCGTTGACTCCAATGTTGACTCCAGTCCATGGGAGTCTTCTCTCCTCTCCCAGCCACTTAAAAGTTCGTTCCTCTTGCTTTCAATCCTTTACGAAGCCACCTTCTCCTTTTTCCTTACGGCTTGCCACTCTTGAAGCCATGCTTGATGAGTTCGTCATAGCCAGGTTTCAACGGACGTACATCGTAGCCGTATTTGGCCAGAACCTTTCCTCCCTTGAGAGCTCGGTAACCCACGGCGCAGTAGGTATAGACGATTTTATCTTTGGGGAGCTTTTCAGCGACTTCTTTCTCTGAAAACTTATCTTGCAAGTCGCGCCAGTTGAGAAGCACGGCGCCATCGACAACGCCTTTCTGCCATTCCGCTAGATCGCGAACATCGACCAACACTGCTTCTTTCGATTCGACTCGCTTCTTGACCGTATCCAGCGAGTCTTTGGTATGTTCAAGCTCTTTGCCAGCTTGCCAAGCCATCACAGGTTGCAGCACCAAGATCAAGAGGAAAATTGCCGTTCCAGCGATGACAAAACGCGACATGAGTGACTCCTTTGCAAAACTTCTAATCACGAATGGATGCCGAGAGGATAGGAAAGTCCCAACGATCCATACTACAATGATGGATTCCTCAAACGAGAATTGGTTACTGCAATCCCTTAAGAATTTTAGCAATAATTCTTGCTAGCCAAATCCTTGATTCCTACCCAATGCCTCCCGATCTTGGTGGATGGACCATTTCAACCATTTCTTTCTCGAAAGAGCCTGATAATGCTGCCAACCTATCGCGTTCTCCGTGCGGCAATCGTATGTGGTTTATGGCTGTTTTTGGGAAACACACTGCGAGCGGAACGGCCTAATATCATTCTGGTGATGGCCGACGATATGGGTTGGGGACAAACAAGTTATCGCAATCATCCAATCCTCAAGACACCCAACTTGGACTCGATGGCTGCCAGCGGCCTTCGGTTCGAACGATTCTATGCCGGTTGTCCCGTTTGCTCGCCAACGCGAGCCAGCGTGCTCACCGGTCGCACTCCCGACCGAACCGGTGTGCTCAATCATGGCTATGCGCTCCGACTTCAAGAAAAGACTCTTGCGCAAGCCTTGCAAAAGGCAGGCTATGTTACGGGTCATTTCGGCAAATGGCACTTGAATGGATTTAAGGGGCCAGGCGCACCTGTTCTATCTGATGATCCGCGACATCCTGGGCACTTTGGATTTGATGAATGGGTATCGGTCACCAACTTCTTCGATCAAAGCCCTCTCATGGCTCGCGGCGGCAAGGTCGAGTCCTTTGAAGGGGACTCTTCAGATATTGCCGTTCGACTCGTTAACGATTTTTTGACGCGGCATCACCATAACGACAAGCCCATGTTCGCTGTTGTTTGGTTTGGATCTCCTCATAGTCCATTCAAAGCATTGCCCGAAGACCGAAAACCGTTTGAAGCTCTCAAGCCTGCCTCAGCGGAACATTACGGCGAACTGGTTGCACTCGATCGCGCAGTAGGAACATTGCGAGCCAAGCTCCGGGACTTGCACATCGAGAAGAATACGCTCCTCGTCTTTTGTAGTGACAATGGTGGTTTGCCGGAGATCGTTCCTGATACCGTTGGTGGACTTCGTGGCAATAAGTCCTCTGTCTACGAAGGAGGACTACGAGTTCCAGGCATCATCGAATGGCCTGAAAAAATCCAACCACGCATCATCTCCTACCCAGCCTGCACGATGGATCTGTTTCCCACGATCGCTGAAATCGTAGGGCTCCCCCAGAATCGTTCCTTCAACCGATCGACGGGATTAGCCTTTGCCAATACGTTTCAACGCGATCCTGCACGTCGGCCTCAACCCATTGGCTTTCGATTTGGGAACAAGACGGCATGGATCGACAACGAGTACAAGATTGTGTCCAACAACTATGCCAAAGGCGAGTTTGCGCTCTACAACTTGCACGATGATCCAACCGAGTCGCGTGACCTTTCCTCCGAGAATTCCTCGCGATTCCAACAGCTTCGGTCGGATTGGGAATCATGGAACGCATCCGTGTCTCGCAGTTTCGAAGGACTCGACTATCCAGAAAAACAAGTCCTGCCTCCCGATCCAGAATCGATCTTCTGGTACGACAGCCCACGCTATCAATCCTATTTGACTCAGTGGAAAGACCGATGGGAATTCAAGACCTACATGCAGAATCGCAAGAAGCAATCGCAACCATGATTCCATTGATTGAGCTTGATTGCTTTGGAGTCGTTTCCAATAAACGTTGGACGACGAATGGCTCGAGCTTGCATTACAAAAAGCGTTGCAAGCACGCAAGCGATCCGTTACTCTCTATCCCAGATGGAAAACTCCCCAACATTCAGTAACTCAAGGGATACGATCCACGCAAAATGACTATCGCCAGTTGGTTCCATCTCGGTGATCTCCCGCAAGATGCTTTTGACAAAGCTTGTGGTCAACCGTTTCTATTCAGCCAAGCCAATGTATGGAGTTCGATTACTTTTCACGGCTTGGTAGCTCCAGGTAGGCGAGCCGCTTGGAAGCGACAATGGTTTTTTGGGTCCCTGGCCATCACGGAGGATTGGTTGTTAGCTTATCGCGGCAAACGCCCCCTCATTCGGATTCAATATTCCGATCCCAAGTTTGATAGCCTCATCGTTTCAGCTCCCGATCCATTGCATTTGAAGATTCAATCCGATCTCTCATTGTTCCATTCGACGTGGTCGGGCCAATGCGACATCCTTCTAGGGATTGCCTCATCCCCAAAAGTCGTGCAGTGTATTTTTGAGTTGCGCGAGATGGCCAACTCAAACTCGTAACAGACTTTGACCGCCCCAACCAATGGGCCCAAGAATTCGGACCCTGTTTCCTCCGATCAATCGCGCATCGCTGTGACCAAAATTTGGTCGAACGCACCAAACTTCGATCGCTCACCATCGCTTGAGTCTTTTATTTTCTTCGCTCAGACAACTGCATTTCTCAATGAAGTCACTTGCAGTCATTGGATCGATCGCAAACGACTCCAATTGGCATTGCTTTTGCTTACTGCGATTTCGATTACCTAACCGTTCGATAGATCTCAGTAGGGAAGCGTTTCTATTTATGTCCATGAACAAGCGACGCATCCATGCATGGCTTGGCATTTTTGCCATTGCATTGCCGTGGTCCGGCTGCAAATACCAAGGAGATGGTTACCCGCAGGTTCAAACCTCTGCTGTAGAGGGTGTCGCGCAACGATGTCACCAATGTGGCAAACCCATTGACCAACCTACAACAGATCAAGTTCTACAACTTGGTGCGGCAAAGTACTTTGCATGCGGCGAAGCCTGCAAGACAAAACTGCAACAATGGCACGCACAGCAATTTGGTCGCTGATCGAAAGGAAAAAGCATGCAGCGTAAGGGATTTACACTCGTCGAGTTACTAGTAGTCATTGCCATCATCGGCATTCTCGTATCCTTACTCTTGCCTGCGGTGAAGCAGCCCGCGAAGCAGCTCGCAGAATGCAATGCTCCAATCAAGTGAAGCAAATATCGCTCGCCTTGCATTTACACCATGATGCAGAAACACAAGTTCCGCCCATTCTTACGACCGGGAACAGTGGAGCAACCTGTTCCACTCAGCACAACTGGCTGGTCTCTGCACTACCCTACCTGGAACAATCGGCTGTTTGGTCGATGATTCAATTTCCAACGCGTCCACTCGCTGATCCCTACTACACAACCTCCAACGTCGATAATTCGGCGCTCGGGAACTCCGTCGATCAGAATAACGTTCCCGCATCTCGCAATTGGATTCCCACCTTTGTCTGCCCCTCGGATCCTGTGGGTTCGATTCGTCAACCGATTGCTGATGGTGGGCGAGCTCCAACAAACTATGTAGGCAACCAAGGCGCCTCGGTGAACTTCACCACGGGAGACGGAATCTTCTATAGAAACTCCAACGTCCGCTTCTCAGAGATCCTCGATGGTACTTCCAACACCTATTTGGTGAGCGAATGCTTGCGAGTGATTTTGACATCAACACCCTTCGCGACAATTACGTGGGTGTTCGCAATGTTTCCAATGCGGCAGACATCGCTACCTGTCAAGCGTTGACTCCCAACTTTAGCGATCGAGGCGGAGTCTGGATTGGGGGCCAAGCACTCAACAGTACTTTCGTCACGGCAAGGCCTCCCAACGATCGTCGCGTTGACTGTTGGGGTCCAAGCTTTGGTAGCACGAATTTCGTCGCGAGAAGCTTTCATGTCGGAGGCGTCAACATGGGTCTTTGCGATGGATCCGTTCGTTTCGTATCGTCAAACATCGATGCAGCCCTCTATTCAGCCCTGGGAACCCGCGCCGGTGGAGAAGTTTCGATCGATCCCGAATGATCACACGTTTTGCCCTCCACTCACTGGTTGTTTCTCTTTGAAGGCCTTTCTCTGTGAACCCTCTTGTACTTAGTCGTTGCATCGTGCTCGCAGCGTTGCTCGTGGGCACGTCCGCATGGTCGCATGCAGCGCAAAGCCAACCCAAAGACCCCGTCGCGGATGTAGGATTCATCGGCCTGCACGGCGGTGTTTACGAACAACTGAATACACATGCCAAAGCCCTAGGTATCCAGATTCACTACTTCACCGATGAAGACATTCATTTAGGCAAGGCCGATCTTCAATCCGTGCGTCTTCTCTGTGTGCAACACGTTCGACAGGAAGATCGTGATCGCTATCGAGAAATCTTTAAATCGATCAGCAACACATCGCCCCTTAAAATTCTTGCCTTCCAATCAAGTTCGGCCGACTTCCTACGGGAAACGGGAGCAGAAAACTATCTCATCGACGACACCCATGCCGCATCGTATTACGGAAATACAAACGAAAATCTGCGGCGCTTGCTCCTCTATCTAGGCAAGACCTACCTCGCTCGCGATTTCACCATCGAATCCCCAGAGGAGTCTGAAAAGCAAGGCTTTTATCATCCGGACCATTCTGGATTGTTTTCGTCGATTCAAGAAGCAACCGTTTGGTTGCGTTCAAAACGCCCGCTCCGTGCAGATCAACCTCGACTTTTGATCGCCGTTCATAGCACTCACCTCTTCTTCCAACAACCCAGAGTTGTTGATGCCCTCATCCGTGAAGCCGAGAAACACGGTGCTATTGCCATTGCCGGACTGGATGGACGCGGGTCATCGTTTGAGAAGGAAGCGATCGACTTTGCCCCCAATGCCGTCATCCATACCTGCCATAGTACCGATTCCGTCGAGTTTCGATCACGACTTAACGTTCCCCATCTCCATTGTATTTTTATTCGTAAACAGTCCATCGACGAGTGGCAAAAAAGCAAGGATGGTCTTTCGTGGAGCGAACTTGCGTTTCATGTGACGGGACAAGAACTAATCGGTGCCATCGAACCGCAGGTAGGTGCTGGAACAACCAGCGGAAATGGTAGTTCAGAAGCGATGGAACCTATCCCCGATCGCATTACGCATTTGATCAAACGTAGTTTGTCGTACGCAAAGCTACAATCAAAGAAGAACTCTGAGAAACAAGTGGGGATCATTTATTACGATCGCGAAATGGGCAAGGGCGAGTTGATGCGCGGCAGCGCGACGGGGATGCACATGAACGCTCCGCGAAGTGCATTGCACTTGCTTCATCAAATGGCACACCATGGCTATCGGGTTGACCCAACGCCCAGTTCCGAAGAAGAACTACTCTCATGGCTTGTAGCGCGTGGTCGACAGATTGGAGTGTGGGCGCCGCGCGAATTGGAACTCTTAGTCCAACACGGAAATCCCGCTCTCATTCACGAAGAAACCTACCGCAAATGGTATGAAGCAAAAGTTCCTCTCGATCGCCGTCAAGAACTCGAGGCTAAATGGGGGAAACCTCCCGGTCGATTCATGGTTTGGGAAAAAGAAGGCTCGAAGTATATCGTCATCCCACGCATTCAACTAGAGAATGTGACGTTGCTTCCACAACCGTTGCGAGGTGAATTGAATGGCTTCGAAACGGCAGCAGGACAAGCGCACGATAAAACAACTGCACCTCCTCACAACTATCTGGCGACCTACTTCTGGCTTCAAGAAGAGCTGCAGGCTGACGCCGTTATTCATTTCGGTACCCATGGCTCGGAGTTCGCTTTGCCTGGAAAGCCCAACGGACTTTCTCAGCGCGATTGGCCGGACATCATCTTAGGCTCCATGCCCAATTTCTGCCCTTGGATCATCGAAAACATGGTCGAATCCTCCCCGGTCCGCCGTCGCACCTATGGAACTTTGATTAGTCATCTTCCTCCTCCGGTCTTACCTACAGGCCTTGATGAAGAGCTAGAGACTCTGCACCAAACCATCGATAAGTGGGTCTCGCTCGAAGAAGGAACCTTGAGGGATACTTTTGCCAAAGAGATCACGCGACAAGCAGTCGATCTCCATCTGGATCGCGACCTGCAGTGGACTTTGGCTCCCATGCAACAGCTCACGGATTCTGAAATCGAAAAACTCCAAGAGTATCTCCATGATCTCCAAGAGCAATCAGCACCGACAAGTCTCCACACGTTCGGTCATCCACCCCCTGACGAACTGCTTGTACCTTATCTGGTCGAGATGCTCCGGCATACACTGCTTCCTGCCGTTCAGGAATTGCAGAGCGAATCAGACACTCCGTTTGATGCTCGTGATCCCCACAACATGCAACAAACACGGGATTTGGCTCATCGACTTTTAAGATCGATCCTGATCGATCAACGCTCGATCGATGAAGCCATTCAACTTGGAACGGGAAGATCTCATCGAGCGGCATCGCAAAGTTTGTCCGAGTCCGTGGAATCCGCAAAATCACTGTATACCCAATTCCAAAAGACCACCGACGAAGTCGATCATTTATTGAAAGGACTTGATGGATTATGGGTTCCGCCTGGTCCGGGAAATAGTCCCCTTCGCAATCCGAAAGCAGTACCCACTGGGCGAAATATGTACTTGCTAAATCCCGAGGAAATTCCTACGCGACCAAGTTGGGAACTCGGAGTGAAACTAGCCAAGCAATACGTTGAAAACTATACGAAGCAGCATGGACATGCACCAACCAAAGTTGGTTTTGATCTTCGAAGTAGTGCGACGTTTCGCGACTATGGAGTAATGGAGTCGCAGATCCTTTACTTGATGGGGGTCGAACCCATTTGGGATGATCGGAACCTGGTTCACGATGTGCGTCTCATTCCGACGAACGAACTCAATCGACCCCGTATCGACGTCTTCATTGCTGTTGGAAACTGGTACGAATCGAATCTCCCTTCGCGCCTTCCTCTTTGGGATAAAGCGATTCGCCTTGTAACAGAATGCTCCGAAACGACGAACCTTCTCTATCTGAATTCAGTTGCAACGGAAAGAAAGTTGTTGCAACAAGGATTGAATACGGAGAGAGCTAAACTTCTCTCCAAGGCTCGGATGTTTGGAGTAGCGCCAGGTAACGAATCAGGAAGAATGCTCGGATATTTGTTGGCGCGATCGGGAGATTGGGAATCGCGAGAAGATATCGCCGATGCCTATCTTGCATCGCATAAACATGTTTACACCGAAGGTGCCTGGGGCGAGCCTGCACATCAAGCCTATGACGAAACCATTCAAGGCACGCATACGGTGATTCGGAGCTGGTCCGATCATATGACGGGACCACTTGCCAGTAAGTATACCTGGTTGCACGGAGGGGCTTTGAGTCTTGCCGTAGAACGGATGACGGGCAAGCGACCCGAGTTTCTCCTATCAGATGTTCGCGATGCCGATCGAGCGACCATGATCGATTCCGAAGAGGCTGTTCGCCGCGAGTATCGCGTGCGACTTTTCAATCGCCGCTGGCTCACGGGCATGATGAAGGAAGGCTACGCAGGAGCAGATCACATGCGCGTTATGGTAACCAACAGTTTTGCTTGGGAAGTAATGCGACCAGGAACCGTTGGACAGGAAAACTGGATGGAGATGAAAAAGATCCTTGTTGATGATCGGTTGCGACTTGGGCTTCGCGACTGGTGGGAACGAACCAATCCCTATGCGATGCAAGACACTTTGGCAACGATGATCGAATCGATACGAAAAGGTTATTGGAAAGCGGACCCCGCAACCTACCGTGAATTGGTTGAAGAATACGCTAAGAACGTGCAGCGCCATGGATTCTCCGGAAACATTACCAGCGGTGGCAATCAAGCTCTGCACACGGAGGTTCAGCGAGTCCTAAACGAGTTTCTGCCGGATCAGCAATTGCAGATCGCCTACCAAAATCGTCTCAACGAAGACAGTCCTTCATCGACGGATGGATCGCTAACGTCCGTCGCTCTTAGTTCCTCCAAAGAAACTCCTAGCATCAAAACCGTCGTTGATGCATCGAGCCCCGCGCCACAAATGGATCCTATCCAAGCGATGAGCGATTCAACTTTAACCAACCAATCCATCAAGCAGGACGTAGTATCATCAAATGTCCAAGGAAATTCCGAAACCATCGTCACAGGGATACCACTTGAAAATCCACCTCCACCCAAAGAAGTTTTTCTATCGACCACTCCTTCGCTTGCCTGGTTGGGATTGATTTGTATCGGCATGTTTTGCATTGGCTTTTTTGTGAAGAAGTAACTTTATGGAATCCTTGTGGCTTGAAACATCCCAACAGATAACTGCGTATTTGCTTCCTCCTGTCATTTGGGGGCTTGCGATTTCCCTGCTGTGGTTACTGTACCAATCGGGAAGTGTTGCTCGCCGCGGTATGCAGCGCTGGCAAACTCGTCGCCGCTGGATTTCATTCCTGCTGGCCGTTCGCGACGGCCAGCAACATCCTGAACTCTGGACGCAATCGGCAAGCGGTAGTATTGCAGGCTGGATCTGCAAGCGGTCTACCGATTGGAAGGCCCTGAACGGTTTGCTGCGAGAAGCAGAAGTCTTTGCCAATCGCCAACTATCGCTCTATCAAATCTTGATACGTACAGGTCCCATGTTCGGTCTGATTGGAACATTGATTCCTCTAGGTCCTGCTTTGCAAGGGTTATCGCAGTCCAATCTGGCTCAACTCAGTTCCAACCTTCATATCGCCTTCACGACGACCGTCTTTGGAATCTTTGTAGGCGCCTATGCCTATGTGCTTCTGGTCATTGAAAGACATTGGTTTGAGGCCGACTTGACCGAACTGGAGAGTCTTGTCAGTTATGCACAAATGCGAAATATCGAACGAGCCCAAGCATCATGAGAACCAAGAGACTATGGCATTCAAACGATGACGATCCGCTGGCGGGATTGATCAATCTCTTCGATCTCTGGATCGTGGTGATTGTAGTACTCATCCTTATGATTGTTCAAAGCTCGCAGATGGAATTGACGGCCCAGTCGATGGATGCGGCATTGGAGGAAGAACAACCATCGGTCCAAACGACCTGGGTCCGCCTTCAGAATGCTCAATCGTCCCAAAATCCAATGTCGGGAAAAGGGACTCCGTTGGGAATGGCCTATCAGCTAGAGAATGGCCAGATCGTATACGTTCCCACAGCAACGAAGCCGTAAACCATCCTGTCCACGTTAGTGTATGAGCGAGAGATGGGAAGGTGTGCTAATATCAAGCAAGCGATTATTATCCCTCTATCATTGAGGTGTCGTTTCGGATGAAAAATTCCGTTCGGCGAATTGTAGAAAGAGCGTCCAATCCTTGGGTGATGCTCCATGGCCTCCGCTGTGATAATGGAACCCTAAACTTCCATCGACGATCGGCTGATCTAGATTGGGAAGTTGATCGGTCCCCAAGTCTCGCGCACCCATGAGTCGATAGACAGGACCGGCTGCTACCATCGCCAGAAATTCTCCCTTGGGATCGCTCCATTGATCGGTTAAGCCTCCATTGATATAGACGGGCCGCGGAGCAATACATGCGATCAGATGATGCTGATCCACCGGAAGGTCGTTCCATCTCCCTGCCCAACGCGGAAGATTGCCGCAGAACTGCCATGGAAAGTTCTGAGCCATATCGTCGAGCGTCTCACCCCAGTCGCGACGAATGAGCGATGCTCCCATCTCACCGGGAACACAAGCAAAAACGGCAGCGATGCGCTCATCTTGTGCTGCCGTCCAAAGCACCGTCTTTCCCAATCGCGATGTCCCAGTAATACAGATCTTCTTGGCATCGATCGTCGCATCCTGGCTGAGATAATCCACGGCGCGTTGCATGCCCCACGACCAAGCACTGATACCACCCCAAGCATTGGCTGGCAGCGATGCGTCTTTCCCTTGCGTCAATCCGATCACACCTTCCGATGCCTTATTGGCTTGATCAGGTTGGATATCGGTATAGTTGATCGAAGCGTAACTCCAACCACGATCCAAACAAGCTTGCAAAGCTGGAGGCAATGCTGTTGGAGACGGGGCCGACGTCGGGCTGGCTGGTCGATTCGGAAAAGAAAACGTCAGACTCAATAGTACAGGCCTTGGCCCTTGGACCTCCGTCGGTCGGGAAAGCGTAAGCACAATCTTGGGAAGATCGTTTGCTGTTCCGACTTTGCCATGAACGATCTGTGTCGTTCGAGGATGATCGGGATCGCGCTGAACCTCTTGTGCGGTCCAGATGATGGCAGGTGCATTGGTCGGCACATGACCGTATATTTCTTCCCGATAGAACTCGAGGATCTCTTTCCGCCGTTGCTGCCATTGTTCGGGCGTTGTTACCAGGGTGCCATCCGTCATGCGAAGCGGATCGGGAAGAATATAGTTAGCAACTTTAGATTCATCGTAATTGGATACGTGACCTGTGGCTTTGGCTAAGCGCACAGGATTTTTATTGGGATCGGATTTGCCGATGTAGGGAACATTGTCTGCATTCCCTCTCGAGCCGGGCGCAGGAACCGCCACATCTTGGCACGCGTTAAGCCCAAATGAAAGGACAACAAGCAAACCGATCGATACGTTAATCATGATTCCATGACGCATGTTCGCCTCCTCATGCAAAGGTATCCAATTAGAGACTGAGATTCTAATCGATGAAGACCTCGCAAAGGTTCCCTATCCAAAAGTAGGATGCCTGTTGCCTCGTAACGGTTGTTCAAGCTGTAGGGGATTCGATTACGGGTCCTGCATCAAAAAACGATCTGCTTTCTCCGATTTGCACCCCGCAAATAACCTAGATTTTCGATGTGCTTTCACTCAACCTTTCTAGGAGTTTCCCCAAAATGAACCGTCGCGCCTTGCTGGTGTTTCTTTTCGTGTTGTCCTGTGGCATTTCAGCAAAGGCCGATGATCTCTGGTTGGCATCGGATGGTGAATTTCCAGGTAGGCTGCGGCTGAGTCAGGGAGGGCGGGAGCCTCGCGTGTTTTACACGCGTACCAATATTCCCAATCCTGCTTATCCTCGAGCCGTCATGAAAGCAGCTCAAATTGCTGTCGGTGTCGATGGAGCCATCTACTATTGCAGTGGCCTCGATGGATCTCTCATGCACCTTTTGGATGGTCGCAACGAGATTCAGGTCGCCGAAGTGACGGGACAGGTACGCGATCTCGCCTGTACTGGTGAAGCTCATACGCTGTACTACTCCGTCGTTCCAACTCCGCAAAATGGAGAACCGCTGGCGGACGGCGTGATCTATCGTCGCGATTTTTGGAGTGGCAGTCCCGAAGTGGTAGCGACGATTCGGCAAAGCGACGTTGGGGGCAATTGGTGGGGTAGCTTCACGATTCGCGATGGCGAGATTTACCTCTCAACTCTTGATGCGCCCAGTCGCCTCTTCCGTTGGTCAGGTGGTGCTCTCACGCGAGTCTATGAAACCAACCGCATGGCAGTAAAAGGTATCGCCGTTTCCGAACGCAATCAGTTTCTCGTAACCGATGGTACGGGCGATGTATGGGAAACGGGGGACTTTCAAAGCCTGACACCCTTGCTACGCACAACGCTCCCTCTTCGCGACGTTGCATCCAAAGCCATTCCCGCAAGTCCACGCCCTTAACTTCGGTAACCTTTGATCGATTCGATTCCAATCCGAAGCGTTGACTTCCAATCTATTGGATAGCTGAGCCCGCAACGCTTCGGGTTGGATGCATCCTCTACAAAGACCAACCCAAGGATGAAATCGTCGCAGTATCTTCGCACTCGATAGCCTCTCACGGTATCATTGGACGGAATCCTTTTGATACTCCCTTGCGATGTAGAGGCTTCGATTGACCGTGCCTGGCCATGTCCAAGATTCGATGCAATCCTGCATCGCTTGCAAACTGCAACTTCCTTACTCGGAAGTCGTTCCCGCCCGTTTCGTGCGACCTTCACTTGCCGAAATCATTCGCTCAAAATTTCCCGATTGGAACTCCGATTCGTGTATTTGCCACGAAGATTTGAATCGGATTCGCAGTGAATATGTAGAACGAGTACTGATCGAGGAAAAGGGCGAGCTGACTGCACTGGAACAGGAAGTAATCTCGAGTTTGCAACAGCACGAGATCATGGCTAGAGATGTCGATGCAGCTGTCGATCGTGAAGCGACCTTCGGCGAACGGCTTGCCGACCAAATGGCTGAGTTCGGTGGAAGCTGGACCTTTCTCCTGCTCTTTGGCACAGCCATGGTGATCTGGATTTCCCTCAACTTAGTTCCTCTTTTAGGAACTCCTTTTGATCCCTACCCCTTCATCCTTCTCAACTTAGTCTTGTCGTGCCTAGCGGCGGTTCAGGCTCCTGTGATCATGATGAGCCAGAATCGGCAAGAAGTGAAGGATCGGATGCGAGCCGAGAACGATTATCGCGTCAATCTAAAAGCCGAGTTGGAAATCCGACACTTGCACTCCAAAATCGACCTACTTCTCACCCATCAATGGCAACGATTGCTCGAGATTCAGCAAGTGCAAACCGATCTATTGGAAGAGATAGGGCGTCAGAAAGGACTGAATGGCAACGGAAGTACTTCGGCCCCAAAGAACTCGAACCCATGAAATCGTTTCGTTACGAGACGACAATTGCAGAATCGTTGCTCGGTTGCCATTCGCCGAACGAAGCGTTCTCGATATAACTACAACTTCTAATAAGCGTTTCAGTCTTTTATTGCATTCTCCAAACCCCAGTAGATCCTCAATCCGGCGACCATATCGCATAAGGGTCAAGTCTTCTTCAGGTGGTTGGGTGGAATTGCCAGAAGTCCAACATCGAAACAAACGGGTCTTTCGCAGTTACCAATGAATCGTCGCCAAGTTCTTTTTGTACAGCTTCCCATTCCTCCCGCGGGCCCGACGCCAATTGTGGGAAATGTTCCATTGGCCGCAGGCTACATGATCCTTTATGCACGCCAAGCGAGACTCGATAAAGATTTCGAGTTTCGAATCCTCCCTACGTCGACAGCCAATCAAGGATCCGACTCTGCCATCGTTCAAGCCATTCTGGAGAGTGATCCTTGGATGGTCGGTTTCACTTGTTACCTATGGAACATTGATCGAACCCTTTGGATTGCAGCTCGACTTCGCGAATTGCGGCCCGATCTCCTCGTGGTACTCGGAGGCCCTGAGATCACCGTCGACAATGCGTGGGTCTACGAGTCTGGATGTTGCGACTATGCGGTCATCGGTGAAGGTGAACAGACTTTCGTTGCGCTATTGCAATCGCTGCAACATCGCGAGGACAGCAAGGAGATTATTCCCGGTCTTTGGCGCGCCTCCGATCCACGGCCGGCACTCTTCCGCAAACCGTTACCCGACCTCAATGAAATCTCGTCCCCCTACCTCGCCGGTATTCTCGATGCAGCGGACGAGAAGATGCTTCTGCTGGAAACGATTCGCGGTTGCATCTTCAAATGCAAGTTCTGCTACTATCCAAAGAGCTACGATGGGCTCTATTTCGTCAATGAAGAGAAGATTGTTGCGAACCTCAGGCACGCCCGCGAACGCGGCGCTACAGAAGTGATCTTGCTCGACCCAACGCTCAATCAACGAAAAAACTTTGACGACTTCTTGCGTCTATTGCATCGCGAGAACCACGATCATCAGTTTCGCTATTTCGGTGAACTTCGTAGTGAGGGTATCAAGCCTGAAATCGCGGCTCTTTTGCGTCAAGCCAACTTCACGGAAGTTGAAATCGGATTGCAATCGACCGACGCTCAAGCTCAGAATTTGATGAATCGCAAAAACAACCTTAACGCTTTTGAACGCGGTGTACAATCGATGCTCGATGAAGGCATCGAAGTCAAAGTAGACCTGATTATTGGATTACCAGGAGACACCCTTTCGTCGATCCGAAAGAGTTTTCAATACCTCGCCAATAGCGGCCTCTATACCTCGGTCCAGGTTTTCAATCTTGCTATCCTTCCAGGCACTGCATTTCGTCAAGAGTCAAGCATGTTGGGATTGGAGTATCAGTCGCGACCACCTTACTATCTTCTCGAAACTCCAACGCTTCAATTGCAAGATTTGTATCAATTGATGGAAGAGGCTGAAGAGGTCTTCGAATCGGAATGGGATCCCTACCCTGCCCCTAAGCTTCAGTTTGTAAAGGACTCGGAAGCGCCTTTTACCGAATGGGTGCTCATCGATCTCGAACAAGTCACTTCATCGAATTGCCCCACGGATGTGTTACCCAAGGCATCGAAGCGAAGCCAAGCTTTTACATTGTGGTTTACGGCTACCAACTGGACATCGCACAGATCGCGAATCCTTCAAACGATTCGCAAGGTTTTGGACGACAACCCTCATTCCACGCTTCAGATCGTGTTCCAACCGCAAGGCGACCCCGAGCATTTGCCTCCACCATGGGTTGCACAAGCCATTGAAACAGCGTTTGAAAATCCGAACTATCTCGATCGATATTATTCGCTTCAGCCGCGAGGCCCCATTGGGTCCAAACGTTGCCTTGTCCTTCTTGATGCTTCGCAGCGCGACAACGTCGATGAATCCTGGCTCGAAGAGATCGGAGACTCTGCGACCATCGTTTATCGCGGATTGCTCGATGAAGAAGAACTAGCTCCGTTTGAAACTTCAGGCACGTGGTAAGGTTGGACTATTTGCCCAAGGGCGTTTGCGACGCTTTGTAAGTTTCTAATGAATTGCGAATCACCTTCGGTTTGTCGGTCGTGATCGACAATGCTCCCAGTGCAGCGAAATGAGCTGCATCTTGAGGTTCGTTGATGGTCCAGACATGAAATTCAATTCCTAGGCTTTGCACCTCCTCAACGAATTTCTTGTCGACGATTTCACGGTTGCCCTGCGTCCCAAGCCCGGAAGCTTTGGTTTTCTGCAAGCGTTCAAGCACCTCGTCGGTCTTCGGCGTCCATTGCGTCTTTTCTTTGTTCTGCTTGTACCCAGCCAACCAATTGGCTCGATAACCTGGTAATCGCGTACGAACTCCTCGAATAACTTCCTCATTAAAACTAATGAAGACGATTTGATCGGGATGCAATTTGCTGGAGCGTATGACCTTTTCCAGTTGAGCGAGAATCTCAGGACCACACTTGATTTCGACAAAGATTTTTTTACCCTCGGGAACGATCTCGAGAACTTCATTCAACGTGGGAATGCGTTCGCCTTGATATCGCGGATCTTTCCAGCTTCCCACATCTAGTTGCCGCAGTTGCTCAAGAGTCGATTGCGCCACAGAAAGTTCGGGCGAAGCTGGCGCTGTTCGTTTGGTTGTTTTGTCGTGAATGCAAACAATCTGTTGATCGCTGGTCAAATAGAAATCGGCCTCGATCGCATCCGCTTTTTGTTCCCATGCCAATCGAAAGGCTGATAGCGTATTTTCAGGTGCTTCAGCCGACGCTCCCCGATGCGCAACGATCCATTGAGCCAAACATCGGTTCATGGAGGTACAAGCCAGGAAGAGAACCACCACTACCCAACAATGTCTGGCTGAAAAATACTTCTGTGAGCAAAAACTCCGAGAAACCATTCGCAACCCTTTCTCGCCTTTCAAGGAAACCATTCGCGTACTGAAAATCGTACCAAAAAGTTATCTTTATTGCGAAAGCCGAGAAACTCCATTGAGATTTCCGTGTTTAATGCGATAACGTTTCCAACTTGACTTTTCTTAGTTTTTTGGGCTCTCCAAGGACATCAGAATCCGATTCGGATTCTTTTTGCATTGGATTCTGTCGAACAGCCCAACAGCGTTCCAACGGGAATGCATCTGACAAACTGGGAACTCTTCACATCATGCGTGTGTTTCCTTCATTGAATTCACTTCGTGGACAGGCTTTTCTTGCCGCAATCACCGTCCTCGGTACAGCTTCATGGGTGTATGGACAAGATGGTGCCTCGTCTGGTCCGGCACCAGCGACGATGTCCACTCAAGAAGACCATGCTCACATGCAAAAACAACTGGGCATTCAAAAACTTCGACCCGGCCCAAGCGGGAATCCGCAGGCGCCGAACGCGGCCAATGTCGATGAATCCAAAGCCAATCCCTATCCGAATCTTCCTGAACTGCTAAAGCTTGATTCTGGGGAAAAGGTCTCAACGCCAGAAGAATGGTGGAAGAAACGCCGCCCTGAAATCGTCGCGCACTTTGAACGGGAAGTGGTCGGCCGCATACCAGATAATGTCCCCAAAGTAAGTTGGCAAGTACGCGCTACTCGCGATGCAAAAGTCGGTGATATCGAAGTCGAAGAAAGGCACGTTGTAGGTGTGGTGGATCATTCGGCATGCCCAGAAATCCCTGTAGAGATTTCGCTGGCTGTTGTGTTACCGAAGAATGCAACGTCTCCTGTTCCATTGCTCATCTTATTTGGCCGCACGCCTTTCGATCCTCCAATTCCAGGTTTCGGAGGAGGCCCCAACGGTGTCAATTCCGCATCGAGTCGTGAATCGCAAATCCTTCAAGGTGGATGGGGCTATGCTCTTCTGAATCCTGGCTCGATTCAAGATGACTCCGGAGGCGCGCGGGTCAATCGAACGACCGGAACTGCGCGACCAGGTGGACTAACGCGAGGCATCATAGGTCTTACCAACCGCGGGCAACCACGTACGCCAGAACAATGGGGTGCCCTGCGCGCCTGGGGCTGGGGAGCATCGCGTGCTCTCGATTATTTGGAAACCGAACCCAAAGTTGACAAGACCAAAGTGGGCATCGAAGGTGTATCGCGATATGGCAAAGCAGCACTCGTCACGATGGCATTCGATACTCGGTTTGCCATGGTATTGGTTGGGTCTGCAGGCGAAGGTGGAGCAAGCCTCTATCGACGTAATTTTGGCGAGGCCGTTGAGAATCTGACCGGCTCGGGCGAGTATCACTGGATGGCTGGCAATTTTCTTAAATATGGTGCCGAAGAATCTACTTTCGGCTCCAAGAATGCGAACGATCTTCCTGTCGACGCACACCAATTGATTGCCTTGTGCGCGCCGCGACTTACCTTTATAAGCTATGGCATTCCCGAAAAAGGAGACGCCCTTTGGCTCGATCAACAAGGTAGCTTCATGTCCACGATTGCAGCCCAACCTGCCTTTCGGCTACTGGGTGCCAAAGATCTTGGACGCAGCGACGATTACATGAAAGAGAAAATGCCCGAAGTCAATGCTGGCTTGTTGGAGGGTGCTTTGGCATGGCGTCAACATGATGGCGGCCATACCGATGGTCCCAACATTCCCCACTTTGTCCGTTGGGCGAACGGCCATTTCCAACAAAAAGGAAAGAATCCTTAATCTTTCATTCCGGTCGATGATCGACTGCAGATTACTCCATGCGATTCCGATGAGACTCTACAACGCTTGTGTTGCTCATCGGAGTCCAGTCAATGCTTGCTCACTTGTCATCACCGACGGCGATCGACCCATTAGCCACCTCCGCTTCCGATGGCTCGAAATCTTCTCCTGATTCAAATGCACCCGATTTTCTCGAGTGGATGCGCCCTGCGCCAACTGACAGCATCGATCCCGCTTCCGATTCGCTGAAGACTGGGGGATATCAATCCGATTGGCCCGAGTGGAAAGATCGTTACTTGCGTCGCGGCATCGACGAGGAACGACGCCAGCAAGTTCGAATCGAGGAAACTCCATTCCTGAGGATACTT
>JAXMBN010000033.1:0-58213 GCA_046349875.1 Pirellulales bacterium
GATAGTGATCGACTATTTTCTCATACGCTTCGTCGCTCGCATCTTGTAAGAACGACTCGACTTCGTCGGTTGTGGGTAGAAGTCCCGTCAAATCCAAAGCAAGACGACGGATCAATGTCGAACGATCTGCCTGAGGCGAAGGAGTGAGTCCTAAGACCGAAAGTTGATGGCGCACGAAGCGGTCGATCGGACGTTGCGAAACATTCATCTTGAGCTGTGGCGGATCACGTCGAACGATGGGTTCAAAGGCCCAATGTTTCTTGCGATCTATACGCCCCTCAAAACTCTCGGGCCAGCTTGCTCCACCATCGATCCACTCGCGGAGCAAACGGACTTCTTCCGAATTTAAGGGCGTTCCCTCTGGAGGCATGCGTTTCGATTCATCTTCGCTGGTTATGTACTGAATGAGCAGGCTGGCTTGGCTATCTCTACCAACCCATGCGCGTCCTGAATCTCCACCTTCGATGGCTCGCGCTCGTATGTCGAGTCGCAATCCTCCTTCCTGCTTCTCCGATCCGTGGCAGCGGAAACAATGGCGTTCCCATATTGCAAAAACCTTTTGCATCACAAGATCTTCGCCAGAGCTTTGCTCTTGCTCATTGGCAATTGGCTTTTGCGCAACGAGTGGCCCAGCACCGATGGTCCCCCAAAGACCGACGCCAATCAGGCAGAGATAGCCGAACCATGCTGATCGCTTCGAGTGTCGCATGGATTCCCGACAAATCCTCGCAGAGTGCATGGGTCGATTCATTGGCATCACCGAAATCGAATGAAAACGAAGCAGAAAAGCGATTTGGGCAAGGAATCGCCCAAAACAAATGGTGGGGAGTGGAGGGCAGGAAGGTCTCAATTGGTCTATCATAAAATGAAGGGCTTGAGCACAACAAGCATATTCACCCTTTCAAGCCTCGGAATCCTGGATCGATCGCACCAAGAATCCCTGCGACATCGGATTTCCATGCCTATTGCCTTCATGGACTGTACTTTATGAACAACGAGTCGTTCAGCAAGCTTGTTTCAACCTTTTTTACACCACATCGCGACGAGCTCGTCGAGATCTTCACCGAGCTATTGGATGCGATCGAAGCCGAAGGCCACCTGCCACCTGGTGGCATTATGTCTCGCAACTACGAAACGGCGCAGGCGAATCCCGAGATCCACACGATTCCAGGAAACCTCAAAGATGCTCGCGACGCCATCTTCCCTTTCTTCTGGGGCACCGATGGCTGGGCTTCCGAGTTGCATATTGAAAACGTCAAAGGGCCTGCCAGTTACGCTTCGCTGATTGGTGCGATCGCCTGCTTGCTCAAGAACCCAAACCTTTGCGTCGACACATACTGCCAGCGATCCAATGAACTCGAAGTGAAGGCCATCACATCCTTGGCCAATTTGATTTTTTACCACACAGCCTCGCCATGGGGCGTGTTCACGATGGGTGGGACGATTTCCAATTTGTACGGGGGCAAAATTGGCATCGAGAAAGTTTGCCCAGGTGCTATGCAGCAGGGACTGGGAACGCAACCGGTTGTTGGATTCGTTTCGGATGCAGCTCACTATTCCAATGCGACCCTCGCGGGTTGGCTTGGAATGGGTACCAATCAACTCCTTCGCATCCCTACCGACGATTCCATATCGATGCGAATGGACAGCCTAGAATCGGGACTCGAGCAAGCGTATCGCGAAGGTAAGAAGGTCGCGTTTGCAATCGGCACCTTCGGAACGACGGATGCTTATGGTGTTGATGACATCAAGACCATGCGAACGCTGCTCGATGATGTGGCCAATCGGCACGGTGAGCCAACGCCTCATCTCCATGTCGATGCTGCGGTGGGATGGGTGAGCTGCTTCCTAAGCGAATACAATGTGGATACCAATCCACTTGGATTGAATCCCTCGATTCTTCCTTTGGTTCAAAAGGCTCAGTCGGCTGCTCGCGGATTCCAATTCGCCGACTCGGTGACGATCGATTTCCACAAGATGGGTTGGGGGCATTATCCTTCGAGCGCCTTCATCGTAAACAGACGTGAGGACCTCAAATATCTTCTTCGCGATAAAAAGGAAGCCCCATACTTTTGTGAGGCTGATTATCGGCACGATCCTGCATTGTTCACGCTCGAATGCTCGCGGCCCGCGATAGGCCCCTATGCCGTGATGGCTTCCCTGAATGGTATCGGCCTGCAAGGCTACCAGATGCTGATTGGGCATGCGATGGAATTGGCGTGGAAGCTCAAGTCTAGACTCGAAAGTATGGACAACTGCAAGGTACTCAACATGGACACCTTCGGACCAAGTGTCGTATGGTGGGTGCTCCCGAAAGGGCGCGACGCGAAAGCCATTTATCAACAGATTCGCGAGGGGACTCTTTCAGAACAACAATGCGATCGCTACTTTGCCGAAGTCCGACGGATGTTCGAGAAGCGGCAACAAACGATGAAACATGGTAAAGATCCACTTCTGAGCTTTACCACCTCGATGGGATTCAAACCTCAAGGAAGGAGCCTTCCCGCTTGGAAGGCTGTATTCTTTAGCCCGCGAACTCGAGACGAACATATCGATGCTATCCTCAATAGCATCGAAGATCTTGTATAACCTATTTGCCCTTCACCTTTGCTCCCATTTGATATCCATCATGAACCTAACCCAACATTCTCGAATCGTGATCGAACACCGACAACCTCGCGTATCTTGCACGCGCGCTCCCAAGACGTTTGGCCCCAAGCGATTGCACGCTTTAAGGGCAGTGATGTTCGCCATCGCGACCTGCTTGCCTCTTTCCTTGCAAGCGCAATCGCCATCCGGCGAATCGAAAACATCGGCCATTCGATTCGAAGACCATTTTGAGGACAAGGCGCTTCGACTGGAATTGTTTCATGGTGGCGATGCCAAGGAGTCTTCTTTTGCGTTGCGAGACATCTATGAAGAACCGATGTGGCCTGAGAACCCTCATCAGTTGATCACGCCATTCTCCTATGGGAAGCACATGATTCGCGTGGTTGATGCGGCATCGTCGCAACTCCTATACTCGCGAGGCTTTGATACGATGTTCGCGGAGTACGTAACGACCGAGCCCGCCATCAAAGGAGTCAAACGTATCTTTGAAACCGCCGTCCGGATTCCACAACCCAAGGCGAAGGTTCGCGTGGAGATCACGCATCGCAATAAGCAAAACGCCTGGAACAAAGTCTTTGAGATCGAACTCGATCCGAAAGACTATCATATTCGTCGCGAATCACCGGCGACCGACAAATCCTTTGAGATCCACAAGAGCGGTGATCCCAAACATTGCGTCGATGTCGTCTTCTTAGCGGAAGGTTATTTGGCGGAAGAACAAGCCAAATTCCAAGGCGACGTCGAACGGTTGACTCGCTACATGTTCGAGTGCGAACCCTACAAACAATCCAAAGACAAGTTTAATGTGCGCGGTGTGTTCCGGGCATCCCAAGAGAAAGGGACAGATCAGCCTCGCCAAGGCTCCTACAAGAACACCGCATTGCAAACAACCTACAACATCTTCGATCTTGATCGCTACTTGCTATTGGAAGAAAACCACACCATGCATCGCATGGCAGCTCAGGTTCCCTATGACACAATTGTGGTGATCGTCAATACGCCACGCTACGGTGGCGGCAGTATCTGTCTCGACTATTGCACATCGAGTGTCGATCATCCGACAAGCAATCACGTATTTCTCCATGAGTTTGGACATTCGTTTGCCTACTTGGCCGACGAGTACATCGGAAACGTAGCCTACAACGATATGTATCCCGAAGGCGTTGAGCCGGTTGAACCGAACATTACTCGCGAACTCGATCCAAACAAAATCAAGTGGAAGCACCTCCTTGATGCATCGTTAACGATTCCTTCGACGAAAGAAGGCTGGAAGAAAGGGATGGTCGGAGCCTTTGAAGGTGGCGGCTACATGGCCAAAGGTATCTACCGCCCCGAGTGGATGTGCTGGATGGGAAACAACGATCCCAAACTCGGCTTCTGCGCCGTCTGCCGCGAAGGCATTCAAAAGATGATCGACTACTACACTCAATCACCCTGAGTCGCCATGCGCTATCAGCATCAGCGGACTCGACTTGAACCAACTACGACCATCCTTAGCAAGATGGTACGCAGTGAATCTACCACGAAGAACACCGAGATCACGAAGGGATGAAAGAGCTAAGTCTTTTTATACCTTGTTTCAATATCTTGAAATCAATCGAATTCCATCTTCGTGCACTCTGTGATCTTCGTGGCACAAACATTGGCCACTCGATTTCAAGCAGTTAGCAAAGACGGCGACCATATCGATGACCATCCTCAGCAAAATGGTACGCAGTGAAACTACCACGAAGAACACCGAGATCACGAAGGAATGAAAGAGCTAAGTCTTTTTATCCCTTGTTTCAACATCTTGAAATCAATCGAATTCCATCTTCGTGTACTCTGTGATCTCGGTGGTACCATCATTAGCCACTCGATTTCAAGAGGTTAGCGAAGGCGACGGACGACACCGATGACGATGCCCATGATATTGGCGTTGTCGACGTAGATGGGGGCCATGTGTTTGTTGGCAGGTTGCAATCGAATGCGACCATTCTCAGGGAACCAATACTTCAGCGTCGCTTCATGCTCGTCCGTTTGAGCCACCACGATCTGCCCTGGATAAGCATACGATTGCTTCTGAATGATGACCCAATCGCCATCGGCGATGTGCGCGTCGATCATCGAATCGCCGGTCACTTCGAGAACGAAACGATCGCCCCGTTCAAAGATCTCTGCAAAATCGATCCGCTCAGTCTGCTCAAACCCAAGCGTGCAAGCACCAGCAGCCACTCGTCCAGCCAAAGGAAGCCCACGTGTCTCGCGATGTCGAACGGGTTCGGTCAATTCAATGGCTCGCGATTTGTTGGCATCGCGACGAATCATGTCCTTGCGCTCCAAGGCACGAAGGTGGCACATCACACCGTTGGGCGAACGAATATCAAGATGCTCGCCAATCTCGCGCACCGTCGGTCCATAACCTCGATTTACAATCTTTTCGCGAATGAAATCGTATACCTTCTGCTGGCGATCAGTTAGTGGACGTGCCACGGCAAACTCCTTCGGGTACGGCGACCCTTATGTTCAGCTCCTGCCCTCAAACCCTGACCCCTCATCAAAAGGCCAGAATCGGCTCCAATATGCCTGCCCTCGGTAACGACCAACTATTGAATTGGCCTCTTTTCCCTATGAAAATCATGCAACTCAACTGCAAAAGCAATCCCATTGCAATGCAACCCAGGGCCAAGCAAAACGAAAACCAAGCGTTTTCGTTCACCATGGCCAAGGCATTTCAGGAAACGGATTAGCACGCAGACGCTGAGCAGGCGTTCGCTAATTCCTGCACCTTTCGGTGTACCTAGCTCAAATATACACCTCTGTACAAACCAAGACTAGTGTTCACTGCTCATTTCTTTCTTGATTTGCTTGAGCTGTTCGGCCTCGGGCATTGCTTTGTAGTAGTCATCTAGCGGGTAACACCCACTAATGATGGCGTTTCGTGGCGCCGTGGTGCAGTCGCTAAAGGTTCGGCATACCTTCTTTCGCTCGATCACTTGACCATGAAGAGTGTCCCACGGGAGCGTTGGATACGACAAAACCATCCGTCCTAAACCGATGAAATCAACCCATCCCTCGCGTACGGCAGCTTGCCCCACATGAGGCAAGAAGTCCTGAAGATACGTATAGCCTGAACCAACCAATGGCATTTGAGGAAACCGTTTTTTGATCTGAGCCACCGCGGACATTTGGCGAGCCACACCCACCAATGGATCTTCAGGGGGCAAGTATCCATCCGATGGCGGAAAGGCAGCGGGCCTTTGTATATGGGGATTGTAATAGGGACTGCCACAACTCAAGTTGACCATGCATACCCCGCTGGCTTGCAACAACTTCAGCAATGCAACGGGCTCGTCCAAACAGATCTTCAACGGGTCCTGGGGATCTAAGCCGAATCCAACGGTGTAGGGAAGGCATTGGCTATAGTCCATCGGCACTCCATGCTCGTCCCCCATTTCATAAGGAGGACGATCAAACAGACTGAGTCGCACTCCAACCTCGAGTTTAGGGCATTCTTCGCGAATGCGCTCGATCGTCATGCGCAATAGCCGTGATCTCCCCTCTAGATCTCCACCAAACTTACCTGGACGACTCCGCGCACTTAGAAATTCATGCAGCAAGTAACCATGGCATGCTTTGACATCCACGAATTCAAAGCCAGCTCGCTCAGCCGTCTTCGCCCCTTCCACATAAGCGCGGGAAAGTTCTTCCAATTGGCTATCCGTCCAAACCACGCTTTCATCGTGAGGATCGATGCTAAACTTGCGATCCAAAAGGGGATGATGGTAGGCGATGCGAGGTTCGAGCTTCTTCGAATTGGGCCGCGAAAACCGGCCGCTGTGGGTCAATTGCAACCCAACGACCAACCCATCCGCATTCCCGAGTTTGGCGATGTGGGATTCGACCAGCAACCTTCGAAGTTCCCGCAGGCCCGCCTCGTGCTGCGGAGTGGCCATGATCTGCCGCGGGTTCGCCCGACCATCGTGCTGCACGGCAGCGGCCTCGCCTCCCCATATCAATTTGGCCCCGCTTTCGCCGAATCGCTGCCATCTCCGCCGTGTCAAATCCGAAGGAACCCCATCGGGCTGGCCATCCCATCCTTCCATCGGATGGATGCACCATCGGTTACCAACAGTCCAACGTCCAACCTGCAGTGAACTCGCCAAGGGCGAGGCTTCGCTGGCCGAATAAACGCGGTCATCGCAAGGCATTTCAACCTGGAGTTCTTGAAGACGCTGCCGAAATCCATCGACGGTCTTGAGCTGGGCCACTTTGGGGAAACGCATAGAGGACTCACTACAGCGAAAAGAGATGAGATAAGACCAACTGATACAGCGGTTTTTGAAGAACCTTGCGGGGGATCATTGTGTCCCAAAACGGTGCTCGATGCGAGCAGTCTTGGCTAGACAGACTCTGCTTTTGGTGGAGGGATTTGCCATGGTCGAGATTTGCGTCCCCAATATACTTGAATGCGACGCCCAAAGGCGTTTTGACTTGGCGAATTGGGGATCCTTCCTATTAGCCTCTTCGACAAAACAGCAGAACTGAGAAGCACAAAATGCGCGTTGGATTAGTGGGTTGGCGAGGAATGGTCGGTTCGGTCTTGATGGATCGCATGCGTGCCGAGAAAGACTTCGATCTGATCGATCCTGTGTTCTTCAGCACGTCCAACGCCGGAGGAACGGCGCCACAAGGCAATCAGCCTTTGCAGGATGCTCATAACATCGATGCGCTCGCCAAGATGGATACGATCATCAGTTGCCAAGGTGGTGACTACACGACCAAGGTGTATGGAGAGTTGCGAGCCGCCGGATGGAATGGTTATTGGATCGATGCCGCATCCACGCTGCGAATGAAAGATGATGCAATCATCATCCTAGATCCGCTCAATCTTCACGTCATTGAAAAAGGAATTGCATCAGGTATCAAGAATTACGTCGGAGGCAACTGCACGGTGAGCCTCATGATGATGGGCCTGAATGGACTCTTCCGCGAAGGCTTGATCGATTGGATCACCGCCATGACGTATCAAGCCGCATCGGGCGCAGGGGCTGCTAATATGCGGGAACTCGTTTCCCAGATGGGCACGATCCATCGATCGGTAGAACCATTGCTGGCAGACCCTGCTTCGAGCATCCTGGAACTCGACCGAAAAGTGGCTGAGTGTATGCGAGGCTCAAACTTCCCCACGGAACAATTTGGAGTTCCATTAGCAGGAAGCCTCATCCCATGGATCGACAAAGACCTTGAGAATGGTATGTCCAAAGAAGAGTGGAAAGGGGATGCAGAATGCAACAAGATTCTCGGCCTACCCTCGCAAGGACCAGGCCACATCACCATTGAAAGCCTTTGCATTCGCATCGGCGCCATGCGTTGCCACAGCCAAGCCCTGACGATCAAACTCAAGAAAGATATTCCATTGGCCGACATCGAAGAGCTCATTCGCTCGGGCAATCCATGGGTTCAGTATGTTCCCAACAATCGAACCGAAAGCGTTCGTGGTTTGACCCCTACCGCCGTGACCGGAACACTCAACGTGGCTGTCGGTCGCGTTCGCAAAATGGCGCTCGGGTCCGAGTTCCTCACGACCTTCACCGTCGGGGATCAATTGTTATGGGGAGCTGCCGAACCGCTTCGTCGCATGCTTCGAATTTTGCTCGGAAAGTAATCGATTAAACTTCGTCCATTCTCATTGGAAGGCTTGGATGCTACCTCGAATCGTTGAGGTCGCTACCTCATCGAGGCTCGCATGAACCGTGGTTATCTTTATGCTTTCTCCGCCTATGCCATGTGGGGATTGCTCCCGATCTACTGGGAAAAGCTGCGGCATGTTCCAGCCTTACAAGTAGTGTCGCACCGAATCCTGTGGTCCTGCCTCTTTCTGATCCCTTTGGTTCTTTGGGGAGGCTACAGCGGTAAACTTCGTGAAAGCCTGCGAGATCGCAAGACCCTTGTTCGCCAATCGATCGCGGCCATCCTCGTGTGTGCAAACTGGCTGGGATTTATCTGGGCGGTTACACACGATCATATGGTCGAGAGCAGCTTGGGATATTTCATCAATCCTTTGATGAGCGTTCTTCTGGGTGTGCTACTGCTAGGTGAACGCCTGCGAAGAATTCAATGGTTATCGATCGGCATCGCAGCGATCGGAGTGAGTTGGCTTGCCTTGCGAACTGGGCATATCCCATGGATTGCCTTGATGTTGGCCACGACCTTTTGCCTATACGCTCTCGTCAAAAAGACGACGTCCTTGCATCCCATCGTATCGCTGACCATTGAAACGTGGGCCTTAGTCATTCCAGCCTTGGCATTTCTCGCCCTGCAACACGGTGAAGGGCAGGGGGCCATGGGACAAAATGGATTGAGCGATGCGATGTTGATCGGCGGTGGCGTGATGACGACGATCCCGCTCTTGCTTTTCGCTGCGGGTGCTCAGCGAATTCCTCTTTCTGCTGTTGGACTATTGCAATACATCGGCCCGACGCTTCAGTTCTGCTTGGGAGTCTTCGCCTACCACGAACCCTTTGATCAGAATAAACTGCTCGGCTTTGGGCTCGTCTGGTTTGCGTTGTTCATCTATGCGATCGAAGGAATCATCGCCTATCAGCGCAAGGCCGGCACACCAGCTCAGCCCACACCTCAACCCTCGGTTGCCCAGGACTAACATGCACCCAACGATTTCGCGCATCCTGTTCTGGCCCACGTACACTTGGAATCTGTTGCTCGGACGCGTCCTGCGACTTCGTCCTTGGTGGTCTCACGTCGAAGATCAAATCCTGTTGGGAGCGCGTCCTTCGGGAGGCGATGCCAAACGACTCTCCAAACTTGGCGTGACCGGAGTCATCAACATGTGCCAAGAGTATCCCGGTCCCAAACGCCAATACGAATCGCTTGGCATCGAACAATTGTGGCTACCAACCGTCGACTTCAATCCGCCCACTTTGGAATACGTCCGCATGGGAGTCGACTTCATTCATCGAAAGCTTGAAGAAGGTGGTAAGGTCTACATCCATTGCAAAGCTGGTCGAGCTCGCAGTGCCACGGTGCTATTGTGCTATTTGGTCAAGCATCGTGGGATGACCCCCGAAGAGGCTCAAGCGTTCCTCTTGTCGAAGCGACCCCACATCTCCAAGAATCTGGTAGAACGCCCAGTCGTTCAGGCCTTCGCCAAGGAATGCGGCTAGGCCTTGCCTTAGATCATCTAGCGAGAAGGGCGATACCATCACAGGCATCGCCCTTATTGAATGCGATCGCGGGACAACGATTACAAGCGAAGTCCAATGCCTTCGTGGGAAACCGCGAACTCCATTCCATGCGTTCGCTCGACTTGCCCTTCCTTGGGCAAGCGGTTCCCTCCGGTGTTTTCTCGCGAACTAGGCAACGAGCTTGAGGTTTTCGTTTCGCTGCATCACCCCTTCGATGAACTCTTCGAAAATGCGAATGTCCAAAGCGCTGGCAGCGGTCGATTCAGGGTGGAATTGCGTTCCCATGGCAAACCAATCGAGCATTTCGCTTTCGAAGGCTTCGATGATTCCATCGGGACAACGAGCTGTGACTCGGAAGCCGTCGGCCAAGCGATCGATCGCCATATGATGCCGACTCGTGACACGGATCTCCCCTTCACCATAGACGCGACCGAGAATCGAATCGGTCTCGACTACCAGCGAATGGCGATGGTTGGGATCCTGTGGATCCTTGTGTGGAATCGCCGTCGGTACATCGATCGGAATATGGTAGAAGAGATTGCCACCTTGCTGAATGTTGAGCAATTGATGGCCCACCCCGATACCAAAGACCGGCATGCGTCGCTCGGCAATTTCACGAACCAATCGTCGGTCAAACTTTTCGCGGCGGTCTTCCATCGGACGAACCGAACTGTGAAGCATGAAGCCGTCATTGCGTGGATCGAGATCGCCACCGCCGACTAGCACAAACCCATGGAGAGGCTCAAGGGCGGCAGCCAAATCTTCTTCATTTTCAAGCGGTGGGAGGATGATGGGAATACCGCCTGCAGCAGCAATGCAGTCGTAGTATCCGGCAGCTAAAAAGCTATATGCCGGCGTTCCATTCTGCGAGCCACGAAAATCTGCATTCAATCCAATAAACGGCTTGCAAGTCATTCGGAAATCCCTTCTCTGACATGTGTTGAAAATCATCAAGCCGTGCAAGGAATAGGGGCAGCCTCTCGTGACCCACCGCCTGGTTCTCGATTCACCTGGATTAGATTCGCGTTCCCTGCGACAACTGATAAGACCCGGCTCACCTTCCTTTGCGGGAGAAAGGTGCGAGCCACGTGGGAAAGACCTTATCCCGTCACTCCCGTTTTGCCAAACGAGTCACTATATTTAGCTTCCCTTGTAAATGCTTGCACAACATTGGGTGCTAGCAAAACTACTTTCGATCTTGACCTCGAGGATCCGCACCATTCCATGGAATTCGAGCACGTAGGGTTGCAATCGATCGGTTACCTGCTACCTCCCGAGGTGATCTCGTCGAACGAAATCGAGTCGCGTTTGCGGCCCGTTTATGAGCGATTGAGGCTGCCCGAAGGGCGGTTGGAGTTGATGAGTGGTATACGCGAACGTCGACTCTGGCACCCTAGAACGCGGCTCAGCGATACCAGCGCCCGATCCTGCCAATTGGCTCTGGAAGCGGCTCAAGTACCACCTGAAAAGATCGGTTGCTTGATGCATGCCAGCGTCTGCCGCGAGTATCTCGAGCCTGCAACAGCGTGCCGCGTGCATCACTTGTGTCGACTTCCCAAGAATTGCTGGGTCTATGACGTTTCCAATGCGTGCCTAGGATTGCTCAATGGAGTCATCCAAATCGGAACGCTCATTGAAAGCGGACAAATCGAAGCGGGAATCGTCGTTGGCTCGGAAGATAGTCGCGGTTTGCTAGAAGCCACGCTGCATCAACTTCTCAACGATGCGACTCTCACACGTCAATCGATCAAGCCCGCTTTCGCGTCTCTTACGATTGGATCGGGAAGCTGTGCATTGCTGGTGGTCGATCGACGCAAGTACCCCGATGCCAGCCCCATCCACTGCGGAGTCGTGACCGCCAACACCGCCTTCCATGGCTTGTGTGAAAGCGATCAAGATCAAGCCGGCGGTAACATGCAACCTCTCATGAATACCGACTCCGAACAACTGTTGCATGCGGGAATCGCCACGGGAGTCGAGACCTTTTCTAAGCTTCTGGCCGAGTCCCGTTGGAATCGCGATTCGATCGATCGAACCGTCTGTCATCAAGTGGGAGTTGCGCATCGTAAATTGATGCTCGAATCGCTCGGCTTATCGACCGAAAAAGATCATGCCGTCTTTCCCATTCTCGGCAACACGGGTTCCGTCGCCCTTCCAACCGCTTTGGGTTTGGCTCTTTCTTCAGGATTCATACAACCAGGACATCGTACTGGGCTCTTGGGGATTGGGTCCGGCATCAACAGTCTCATGTTGGCCATGACGATGCAGAACACTGCGTCGCGATGCGAAGACCTTTCCATCGGATCGTAGGACGCCTGACGCCCCAGATTGTTCCACGTCGTATTAGGGCCGGTCTGCCTGGGTAATGTTCTGGAGCATGCGAAAGAACCCGCGTTTGCGATCGCTTTGAATCTTCCAATCAACAGGAACGCTTTGAAACCCTTCGGTATATCCTTCCCCTGCCATGCGAAAGTCAAAGTAACCCCAACCCGCATACGCTTCGATCGCGCTTTGAAAGTGATTGGATTCTTTGTCGAAATCGAAATGATCATCTTCATTGAACAAGATCGGTTGATCGCGATACCCAGCGACCTGTCGCGTCTTGATGACCATATCACGAATGGCTTGGGGACTCTTCACCCCGTTGCCATGTAGCAATACATAATCGGCGACCCGGACAACATTCGCCTGCGGAATCGTGCCACCACCGTAACTCGTACTCACATACAGACGACGCCCTTGATGCGTCGTCGACTGGACTCTTTGAATCAACTCGTGGATGCGATCGGGCTTGAGAATGGCGTGATCATATCGAACATTGCACTCATTGTTGATCTCGACGAGCACATTCTTATATCCAGAATCGAGCAACCATTTGGTTGCTTGATCGGTTGCCTTCAAGACAGCCGTTTCATCATGAAGTCGCTCGTCTTGCCCGAAGTAGAAATAGCCGAGCAAGATCACCATACCTAGCCGATCGGCTTCTTGAAAAACCGCTTCGAAGCGAGCCTTATAATCGCTTCGTAGGGTCCCGTCCTCGTCGAAGGCCGAATTATGCCATAACTGCTGCTTGGAATACCCTTGAGGACTCCCTCCCTGAAGATTCAGCGTCATTGCAAGAAGGCCTGCATCGCGATAGGACGCCATCGCTTGAATGAACTCGCGCGTGTTGCGATCGGGGTCCCATTGCCCTGTATCGGGATAGCTCCAAAGTGAACGCGTCTCGGGGTTTCGATCATCAAAAGTGGCTTGCACCATCCGACTATTGAAGAGCAGCCCTTCGATTGAATGCCCTTTCCACATGCGTCCTGCATAGGTGGGCTCATCGTTGATGAAGAACTTCGATCCTTCGATGCGAACACGAGTCTTTCCCACTCCGGACGACTCTTGCGCGGAAAGCGATATTGCTAAGAATACTATCCACCCCATCGCAAGCCATAATCGCATCGCGTCACCTCCAAGCCAGGACTAACAGACCCTCACTTCATGATGCCTATCGTGATCCTATGGTAACCGATCTCGTTCGTTGAGAGATTTCGATCAGGCCGATTTGTCGCTCAGCAACAACCGGCATCGTTGCTGAATGCTCGGATAAAGCCATGTGGCCTTATGGCGATGCGAAGGGGGCGAGGCTGCCCAAAGTGCTTCGGCAAGCGTTTTTGATGGCGAACACTCTTCGCGCACTGCTCGATCGTAACTTTCGTTCGATGGCAATCCTAGTCCAAGCGCTTGGGCGTACCGAACGGCTTGCGAGTCTGCGTCCTTCTCCGACCACTGCGCCAACTTGCCACTGGCCCAGAACACGCCAAGCACTTTGGCGATGGCCAATCCCATCACCCATGCAGCATGCGACTCCATCCACTGATGCACTCCCGCAACTTCGTGATAGAGCCCTTGGCCCACTCCCATCACCACCAAAGACAAAACGAAGGGCAGGGCGCGAACCCATGCGTGGTAGCGATGCACATGCGCTGCTTCGTGGCAAAGGATCATCTCCAACTGCGCTTGGGTCAATTTGCTTAACAGCCGATCGCTCAACACGAGCCTTCGGTGCCATGGAAGGAGCCCCAACACAAAAGCATTGCTCATCCGCATTCCCGTCGACCATTGATCAATGGGTATGCTACCCAGCCCCAAGCGATCCCATGTTTGTTGAATGGCTTCGTGCTGAGTGGATTCCTTTAAAGGACGTACATTCCAAGTCCATGCTAACAATTTTGGGAACAGCGCGATCGCGCCGAGAGTTGCCAAACCGTAAAACACCATGCGGCTATACCAGGTCCATTGCTCAAACTCAAAACGATGAGCGATATCGACCGAGGTGCAGATGAGTGCCGTAGGGATCAACAACATCAACCACGTCGCACGAAAATGATTCCACCAGAATGCAAGAAAACCTCGACGAGACGATTCACATTCGTCCTTTTTCCAACCATGTTGCGACGACAAATAGCGATCGAGTTCAAACAGGGCACCGTCGGCCAAAGCGATATAGCCGAGCGAGGGGAGGGCCCAAAGAAGCAACGCAACGGAAAGGCTCGATTGGGCCGAACAGAAATGAAGCACTTCCTCGACGACCGATCCCCAACCGCAGTACGCCAGCAAGAGTGGACTGATCAAAATCCAAACCCAAAAGAGAATCTCTCGCAGTGCTCGAGCGCTCTCGAGAGCACGTGCCGGCTGGCGAAACTGTTCATACACCACAGCGGCATAGGCCATAGCGATGCGATGAGAGCCTCCCAAGATCAGCACCCAAATGCTTGCCCACACAACTCCTCGCTCTGCCGGAATCCACGCCCATTGGGCTGCCAGAATTTTTCCGACGAGTACGCTCAACAAAAGCGCAATGGTAAAGAATGGCATGAATGAACCCCGTTCAAAGGAGACGGTCCGACGACCCGCGAGGGATCCTTTTCATGCTAACCAAGGGCCGATCGTATCGATAGGAAAGAGGAGGGCCAGACGTGGACCCAACTATTTCGAAAACCTCCCTGCACCAAATGTAACGGTTGTAGGGAGGCGTTATTCTGTTTTCGAATCCTCCTCGATGGATTCCGTAGCGACGGAAGACGAAATTGGCCGAAGGCCGCGTTTTCGTTTTCCGATGCGAGTCGCTTGCCAAATAACCCCGATCGCAGCAACCAGCGTCACCACCAGAAACAGACCGACCTGGTCAAGCGATTGACGCACGCGTCGAATCGATTGGGTATCTGCAAGCCGAATTTCCGAGCAAGCGATCAAGGGTGCAAGCTGCACTTCCATTTGATCGAGTTCTGCCGATCGCCCATTCGAATACTGCCACAGTCGATAGAAAATTCCATCGACCAGGACTTCGCGGCGTGGATACCACACATCGGAGGGCAAACGATCGCTATAGAATTGCTTGGTAATCGAGAGGTTGTTGATGTCTTGATCATCCATCAACCAAGTTGGAATTTCGCGGCATAGTAAGGTCACAGGAAATTCGTGTTCGAAGATCGAGGGCTCGGGGTCATTGGGCTTGCGCTGAAAGCGAACCGGCCCTTCCACACCAAGATCAGCTAACCCATCGACTTCGAAGTAATACTTCCCCTCCAAAGCTTGTGCCGTCGCAGGCGTTGGCACTTCGATGCGAGCAACTCTCAGAACGCGAACACGCGTTCGGATACGATCGAACACATGCTTATCGGGATTGCGTAGGATGGTGCCCACTTCAAGCCCCCGTGCTTCTCGCTTCTGACTCCAAAAAGATCGCGGAAACTGTGGGGCGATCTTCACCAACTGCAACAAGTGAGGAAACTCATCCACTTGTAAAGCTTGTTTTTGAAGAGCCAAAATACGATCCAGTTGGGCCAAGTCCCATCCCGATTCTCCAAGCCATCCCCACTCGGGATTCAAACCTGGCTGAAGACTGGTGACCTTGTCGTCAATCGACCATTGCCACTGCAATTGATCCACCAGGAGAACGGGCGGACCTTGGGTAATCGATTCGTCGAGTTCCATTCCACGCACAGTACAGGGCTGATGGAGCGTCGAGACTTTCTTCCATGTCGATGGAACCGATCGGCTCCACGCGTAGTAGGTGCGAAGCTTCTCTGAGGAACGGTCTTCCAAGGTCACGCGATATACTTCAGGTGATTCCATCCATTCTGCCGTTGCACCTGGTAATCGAACTGTTTCGACCTTCTTGGCGATCGCTGCTATTTGCTTAACGGGCAACAAGCCCTCGATCGGACCTCGAATCCATGGCGATGGAAGTTGCCATCGTTGGAATTGAAATAGAAGTTGAAGAGCTTCTGCGGATGGTGGCTGCGGTGCCGTTGCAGCCAACAACTGACATTCCTTTTTATCGTGAACGAGTCCTTGAACGAGCGGCGTCAACACCGTTTGGATGCGTGCCATCGATTGCCACTCCGTCACCGGATTCATCGTTTCGGTGAGACGTGGTAGCGCAATCGTTATTTCGGAAGGCTCAGCCGTTTCCTTTCTCTCCGCTGTCACGATGCGGCCAATCAACAGGGGCGCAACATCGGCTCCTCGTTTCGAACGATAAGCGAGTCGTTTGAGAAACACTCCTTCGAATTCGATCTCGGATGTCTCAGGCGACGCTGCATTCCAAGGGAAAGGATCGATGCTGAATAAGCAAACCGGTTGAGTGGACTCGTCGGCAGGATCGATCCAAAGAACGTGATAGGTGAGACTACCGAAGTAAGGATCTTCGAGCGTATTGGTCTTGGGTTCAAGCACTACCTTTCCACGCATTCGAACAAAGGAGCCACGATAGGTCTCGGGCGATGCACTTAAGAGCACCGATCGTATAGGCGTGCTTTGGGATGTCGTCGTGAGCTTCGGCAATAGCTGATGGGCTCGATCCAGATGCCGCAGTAGCGTTGGTCGCTCAAAGCTACGCCATACCGAGGCATCTCGGATGTTCTCGAGCAACATGCGATCCAGTGCTAACTCAAATCCATCCCAACGCTTGGCTCGCTTCAATGACTCGAGTGAGCTTTGATCCAAACAGGCTCGAAAGTCTTTCCAATCGTTCAGCCAACGCAAAAAGCCTTCCGTATCTTGTTCCGACACTTTGCCAACGACATCGCCTAGCGTCTCAAACTTTTGCTCCTGCTCAACGGCTTCAGCCCATAAACGCGTGATCTCGGCAAACTTGGATTCGGAGGGGAGGGGAGCAAGAAAATGCTCGGCCAAGTCTCGGTGAACATCGACCGAACCCTTGCGAAACACTTCCAACCAAAGCGACGCTTGGCGCAACAATTGGGGCGCAGGCTCAACAGCCCCAGTCGTCAAACTCTTCCCATCCACCCCAGGATCGCCTAACTTCTGTGCCGATGAAGCACTGGCTGTTGGAGAAGGAGCATCCAATGGGGCTCCCAAATTGCGAAAAGCAGAGCTTATGAACGCGGGATCGGAGAGACGGTACATGAGCCCCGTTCTGTCAGGACGAGCAAACCGATCATCAACCCAAGGCAATGGCATCCATTGGAGCATCACGGCCACCTTTGCCTTTTCCCTTGGGTGCATTGGATGGTGAATACCAGGGCTCTCTCCCACGTCGTACCAAGATCGTTCCTCCTCCATTGCGTGGGGCGTTCCCCAAAAAACGAAGTCAGCCTTACCGCGTCGCATGAAAAGATAGAAAGCGACGTGACCAATCCCGCAAGACTTCGCCCTCCAATCATTCTAGCTTCCGATCTCATTGCAACATGAATCGGAGCAGGATTTCCAATGGTTGGGACGAATTCGGGTCGAAAATGCGAACAGCCACTATAATTGCGATTGGCCCCAGAAACAGTTTGGCAAGCGACCACTCCTGCAATTTAAGGAAACCAATTCTGCACTAGAATATCGAAGCTAGCCTTGTTCTTTTCAACCTCGTCAGACTATCGACATTCGCGGAGAGCGGAATGAGTTTTCATCGCTTAGGGCGAAACAGCATTGTTTTCCTGGGAACCCTGCTCCTGGTCGGTACTGCGCGAGCGGAAGAACCGGTCGAGCGATTCTTAGAGCGATTGCGGGATGCGTCGTTGCATTCGTTGGCTGCGACCTATTTGGATTCGATTTCGACGGCTGGGCTCGTACCAGAATCGACACACGACTGATATCCCGTTGGAGAAACTGCTTCTTCAACCAAGATGCCTTGCCGACCGTTCGATCAGCCGATGAACGACGAGGAAGTCGGCATAGAAAAAGGCTTACAGGATTTTCTTGCAGCTAATGCTTCGCACCCTCGTCGAAGTGAAGCCCGTATACAGTTAGCCAACTTGCTTCTCAACCCGTGGGCAAGAAGCCATGCGGAAGCCACCACCGCGCGAACCTTCTCCTTCGGATCGCGAAACAGCCCGAGCAGCATACAATGAGGCCCGTAAGCTCTTCGATAATACGCTCGCCGAACTCAAACCAATCCTGGAAAAGCTTCAGGGAAACAAAGCGGAAGGCAAAGAGAAGGAGTATCGCGAGCGACTTCAGGGGGAATATCGACAAGCCGAGATCCTTCGTGGATTGACAGCGCGATTCCTCGGCGAATCGTATGCAGCCGATGCTCCTGAATTCAAACAATGGCTTGAAAAAGCCGAGACCGAACTCGATGAAGTCGTAAAGAAGACAGGCAACCGCGAAGCCGGACGTCACGTGCTAAGCCTTCTATATCGAGTCGAAGTCGAAATGCTATTAGGCAAGGGGATGAAGCTTACGACAGCTTCATTCAAGTGGCTTAATCGACCAAGGTAGTGTCTTCCGCGATTGGCGGGTTCAAGCGACCACCGCTCTCGTACGACTCCAAGTCACCGCGAAAGAACCCAAGTTCGAACCTAACATCGCGGCATAGCCGAAGCACTGTTGAACAGCTCAAAACCAAGAGAAATGGACTCGGATTGGATCGATCTCCAACTGGCCGTGGCCGAAGCCCAGATCGCATGGTCGGCCACGTGGAATCTCAACCCAACAACCAAAATCGCGCCAAATCCGTTCGTTCCGATGCGCGCAGTCTCTTGCAGGCACTTGGTCGACGCCCCGGCTCCCATCAAGATAAGACCAAGCAACTCCTGACGTCGATTGGCATCGAACCCAGCGCCAAGGTCGACGAAAAGATTCCTGACGTCAAAAAGTTTACCGATGGTCTTGCGGCCGCCAAAGAGAGACTCGATCGCATCGACACCAACAACATGTCGCTCGAGATTCTTAAGAACCGATTGAAATCGGTTTCAGGCGATGAGAAGGGATCGATCGAGTCTGAAATTCAGGCGATCGAGAAAGGATCGCTTGGAGATGTTCGTATCGCCGAAGACCTTCTCAAGAAAGCCATTCCGCTTTTCTCCAAAGACGATTCACGCGAAGAACTCGCCAGAGCCCGTTACTTATTGGCCTTCACTCTTCTCAAACGCGAAGCGTTCTGGGAGTGTGCCGCCATCGCGGACTTCGTGGCTCGCAATGGTGGCGAATTTGGATTGCCCGCAGGTCGGTTTGCACTCTTTGCCTACAGCAAACTCATCGAAGGAAAAGGGGAAGCAGGAAAACGACAATCCATCAGCAAGAATCTCGAATCCTTAGCATCGTATATGCTGCAAACTTGGCCCAATGCTAAGGAAAGTGAAGATGCTGCATTGATGCTCATCCAACAAGCTTCCGTCGATAATCGATGGAGCGATGTGGAAAGGTATCTGGGCCTTCTTCCAGCCGATGGGGACAAACCAAGCCAGATTCGTCGAGAAGTCGGTGTCATTTTCTATGCCCGCTATCTCCTTGAGATGGATCGCAAACGCAAGACCAAAGAAGCTCCCAGCGAAGACGACAAACAAACACTGGAACGCGCTGAGAAGATCCTCGAAACAGGATGGCAAGGATTGGCACCCGCGACCTTGGATCAACGAGCCGTGGAAAGTGGCAATGCACTCGCCTCCATCTATCTCAAATCGGGGCGACTCGAAAAAGCCAATTCCGTACTCGAACGAAGTGATGTCGGACCTCTCGTTGCCAGTCAAAGGAACGACCTTAACCTCGAACCCCGAGTCAAAATGGAATCGTTGCGACTCAAACTTCAGTCACTCGTCTTAGCAGCCAGCTCGTCAGGACAGAAGCTCGATTCCAAGACGATCTCCGAGATCGTCTCCGACATGCGGAAGCTTGCGGTCGAAAGCCCTGAAGGTATCGCGAGACTAACAGGATCGCTGGTCCATCTTTCGCAAGACCTCCAAGACCAACTGAATCAAGTTAAGAATCCAGGAGACAAGGCCAAGCTTGCCGAGGGCATTCAAGTTCTTCTGGATCAGCTCGTGTCGGTATCCGACGATGTGAACCTACTCGAGTGGGCAGGAGGAACGTTGAGCACATTGGGATGGTCGCTGGAATCGACTCCGGCCACCCAGGCTCAAGCGACCTTGCTGATGAAGAGTTCGGCAAGTTCGTTTGAGAAATTGATGAGCTTAGAGAGTCGAAAACCGGGTGCCATTAAGGATGCTGGCCGAAAGCTCGAAGACATTCAAACAAAACATGCGCAAGCACTTCGCGGTCAAGGCAATTTCCAAGCAGCCATCGACAAACTCGAAGAGGCCTTAGCCGTGAACCCGAAATCGGTACTACCGCAATTCGAGGCCGCTCGCACCTATCATGCATGGGGCCAGTCCTCGAAGAATGCCGAGTATTTCCGCAAAGCCATCGAAGGAAACAAGAAGAATATTTGGGGATGGGGAGTCCTCTCCAAAAACCTATCTCGATCCCCTCAACTTCTCGAGTATTTCTTTGAATCGCGATTTCAGTTGGCCGATTCACGATTTAGCGCAGGCATGTTGGAACAAGATGCCGCCAAGAAAAAGAAGACCCTCGAATTTGCTGTTGGGGATCTTCGATCAACCGCCATCCAGTTTCCCAAGGTCAAAGAGTCGGCATGGTATGGTCCGATGGATCAGCTCATGCGCAACTTGCAACGCGAACTTGGAAAGCCTCAGGTTGGCATGGCGGAATTCTTTACCGATGCATCGAAAAAGGAAGGCGGAAACACGCCTCCATAGCCTTCGCGGGATGTTGGAATCCCAAGCCCCATAACCTTTCGACTTAGAACCCGATTGCACCGAGACACTCCTATGTCCTCTTTTCAAATGAATCCTGCTCATCTTCTACCGCGACATGCGTTGGCTCAACTCTTGGCATGGAGCCGAGCCATCGTGGTTGGAACGATTTGCTTATCGTCTGCCTCGTTCGCCCAGGATCGGCTGTATCCTCTTCAAGGCGCAGCGGTGAATGGAACCGTCGAAGAAATGGCTCCCGATAAAGTCGTGATGCAAGTTCGTGGTAACAATCAAAACTTTCCGTCCAATACGATTGGATGGATCGTCTACGAAGGTGATCCGCCCACGTTTACTCGCGCCAAAGAGTTTGTCTCCAAAGGGCAATACGAGGAAGCAATGATCGAGATCCGGAAAGTCGATGCGAGCGCGATCAAGTCAGATACCTCGAAGAAAGAACTCGAGTTTTATCAATCCTATATCGAAGGCAAACAAGCTCTCCAAGGAAAAGGAGACGCAGCCAAGGCCATCAAAGGTCTCTTGGCCTTCGTGAGCGCCAACAAAGAGACCTACCACTTCTATGATTGCTCGGAGTTGTTGGGCGAGCTCGCGGTTCAGGTTGGAAGTTACGACAATGCTTCGAAGTACTTTGGGGCGATGGCTAAAGCACCCTTTAAAGAGACAGCCTTTCGTAGCCGATTCCTCCAAGCCAAGGCACTCTTCGCCCAAGGCAAGTTCGGCGAAGCGAAGAAAGCTGCAGCCGATGTCATCAGTGGACAAGCCTCCGACGCTCCGGCCATTCGCCTTCAAAAACTAGCGGCGGTACTTCAAGCGCGATGCGATGCAAGCGAAGGCAATGCCGATGCAGCGCTCATGAGTCTCAATAAACTGATTCAAGAAAACGACAGCAGCGATGCCGAGTTATTTTCTAAGATCTACAACGCGCAAGGTGAGATCCTTTTCAAGCTCGATCGCGCAGAAGAAGCTGCCATCGCGTTCTTGCACACGGATCTGTTGTTCGCGAATCAACCCGAAAGTCATGCCGAGGCACTTTATTATCTAGCTCAGATCTGGAAAAAACTGGGCGATGCATTGCGTGCCGACGAAGCGCGAGAAAAACTAACCACTTCCTATGCTGGAACCCCGTGGGCAAAGAAATAGAACGCAAATACGAGACTGCAAAGAAATACCATCGCAACCCTGCGTTGCTAGGAGAAAGAAGTCTATGAATTCGGTGTCTTCGTGGTTCCCTCTTGGAAACCCTTTTCGCTCAACGTACCTGGCCTCGTTTTCGATGCTAGGAATTGCGGTTTTCGTCGTCGCACTGGCCGTTAGCTGCGGTGCCGATCTCTCGCCTGCTGGGCTTTGGGCTCAAGATCCAGCCGATGCAGGGCAAGCCGCTCCCGCACCAAGCCCGGTCTCTGAAAACCTCCTGTCGTGGACCTACAACGCTCTCGGTTGGAAATACACGCTGGCCTTCCTCCTTCTTTCCTTCGTCGCGGTTGGACTCTTGGTCATGAATATCTTGGCCATTCGCCGTGAGAGCATCTGCCCAACCGATCTGGTCGATACCGTCGAACAGTGCTTGGAGGAAAAGAACTTCGATGGGGCGGCCGAGATGATTCGCACCGATGATTCCGTGCTGGCTCGTGTGGTGGAAACAGGCCTGAGGAATCTTGAGAAGAGCCATGAACACGCTTTCGAAGCGATGCAGGTCGCTGGCGAAGAGGAAACGATGAAGCTCGAGCACCAACTCGGCTACATGGCCTTGATCGGAAGCGTGGCACCGATGGTCGGATTGCTCGGTACCGTGGAAGGGATGGTTAGCGCCTTTACCGTCATTGCTGCAAGAACGACGACGCCTCCGCCAAGCGAGCTCGCCAAAGGGATTTCGATGGCTCTTGTTACGACCTTGATCGGTCTTTACATCGCCATTCCTGCCATCGCTCTCTACAACATCATGCGCAACCGCTTCCAACGTTTGATATTGGAAGCCGGTAGCAAAGCGGAAGAGTTCATCGAAAAGTTCGAGAAATCGGTTCGAAAGTAAACTTGCATGCGAAGAGCATCAAAGTTCGATACTCGGATTGCCGAGCCCGACCTGACGCCGATGATCGACATGACGTTTCAGTTGATCGCGTTCTTCATGGTCCTCGTCAATTTTTCGACCAGCGAGCAAAACGATAAGGTCGTGTTACCGAATAGCGAACTGGCCAAGCCCATCTTGGCAGCAGAAGAACTCCCGATCACCCTTCATGTCCTGGAAGGTGGTAATGTCGTGATCGGCGGCATAACGGCAACGATCGAAGGACTTCGCCCGTTGCTCGAAACGGAAATCCTTTTGTTGGAAACGAAGAATAAGAAAGCTTCCGATGCCAACATCATCATTCGTGCCCACCGCGGAACCCAAGGAGGACGCGTTCAGGATTTGATCGACAAATGCAAACAGATGGGTTTTGAAAAGTTTTCGCTGCGGGTCAAGGAGGAATCGATCCAGTGATCGAACCGACATCATGAAGTTCAAAAGCCCAGCGCAAGGCGCCATCAAACCCGAATTGCAAATGACGTCGATGATCGACATCGTCTTCTTGCTGCTTATCTTTTTCATCCTGACTTTCAAGATCGCACCGCAAGAAGGGGACTTCAATATCAAGATGCCCTCGATCGGTGAAGGTCGAGTCGAAGAGTCCTCGCAGTTGCCACTGAAACTTCGATTGGTCGCCGACAAGAACGGCAGCATCGCGGATATCATCATCAACGATGGTACCTCTTTCGGAAATGACTTTTCCAAGCTACGCAACTACGTCCTTCAATTGGTAGGAGGCGGTATCGATCCAAGCTCGCCCGATAGCCCCGAGATCGAAATCGACTTGGACTATCAGCTCAAATACGAGCATGTGATCGAGGCCATAACGGCTGTCACGGGTTACAAAAAAGGGGGCGATATCGTCCGAATCGTCGACAAAATCAAGTTCGCTCCGCCCCGTAAACCAGCTCCCTAACAACAATCGTCATCGGAACGCAACAGCACGCTTCGCTGTTGCGTCATGTTGTTGCCTTCGCCCAATAGTGCATCCGTGGCAAATCTTCTCTTAGCTTTGGCATCCTAACGAGCGACTAGGTTCAGGTTGCCAATACTCCCACTTCATGGCTCGCCGGTTGCACGAGCGACTTGGGCTCGACGCAGGGCTTGGGCTGCACGCGGAACAAAATAATGTACAGCGCTGGTAGGTTGATCAGCGTCAAAAATGTTGCGATCGACAAACCACCCATGATCGCAATCGCCATCGGTCCCCAAAAGACGCTTCGGCTCAAGGGGATCATCGCCAAGATTGCGGTCGCTGCAGTCAAGATCACGGGACGAGCCCTACGAATGGTTGCGCCCACAACCGCTTCCCAAGGTTCGGCACCGTCAGCAAGGTCTTGCTGAATCTGATCCATCAAGATCACCGAATTGCGCATGTCCATTCCCGCCAACGAGATGACACCCAACAATGCAACGAATCCGAACGGGGCATGAAACAACAATAAAAAGAGTGTGACACCAATGAGCCCTAGCGGAGCAATCAACACCACGAGAAAGACCCGTGGAAAGTTTTGCAATTGAGCCATCAACACGGTGAGCATCAATATGCCCATCAAAGGAAATACCGCGAAGATCGGGCATTGGCTTTGACCGATTCTTCTACCGCACCTCTTCGATGCGATAGCCATCGGGAAGGTTAACCATCAACGCTCAAGCTTTTGCCGAACTTTGCCGGACACGTCGGGCGGTTGCGTTCCATCGGCGATGTCACATCGTACCGTCAAAGTGAGATCGCGATTCCGTCGCCACAACACTGGCTCTTCTTGCTGGTAGGAAAGCGTAGCTAACTGTGACAATGGGACCGCCTTGCCCATCGGTGTCATCACGTTGATATCCTCGAGGTCATCTAGATTCAAACGCTCTTCGGGAACAGCTCGCGCAACGACATCGATGAGTTCGGTGCCTTCACGATACTGCGAAACAGGAATCCCTGACAAAAGTGTTTGCAACGTCTGCGAAAGATCTTGCGGTGTCATCCCCAACATTCGGGCACGATCTTGATCGACTTGAAGGCGGACACACTTGGAAAGCTCTCCCCAATCCAAATGGACATCGACCGTCTCCGGGACACCAGCCATAATCTCTCGAACTTCATTGGCGAGTCTTCGGACCTCGCGAGATTCAGGACCGACGACGCGAAACTGAACCGGGAAGCCAACCGGTGGTCCAAAATCCATACGGAGTGCTCGTCCTCGCAACTCGGGAAAGAGCTTATTCTCGCGAAAGATCTCTCGCATCTTTCGCAACACACGCTCGCGTTGTTCAACTCCTTCGGTCACCACGGCGATCTTGCCAAAGTTCGTCGCAGGAAGATCGGGATCCAATGTCAATACGAAGCGTGGTGGCCCGCCCCCGGCATAAGAAGAAAAGTGATGCACATCCGGATCTTGCTTCAGGATCTCTTCGACTTTGACGATGGCCGACTGCGTGGCTTCAAAAGAGGAACCCTCGGGAAGCCGCAGTTCAACGAGCAATTCCGGGCGGGAGGACTGCGGAAAGAATTGCTGGGTAACCCATGGAAAAGCAGCCATCGCGGAAACGAATAACATGGCGGTCAGCGCGACCACCATTCGGGGTCTTCGCAAGCATGCTTCTAACCATCGCCGAGCCGCACGATAAAAACGGCTATCGTAGATATCGCGATGGGACTCGTGATGATGAAGGTCTGGCAAGAGCTTGGCGCCCAACAAAGGGGTGAACGCAACGGCCACGAACCATGATGCGATCAAGGCAATACCGACCACCCAGAAGATTCCACCTGCATACTCGCCCGACGAAGAATTTGCGAATCCAACAGGTACAAAACCAATGGCAGTCACCAGAGTTCCCGTCAGCATAGGAAACGCCGTCGATGACCACGCGAAAGTGGCCGCTCGAAATCGATCGTAACCTTGTTCCATTTTGACGACCATCATTTCGACGGCGATAATCGCATCGTCAACCAATAACCCAAGCGCAATGATCAACGATCCGAGTGTGATGCGGTCCAAGTTCATTCCCATCACTTCCATCAAGATGAAGGTCATGGAAAGAACCAATGGAACGCTGAGAGCTACCACGATACCTGTTCGAAATCCCAACGAGAGAAAGCTCACCACCAATACGATGACGAGAGCCTCAAAGAAGGAATGAAGGAACTCGGAAACCGATTCTTCGACCACATCGGGTTGAAACGCCACGGTATGGATCGTCGAACCAAGTGGCATCGACTCTTGAATGGTCTGGACTTCTTTGTGCATGGCTTCACCAAGATGAAGCACATTGCCTCCTTTGCTCATCACCACACCCACACCTACGGCAGGCGTACCATTGAATCGCATCGTATAGGTTGCAGGCTCTTCATAACCGCGACGGATTTCGGCGATGTCGCCAAGCCGCAAGACTTTTCCTCCTGCATGCACGGGTACATCGCGAACTTGTTCCACGGCATCGAAGGCCCCTTCGACTCGCAAGAACACGCGATCCGTGGGTGTATCCACACTGCCCGCGCTCTGAATGGCATTTTGTTTGGCCAAGGAATCAAAAATAGCTTGGGGTGCAATTCCAAGGCTGGCCAACTTTGCATGGGAGAACTCGACGTAGACCTTCTCATCTTGTGCCGCCAAGACGGCAACTTTGTCGACATCGGGTAAGCGAATCAATCGTTGCCGCGCGGTTTCCGCCAATCGCTTCAGTTCGCTCATCGTGAACTCTTCACCCGTGATGGCAAACAATCCGCTGTACACATCTCCGAATTCATCGTTGAAGAAAGGTCCGATGACCCCTGCAGGCAATTCCTCGCGAAGATCCTGAACCTTCTTGCGAGTTTGATACCATAGATCTTCCACTTTCTCGGCAGGTGTATAGTCCTTCAGGTTGAGCAGCATCCACGTTGAACCAGGTCGCGAGAAAGTCTTCGTGTAGTCGAAGTAGGGAAGGTCCTGCAGCTTCTTTTCAATCTTGTCCGCCACCATCCGCTGCATCTGCTCGGACGTAGCACCTGGCCACGCTGCAGCTATGGTCATCGTCTTGATGGTGAACGAAGGATCTTCAGCCCGCCCCATGTGAAGAAAACTGGCAAGGCCCGCGGCACCAAACATCAACATCAGAAAGAAGACGAAGCTCTGATGCTTGAGAGCCCACTCCGAAAGATTAAATCCACGCATTTGCTTACCTACCTACAGGATGGAAAGTGGGTTTGGCTGCAAGGGAAGATGCTGGCGCTTCCGGCTCTTCCCAGATCGCTACCGTTTGGTTCGGCTGGATCTTCTGCACCCCAGCGCGAATGACCCGATCACCTGCTTTGAGATCCCCTTTGACGTATGCAGACTGTTGGCCATATTTCACGATGGTGACATGTCGAGCCTCCAATCGCCCCGAATCGACGACGCACCACACTGCAGAGACTCCTGCATCTTCCCATAGCGCGGAAGCAGGAACCTCCATCACATCTTGATCACCTTGCCCTGGCAACCGAAGCGTGGCTGTCATTCCCAGACGGATCGATTCATCGGGCTGGAGGATGGAATATCGAACCTGATAGGTGCGCGTTATGAGATCCGCCGCAGGCGAAATTTCTCGCAATCGCATGGAGTACTCGCGATCTGGATGCGACCATAGCTTCATGTTGGCCTCGGAAGATTTAGCACGTTCCATCCGATTTTCAGGTAAGTCGATGGCTACTTCGAGCTCATCCAATCGAGCCAATTGAAAGACTGGTGTTCCCTCTTGAACGACCGCTCCAACTTCCACCAACACTTTGGTCACGACGCAATCGTAGTCGGCCCGCAAGGTGCAATAGTCCAAGCGATTCTGCGCGAGCTCAACCATTCGCTGCATTCGCTGCATCGTTGCTAGGCTCGTTTCGGCCGAGGCTTTGGCGAGTTCATACTCGCTTGGACTGATCATGGATTTCTGAACCAGTTCTCGCGTTCGCTTCTCTTCCGCAGTCGTCCGTTGCAGGGCCGCTTGCGCCGCTTCAAGATCATTCTTCGCAGCTTCCCATGCCAACTTGAAATCGGTGGGTTCGAGCTTTGCCAAGACCGCGCCCGACCGTATGGTTTGACCTACCTCGACCATTCGAGCTTCAACTTTACCTCCCACGCGAAACGCAGAGTTGAGTTCATAACGAGCCTTCACTTGCCCCGTAAACGTCATGGGCTGTGATTCGCTAACCGGTTTCACTTCTGCAACCGCGACCCGCACCGGACGATCAACCTTGACCTCCGTTTTTTGACACCCCGTCAAAAAAAGAAGACTAAGTCCTATCGTGATTTGTCGTCCCAAGCCATTCATGGTGGATTCCTAGAATTGCTGAAGCTGTGCCAGTTCTTCAGAGAAAACGGTTTGCGCGATGCGCTCAAAGAGCAGAAGATCTTCATCCAGTGGACGAATGGGATGCCAAGGGATGCCGTTGAGCATCCGATGAGCGTTCACGCGAATGCTTTGGTAGACATCGGTGATTCCCATTTTGGCCAAAGAGGGACTGGTCTGATTGATCACGAACGAACCATAAGTGAGCGCCCAAAGACCGAAGATCAACTCGGGAATATCTTGCCGCTCCGACTTTTCCAAATCACCAGAGGCAATTCCATCCCGAACGATTCCAGCAATCATCGCCATGCACTGCTGCTCCCAATCTTGCAGCATTTCGCGATTCTTGGGGCTCGTTTTTTCCCAGATCATTTCATTGCGAATGATCTGTTCCATCGTGAAATCACTGGCATACAAACGCACATAGATTTCAAATGCAACACCGATGGCCTGAATGCGATCTCGCGAACTACCTCGCATCAAGGTCGCCCGATCGAACATCGATTGCCGACGCTGAACGGCCTTGAGAGCCAATGCCAGGATGATCTCTTCCTTGTTGCGGAAGTGGTTGTAGATCGTCCCTTTGGCGTATCGTAATTCGGCTGCAATGCGATCCATACTCAGCCCGTGATAACCTTCCGAAATGAGCATCGGACCGGCAACTTGCAAGATCGCCAGTTCACGGTCGCGAATTTCTTGTTGTTTCGGGGAAAGCATCGGGTTCATAATTCTATTATTGACGCTTCGTCAAAATTGACAACGCGTCAAAAACAAAACCGCTTGGATTTTCCGAAATTCCAGTTCGAAGATTAGGCTGCACGCCGTTCGGAGGTTCGGCGAGGCCTAACTCGGGGGGGGTCACCCCCTGCGCTACTTACGGAAGGAGACTCACGCGTCGGCTGGTCGTCGTAGGAAAAAAGTCCACCTTGGACGGTCTCGAGCGCTTCGCTCCAGAAGGGAATCGCCTGAGCCAATTGGATGGTCGACTGAGCTTTGACTTTGACTGTATCCCAATTCAAAGTTCGCAGCGACTCGTCCACTTCAGGTTCCCCGCGAGCTTTTCGACGCTTGGCCTGAATGACTTGGACGTACTCGGCACCGAAGTAGAAAATCGACACAGCGTAGTAGAACCAAAGCAAGATGGCGATGAACGAACCGATGGCTCCATAGGCTGTTGTATAACGCATACCGATCAAGAACATTCCCAATACCCATCGCCCCAGTTCCCAAATACCCGCCGCTAATAAACCTCCGCGAAAGGCTTCGGTCCAACCGACGAATTTGCGAGGCAACCACCGATAGGCCAAGGTAAACAAAAGTGTATTGGCGGCGATGGTGCAACACAGATCGAACAATCCCATCAGATAAAGAAAGGCTGGCAAAGTCGTGCCGGCCATCGAACGAACTTGGGCAAAGACCATGTTGGCGACGAAGAGCAGGGCGATCATTCCACCCAGACTTAGCAGCATGAAGAAAGCCCAGAATCGATCGCGTACCAAATTGCGAATCGTTCCCGTCAATGTCTTGGACTTGCGCGTTGGAACTCGATAGATCCGATCGAGGCCTCGATCGAGCGCGCAAAACACACCAATGGCCGCCGCGACAGCGGCCGCAAAACCCGATGGGCAAGAGACAACCGAATGCGCTCGCAACTGCACCAGTACATCTTGGAGAAGCTTCTCAATCAAGGGCGAACCGTAGGTGGACACCGCCGAAAGGAATTGTTGCTCGGCGTTCTTTCCTAGATTCGTGAACTGCAAAAACAATCCCAAACCCGAGAACAGGAGCAGCATCAAGGGAAAGAGCGAAAGCGCCAGATAGTATGCAACCGAAGCGGCCAACGAACTCGCGTCATCTTCCGTCCAGCGTATCGCCGCATCGCGAATGTTGGGAAATAGATTGGCAAGCCACTTCTTCATTATTCCAACCCATACAATCCCGCGGGTGGTATCAGTTGACCGCCAACAGCACCCAATCGTCTTGAAGACAAGAACCGTGGTTCCAAGTTGAATTGGAAGGAAACATTGTCGCGACCACTGTCCACGCTGGCTCCCAGTCGGAACAAGAACGACTCTCCGATTCGCGTCATCGAAATCGATTGACCAACGTTACCGACCTCGCCAAGGTCGAAAGCGGTACCAGCCGTGGTGATCCATTTTTCCGTCAATCGATAGTTGATCGTGGTGGTAGCGACGAGAGTATGGATTGGACCTTCGATCGAAGTGAGGCCGCTATAGATTTCACCACGGCCAGGTCGGCTAAACATCGTTCCTACGCTGACCATCTTCATCCCATTGTCGAAGATGTCAAAGTATCCGTCGCTTAAAAGCGTCACACGATCGCCAATGTGGTAACGGAAATCGTATTGCATGCCACCGACTTCCTTGCCAAAGTTATCGCGATCTGCTTTCGGGAACACAACCAAACCCGTGTCAAACTCGACCACGTCGGCGATGCGTTCGCGTCCTGGTCTTCCACGTTTGGTTTGCCAGCGTTGATTGATTCCCAACCGAGCTTGCAATGCATCATCCATGATCTCCGTGCTCGACGAGGTTACATAGCGCTGCATTCCTTGGCGTAGCGCATGACCTCGCGCATCGAACTGATCCGGCAACAATCCAGCAAACGTGTTGGTCACCAATCGTCGACGAAAATGCTCTTGTGCATTGTCATCGATCGGATCATAGGAGGGGAGCAAGCTTATATCTTTGTCGCTGTCGGCGTAGAGGATATCGCTTTGGAAGGTAACTTTGTGAGCTAGACCTTTAAGGTTGAGCAATCGGCTTTCCACGTTCGGATTCACCGACCACATCGGCAGCGAAGTGCGAATGCCGGCTTGTCCAGTGAGCCTTGTAAGATCATTGCCAGTGACATCTTCGCCCCAATGGGCAGCTTCACCGCTGAGATAGGGCACGACACGTACGGCACCTAAATTGAACGGCACATCGATTTCTTGTCGCGTCGCGGCTCGAATCCCTTCTGCATCCACTTCCCCTTGCTGCAAAGTAAACTTGGCCGCATCCGCTGGGTCCACAGGAGTCGACGCAATGCGCTGATGTGCATACCCCACGTTGCTATGCGCATACCAAGTAGCACGTTCTAAAATCGACTGGCCTAGCCAATAGTGATCGAGGCGTGGAAGCCATTCCGTTTCGGTATGAAACTTGTTGATGCGAGCTTGTCCCCAAATGTCCAGCATGCGATTGTCGGCATAGCGTCGAAGTCGCAGTGCGGTCGACATATCTTTCTCTTGATCCCACTCTCGCTCGAAGTACTGTTCGAGGAAATTGCGATCGCTAATCCATCCGACTTCAGCCATGAACTCAAGATCTTGCGATAGGTACTGGCGATGTCGGAAGAGACCGCGTCCGCGATACTCGCGTTCTGGAGTGAGACTGGTGCGATCCGATCCTAAGAAGTCCAAGCCCTTGTCCTGGATTCCCCAGTAATCGAAATAGCCGGCAGTTGGACCTGGCAAAAGTCCTGCGGGCAAGTCGTAACGGAAGTTGGTTCCTGCGGCAAAGCCTCGCTTACTCAAATAATCGGTCGATAAGGTCCAATCCGTACCATTCCATCCATTGATTCCCAACAATTGATACAGATCCCAATCCAACATGACTTGAGTGCCGAAGATCTGATCGTTCTTGACCTTGATGCTGTCGAGATAAAAACTGGGGCGTTCGATATTGGTGGAGAGAATAGGCCAATAGAGGACGGGGACTCCACCGAGGTACACAAAGTTGTTGCGAGCATCTGCTTCCATGTCGGTCCCACCCGGAGTTGCGATCGGTGTGAGCTGTCCGGTGGCGGGATCGATCGTTTGATTGCGTTGATCCGAAAACTCGACCTTGGAGGACTGCAACCAATAGCGTGGAACCCCCAGTCGACTGCTTGTTAGGGCCGCATCATAGGCAAGAAAGTTGGTACGCGACTTTTGCTGCACGACATCGGCTTTGAGCCTCAATAGTCCTTCGTACTGGGGCACCGGTGTGAGTACTTCGGCCGACAACACCATGCCGTATTCACTCTGCGCGTTGTAATACATACGGTCCGCATAGATCACACGTTGACCTTGCTGGAAGACGATATGACCCTCCAGATAGATTTCGAGGGGCTCGCTCTCGATCCCATTTTGGATCAATGCGGCTAGGTCGCGAGTCCATATCACTGCAGAGTCTGCCTCAAGCGTGACACTTCCTAAGTCCATCATCGTTCCGTCCGACATACGAGCCTCCGCACCTCCAATGCGAATGCGGAAGCCACGCGTTACGGTGATGACCGAATCACCGCGTTCAGGCCTTGGGATCGTTTGGAGATGAGCTTCTTGACTCGTGCGTCCCGATATCTGAAAGCTGCGAGCTTGAATCGGTGCATCCGCAGGAAGAATCGAAGGTTGCAACGAACTTTGCGTCAACGGAACAGCCGTTACCGCTTCCTGTGGCAATGGCATATTGGTCCTGGTGGGACGGCCTTGCTCATCGAGCACCATGCCACCAAAACGTTGTTCTTCTGGCAAGGCAAAGGTCTCTCGCGTCTTTCCAGGCGCATCCGCCGGTGGCAACAAATTCAGAGTTGGATTAGAGGGGCTTTCCAATCGACTGGTGGAGGAATTCGGTGACTGAAACTGAGCTAGGGCTACGCGATTATCTTGAGGTACCCATTCCAGAGCTCGCGGCGGTGCAGTGTTCTCGCTCCAACGTAAGGGCGTAACATCGACAGGAAGAAAGCTATACAAACGCCCCATCCATTGTCGTGTTTCGATGCGCTGTCCAGCACTCCATTCAATGCTCGCGCCGCCATCCAAGAAGATGATCGCTTTGTTGGGTATGTCCTGTTGATTCGCAATGGCTTCTTCAACCCACAAGACAGCTTCCTGAGCGCGAGCCTCCAACGATCCCTGCCGAATACGACAATGTCCCTTCAACTGATAGACGGTATAACTACCTTGAATCGATCGTGAACCCTCATCCGCAGTTACTGAAATCCTCGCTGCTGGAGAAGGAATGGGAAATTCAACATCCCCTGCTGAAGTTTGGACACTCAGCATGCCGATGAAGAGTCCCACGAAGCCATAGAAGCTGAGACTCGTCCGCGACGAAAGCTTCGAAAGGTTGACCACGGCGCGCACGGCGAGCCAGATCGACCATGAAGGTCGACTTGCATCCTTGCTCGTGCTGGTCCGAATTCGAGCCACTCCCCAACAATCTCTTTCATGTTGGATCTTTTTCCGGGGCCGGGAATTCATCCGTGAATTCATCTCGAGGCGCACCGGTACCCTCCGAGGGGCAGCGAAGTATAGAAATCCACCCGATCGATCACAATAGATATCGATCTCGCTTCTTGACGAATGCCAGCATTCCTCAAGTTTCACCTTGAGCTGCGACCCGTGTTCCTGCTAACATCCTCCTGGTTTCTGATGGAGGTTCTCGTTTCGTGGCATGGAGGTCGCGGCGTGAATAAGCGCAAGACAATTCGCCGCAAACTCTTGGTGGCGGTGATCATCCTGGCTTCGGTGATCGGTGCCTTGGGATATAGCAGCTTCCGAGGAGCCTATGCCTATCGCGATCTCGCTGTCGTACTGAGCCAACGTGCGGCCGAGTTTCCTGTTGCCGAGGAACTTACTCGCGAGATCGACGAACTCCAGCATCGCATCGAGCGGACCAACCAACTTGCCAATTCCACGGGACAGGTGTCCATTCTACGCCGCGATTACGACATCTACTCGGAGCATCAACGCTTCCGCGAACAATTGATGACCGTTCGCAGTTGTTTGTCGCGGTATCGGATTCAGCTCAATTCCGCCGTTCTCGACGACCCGCTACTCTCCGATCGAAGCGAAGAATTGGAAAAGGTTGAGGAGATTGAAAAGCACCTTTCGCATATTTCCAATCACCATAGCGATATCGCATTGCTTCGCGACGAAGAAGCGGAATCGCGACTTCAAGAGTTGCAGCAGGTATCCAACCTTGCGCATAGCCTTCCGACATTCCTTCATGATCGGATGCGTTCCTTCCGAGATGAAGTTCGCATGAGATATCGCACCTGGATCGCGATTTCTTGGAGCTCATCGATATTTACCGCCATCCTGTTGATCGGACTTTGTATCTATGTGCGTCGCGCCGTCGTCCTTCCCTTCAAATCACTCTTAGCCTCCTCAAGACACGTTGCCTCAGGCGACTTCAGTACTCGTATCGAAATCGATAGTGAAGACGAACTGAGCGAACTAGCGGCCGCAATCAACATGGGAACGGAGAGTTTCCTTCGTATCCAGCGCAATCTTCACGATCAAGTCGTCGAACGATCGCGCGAGGTCATTCGCAACGAGCAATTGGCAAGCGTTGGTTTTCTCGCAGCAGGTGTGGCGCACGAGATCAATAACCCACTCGCCTCCATTGCCTGGAGCGCAGAAGCCCTAGAATCGCGGTTGCACAATATCCTTCATTCGGTTGCGTCTGAGCCGAATGCTGCGGAAAGCCAACCCGATCTCAACACGCTTCGCAATTATCTCCGTCGCATCCAAGACGAAGCCTTTCGATGCAAAGGGATCACAGAAAAGCTGCTCGATTTTTCGAGGCTTGGACAATTCCAGAAGAAACAAGAAGTCGATCTCGATCAACTCATTCGCGATGTCGTCGAGATGGTGCAACACCTTGGCCAATACCGCAACCGTCGGATCGAAACCAAACTGTGTGGGGAAGCTTCGATCTGGGCTAGCCCACAAGAAATGAAACAAGTCATTCTCAATTTGGTCACCAACGCCCTCGATTCCTTGCCAGAGGAAAACACGTTTGGTGTTGTGACGATCGAAACGCAACCTGGCCGAGACCAAGTTGCCATGATCGTGACCGACAACGGTTGCGGAATGACGGAAGAAGTCAAAAACCATTTGTTCGAGCCTTTCTTCACGCGCCGACGCGATGGCCGCGGAACAGGGCTTGGACTCCCAATCACAAGTCGAATCATTGCCGACCACGGCGGACGCATTTTGTCCCATAGCGATGGAGTCGGTAAGGGTTCGCGCTTTGAAGTCATGTTGCCAACAAAGGAAAGTCATGCCGTCCACGATCGCCAACTCCAAGCAGCCTAAAGGGCTTTCCATCCTTTTTGCCGACGATGAACCATCGCTTCAGGAACTGATGCGCATGGAGCTTCCGGAAATGGGTCATCGCGTTACGGTTTGCCCCGATGGACATACGGCCATCGCGGCCTTGGAAAAACACTCGTTTGATTGTTTGATTGTTGACCTCGATATGCCAGGAATCAGTGGTATTCAAGTGATCGAGCGTGCTCATCGCATATCGCCGGGGACCGAACCGATCGTTCTCACCGGGAAGTCGTCGCTGGAAACGGCGGTACAGGCCATGCGTTTCGGTGCTACGGACTATCTGACCAAGCCCTGCAAGCTCTCCGATCTTCGCGCGTTGTTAGATCGCATTGAGCAACGTCGCGACCTCCGTCGCAAATACATCGCCTTGCAGATCGAACAAGGTGATGCGACATCGCATTTCGATATTGTTGGAAACCACCCTACGATGTCGGTGGTTCAAAAACTGATCGACAAGGTCGCCCCCACGCAGAGTACCGTTCTCATTCGTGGTGAAACCGGTTGTGGAAAAGAACTCGTTGCTCGCGCTGTCCATGAACGGAGCTTGCGACGCGATCAACCCTTTATCGCTGTCAACTGTGGGGCCCTGCCTGAGAGCTTGATTGAGAGCGAATTGTTTGGACATAAGAAAGGTGCGTTCACTGGAGCCGATTCGCAGCGTGAAGGACTCTTCGAGGTCGCCAGTGGCGGCACGCTGTTTCTCGATGAAATTGGCGAGATTCCTTTGCCCATGCAGGCCAAATTGCTACGCGTCTTAGAGAGTTCTGAAATTCGTAGAGTTGGTGACAATGCATCTTTCAAAGTCGACGTACGTGTCGTTTGCGCCACGCATCGCAACTTGGAACAAATGGTCCAAGAGGGAACCTTCCGCGAAGATCTTTTATTCCGGATCAACACCTTTGAAATTCATGTCCCTGCATTGCGAGAGCGGCCAAGCGATATCGAACCTTTGGCAACGCATCTCTACAAACGTTTTCGACCGGATATGGCTCATCGAACAGAGATCTTTGCTCCCGAAACCATCGCAGAGCTCAAAAACCATGTGTGGCCCGGCAATGTACGTGAACTGGCCAATGTGATCGAACACGCCACCATTCTTTGCGATGAACCACCCATTCGTCCTGAACATCTTCCCAAACACTTTGCCGACCGCCGATTGCGACGCGACTCGAGATCGCTCGGCCCGATCAGCCTTCGTCAGTTGGAGGAGGTCGCGATTGCCGAAGCGGTTCTTCGCCATAACGGAAACAAGGTTGCTGCAGCGGAAGAACTCGGAATCAGTTTGAAAACGCTCTACAACAAACTTAGCCAAAGCGATCAAAACCTGAAGAAGTCCGCCTAACATGAATCGTCGTGATTGCCTCCGAAACCTCTCCGGTCTCTTCGTGGGACTAGGAACCTTCGCCTGTGGTTGTCGTTCGACACCCATGACGGGCCGTTCGCAATTGATGCTGATTCCTGAGAAGCAAGAGGTAACGATGGGACAAGACGCCTATCAAACCGTGCTTCAGCAAGAGCGCATCTCGACCAATCCTCGCCTTCAAGAAATGGTGCAGCGCGTCGGCATGCGAATCGCCGCAGTGTCGGGACGCCCAGATTATCAATGGGAATTCAAACTTCTCGACAGTGAAACCAAGAATGCGTTCTGTTTGCCGGGCGGCAAAGTCGCTGTCTATGAAGGGATCCTTCCCATTTGCCAAAACGAAGCGGGACTTGCCGTGGTGATGAGCCACGAAGTCGCACACGCGTTGGCTCGCCATGGCGGAGAGCGCATGAGCCAACAAGCGGGACTACAAACGGTCTCCTCGGTCCTTGGATATGCCATGAAAGGGCAGTCCGATTTGAGTCGATCGCTGGTTCTCAAAGCGTATGGGGCTGGAACAGAATTGGGTGTCGTTTTACCGCATAGTCGACAACATGAACTCGAAGCTGATCGTATCGGAATCATGCTAATGGCAAGCGCCGGCTACGATCCCCAAGAAGCCCCATTGTTTTGGAGTCGCGTTGGCACGATGGACTCGGGATCGAAGCCCGCAGAATGGCTATCGACTCATCCTTCCGATGCGAGGCGAGCCTCGGAACTCGAAGGTTTATTACCGCAAGCAAGAACGGCTTACGATGCCTCTGCCGCCAAACTAGGGCAGGGGGAACGCATCATTGCTTGAGCGAGAAAGCCTACTAAGAATGCTGGGCTTCCGCGGAATACTTGCCTGGAGGTGCGGGCCGCCCGAAGTAATATCCCTGAGCGGTATCGAATCCCATCTGGCGGCAAACTTCTGCTTCGCCTTCCGTTTCAATGCCTTCTGCTAAGGCCTGCACGCCTAGATCTTTGACGATGGTCACGAGCGAGGCCAACATCTTCTGTCGCTCGGGCGATGTACGGTCGATATTGCGAATCAACGACATGTCAAATTTGAGAATGTCCGGCGGGCATTCGCCTAACTCGGCAATGCGACCTTGACCGGCCCCGAAATCGTCATATGCAATGCCGATGTTGAGGTCTCGAATACCTTTCGTCAATTCCTTGATCGCAGCTGGTTCTGTCACAGCAGCTTCATGAATTTCAAGCACGATCGGGAAGTCGGGACTCAATGTTCGAAGCTGCCGCATCGACTCCACGAGATCGCATTTTTGCAGTTCGAGCGGATGGGTGTTGACATACAAACACATCGGGTTGGGAAGATTCATCCCTTCGCGAACGCCTTCCCAGCGAAGCATGTGACTTAGCTCAACTTCCATGTTTAGGCGCGCCGCAGCATCGAACATTGCGGCTGAAGTTTCCAGACCGAACAAACGGCTTCGCGCAAGGACTTCGTATCCCAAGGTCTCGGCATTAGCCATCGATACGATGGGTTGAAAGAACGGAGTCACCAGACGATTTTCCATCATCCGATCGAACTGAACGAGCGCTAGAGCTCGATCGCAAACATCCTCGGCTACCGTCCGTGCATTGGTAGCATGATCATCGCGACGAATGCGGAATGCCACATCTGCAAACTGAATGAGATCATCTTCTTGAACGACCGTCGGCTGGAGTCGTCCGCTGACCATTCACATACGTTCCATTGGTGCTTCCACGGTCGACCAGAATCAATTGGCCTTCGCGAATATGCAGATCCGCATGGTGACTCGAAATGGTTTTCGAATTGAGTTGAAGGGTGCACCCAGGCTTGCGTCCAATTGTGAACGGTGTTGGATGGATGACCGTCAATGGATTCGCTGCCTGCGCATTGCCAACGCCAACCAACGTCCAGACTACCATTGGCAATGGTGCAGGCGTGATAGCGCGGGAACGCGTGGAAAGAGGTGGAATGATCTCTTGAACAGGCGTACTCATCAGAAAGTTCTAAGTAAGGGACGCTGAGCGCAGAATATCTCAGCCAAAGGAAATGTAGATTACATTTCAGAATGGCAAGCCATTTCTCGTCATTTTTGCGCATTTCACGGTAGTTGTTGAAATTTACCCCATCCTCAAATCCTACGACTGGACTCCCCTCGAACGCATCGCATCCGCTTGTAACGATTGTGGCGAACGTCCGTGCGACGTGAAAAAATCCGACTAGGAAAGCCCTACCAATCGTCGCCTCTTTTCTAACTGCGATCCACTTTTATATGGCTCATTGCAGCCCGGTCGAGCGCGACCGATCCGTCCATTGGTTCCACGAGACTACATGATGAAGGCCCAGCCGAGCGTCCGAGATACCGCATCGTTTCAAAACGGTGTGCTGCCGGCGATTCTCAATGAAGATGCATTTTGGCCTGCCGAGCCTTCGAACGTGGAAGAAACCGGCTTGTCGGAAGTCTTCCTCGAAACCCTGATGTGCCAACTCCTTCTAGGTGTCGGCTCCATGAGCGGTCGCAAGAGCGCCGAACGCTTGGGACTCCCCTACGCCATCATTGAACCGCAACTTGCGCAGCTCCGCGTGCGTCAGTTGGTCACTCATGCACGTTCTGCTCCCCTCAACGATTATTACTATAGTTTGACGGAGAATGGACAACGACGAGCCCAAGCCCAACAAAAGCTATGCAGTTACAGCGGTCCCGCTCCCGTTCCTTTGATAGACTATGTTCTAAGCGTCGAAGCTCAATCGAGTCACTTTGACCCGATCACGCGAGACGTTCTTATCAAAGCACTTCAAGGTGTCACCTTTGAACCAGCGTGGCTCGATCTATTGGGGCCTGCCATCAATAGTAACGCCGGTGTCTTTCTCTATGGACCTCCCGGTAATGGAAAAACGACGTTAGCAAAGTGTCTGACCGCCTGCCGAAGCCAAGAGATCTGGATCCCTCATGCCATAATCGACGACGGCATGATTATCAAACTTTTCGACGCTTCTTACCATCAAGCTCCAAGCAAGGACTCGGCCAAATCTCTCTTTGCTGCGCAGGAATTCGATCGACGTTGGGTCCGCATTCGTCGTCCAACGGTGGTGGTTGGAGGTGAACTCACACTCGACAATCTCGAGATTCGGCATGATCCTCGCAGTAACACCTGTGAGGCACCTTTGCAAATGAAAAGCAATTGCGGTTGCTTATTGATCGATGACTTTGGACGCCAACGCGTCGCCCCCGCCGAATTGCTCAACCGATGGATCGTTCCTCTGGAGAGTCGCAACGACTTCCTTACCTTGCCCACGGGTAAGAAGATCTCTGTACCTTTTCAACAGATCATTCTCTTCTCGACCAATTTGCAACCCGAAGAATTGGTCGACGAAGCATTCATGCGTCGCGTTCCCTTCAAGATTGAAATCGGTGATCCGAGTCAGGCCGAGTTCGTGGAGATCTTCCGACGATCTTGCGAGGCCCTAGGCTTCACATGGCGTCCCGATGTAGTCGAACAACTTCTCGACAAACACTACCGATCCAAAGGACGCAACCTTCGACGATGCCATCCTCGCGATCTCCTGCAACAGGTCAAAAGCCTCTGCGTCTATCGCGGTGAACGCCCAGATCTGCGAATCGAATTTCTCGACCTCGCTTGCAAAAACTATTTTGGAGCGAGCCCACTTCCAGGGCAACACAGTGCAAATCGAGCAACCCCCTCCGCGGCCAAGCCACTCCTTTCTGTACCGCTCGTTCAACCACCACTAGCCGAGTTGCCATCCCTTCCATCCCGTACTCAGCCACTAGCAACACCGCCTGATAGCTCAGTCCATCCGTTAGCTCTAGGCAATCCGCTGGTTGCTACTCCCAAATCGCAACCCGCGGATGCTCCTGCAAACATGCGGTCCTCCATCGCTCGTCCCATTCCACCTTCGGCGATCCCGAGTGGAACAAGCATTGCTTCCCACCTTGCTTTGGATTCCCAATAGGCTGACGAGGTGACTTGATGGCATCGCTCATTGCAAACGCTGCAGCTGGTTTTGAACCGATCCAAGGCTACGTTCTCCGCGATAAACTCGGGGCAGGTGGATACGGTGAAGTCTGGCTTGCTGACGCTCCGGGTGGACTCAAGAAGGCGATCAAGTTCATCTTCGGATCGCTCGATGAATCTCGCGCCAATAGCGAACTCAAAGCACTCCAACGAATCCGACAAGTCACGCACCCATTTCTGCTCTCCTTAGAACGCATTGAAATCGTTGATGGTCAGTTGATCATTGTCACCGAACTTGCGGATGGCAGTCTCACCGATCGCTTCAAGAAGTTTCGTGATGATGGATACGTTGGCATTCCGCGTGAACAACTTCTCGACTACCTTCGCGATGCGGCGGACGCTCTGGACTTCTTGTGCCAAAAACATGACTTGCAACACTTGGACGTCAAGCCAGCCAACATGTTGTTGGTTGCCGACCGCGTTAAAGTTGCCGACTTTGGGCTCGTAAAAGACATTCAAAGCCAATCGATGTCGATGCTAGGCGGGATGACTCCCACCTATGCAGCCCCCGAGATGTTTGACGGACGTCCAGGAAGATTCAGCGATCAGTATTCGCTCGCGATCGTCTACCAAGAATTGCTCACCGGCACGCTTCCTTTTAATGGACGAACAACGGCTCAGCTTGCAAGCGAACATTTGCATCGCGCACCCAATCTGGATCCAGTACCTCCAGGGGACCGCCCTGTTCTCGCGAAAGCTCTCGCCAAAAAGGCCTCGCAACGATTTGCATCTTGCCGCGAGTTCATCGACAGACTGATCGCCGTCAACAAACCTCAAGTTTCCGCAGCAGTAGCGTCACCGGTCGAGCCAGCTCGAGCAAGAAACACGCCTCCCAAGGCCGATGCCAAACCGAGCGACCCCAAGACATCGCAAGTGCAAATTGAAACCGGAACTCAGGTGTTTCAAGAGCGCGAGGTAATAAACCTATCGGAACTTCCGCCGACGCCCAACTCCGTGGACACCACAAGTCCCATATGCTTTATCGGACTTGGTTGTACGGGCGCGGAAGTCCTCACGGGTCTCCGCCAAGAACTCCACCGAAATCACATCGATTACAGCACGCATCCCGAATGGACATGGCTCTTGCTCGATACCGATGCACGATGCATCGAAGCTGCAACCAACGAAGCAACGCAAGGCGCTATGTCCGTGGATGCAACCTTGCATCTTGCGTTAAAGCCATCTCAGTACTACCGCGAATGCGATGAAGCCTCGTTTGCGCCTCTCAGCCGGCGTTGGCTTTACAATGTTCCTCGTTCGCGAATGACCGAAGGAGTTCGCCCCCTCGGTATGCTCGCCTTGTTAGATCATGCGGAATCGGTACATCGCGCGATCCAAAACTACATCGCTCACCTTCAGGCAATTGGTGAAGAAAAAGGGTGGGATGGGCAGAATCCCATTCGCATTTACTTGGTTGCCTCGGCGCACGGAGGAACAGGGAGCGCATGGATCGCAGAGATTGGATTCCTGGTACGGCGAGAACTCGAAGAACGTGGCTTGAATGGCATGATCCAAGCGGTCCTGACCATTGCAGAAGCCAAGGACCAAGTGACGACGGACATCCGTAGTGCCTGTGCTGTCACCTGTTTGAATGAGATTGCTCACTATGTCAAGAGTGGCGGGTTGCATCCTGGCCTGCCCAGTACACCGCCCTCACAAGCTGTTTCCAAAGCTCCGCTCGATGACCTCTACCTGGTTCATGGTGGAATGCTTGGTGATCGCTCGGGATGGGAAACAGCGATCGATCAAGCGATCGAGTATTTATTTCTTGACGGGTGCACCTCCGTCGGTCGATCACTGGATGTTGCTCGACACCAAACGCATGCTACGGCCGACACACAAACCGATTGTGACTGGACCTCGTGGCTACGTACGTTGTGCAGTCAGCGCATCGACATTGGATCGCGATTAAGTCCACGCTACTTGGCATCCATGACGACGCTACAGGCGGCGCAGCGTTGGTTGGTTCGCTTTCGAAACAACCAGATTGACATGCACAGCGACGTTCGATAACGTTCCAGCCAACGTCGCAACTCAACGCAAGAAAGTACTCGAGCAACACCTTCGTCACAACTTTTCGCGATAAACGTCATTGCCGCAAGCCTGGCTATCGCGATGGTGATGAACTTGTTGATGCAAGATCAACATGTGGCTGATCGAACCATCCATTCAAGAACGTAACACTTCCCCTTTGTTGGATGAAGAAGTGCTCGTTGAGATCGAAAGGACTTCCTCGACCGTCTCGTTGTGGATATCGATCAATGTCGGCATGACGCGGGCGGCCTCTTGGAAGAGACTTTATGCGACTTTGAAGATCATTTGAAAAGCGATGGATTCCTAACCAATCGTGTTGGGGTCTTTTCAACACGATGCTTACCTTGGTCGTTCGTCGATTCCAAGAACAAGGTTCAAGCCTTCGCAATGTTTCACATCGATTGCGGTTACAGCACGACACCATCCTAGAACGCATCCACTCGGCCGAAGTGCAAGAGTCCCTAGGAAATGTCGATGCCGAGCTAGCAGAACTCGATCGGCTGGAAGTCCAAGCCCGTATCCATGACATCGCAGGTCTGATGCTAGTACGACTGAGCCACTACTTTGAGTCCTTCTCCAATCGATGGAAAGCGGAACTGAATCTCCATCTTCGTGAGTTTGGAAACTTTTGCATCCCCTTGGCTGAATCGCTCGATGTTGCGGTCACTTCACAGGGCATTCTTCGCGAGCCGATCATGCCACTTCCATCGGACTGGGAGGCAGTGCGAGTGCAACTCGATCGTTCGATCGAGGCCCAGCTTTGCAACTGGATTACAGGGGATCTCAAGGAACGTTGGCATAATCCCGATTCGTCGCCCACGACTTCCTCATGGATTTCCCCCAATTCGGACTCGGGTTGGAATCGCCCTTCCACCACCGTTGGTTCTGCATCTTCAACTACTTCGCGTCCATTGACGGTAGCCACAAAGGCCCGCGAAGCAACATTGCTAACAGAACTTTTAGCCGAGTGCCAGCAAACGGCAATCCAACTCTGCACAGAGCATGGTCTCAGTTGGGAAAATGAAGATGCCGCGTCGGATGGCAAAATGGCCCGCGGAACTTCGATTGCTAAACAGGTACGCGAGTCCTCACCTCCCTTCTTGAAATGGGGAGGCGCTAAACGCAACCTCCTTATTCTCCCTGCAAACCTTTCAGAAGAGTTAGATACGCGTTGGAAATCGATCTTTACTGAGCCCATTTCCATTCTTCGCCTGTCGTCGATCGAATCGCCACTCTTCTTGGCCGATGGAGAACAGATCATTCTCCAAGAGATTCTCATGCGATTGTATCGCAATACAACAGACAAGCAGAATCTCGTCTCACGCCTGGAGTCTCGCAGCGACGTCGATTGGTTACCCGTGACCATGGTGTGACGGGCAGTACAAGCGAGATGCCTCGCGGCAACGACTGAAGCCTGGCATGGAAGAGACTTCTAGCGTCGGAGTGCTGTTTGGATTAAGCTTAACCGAACGTATTTTGTTTAGGTTATGCTTTCTTTTACCAAAGCCGTGTCGCTATGAAACAGCTCGATCAACTCAAGAACTTGGTCATTATGGCGGCGGCCGACGGTTCGCTATCCGAGCACGAAATTGCTTATCTTGTCGATCGTTGCGCTGAGCTCGGATTGGATGAAGAAGACTTGGAAAGCGCCATCGCCTTTGCATTGAGCGATCAGGCTTCCATCCGATTGGCCGATGGAAAGGGAAACCAATTGGAGATGCTCAAGGACTTGGTCCGGATGATGGGAGCTGATGGCCGGCTGACCGAAGTGGAAAAGCGTCTATTCGCATTGGCTGCCGCGAAGATGGGGATCAGCCGCGTTGAAATCAATTCTCTGATCGATGAATTGCTCGGCAAATCGAAGACTTAAACCTGCATCCCAATGTAGGCTTCTCAAACCGATCACTCTGAATCGATGTGCCCGCAGCTAAAAAGTCTCGACGAAAGATGTCAGAGCAGGGCACATTCCGCTGAGTGGAACGCGCATCGGTCATTGTCACCATGGAAGGTGTCGCTCAAAATAAAGAGAGATCACCAGGTTCCCAATCGAACCTTCTTTCAATCTCCGGAGGTGGAAGATGAATACATCCTCGCAAGCCCCGATCGATATCGCGTTCCAAGGACTGATGCGTCGTTATAGCGAACGCGTCCCCGACGTTCAGCGCGTTGTGGATTGCATGATCCGCGAAGGGATCATTCGGTCTTGGGATGATATCGAAAACGATCACGTTGCCTTCCGAACGATGGGAGTTCCCCAACTTGGGATTCAATCGCTTGAAAAAATCTTCCTCCATTTCGGATACGAACGCCGCGATGCTTATCGCTTCGAGTCCAAAAAACTAGATGCGTTTTGGTACAGCCCTCCATCGCCTCGATATCCGAGAGTATTCATCAGTGAACTACGCGTTGCCGATCTAAGCACCGAGGCCCAGCAGATTATTCGGTCGTATACCGATGAAGTCGCCAAGGACCCTGTGGATGCAATCGATCTCAACGATGGCTATGCCGTCGATGCATTCCTTCACAAATCGCTTTGGCGCACACCCACTTGGGCGCACTACCAACGGCTTGCCGAGGAAAGTGAATATGCGGCATGGGTGATCTACAATCGTTATTATCTCAATCACTTCACCGTTTCAGTTCATAGCTTGCCACAAGGATACAACACTGTCCTCGAGTACAATCAATTCTTGGAACGCAATCACTTCAAGCTGAATGACGCGGGTGGAAAAGCCAAGATCAGCCCCGACGGTTTGTTGATCCAAAGCTCAACCGTAGCCGAAATGGTGCAAGCGGAATTTGATGACGGAAAAGGTGGAACGGAAATTCACGCGATTTCTGGGTCGTATGTCGAATTCGCCGAACGACGAGTCCTGCCTGAATTCCAGGGCCTTCCTGCTGGCCAAATTGAACGAGGCCATCGGCGCGATGGTTTCGAAGCCAACAATGCTGACAAGATCTTTGAGAGCACCTATTCACATCAAACAGGCAGAACCGCCAGCACCGAGATGTAACGAATGCATCTCGGGCGTATTGTTGAATTGGACTACCAAACATCGACCGTGGAAGGTCTCGATCGCCGAGATGAGATCATTGACGATCAACTGATACTCGGCAATTCAAAACCTGCGTTGCGCGGATCGCGTAGCAGCTGATTGGCCTCTTCCGCGTGATCGCCCGTGTGACGTTCCGTCTTGGGATCGAACGTTAACCAAGGCCCTACGATATATTCAGCCTTATCTTCCGGAACGCCAACCCCATCGCGAAGAATAGAGTGAAGTTTGGCGAAATGCTCGGCAGCGTCGCGATTATCACCGAACGCGCCCGCTTTGGCGTTGAAGGGAACGCGTTTTCCGAGGCGATACGAATTGTTGATCAAATGCCCTAGCACGCACCCGTAATGTGCATCAGCCGCATTTCCGTTGGCCATCTCAGGTTTGCCAGCGCGACACGCCGCGATAAAGCTTGCCCAGTTGCCGCCAGGTGTAACGTTGCCGGCCGGAACCTTGACCGGCTCTCCTTCTTTGCTTCCGCGAGCATAATACCGATCGCCGATGATCTTCCCGCCATCTTCAAAATAGTATTCATTCTCAACTTGCCGCTGATACCCCTTGTAATCGATGTTGCGGACATTGAAGAAAACGAATTGCCCATTGGGATATTCGGCCAATCCAAACATGGAGTTGGGAGTCTCTCCTTGATCATTCCATTGAAATCGCCCACCGATGGCCATCGCGCGAATCGGATGAGTCTGATCGCGATCAAGAGCCCATCGGGCGATATCGAGCTGGTGAGTCCCTTGATTGTTGAGGTCGCCGTTGCCAGTCTTCCAGAACCAATGCCAATTGTAGTGCACATAGTTACTATGAAAGGAATCGATGACGGCAGGGCCCTTCCATAGACTCCAATCGAGCTGCGAAGGAGGTGCCCCAACTTCTTTGAATCCGATGGATCCTCGCTGTTTACAGCAGTAGCCATAGGAAATCTTGAGCTTTCCAAATTTTCCGGCCTGGATCGCTTCATGCAATCCAGCTCGCTTGGCATCGCTGCGTGACTGCGTACCATGCTGAACCACGACACCATGCCGCTTTTGCATTTCCAGCGCAACACGCCCCTCATAGACATCGTGACTCATAGGCTTTTCAACGTAGACATGCTTGCCCGCTTGCGCTCCCCAAATCGTCATGAGAGAGTGCCAGTGGTTTGGCGTTGCAACCGATAAGGCATCGAGAGTCTTATCTTCGAGGGCTCGACGCACATCCGACAAACCTTGGCATGTCGTACTTCCCGACTTTTCATGAACCTTCTTGAGAGCCTTTTCCAAAACTTGCTTATCGGGATCGATCAAATAAGCAATCTCGACGTTCGGCTGACCAAGCCAACCATCGATATGGCTTTGCCCGCGACCATTCACACCAGCCACGGCGATTCGCAATCGATCGTTTGCGCCGAGAATCTTTCCCGAAGCCGTTGTTCCAAGAATCATGAAAGATGCACCAGTACCAAGCACACATTGTCCAAACTGGCGGCGACTCGTCAGGCTCATGGGAGGATTTCCTTGGGAGAAGGGGAAGGTGATCACAAAGGAAGACTCTTCATGATACGAAACCGCCTGTCAAAAATCACCTTGGGGCCGTTTTCAGCCTTTCCACACCCCGAACAGGGTGTTATTTGGGAAAGACGAACCATTTTGGGGAGAGTATCATAAGCGAAGGGTATTTTGATCTTTCTCTTATTGGTTGTATCCATGGCTGCCGGTTCGTCGCTTCCTATCGTCAACAATTCCTCACCCGCACCCCAAACGGAAGGCGAGTGCAAGGGACGTTACTCCTTCATCAGCTTGGGCTGTCCCAAGAATCTGGTGGATAGTGAACGCATGCTTGGACTGCTGCAACTCGACGGGTACCAATTGATCAGCGAACCCGAAGAGAGCGACTTCGTGGTCGTCAACACGTGTGGATTCATCGATAGCGCTCGCAAGGAGTCGATGGCTGCGATCGACAAGATGCTCGACCTCAAGAAGCAAGGCAAGATTCGTGGCGTCATCGTTTCGGGCTGTTTGGCCGAACGTCAGCGTGAACAGTTGCTCGAAAGCCGCCCGGATATCGATTGGTTGGTAGGTGTCTTTGGTCGTGAAGAGATCACCAAGGTCGCTGATCGGCTTGTCGGTGGATTGGAAGAACAAAGAACCGTTTTCCGACCTGCTCCGATCCGAGCCTTTTCGGATGCCAATCGTCTTCAGGTCACTCCCAAACATTTCGCCTATCTCAAGATCTCCGAAGGATGCGATCGCCTTTGCACGTTTTGTGCCATTCCAAAGATGCGAGGCAAGCATGCCAGCAAGCCTATGGAGAACATTCTGGAAGAGGCCAAGCAACTCGCCGATTCAGGTGTTCGTGAACTCATCATCGTGGCTCAGGACACCACGTACTACGGCATCGATATCGATGGTAAGCCTCACCTTTCGGAACTGCTCACGCAACTTGATCAAGTCGATGGCATCGATTGGATTCGCCTGATGTACTTTTATCCGATGTACATCGATCAACAACTCATCGAGACGATTGCAGGTGCCAAACGCATACTTCCCTACATCGATATCCCTCTCCAACACGCCAACGACACGATGCTCAAACGCATGTCGCGTCGCGTCAATCGCGCTGACACCGAGGATCTCGTCCAGCGGCTTCGTGCGGGTATTCCCAATCTCGTTCTTCGAACCACCTTCATCACTGGATTTCCAGGTGAGACCGATGAGCAGTTTGAAGAACTCGAGGACTTTGTATCGAGGTCACGATTCGAACGGATGGGAGTGTTCACGTATTCTCTTGAGCCCGACACTCCAGCGGCCAAACTGAGCGACCATTTACCCGAGCGAATCAAGAATGAACGTCGCAATCGATTGATGGCGTTGCAACAAGAGAATGCCTTTGCGTTTGGGGACGAACAGATCGGCAAGACGCTCGATGTGATTCTCGATCGCCCTGTCGATCGCGAGGCCAACGTTTGGATTGGTCGCAGTTATGCGGACGCACCCGATGTGGATGCGTTGGTGTATGTCACGGGAGCAGCCGATGCACCTCTGTCCGCCGGAAAGATTGTTCCATGCGAAATCGTCGCCACCCAGGATTATGACCTGGTTGCCGCCGCCGTCGGCGAAGCTCGCTAGGCAAGCCCGCGGGGTCAATTGCCGGTGACAAAGTCGCCTTCTGGGACTATACTAATGAATAGTCTTTGGAATTCGACGCAAAACAGAGAACCCTATTCCTGATCTCGGTGTCGATCAGATCGACCCAAGGCTCGGATTGCCAAATTCCCATTGTAAGTGCTTTTTGTATGAACGCCTCGAACTCAGCCAATCCACAAACTAACGTTGAATCGGCCCATCCTGTCATGACTTCTGCCCAACAACGGGATGCAAGTATTGCGATTGCCAAAGCCGCTGCACGGGCAGCCGCCGAAAATCGTGGACAGGATATCGTTGTTCTCGACATCTCGAAGCAAACATCGTTGTTTGATTGCTTTGTGCTGGTAACGGGTACCAGTCGCCGACAATTGCATGCCATGGCCGAGGAAATCGATCGCGTTCTCGAAAAAGAAATGAACGAGAAGCGATTGAGCATCTCGGGGTATGCAGAAAGTCGATGGATCGTGTTAGATTACGGCGGAGTCGTCGTCCATTTGTTCGATGAAGAAGCCCGATCGTACTACGATTTGGAAGGGCTTTGGGCAGATGGCATACGTATCGACCTCACCGATGCCCTTCGAAACACCGGGGCTACCATGACGAGATTGGATTCCTAGGAAGGGACTGCAGCAGCGTGCGCTATGTCGATTGCGATCTCCCCAGAGTACTTGCTTTGGTATCTCCCCCTCGTTGTTGCAATTTCATTGGTGCTCGCCGCGACTCGGCATGAACGTCAGGATCTCATCTTCGTCCAAGCGTGGCGCAACGGTGTCTGGATCACTAGCTTCATGGGGATCATCAGCGCCCTTCTTTGGGTAGCTAGCTGGTGGATTTAGGACGCCACCCTTCGCACGCAACTCGAGCTTCAGGGGCTTCCTCGATGGACACCATCCCCTTTGATGAATTGCACTCGGGCATGGATGGATCCATGCGAGCGGGCTGGCAAGATGTCATCCTTCATTTTCAGCAAATCGGTGACGCTGCATTGGAACAGCGCCATCAGATGATGCGTCGCTTGGTCCGGCGCAGCAGCATGAATAGCCCCTCATGGGGTTCCGGCCACGATGCAGTTCAGCGACCTTGGGAACTTGATCCGATCCCCTGGGTTTTTACTTCCAGCGATTGGGAATCGCTAAGCGCTGGCCTGCGACAGCGAGCCCGTTTGCTCAACCGTATACTTCAAGACCTTTATTCGGAACAGCGCATTCTCAAACAGGGCCACCTCCCTCCCAGCGTCGTGTACGCAAACCCTTCGTTTGCGCGGAGCTTTCATGGGATCTCGATACCCAATCAACTTTACTTGCATTGCTACACTGCCGATTTGATTCGATCGCATGACGGCCAGTGGATGGTTACGGCAGATCGAACGGATGCTCCTCTGGGAATCGGTTACGCTCTCGAAAATCGATTGGTTTTTTCGCGGACCTACCCCGATCTCTTTCGCGATTGCCGCGTTCAACGTATCGCACCATTCTTCATTCAACTTCGGAACTTATTCAATCAACTTGCTCCTGCCAACAAGGATAACCCGCGAGTCGCATTGCTTACACAAGGCCCGGGAACGATCGGCTATTTTGAAGATGTCTACCTGGCACGCTATCTCGGCTATAGCTTGGTCGAAAGCGGTGATCTAACCGTTCGCGATGATCGTCTTTGGTTAAAAACGCTTGGGGGACTCCTCCCTGTCGATGTTCTTTACCGACGCTTTTCCGACCAGTTCTGCGATCCTCTCGAGCTACAAACCGACGCATCGCTCGGTATCGCAGGTCTCACGCGCGCCGTTCGCGCTGGAAGCGTCTTAGTTGCCAATGCCCTGGGTAGTTCTGTCGTCGAATCCTCGGCATTCTTGCCCTACATGGGCTCGCTTTGCAAAGCACTTCTCGATGAGGAACTCAAGATCCCTTCGCTACCGACGTGGTGGTGCGGTAACCCATCCAGCTTGGAATATGTTGTCCAACATCAAGAGGAGCTCAACATTGGCAGCGCCTTTCGACTTGGCCGACAAAAGCTGGTTCCCAACCTGTCAAAGATTCCTCTTCCGCCGGAAGAACGTGAAGCTATCCTTCGCGAGCAGCCTCTGCTGCACATTGGACAAGAGAAAGCCATGCGATCGCGGGTGCCTTCGTATCATGGAGGCAAGATCACCGCTATGCACGGAGCCTTGAGAGTGTATCTGGTTGCTACAGGTGAAGACTACACGGTACTACCCAGTGGACTCGGACGTGTTGCTCTACAGAATCGCGACCTCGAGCACGATATACTCAGTGGTCAGAGTAGCAAAGAAGTCTGGGTCCTTTCCAATCAACCCGTTCAACCGATATCGCTCCTACCATCTACGGCTTTGCCCAAGAAAGAATTCGCTCGCGGTGGAACGGAACTTACCAGTCGCGTTGCCGACAATCTTTTATGGCTAGGACGATACGTGGAACGTGTCGATGCCAACGCTCGGCTTCTTCGAACGGCCCTCTTGCGATTGGCCCGCGAATCCAATGCAGAAGCACTACCGGAATGGCCGGGATTGGTTCGACAGTTGGCAGACCGAGGTTTAATTGAACCAGGATATGCCGTTCCTGAACTATGTGGTGGGCTGCCGCGATTGACCGAGCGTTTACCTTCATTGGCCATCGACGAGCATCTTTCAGGGAACCTGCGGGATTGTCTTCGACAAGTCGTGCGGATCGCAGGTGTCCTTCGCGACCGCCTTTCACCTGACGGTTGGCAAGTACTTTACTTCCTTGAGAATCGTGTGATCGGCGAACCGCTAGCCCGTGTTCGCGTCCCCGATGATGCCATTGGAACGCTCAGCCAAATTATTACCGACCTCTCTGCGTTCATCGGAATGACCGCTGAAAGCATGACTCGAACACTTGGATGGCGCATTCTCGATTTAGGGCGACGCTTAGAACGAGCCATGGGAGCCGCTTCGATCGTTGCCCAACTCACCAGTCGCGAATGCACCGATGCAGCAGAATGGGAAGCGCTCGTCGAAGCCTGCGATTCCTTAATGACGTATCGTTTTCGGTACTTGGCGAGTTGGTCGCTAGACGCCGTACTAGACTTGATCCTCGTCGACGAAACCAATCCGCGATCGATGGGATATCAGCTCGCATCGATCGCGGAACATATTCAACAATTGGCTTCGTCCGCTCACTACGGAAACAATGCGCCGGAAAAACAGCTTGCCAATAGAATGCTCCAAGCAGTTCGCCGACTGGGCCCTGAAGCGTTGACAGATGCCTTGCAACAAGGACCTAAGGGAATTATTTCCGATACGATCCAACTCTTGCAAAAGGATCTCTTGAAACTATCCGAGATGATCAACGCCCGCTATGTCGTTCACCTTGGGCCTGTTCGATACCGAGGTAAATGATCATGCGACTTTATGAAGTCTCTCACACTACTTCCTATCGATACTCTGGTCCCGTCGCCACGTGCCAGAATCAACTTCGTTTGACTCCAAGGCCAACGGAGCATCAACAAGTTCTCAAACATCGTCTGGATGTAACTCCCAAACCCGCCAAGATCCACCCAACCACCGATTTCTTCGGAAACCAGGTCAACTACTTTGAACTCAATCAGCCACATGATTCGCTGAAAATCGCGATGACGTCGATTGTGCGTGTTTCCAATCCACCGCAACCTCAGAACAAAATGCGATGCTGGGAAGAGATCGTCCACGAAACGCAAATGAGATCATCCTCTACGGATGGACTCGCGACTCAACAATACACGCTCCCTTCGCCAATGGTCCCACATTGCGAAGATGCAATGGACTTAGCGAAAGAACTATTTTCAAGTCGACGCGACATGCTCGAAGCGGTCACCCATTTGAATCACTATTTGCATTGCGAGTTTCGGTATGATCCGAATGCAACGCAGATTCAAACGCCGCTGGAAGATGTGTTTCGAATGCGGCGAGGCGTGTGTCAAGATCTTGCGCACGCGATGCTGGCTTGTTTAAGAGCGATCCAATTGCCAGCAAGATATGTCAGCGGTTATCTTCGGACGTATCCACCTCAAGACCCAGAGGCACTTGTTGGCGCGGACGCTTCGCACGCTTGGGTTTCGGTGTACATGGGCCAAGAATTAGGTTGGGTCGATTTCGACCCAACCAACGATCTCATTGTCGGCGAGGAACATGTCACGCTGGCTTGGGGCCGTGATTTTAGAGATGTGACGCCCGTCAATGGACTGTATCTTGGTGCAGAACAACTAAGCCTTGAAGTTGCCGTGCAAGTCAAACCAATCGATTCGATTTAAGACTTCTTCTTGGCTTTGGCAGCCTTCTTCGGCTTGGCGCTCTTCACCGCTTTCTTGGTGACAGCCTTCACTACCTTTTTCTTGGCAGCGGGCTTAGAAGCAGTAGCAGGCTTTGCCTTTGTTGCCTTGGCTGGCTTCGACTTCTTGGAAGCCTTCGCTTTGGCCTTAGCCTTTGCTTTGGAAGGGCTCGACGTCTTGGCCTTGGTGGTGGTCGAACTAGACGGGGCACTTCCAGCTGCCCCACCAAAAGCTAACTCCCAACCGGAAGCATACTTTTCATTCGTTCCCACGCGGATAATCGACATCTGAACCCTCCCAATGAATCAAATCGTTGACCTAGTATTCCCAACAACAATCAATCGCCACAACTACACTTGCAGCTTCTTGTAACGGAATCTTCGTGGCTCGTCATCTTTGATGCCCAGCCGTTCCCGTCGTTGCTGTTCGTACGTTTGAAAATTCCCTTCGCACCAGTGCACATAACCGTCCCCCTCAAACGCAAGGATATGCGTTGCGATGCGGTCCAAGAACCAACGATCGTGACTGGTAACAACTACGCATCCTACAAAATTAAGGATCGCTTCTTCAAGGGCACGTAACGTATCGACATCGAGATCGTTCGTAGGTTCGTCGAGCAATAGTACGTTGCAACCACGTCTTAGGAGCTTTGCCAAGTGAACGCGATTGCGCTCACCACCTGAAAGAACACCCACTTTCTTCTCTTGATCAGGCCCGCGGAAATTGAACTTCGAAACATAAGCGCGAGCATTAAATTTCTTCCCCCCCATTTCCAACCAATCATTTCCACCACTGATTTCTTGGTAGACCGTTGCGTCGGGAGCGAGTGCATCACGATTCTGATCGACGTAACCGAACTCGACCGTATCACCAACCCGCATGCTTCCACCATCCGGCCCATCCTGTCCCGTGATCATGCGAAATAGAGTCGTCTTACCTGCACCGTTGGGACCGATCACCCCAACAATCCCCCCTGCAGGCAACCGGAACGATAGGTTGTCGATGAGGACCTTATCGCCGAATGCCTTGGTGATATTGGTTGCTTCAACAACCACCTCACCCAAGTGCTTACCAGGGGGAATTTGAATCTCGAGGTCGTCTGGTCGATCTTCGAATTGTTCCGAAGCCAGTTGTTCATACGCTGAAATACGGGCTTTGTTCTTTGCTTGGCGAGCTCGAGGTGACATCCGTATCCACTCCAGTTCCTTAGCCAAGGTTTTCTGGCGTGCCGCCGCTTGTTTCTGCTCGATCTGCAATCTCTTCTGCTTCTGTTCAAGCCAGCTCGAGTAGTTGCCTTCAAAGGGGATTCCCATACCGCGATCCAACTCAAGAATCCACTGTGCGACGTTATCCAAGAAATAGCGATCGTGCGTTACAGCCACAACCGTTCCCGGGTATTGAGCCAAGTGCTGCTCTAACCACTGTACTGCCTCGGCATCCAAGTGGTTGGTGGGTTCGTCGAGCAATAGGAGGTCCGGTTGCTGCAAGAGGAGCTTGCACAAAGCCACGCGACGCCGCTCACCACCACTGAGCTTGGTGACATCAGCGTCCCCCGGCGGAAGATTCATGATGGACATGGCTGCCTCGACTTGCCTATCCAGCTCCCACAGATTACTGCTATCGATCACATCTTGAAGGCGAGCCATCTCATCGCAGAGCTTTTGCATCTTGGCTTCGTCAATATCGGTCCCTAGTTCCATAGAGATTTCGTTGTATCGATCCAGAACCTGTCGACGCGACGCGACGGCTTCTTCGACATTTCCCTGAACGTCTTTCTCGGGATTCAATTGCGGCTCTTGCGATAGGTACCCCGCCACAAATCCCGATGCCAAACGCGCCGTTCCATCAAATTGCTTGTCGACTCCCGCCATGATTCGGAGCAGGGTACTTTTCCCAGCCCCGTTGGACCCGAGCACTCCAATTTTGGCCCCCGGATAAAACGCAAGCCAAATGTTCTTCAGAACTTCCTTCTGCCCGTGCTTCTTGGTGAGTTCTTCGATCGTGAAGATGTACTGCCGATTCATTCCTACCCCATCCCTTAAAGACCCTGTGACATCCGTTATTCAATCCCATTTCTCCCACCCCGGCTAGTGCTCTTTCCCACACAAGGTGCCAGCCACCTACTGTTGACATTGGAGAGGGGGTGGTTATGATTTGGGCAGGAGATTCATGATGGCACGACCAAAACGGGAATCGGTGTTTCGGCATGACGAAGTCGGTATCGCTCACTGCATTCAGCGATGCGTGCGGCGGGCTTACCTAGCAGGGCAAGATCCCGCCGCCGGGAAAAGCTTTGAACACCGAAGAGAATGGATTCGCCGAAGGCTAGAACTACTGGCGGCGGTCTTTGGTATCGATGTCCTTAGCTATGCCGTCATGTCCAATCACCTCCATGCGATCCTCAGGGTTCGGCCTGACATCGTGAAGCTTTGGTCCGACGAAGAGGTCGCGACTCGCTGGCTACGCCTTTTCCCAGGAAAAAGACTAGAAGATTTTCTCGGCGAGCCTACTCGCCAGCAGATTGCTAAAGAGCTTGGCGATGCCAAGCGATTACTTGAACTACGCAAAAGGCTCTCTAGTATCTCTTGGTTCATGCGAGCTCTCTCGGAACCCATCGCTCGCAAAGCCAATCGTGAAGATCATTGCACGGGACGGTTCTGGGAAGGACGCTTCAAGGCTCAGAAGATCGTCGATGAAGCGGGACTTCTCGCCTGCTCCATGTACGTTGATCTGAATCCCGTGCGGGCTACGATGGCTCAGTCCCCCGAGCAATCTCGGTATACATCGGCCTTTGATCGAATCCATGCAGGGAAAGGGGCGAAGAGAATTGCCTTCGCTCTGGAATATCAACCTGCAACCATCGATGAAGAGGTTATCCAACAGCAATTGCAGGAGGCTTTGCAGAGCAAAGACAAGAAAGAGGTCGCTCGTTTGCGCAAATGCCTTGCTGATTTGCGTCTCGAAAATGAAAACACCAAGAAAGGCAAGTCAAGCAAATCCTCAAAACTCAAGTCTTCAGAGCCTAAGCCTGTAGATGCTTGGCTTGCTCCCCTGCAGCTTCATGAGCGTGGTCCTTCCGGCCCCAATCCACACCATGGTGGATTGCGAGCCAGCGATAAAGGCTTTTTGCCGATGGCGCTTGCCGAGTACTCTACACTGCTAGACTGGACAGGCCGCGAAGGGCGACACGACAAGCGTGGTAAGATCCCAGAAAACCTTCAACCGATCTTGGATCGAATAGGGATCGAAGGCACCATGTGGTGCGATCTTGTCTGGAGGTATTCCAAGTACTTTGGCAAGTCGCAGGCAGTGGGACGCCCTGAAAACATGAAAGCCGAAGCCAGTCAACGCGATATCGCTTGGATTCGCGGGCAACGATCTTGCCAAGCTTGCTTCAGCTAGATTCACGAAGTGATGTTGATGCTTTGTCGGCACTGAGAAGCCGACAGCCTTCAACAAGCGAAATCATTTGCTCAATTGTTAGCTCCTCGGCACGCGCTTCTGGGCCTAGCCCTTCACCTGCGAGGACCGAATCGACCTCATTTCGGTCCAGCTGATCCTTCATGGCGCTAATCAGTGCACTTCGGAGAAACTTGCGTCGGTGAATAAAAATCGCCCTCACTGTTGCGTGGAAGTAGGACGCATCATTGAGTCTCGAGCGAAGTTCTTGCTTTGGCTCAATCTTGAGGATGGCCGAGTCAACTTTGGGACGTGGCCAGAAAACCGATGGCGGCATGATACGAACGATTTCACATTCGCATTGGCTTTGGATCCAGATGCTCAACGCGCTGTAGTCCTTCGTGCGAGGCTTCGCAACAATTCTCTCAGCCAGTTCCTTCTGAATGGTAACCACCATTCCACTGGGCCAAGGTTGAAAGTAGAGCAAATTAGAAATGATTGGCGTTGCAACGTTATAGGGGAGGTTCGCCACAAGCTTTAGCCGCGACTGAGGCACATTCTGCATGCGCGCCTGAATCGTTTGGATTAACTCCTCTCTAAACTGGCTCTTGCTTTTCAATGCGTCTATCTGAAGCAATGTGACATTGTCGTACACTGAAAGCTGCTGCAGTGCAACTCGAGCTAAATCATGGTCGATTTCGACTGTAACTACATGCCCTGCTTTGGGTGCCATCCTCGTCGTTAATGAACCTGCTCCCGTTCCAATCTCCAAAACGACATCATGCTCATCGATGTTTGCGGATCTCGCAATAAGATCAATCAGGTTCAAATCAACGAGAAAGTTTTGACCAAACTTTGTCTTGGGGTGAAGTCCCGCTTGATCGAATTGCTGTGAAAGGAACTTGAGGGTTTGGCGTTCTGACATGCTTGAACCTACAGATTTATTCGGCGGAACGGATGCAACCAGAGGCATTCAATTGTCGGTCGACATACTTTGACAAAAGGTCGGTTTCAATGTTGACCTCAGTCCCAACGTTCAATCTACCTAGTGTGGTAACAGAAAGCGTGTGCGGTATCAGGGCAATTGAAAAATCCTCGTCCGTTGCATCAACTACAGTAAGACTAACCCCATCGATCGCTACCGATCCCTTACTCGCAATCTGACGGAGAATCGACTTTCCTGCCGAGATGCGAATCGTAGCCCAAGGTCCCTCGTCATTACGCGAGGTCACTTTGCCGATGCCATCGATGTGTCCAGACACTAGGTGGCCACCAAGCCGATCACCAAACTTCAAAGCACGTTCTGCGTTCGCAAAGTTTCCAGGTGCAAGTCTTCCCAAATTGGTTCGCCGAAGCGTTTCACTGCCAGCCTCAAAGGCAACAAGGCTTTCCCGGATTTCGATCGCCGTCAAACAGCAGCCATTAAATGCAACGCTATCACCGAGGGAGATTGTGCCAGAAAAGGGCTCGAGGTCGAAGACAAGCCGAACGGAATCCCCCTGAGGAATCGCTTGGACAAGCTTCACCATCGCTTCAACTAATCCTGTAAACATCTTCCTCGTCCGGTCAATGGATCAAAGTGGAGGTAAAAAGAGCCAGCACAGCACGACTGGGTGGCTCAATGTGTCGAAGCGACACCTTCCCGATTCTCGCTAAATTCGCAACAATTC
>JAXMBN010000034.1:0-57718 GCA_046349875.1 Pirellulales bacterium
CGGCAAGATCACGACGTTTCGCTCCGCTTTCCGTGCGGCCATCAGAGCCATCGCAGCCGCACCATCGCGGAATGGCGTTACCCGATCATTGGTATGGTAGACATCACCCTCAGGAAAAATCACCAGAGGATGCGGGCGATTTTGCATAATGTCGACCGCCGTCTTCATGGCCTGCATGTCGGTCCCTTCGCGATCGACACTGAAGCAACCACAGCGTTGCATCGACATCCGCTCAAACCAACTGCTCATATGAAAGACTTGCCATGCCGACATGAAATAGAAAGGGGTCGACAAGCGATCGGCTGCTTCCAACAAACAATATGAGTCATAATGAAAAGAGTGATTCGGCGCCATCAAGATGCCATGCTTGGAACGCAACGACGACTCAAGATGCTCCAGGCCTTCCAATTGAATCGATTCGATTTTCTGTTTACGAAGTGCCTTGAGCCTCCAAAATTTGGCGAGATGAAACCACCAAAGGGTCAACTTAGGAGGCCAGTGTTGGTCTGGAGTTCGATAAGGTTGAATATTCACAAAGGGCTTCCCATGCCGGTGCTTAGGTTGGCAGAAGTCGTAGATCCCCGCCACCAATCATCGCAATAGAACTGCTAGCAAAACATGGCGATCATTGTGAGCTTGTTGGATGTGAAAAGTCGAGAGAGGGTACTGCAATTTTGGCAAATTGCCCGCCCTTCCATCCTTTGAATGGCAGTTAGAAGCGAATTGATGGAAAGATTCGACCCGTTGCCTCGCACTATGGGTTTGGATCTAGAGTTGGATTTCCCTTTTCCATTACAATAGACGAAAACCACTTCCTCCGACGACCACCCCCGCATGAATCACCCGAAGGACAAGGCTCAGATCGATCCTGCTGCAGCATCCACTGATCAGCAACAGTTGGATGCAACCATGCAGCTACCGCAGGCGGAGAATTCGTCGGAATCGGATGCAACCGCTGCCTTCGATTCGGGATCGATTGGCACTTCGCCTTCAGGCTCGCATCCATCGCGATCTTCACCGGCCACGGTCTTACAACCCCGCGAACACTCGATCAAAACGATCGGCTCCTATCGATTGACCGAAGTACTTGGTGAAGGAGGAATGGGGCGAGTCTACAAAGGGATGGATAAGGAGGACCGTGCCGTTGCGGTGAAGCTACTTTCACCGAAATGGGCCGCTTCTCCCGACGCACTCGAACGATTCAAACAAGAAGGCTTCATCGCTAGCCAAATCAATCATCCCCATTGTGTCTTCGTCCACCAAGTGGATGAAGAGCAGGGGGTGCCCTTCATTGCGATGGAGCTCATGTCGGGGCAGACGCTGAAGGATCTCGTTCTTCAGCGAGGCCCATTACCCTATCGCGAAGCGGTTGCGCTCATCCTTCAGTGCATCGAAGGGCTCATCGAAACCCATTCTCGCGGTATGATCCATCGCGATATCAAGCCTGCCAACTGTTATTTGGATGAGCAAGGGAATGTCAAGATCGGCGATTTTGGTTTGGCTCGGTCGCTGGTGGACGATTCTGAATTGACGCGTACTGGAACCTTCATCGGAACTCCGCTCTTCGCTTCGCCCGAACAGGTTCTTGGACAACCGATCGATACGCAAAGCGATATCTATTCGCTATCGGCCACGCTCTATTATTTGCTGGCAGGGAAGGCTCCTTTCGAATCGCCAAATGCGGCGCAAGTCATCGCTAAAATCGCATCGATGGACCCACCAGCTTTTGATGAACTCCAAATCAAAGTGCCGAAAGTCCTTCAAAGTATCGTAATGAAAGGATTGACTCGCGATCGATCCAAACGTTACGCATCCTTTGAACAAATGCGAGCCGACTTGCTACCTATTATCGCTCCCAAAGAAGAGGTGGCATCCATTGGTCGTCGTGTGGTGGCGAGTATCATCGACTCGTTCGCCATCTCCTTCCTGACCAGTGTCATCATGATCAGCTTCTTTGCACTGAGTCAGATGCAGCGATTAAGCCCGCTCCTGACGACGCTCATCGGAAGTTCCATTGCTTTCTCCTATTTCTTTCTTTGCGAAGGTTCGTTTGGAATGACCTTAGGAAAGCGGATTCTTCGACTGAAGGTCGTCGATTCGCATTCCGGAAGCCGAGCCAGTTGGTATCGAGTCGCTTTACGGGCCCTTGCGTTCATTGGTTTCGTCAATGGACTCGAAACGATTCTCTATACCATTTTCAGAGATATCAGCCCTTTCTTGACTCCTCTATTTAGTTGGGGAGGCCAATTCCTGGGTTATGGACTGTTGTTCTTGACCTGGCGTCGAACACAAAAAAGACAACTGACTCACGAGTTCTTGAGCCAAACCGAAACGCGAGTCGTCACGTTCAAGCGAACGATGCTTCCTTCTCGCTTTTATCTCATCGATTGGCAGCCGCGATTTAGCGATTCAAATCCAATTCCAGCAAAATGCGGACGTTACACCGTTTATGGTCGTTTAGAAACAGAGGAAGATCAACAATGGTGGATGGCCGAAGATCCGGCTTTGGAACGTCGCGTTTGGATTCATGTACTCGGCTCGGATCAAGATCATGCTTGCGATGATCGTCGCAATTTAGTTGTAAGGAATCGCCAACGATTCATTGAATCTGGTACGCATGAGTCCCAGCGATGGGATGCCTACCTCGCACCGCAAGGCATACCGCTCATCAGCTGTTTGGAAGATTCGCAGGAGCTTCCTTGGCCTGTAGCGCGCGAAGTCCTCCACCAAGTGATGCAAGAATACGAGAAGCCCGAGAACGAGCGGATTCCGACCTCCTACTGTTCGTTATCTCGGTTGTGGGTGGATGAACTTGGACGCATCACTTTTGCGGAAGCGGGAATCAAGACAACATCCATGCAGCCAACGCAATCATTTGCAAAATTGATGCAGCAAATTGCGATGGTAGCCATTCCTACTGCCCACCCATTACGCAAACATAGCCAACTCAAGGCTAAGGCTCCAGCCAATCCTATCTCGGCTCAGGATCTTCCTCCATTGCGAGGGCTCTCGTTGTTGGAACGATTGTTGCGACAAACACCCGGCAATGAAATGGCCATGCCAGCGATTGCGCAAGAGATCAAGCTTGTCGATCAGGCGCCCGCGTCTGTAACCGCCTCGACGCGATTCACACACGCTGCTGCGGTCGGCCTTGTCCTTTCACCAGCATTCTTTTTGGTCTTTCTGCTGACCTGCATCAATGGCGTTCTCGTCCATACCCAATTGAGAAAGGAAGCTCGCAACCTTCGCACCCTTTCCGAAGTCGTCGCCAAACCGGAAGACCACGCTCCGATATTGGGTCAGATGCAAGACGTTGACCCATCCTGGTTACGCCCTGAAAGCGCCATCGAGATCTTCAAAGCGGCCGAGTACAAGCAAGCACAGTCGATGCGTGTTTATCGCGGGCTCACCTCTTTGGAACGCATGATGATCGGCCAAATACCAGGAGCGGATAGCGAATTGGAGCAACTTCCCAAACCGATTCCATTGCCACCCACGCCACGGTCCGAAGATGGTTCGACCACGCTTCCAGCCGTTCCACCTCAACCACCGAGGACGCCAACGGTACGCTTCGAAGAGAAGGATGCAAAGATTCGATTTGGCAAGGGTGAAATGATCGAGATCACGCCGAATTCAATCACTGAAGATGCCTCGGAGCTTGCGGGCAAGTTGAAAAAAAGCCTAACACATTGGAAGCAAGACAAGGATAGCCTCACAGATCCATTTTTGTTCCCGACCGGCCGCTTCGCCAGTTACGTTATCGCAGGTTTGATTCTTTGGACGGGCATCTTAAAGGGTGGGCTCATTCAACTCTTTACGGGCATTTTCATCATGGATCGAAGGGGCTATCCGATTGGGTTCCTTCGTCACATCCTGCGAGCCATTTACCTTTATATTCCGCTTTTGATCGTGTCCCTTGTTTTGATGTTGTTGGCGAACATGGGAGTCGATGGTGTTGTTTGGACAAGCCAGTTGAATCGTTTTCTCTTCATCGTACCAGTGATGTATCTGGCATCCACCTTGATTTGGCCCCAAGCGGCTCCCCACGATCGCCTCAGCGGAACGATCGCCGTCCCTCGATAGCCATCGCACCTCGGTCCTTGCCATCCCTCGCCATCCTCCGCGAGTGACCATTCCATCACTCCCAACGCGTCAGCGTAGCTCTCTTCCATCACAACCCAGAGCGTCAGTTTTGAAGTTGCGCATTTGAGTATTATCACAACCCGAAGCGTCAGCGAGGGACCGTTTCTCCGATGTTTTGCAAGTCTGCAACGACCTCGCTGATGCGTCGGATAGCATACATACATCGCCCGTCCCTGTAGATCGATAACATCGAAGTAATAGATCTATCACCCTCCCACTCAGTGGAGCGTTTCGAATGTGGACGGATCTCGCAACTCAATTCTTTCTCATGAGAATGCAATCTCGCGTTTTGTTTCGGCCAAAATCGTAGCAAGTAATTCGCACTCGCTTACAATATTCTTTACTTGCGATCATCAAAACTTCATCGAGATTCACGATGCAGGTCACCACTGAAAAATGAACTATCGAACGGAACCGGTCTGAGCGATTCGAAGATTTTCGTGGGTTGCAAACAAATGTTTTGGAGGATTCGCCAACTTCATGAGCATCCCGATACGCGTGCAGTTTTCGATCACCTCTTTGCTTCTGGTTCTCGCCGCTTTTGCGACTTATTGGCGAATTTTCATTTATCCGCCGCAGGCAAGAGAATATGCCAGATTACAACTGAGCGAATACCGCGGTCCGGTTGATATCGAAATATACAGTCTAGACCCCGACTATCTTGGGACCAACATCGTTAACGTTCGACTAAAGGACCTTGCGAATGAACGGGAGTACAGACTCGACTTACTTCACTAAGAGTCGATTCGAATTTCGAAGAGGACGAAAAGATGGCTATTGATTTAACGCCTCTAGAAAGACTTGAGCACCTAATGTCGAAAGAGATTTTTGGCTGGGTGCAGAATTAAAAAGGCTGTTGCTAGCTGAAATAGCTGCGGGCAAATGAAGGGCTCATGATGCCTCCTCAAGTTGTGACCTATTCGGTCTCTCGCTGATGATTTTTGAAGTTAGAACGTCAAGATCATCGTCGTATTACGATCACGTGCGACTTTCCGAAACCGAATTAACAAGCAGTAAATCGATCGAGCAATATGAAGTGGAAGTTGAAAACAATTTGGCCCAAAACAATCAGAGGGAGGAGACATTACTCACTTCGTTTGGCCCTTGCCGCAATGGTATGCGTCGCAATATCCATTGCCTTTTGTAAGCCAATCATGGTTCGAAGAAACTACTATGAGGATGCTCTACAACGACACTCGCAAAATGGTTATAACAGCTTTTGGACATCGAGCAGCCTACGCGAACTTTACTACTTTGACTTGGAGTCTTTTCCCCTTACCGTTCAGAGCGCGGAGTATTACAGCCCTTCGCTTATTAGTTGCACCCTAAACAGCCCTCAACGGTTTTGCGTAACAGTTAGCGAAAAATCTCTGCAAGGTCCCGTATTAAGGTGTCAGGTGAACGAAGAGGTGTCTTTGACTCTTCATGATTGCGAATTAATTGACCCTTGTTTCCCTTCCTCTACCGTTGCAGTCGAATTCGTCGATTGCATTTTCAAGTCGTCGACGATCAGCAGTTGCTGGGAATCAGGAAAGGTCAAGACGCTCGTATTTCTTGGGGGAGAGTTTCCACATAATTTTCAATTAAACCTCAGTCGTTTTCCCGCTTTAGAGAACATCGTATTTTTTGGTTTAGCACTGACGAATGAGATGTGCAATGAATTGGAAAACACATCAACTCTGAAATTTGTGAGCCTTTCGCGTGTGAGAGGCGTGGATCGTGAATTTGCCCAAAGACTAGCAGAAATGTCTGGCATCAAACGTTTAGATTTACTTAACTGTATTGACAGTGACGGTAGAGAGTTGATGCAATTCGATGGAGACTATCGGTGTGAATTGAGGTTTAAGCTCAGCAAAAAAGATGATCAGTTCGTTAGATTTAGATAAGCACAATTTTACTTTTTGTCGCTGCTTTTCTACGGAGCCTAAACAAGGTTCATCTTCCCCAGCTGCGATAGCGAGTTTCTCGGCGGTATTGAATCGCAACACCACCTTCCAGGGACTGGAAGTCAACTTTTTGTGACTTGTGTCTACGCCTTCTAGGAATCCTTCGAATTCTCAGGTTCCCTTGGACACGCAGGCTCGCGAAGCAGGTTTCGCGGATGGTACACTAGTCACCTCGACCTAGTCATCACCTTCCTCCCCATCCTCCCACCTCGCGAAGGCATCGGCAAATGGCAATCATTTTGCGGCCATTCCACTTTGTATGCTTGGCTTTCCTCGTCGCATGTTCCACGCTGAGCGTCGCGCAATCTCCGCCGAAGCAGACTCGTCCCAACATCGTTTGGATCATCGTCGACGATATGTCGGCAAACTTTTCTTGCTATGGCGAGACAACGATTGCGACACCCAACGTCGATCGATTGGCAGAGCAGGGGACTCGATTCTCGCGAGCCTTTGTGACAGCACCGGTTTGTTCGCCCTGTCGTTCTGCCTTGATTACAGGCATGTATCAAACCACTATTGGAGCGCATCATCACCGAAGTGGTCGTGGTGAAGAGAAGATCAACCTTCCATCCACCGTGATCCCGATTCCCGTTCTTTTCCAGCAATCGGGTTACTATACGTGCATCGGTGATGGTCTTGGATTGAACGAATCGAAAAAGAAAAAGCAAAGCCTCGGCAAGACCGACTACAACTTTGAATGGGATGCTTCTATGTACGATGGTCCCGATTGGTCGGGACGCAAGGCGGGGCAGCCATTCTTCATGCAAGTTCAATTGCAAGGTGGCAAACTTCGCGGAGGAACGGATGCATCTGCGCAACAACTCTCGAAAAAAGCCGAAACAGAATTTGGGCAATCGGTTCATCCTGAGAAGGTGACTCTTCCACCTTACTATCCGCGCGATCCTGTTTTGCTTCGCGATTGGGCCGCCTACTTAGACGCAGTTCGCTTCACGGATCAACATGTCGGCAAAGTCGTCGATCGACTCCAATCCGAGGGCCTTCTCGATAACACGGTGGTGATATTCATGACGGATCATGGTATCAGCCATGCTCGCGGCAAGCAGTTTCTTTACAACGAAGGAACTCACGTTCCACTCATCGTTCGCGGACCTAAAGTTCCAGCGGGCAACGTGCGTGACGATCTCGTCGAGCATATCGATCTCGCTGCAATCTCACTTGCGGCGGCAGGTATCGCGATTCCCAAAACGATGCAATCCAAGAATGTATTGGCCAAAAACTACATTCCGCGTGAAGCCGTATTTGCTGCTCGCGATCGTTGTGATGAAACCGTCGAACGCTTGCGCAGCATCCGAACAGAAAAATTTCTTTACATTCGCAACTTCTATCCGAATCGCCCCCACTTGCAACCCAATGCCTACAAGGATGACAAATCGATTCTCAAGTCCTTGCGGGCATTGCATGCGCAGGGGCAACTATCCGAGCTTACCGAAAAGCTTCTATTTAGCCCCACGCGTCCGGCCGAGGAACTTTATGCCTGGCAAGAAGACCCTTGGCAAATACAGAACTTAGCCAAAGATCCCCAATGGGAGTCCGTTGTCCAAGAAATGCGAATGAAACTCGCCCAATGGATGACCGATACCGTCGACATGGGCCCCGAGACTTCTTCTCGTTACGATAGCGATATGAAAGTCTACTTGGGAGATATCACCAAACAGAAAGATGGTAAGGTCGAAACGCTCCTGAAAAACATCGAGCAAATGAAACAATGGGAACGTGAAGGCAAATAAGCCTTTTCAAGTTGTCCTTCGCTGGATGCCTCAAATGTTCACGAATGCAATGCCTCTTCCTTGCCTAGGAACACCGCCGATGATTCGCGTCGTTTCTCTCCTCCTCGTGCATGCCGCTATTCTTACCTTCAACCCTTTCGGTTCCATTGCGCTGGGGCAAGAACCGTGGCAAAGGTATCTCGATCAACGAACGCGAAGTCTTACCGCGTCGACCATTCAAGACCTAAAAGAAGTCACGAAAGAAAACTGGGATTCGAAACGGCTCCAATGGCGCGACGAGCTTCAAGACATGCTTGGGCTCAAACCATGGCCGGCAAAGACGCCTCTCGACGCCAAGATTGAAAAGCGTTGGACCGTCGAAGGAGTGAAGATTGAAAATCTTCACTTCCAATCGCGGCCAGGACTCTACGTTTGCGGAAACCTTTATCTTCCCGATCGCCCGATTCCTAAAGGAGGCTTTCCAACGGTTCTTTACGTTTGCGGGCACGCCAATGTGACGGATGAAGGAAGACTTTTAGGAAACAAAACCGGTTACCATCATCACGGACTGTGGATGGCTAGGCAGGGCGTCGTTTGTTTCATCATCGATACCATCCAACTTGGAGAACTGCACGGCGAACATCACGGCACCTACAAACTTGGCCGATGGGATTGGATCAGTCGAGGCTATACACCGGCTGGGGTCGAAGCTTGGAAGGGTATTCGCGCCCTTGATTACCTCGAATCACGACCAGAAGTGGACGCCAAACGCATCGGAATCACGGGGCGGAGTGGAGGTGGAGCCTATAGTTGGTTTACTGCAGCGCTCGACGATCGTATCCGCGCTGCAGTTCCCGTGGCGGGGATCACAGATCTCCAGAATCACATCGTCGATGGATGTGTCGAAGGACATTGCGATTGCATGTATTTTGTCAATGAGTATGGATGGGACTACCCAAAGCTCGCCGCTCTCATCGCCCCAAGACCTTTACTGCTCACCAACACCGATTCGGACACCATCTTTCCCTTGGATGGAGTCATGCGCATTCATTGGCTTCTGGCCGATCTTTACAAAACGCTTGGCAAATCAAATGCCTATGGCGTTCTCGTGGGCCCCGGCCCCCACAAGGATACGCAAGAGCTTCAAGTGGGAGCACTCCGATGGCTCTTGTCCTCGTTGGTTCATGCAGAATCGTTGGTGGACTCGGTCGCCAAGAAGGAACTTGCTCCTACCGATCTTGTTTCGTTTCCTAAAGAATCTCCCAAGAACGAAAGTGTGACCAGCATACCCGAGTGGTTTGTCGCCACTGAATCGCAGCGTCCCGAATCTTCAGACATAGAAACATTGATTCAAAACTATCAAGATCGGCTCTTCCGCAAGCGTTCCCTCGCGAATTCGACGTTTGTACCGGAAGTCGTTCAATCCGGTGTTCTCGATGGACAGAAATGGTCTTTGCTTCGCTGGGGCGGTGAAGACTCATGGTCATTTTATGCGTTTCATGTCGAACCGCAAAAGCCCGCTCCGTCAACACGTTCCGTATTCCACATTGGTTTGTGGGACTCATCGATTGATCCGGAAAAACTTTCCTCGTGGCTAGAACTCGATCGAACAAAGAAGACACTTCATGCAGATGGTGACGCCCATCATTGGGTCGTCTTTCCACGCGGATGGGATAGCGAACGATGGGGCGCGGATATCAAGAAACGATTGCAGATTCATCGCCGTTTCTATCTTCTCGGAGAATCGATCGAATCTCTGCAATGGGACGATTGCATGCGATGTCTGGACTATTTGCAACCCAACGTGGAAGCGAATGGCATCGAGATTCGTGGGTATCATCGATCGTCACCTCTGGCGTGTTTGGTTGCATGGAGTTCCCGACTCTTGAAGGATCGTCCGATTTCCATCGAATCGATTGCACTGGAGGACTATCCAACGGATGCGCGGTACGCACCGACCCTTCCAGGTTTCAACAAGTGGCTCACCTGGGAGCATCTTCAACAAGAAACAGCTCGCTCATTTCCATGCAAATCATACGCTAGCTCGACTCAACCAACGCTTCGAGGCTTGGTCGACACTTCTTCAAACCCTCAGCAAGCGACGGGCATTCGGATCGTCGAGGTTCAATCGGATCGAGCTACCATTTGGGGTCGCGCCACACGATGGTCGTTGCCCAATCTTGGTGATCTCGCCTCCGTTCACTTCGCGAAAGAAAACACCAAGAATCCCAAGCAATCATCACAGCCGATTCTTCCAGCTGATGGAACAGCTGGCCTGCGATTCGCCGTCCCCGGCGTCGATGCGGAATTACGAGTCCGCTATCATCCAAAGGAAAAAGGAACCTGGAAAGAAACGCCATGGGTGGAAGTCCATGAACCAAACGACTTTTCCAATCTTTTTGCCCTCAACGATTTAACACCCGACACTTCCTATGATGTTGTGGTTGAATCGCGAGCGATTCCAAGACAAGGATCAACCGCAACCCATCCAAACATTTCAACGCAAGGTTCGTTCCGCACGCTTCCACTATCAAATCAAGCCAAAGCGTTTCGCATCGCGATTGGAACATGCCAAGAGTTTGAAGATCGCGATGGACCTCATGGTTTCGATCTGTATCGAACGCTCTTGCATCGCAAAGTAGATGCCTATTTCTTGGCGGGCGACGTGGTCTACTACGATGCCTTGGCTCGAAGCGTTCCCCTGGCCCATTACCATTGGCAACGCACGTACTCTTTACCGACCATGCTCCCATTCCACCGTCGCATCCCTACCTACTTCCTCAAGGATGATCACGATACCTACACCGATGACAGCTGGCCATCGCAGAAGCACGAGTGGACCGATTCCTTCACCTTCGAAGAAGGGCAACGAATCTTCCGCGAGCAAACGGGGCTTCCAACACCTGCCTACCGAACTCTGCGATTCGGCAAGGATCTCGAAATCTGGTGCTTGGAAGGACGTGACTATCGAAGCCCGAATTCGCAAAAAGACTCGTCCGAAAAAGCATCTTAGGCGCGGAGCAAAAGAAGTGGCTGCAAACGACTCTACCGCAATCGAATGCTAAATACAAAGTTGTTCTCTCTCCAACTCCGATCGTTGGTCCCGACCGCGAGAACAAAAAGGACAACCTTTCGAATTCGAATTTTGCAACGGAAGGGAAAGAAATGCGATCCTGGTTATCGCAACAGCCCAACACGTTTGTCGTCTGCGGGGATCGCCACTGGCAATACCATAGCATTGATCCTCAAACAGGGTTGCAAGAGTTTTCCGTTGGTCCGGTCAGCAACCGACACGCAGGTGGTTGGAAGCAAGAAGACTTCCGAAAGGACTACCATCAGTTCCTACGCGTCGGTGGTGGATATCTCGAATTGCAACTCGACTACAACGGTGACCAAGCCAAATTGAAAGTTCTACACCTCGATCCTTATGGCGAGATCATGCATGAAGTGGACCGTTAAAGGCAGGACGAAAGCGCGATCACGACTGCATCGCAGCGGCTTCTTCGCGCTCTAGTTCCTCAATCAACGGCCAAAGTTCGTCGACTCCATCATGGAATAGATTTCCGATGAGAATGTCGGTGATCAAGCCCTTCTTGTCTGGGTTCTTGCGGACGAGCTTGCCGAAGTTGAGTCCATCGTAGAAAGCACATACGAGACGCCGCATGCGATCCATGCCTTTGACGTATTCCGATTCCCAGCGTCGCAAGCGTTGCTCACTGGGGTCCTGGGCGTCGAGTGCGTCAGCGATGGAATCGCCAGCCAATACTCCGGACTGAAGCGCCAGAAGGATTCCTGACGAATAGAGAGGATCGAGGAAGCCGTAGGCATCCCCCACCAAAACCCAACCATCTCCAGCGCACTGTGTCGATTGGTAAGAGTATTCTTTTTGAGCTCGAAAGACATCGCATCGCGTTGCGTTTTCTAGCTTGGGTTGCAACCCTGGACAACGCGCTACCTCTTCAAAGTAAATCGTTTCCAAATCTTTGGAGGCTCGATTTTGAAACAGGTAGTCATAAGAAGCCACGACACCCACGCTTACGATGTCATCTTGAAGAGGAATGTACCAGAACCATCCCTTCTTCCCTTCGGTCTGAAGAACGATCGTCGCCCCTTCGTCGATTCCATTTTCTCGCTTTGCACCTTTCCAATAGGTCCACAAAGCCGCTTTCTTAAGGACTGGGTCCCACTGTCGCAGTCCCAAGCGATCGATCATCATCGACGATTGGCCACTCGCGTCGACCACAACGCTGGCTCGCACTTCTTGTTCTGCTTGCCCCTCGATCTTGACCCGAACACCGACAGCTCGCGTTCCTTCGAAGATGGTTTCGAGAACCCGAGCTCCTTCGATGGCTGTGACCCCGTGCTCGCGAGGCGTTCTCAATCATCATTTGATCGAACTCAGCCCGACGCACCTGCCAGGTTTGGCTTCGTTGATGAGGATCATGTTCTGCAAAATAGAAAGGTTCGGAGAGACCCGTCTCCGAGATAAATTGGACCGAATATTTCTTGATGAAAGGACTTCCTTTCATCTTGTCGATCATGCCGATCCGTTCCAGCGTGTCGAAAGTATGGGGGATGAGCGATTCGCCGATATGGAATCGAGGGAAATGATCGCGTTCAAAGATGACGACGCGATAACCCCGTTGGGCCAGGATCGTCGCCACGCTACACCCAGCGGGCCCACCTCCAATTACCACGACATCCACGGAACCGATCGCGCTGGCAATCATGCTCTGATTCTCCTCTTCGAAATGTTCATGGCCGAACTACGGATCCCAACCGGATTCAACGCAGCATCTCTTTGGTCACCGTTTCGCAGAGCAGTCCGATGCGCCAAAATCACAACTTGAAAAGCTCGCTGAATCCTCTCGCCTCATATACGATACCGCTGCAAACACCCCCGAAGGGAGCAGGTACACGTTTAAACAATATCTGTTGCAACAACTATTGTCCAGCAAGAAATCTCCGAGAAAAACGCGATCTTGCGGAGAAAAATGGCGACCGGCCTGCGAAAATTAGGCCTTGGAAACGATGGCTTTCGGATTGGGAACGGCCTGCATGGCGTTTCGCGTATCGACGATCAGCGGCACCCAATCGCCCAAGGCGGAATAATCAACGCATGCATGAGCTGTTGCAATCAAGGCCAAGTCGAAGGAACCGACTTGTGCAGCACTCCACTCGATACAGGTTTTGCCTGCCCACTGCGGGTGCTCGCGAGTCCGAGGGATCTGGGCCACATACGGGTCATAGTACTCGATCTCTGCTCCCATTTCCGCCAAGCGATCCATCAGTACAAAGCTCGGCGATTCTCGCACATCATCGACATTGGCTTTGTAGGAAATCCCCAACATCAAAATGCGACTCCCACGAACGGCTTTCTTCTGCGCGTTCAAGGCTTCAAACACTTTGTGCACGACCCACGCAGGCATCGACGTATTGATCTCTCCTGCGAGCTCGATGAACCGCGTGTTCTGACCATATTCACGCGCCTTCCAGGTCAGGTAAAAGGGATCGATGGGAATGCAATGCCCACCTAGGCCCGGACCGGGATAGAACGGCATATAGCCGAACGGCTTTGTCTTAGCCGCCTGAATCACTTCCCACACATCAATCCCCATGGCCGAATAAACAATCTTGAGTTCATTGACCAATGCAATGTTGACACTTCGAAAGATGTTTTCGAGCAACTTGGTTGCCTCGGCAGCCCGACAACTCGACATCGGTATGACTTGCTTGACCGCCTTCAGATAGAGGTCGCAAGCCTTTTGTAGGCAGGCAGGCGTCAACCCTCCGACGACCTTGGGAATCTCGGCCACCTTGCTTGCCGGGTTCCCTGGATCTTCGCGTTCGGGCGAATAAGCCAAGTGAAAATCGATGCCAGCTTTGAGTCCCGATCCTTCTTCCAGCACACTCTTCAAATCTTCGTCGGTCGTCCCAGGATAGGTCGTTGATTCGAGCACTACCACCATACCCGAGTGAAGATAGGGGGCCATTGCGCGTCCCGTTTCGAGCACATACGAAATATCGGGCTCTCGATTTTTGTTGAGTGGCGTGGGCACGCAAATCAATACCGCACTGCACTCGCGGAGTTTGGCGAAATCCACACTCGCATCGAATCGTTTTGAGGAAACATGCGCGGCGATATCTTCCGCTTTGATATGGTGTATGTACGATTGCCCCGCCAAAAGCGCATCGACCTTCTTTGGATCGATATCGAGTCCGAGCACGCGACTTCCACATTTTGCAAACTGCAAACACAGCGGAAGTCCTACGTATCCCAATCCAATTACGGCCAAATCGTACATCGTGCTACTTTCTAAACCAAACCTTCTACCGTTCATTCGAAGTTTGCACAAAGGTGAGCAATGCATCACCCTTTGCGAAACCACGGCTTTTTATGCGCCACCAATCGCTTAAGGCAAGTGGATTCAACTGGTTCGTTTCAAGTTGAGCAAGTAACGGCCATAGTCATTGTTGTATTCCATGGCTAACTTACGAACCTGAGCCTCATCGATAAAGCCTTGCACCCACGCAATCTCTTCCAAGCAAGCAATCTTGAGCCCCTGACGCTTTTCGACGGCGGCCACAAAATTGCATGCATCTAACAACGAGTCTTTCGTTCCGGTATCGAGCCATGCAAAGCCTCGCGAAAATTTCTGTACACGAAGTTGCTTGGCGGCTAGATAATGACGATTCACATCGGTGATCTCAAGCTCACCGCGAGCCGATGGCTTCAGTCCCTTGGCGATTGCGATGACCTGGTTATCGTAAAAGTATAACCCCGGCACTGCAAACTGACTCTTCGGTTGCTTAGGCTTCTCTTCGATGGAAATCGCGTTTCCTGTATCGTCAAACTCGACGACGCCATAACGTTCAGGATCGAGTACATGGTATCCAAACAGCGTGGCCCCAGCGGCTTGATGAGCCGCATCTTGCAAGATTTTCCGGAAGCCCTGCCCATAGAAAATGTTGTCCCCCAAGACCAACGCGACCCGATCTTGTCCGATAAAGGATTCACCAATCAAAAAGGCTTGAGCCAATCCTTCAGGCTTCGGCTGTGCGGCATACCGAAGGCGCAATCCCCATTGGCTGCCGTCGCCCAACAGACGTTCGAACGAAGGAAGATCGAGCGGGGTTGAGATGATCAAGATGTCGCGAATACCCGCCAACATCAATGTCGAAAGGGGATAATAAATCATAGGCTTGTCATAGACGGGAAGCAGCTGCTTGCTCACTGCTTTCGTCATAGGATGCAAACGCGATCCCGTTCCACCTGCCAAGACAATCCCTTTCAACATGATTCAATCCTCTGCCTTGGAACGGTGTGACGGAATGTGTTGCGAGGCAACAACGGACTCGTGCAATCGTTTACTTTCGCCATGACATTAGCGCCTGCTCGACCGCTTCATGGACCTCTCGAAGATCGATTCCCAACGCTCGGATCTTCTCATTGTTGAGCACGCAGTTGGATCTCGGCGCTACCGCAGCGACCTGCATGAACTCCTGCTCGCTCTCAAAAAAGCGAAATGCCTTTTGGGGACGAAGATGCTTTTCAATCAGAGCGACAACTTCGCGGGTGGTAATCGATCCCGTGTTGACAATATTGTAGATTCCAAAAGGTGCACGAAGTGCCCAAGACCTCCAACAGGCATCCACGAACGCTTCGAGTTCGGAAATAGAATTGCGCGCATCGAGCAATCGATCGTAACGCATCACTTTGGAAAGATAGTTTCGCGAGGAATCTACATTGGAGAAAGGGATCCGCAGTCGCCATATGTAGATGCCTGGAATACCTTGAAGCATCTCCTCGCCGAGAGCTTTTGATCCTGAGTAGAAACTGCAGGGGCTGGATCGAAACGAAAAGTTGGGCAAGTCCTCTTCTTTGAATCCACCAGAGGGGCCGTTTCCATTGTAGATACACCCAGAGGAAACATGTCCCCATGGCACTTGCAAATCGGTACACACGCGAGCGATTCGACCAGGCAATACTGCATTGCCTTCCAAGCATGCATCCTTTTGGGTCTCGCAAGCGTCAACATTGGGCTTCCCTGTAAAGCCGGCAGCGTTGATGACAAACGATGGCCGAACTTCTTGCATCAGTGCTCGCAGCGCACCTTCCTGCGTGTAGTCGATTTCTGCACGTCTCGGTGCAATGCATTCGACATCGAGTTTTTCCAACAAACCCAGAAAGGCACTACCGATGTAACCTGATCCACCCAGCAATAAGATCCGTTCCATCATCGAGCTCACTCCCAGCATCCTTGGCGTTCGAGCCGATAACTACCGTCGAGAATCGCTTGCCACCACGCGGTGTTTTCAAGGTACCACAAAACCGTATCTCGAAATCCTTGTGGTGGATTCACCGAAGCTTTCCAGCCCACTTCTCGCTCCACTTTGGAAGGGTCGATGGCATATCGTTGGTCGTGTCCAGGTCGATCCGCCACGAAAGTGATGAGGTCACCATAGCTTCCGGAAGCTCGCGGGCGTTCGTCATCCAAGATCTGGCAGATTGTCTTTACGACCTGCAGATTGGTCATTTCGTGATGACCACCAATAACGTATGTTTCACCACAACGACCTCGATCGAGAACCCCTTCTAAGGCTCGACAATGATCGAGAACGTACAACCAATCGCGAATATTCGATCCCTGCCCATACACAGGAATCGGTTCATTCTTAAGCGCTTTTAGAATGATGACAGGGATCAGCTTTTCGGGAAATTGGTAAGGGCCATAGTTGTTAGAACAGTTGGTGATCAGGACCGGCAAACCATAGGTGTGATACCATGCTCTCGCCAAGTGATCTGCACCAGCTTTGCTGGCCGAGTAGGGTGAATGAGGATCATAGGGCGATTGTTCGGTAAAGAAACCGGTGGAACCTAGGGATCCATAAACTTCATCGGTCGACACGTGGACGAACCGAAAGTCCGACTTGGCTGGCTCGCTTAATGATCGCCAATACTGACAAGCATGGTCAAGCAATTGAAACGTACCGAGGACATTCGTTTGAATGAATTGCTCGGGCGTATCGATGCTTCGGTCGACATGGCTTTCCGCAGCCAAATGCATGATCGCGTTTGGCTCAAACGATCGAATTGCTTTAGCTACCGACTCGCCATCGACAAGGTCAAGTTGCTGAAATGCATATTGCGGATGGCTGGAACAGTCCGACAAGGAAGCCAAGTTCCCTGCGTAGGTTAGCTTGTCGAGATTCAGGATCCAATGACCGTTCCCAAGCAGATGCCGAACGAGATTGGACCCAATGAATCCTGCTCCCCCTGTAATGATGATCCGCTTTTCCACTGCACTTACCTAACTGTCTCGTTGAACGATTCCTTTTTCCCATACGGTGCGATCCCAGGGAGGTTCGCTTGTCCTTCCCGAAATGGCCCGATCCCTAAGAAAAAAGGGAGCCAAACGAAAATCTTCGTTCGCTCCCTCTCTATTTTATCGGAGAAACTCGAAAACCTACTTGATCGGCAAGTTGAAATCTCCGGTTAGATCATGCCAAACACAGTGGATGTGGTTGGCAGGATTTCCAGCGGCGTCCGCTTGCACATTGACAAACTCGATCAAAAAGGTCGAGCCTTGGATGGCGTAATAGTGGCCAATGCCTGGCTCCTCGGCTCCCATCCATGCAAAGGTGACATTGTCGAATCCGGCTCCTTCAATCAACTTCCATCGCTCCGCCGCAACTTCGGTTCGCATCGATGCACAATAGGTATCGATCAGCTTTCGGAGCATTTGCTTTTGTGGTTCTTGAAGCTTGCTTGCCGCAATGCCTTTGGCAGGTTCGACCTTTGGTTGAGCTCCTGCGGCATTGATAATGTCCTTGGGTGCAGCTGCAGCTACAACAGCAACCTTCTTTTGCTCGGCGTTCATCGACTTCAAGAGCTCAAAGCCGAGTTGCTCTTCTGCCGCAAGGACTCGCAATCCTTCGGGGAAACGATCGCCATACGATTTCTTGAGAGTCGCTGGGTTGGATGCAAAAAACTGAGGAGCTGCATCGACTACTTTGTTCTTCTCGATCACAAAGTTCAACGATAGATGGTGACCTTCAATGCTGACGCCCCATGTCCCTTCGGTCGAAGGCTTGCCATAAACGGTGAAGTAATACTTCTCAGGATTGCGGCGCTCGTGCGAGTTAGGTCCTTCCAATTGCCGGAGCACATTTTCCAAATCCATAATCTTCCGAGACTTGTCAAAGCCCGCTTGGCTGACGATCGATTTCAACAATTGAAGCGCAGCGGCCTTCTGCGCTTCATTCATATGCATGAGAGGCATTCCCTTGCGAGTCTCGAGGGGAATGAAAGCCCAATTGACGCGTTCAGGACTATCGTAGCTCAATTCTGCTTTCGCTCGTTGCTCATCCGTAAGCGAACTCAAGTACGCCGTGGCAGAGGCTTCGATCGATGCAACAGGCTTGTCATCTGCCACCGTCCAAGAACGCAAACAAAGAACGGCCAGCAAGAGGGCGGGAAGAATTCCAAAGACGACGCGCATGAGGCACTCCGAAAGGCATGGGAGGGAATAGGAAGGTTGAGAACTTCCCACATTGTAACCAAAGTCGCCGTCCCGCGCAGAACCCCTCGAGTTCCCATCACCTGTGCATCGTCTTTGGCATCTCTTGCGATTCTCGCTGAGCGGCATCAAGAACCGTGCTGTCCGAGATCTCGCCTGAATCGATCCAATCGAATCTTCTAATAAAGATCCTGCGGAACTCAAACGGGCCAACTTCCTTTTCCATCGTAGATATTGAATTTTTCGGCCGCCGCTTGAGCCCGAACCTTCGATTCAGGAAAAGGATTGGTATAGCCAGGCACATCCCCAAAGGAGATCCCCAGTGCCTTGGCTGCTTGTACGGCGGCTCCATGAGGATCCACTGTTGACAATCGATCGATCGCTTTGGCAATCGGGATGCTGGTTACATTCGGGGGATCATAGCAGACCATTTCGCCAAACCTTCCCTCTTCGATGAGGCGAACCGCATGAGCTCCATACTGCGTGGCCAATACTCGATCGAATGCCGTGGGGCCACCTCCCCGTTGTAAGTGACCGAGCACAACACATCGCGCTTCAACATGCAATCGCCGCTTGATTTCATCGGTGACCACATCGCCGATGCCTCCAAGCCGAGCTTGTTGTCGTTCCGTTCCTTTCTCGACAGCTACCGTTTCGCCGCTTGGCAATTCCGCCCCTTCGGCAACCACAACCAAAGTGAAGTTCTTTCCCATACTTCGTCGCTGAAGAATCTTGGCGCAAACATTGTCATAGGTCCAAGGGATTTCCGGAATCAGGATCACGTCGCCGCCTCCTGCAATGCCCCCATGCAATGCGATCCATCCCGCATGACGCCCCATCACTTCCAAAACCATCACACGCCCATGACTCGCGGCCGTGGTGTGCAATCGATCCAATGCATCCGCAGCACATGCGATGGCGCTATCGAAACCGAAACTAAATGCAGTGCATCCCAAATCATTGTCGATCGTCTTGGGCACCCCAACAACCGGAATGCCATACTCGAAAAACTGATTGGCAATGGTTAAGGAACCATCCCCGCCAATGCAAACGAGCCCATCCACATCGAGTTGATCGAGGTTCTTAGCGACCTCACCGAGCAGGTTTCGGTCGAGCCCCACACGCTGCGATTCTCCTTTGGTGGCACCAAATCGTCCTTTATTGGTCGATCCTAAGATCGTGCCCCCTTGGGTCAAGATTCCGGATGTATTCGCGTAGTCCAATCGCCGATACCGAACTGGTGTGGCCAAACCTTCGAATCCATCGAGAAAACCGAGCAATTCATAGCCCAAATAGTCAGCGCTTTTGACGACTCCGCGAATCACCGCATTGAGCCCCGGGCAATCGCCTCCACTTGTGAGCACTCCTAGACGTCGACGTTGATCTCTCAATTCCATTTCGGCCCTTTTCCAATATGCGGGTGACAAGGCATCATCGTTGCAACATCATATCCGAAGCCCACTCCATCGACAGGCTGGCAGAACCAAGTTCCGTCTCGCGACGCTTGATGAACGCTATTGCCGCTCACCATACGCGTCAGCCTTTTATCTCAAGAAGGGCCTTGGATTTTGGGGCAATTGTTCACCTCAAACTTGCCCCTAGAGTGTACCGCTGCCATGGTAAATGCGTGTATACTGAGAACGGTTTCCCTCCCAGTCTTCTCCGCCAAGAATCCCGCCTACACTATGAATCCAACCACTCGATCAGCATGGCTTCGATTGCCCTACGTCCTTTTGGTATCTTCCCTCGCCGTTGTGCCAACTTCCGATGTCTTGAGCGAGGATTCGGAGCAAGAGAAGTCGGTTAAGAAACTCTATCAATTTGCATGGACTCCATCGGAACGAGCCGCTGCGGGTGAGGCTTTTTGGCCACAATTCCGAGGACCGCAAGGGGATGGATCCGCATTCGATGCCAAACCGCCGACGGAATGGTCTGAAACCAAAAACCTTGTCTGGAAGACGGCGATCCATGGGCAAGCATGGAGTTCTCCAGTGGTTTGGAAAGACCGCATCTGGATGACCACCGCTACCGCGGATGGCAAAACGATGTCTGCCATCTGCTGCGATCTGAACACTGGCAAGACACTCCTGGATCGCGTGGTCTTCACCAATCAAGAAGTACAAAAAGATCACCATGCTACCAACAGCTATTCCTCACCTACTCCCGTAATGGATAGCGAGCGAGTCTATCTGCACTGGGGCGCCTATGGAACGGCTGCGCTCGATGCAAAAACCGGCGCAACACTTTGGGAACGACGCGACCTACCTTGCAATCACTATCGAGGACCAGGTAGCAGTCCGATTCTGTTTGGCAATCTATTGATCTTCAATATGGATGGATACGACTTTAAATACGTTGTCGCATTGGATAAGTCGACAGGAAAAACCGTGTGGAAGGTCGATCGCGATATCGACTATGGAACCGCCGATGGCGATGTGCACAAAGCCTACACCACTCCCACCTTGATCACGACACCCTCGGGCATTCAACTCGTCAGTGCATCTTCCAAAGCAACCATCGCCTACGATCCCTTTACAGGTAAAGATCTATGGCGCGTTCGATACAACGAATACTCAACCACAGCTCGCCCCGTCTTCGATGGAGAACGGGTCTATCTCAACTCTGGCTTCAGCAAGTCGCATCTACTCGCTGTGCGGCCCGGTAAACCTGGCGATGGAGACATCACGAAAACCAATGTCGATTGGGAGGTGACTCGGGCTATCAGTTGCAAACCATCGCACTCAATCGCTGGAGATTGGATTTTCAGCATTGAAGACAAAGGTATTTTGACTTGCCTTCTACGAAAAGATGGATCCCAAGTATGGCAAGAACGACTGGGTGGCGACTTCAGCAGTTCACCGATCATCGCCGATGGCAAAATCTATTTGTTTGATCACAACGGATCAGGGTACGTTTACTTAGCCGATGGCTCGAAAACGCTTGTTGCCAAGAATACTCTTGAGGATGGTTGCCGCGCATCCCCGGTTGCGATCGGCAAAAAATTGATTGTAAGAACGGTCTCCTCGCTCTATTGCTTCGAACAAAAGTAATCTTTCCTCGCCCGGAGAAAGACCAACACCATGTCCGATACCAATTCGCCAATCTTCCTCTCGCCGAACAACGACAAAGAAATGGAAGAAGCAGGTGCCAAGGCTCGCCAATCCTTTCGCATCTTTTGGCGCGAAATAGCTTGGGAGAGACGTCGCATCATCCCCGGTCTCGACGTAACGGCTATCAAAGCGTCTTTCTCCGATCCTCCAGAAATGCGAGCCAAAAATCCGGATGGGCTGGAAGTGGAGCACATGTGGCTATCGGATGTCGATTTCGATGGCAAGGTGATCTCGGGAACACTGCTCAACGAACCCAATTCGCTTCAATCCATCCATGAAGGTGATCGCGTTCGCCTGGGCGGAAAGCAACTTTGCGATTGGCTTTATGTGATCCAAGGCCAAGCGTATGGTGGATTCACCATCGATGTGCTGCGATCGAGAATGAGCCCCAAAGAAAGACGTGCACATGATCAAGCGTGGGGCATTGAGTTTGGGCAGGCGGGAACGGTACAGCTAGTGCCTGAAGGTTATCTTTCTGACGAAGCGCCCAAGAAAAAGGGACTTTTCTCCTTCCTCGGAAAACCAGCAACCAAGCCACAAGATCTTGCTTCGGTGATGGCCAAAGAACATCCAATGTCGATCAACATGCGTGATTCGCTCATCCAAACTTTTAAAGATCACCCCAACTTCCTTCATGAGACCAACGATAACGGTGAGACGTTCTTACATCAGCTCGCATTGGCAGGATCTTTTGATGGAGTCGATGTTTGCTTGAATATGGGAGCCGACCCGAAATGCCTTAGCAAGAACGGAATGACTCCTTACGCGTTGGCCAAAGTACTCGGATGGACAAAGATCCTCGAACGATTTCATCAAGCTGGCGTTGAAAAATAGCAACCGCTTTCCATTGAAAGTACATCTCCCAACCATCATTCGATACATTTCGAGTACGTCAGCGGCAGAGTAAAGTTTTGCCATCCTTCCGTGTACAGCTGGCAATCCAGGCAATATAGGAAGCCTGTATCCGAGATAATGGAAATGCCGATTCTCGGGCGCATTCCATCCGATACCTAAAGCAACGATCCGCCAATCGTTGAATCGTTTCAATCGATTGCTTTTCTTTGCTGCCAAGGACGGCTCCGATGCGTTTTCGCTTCTGGTTGAATTGGGCTATCGCAGGAATGCTAGCAGGTTCACTTGCCCCTTCAGTTCATGCACAAGTCCATCGTGGCTTGGTTCCAGGAACAGGGGTTCACCTCACTCAAGTCGGTGACGACTTTGAAGATGAGGACTGGGGTTACGTCCCCAACAACCCAAAGAGCAGCGAAGATATCGACGAACAGCAACGCCAGCCCCTCGGAAAATCGACCAATGGTCGATGGTACGAAGGAGTGAAACGAGGGCATCCCGATGTCGTGAAACGCGTTCCGACACCCGAGGGCGGGCTACCTGGAAGCGAAGGATCGATGCTGATGCAATCGCTTCAAACGGGCATCCCTGGCCGGCCAAGCGGTAAGATGCATCAAGACGACTTCATCTGCAACGTACAATATCGTTTGGGTGGTCCGATCACCGCCTCGCAATCCCCGAGCGTCACGACGCGCGTCTTCTTGCCACCCATTGAAGAATGGGAGCAACGAACAGGTCCTCACTTCGCTTTTCGGGTCGCCATTGAAACGACGATTCCCGATCCCAAAGCGAACTTTCTAACCGGCAATCAAAAGAAGAATGAGATCTACTGGCCTGGATTCTTCGTTGAACTGGAAAGCAAGAAGCAGACCGGAAAAGAACACGACTATGCCTTCCTTCGCATTCGCAGTGCCAAGAACGGTGGAGACTTCCGAGGTCCTCAAATCGAAGTTACTGGTTGGTGGACCATGGGACTCTCGGTAACACCAGATGGCATGGTCCATTACTATGCCCATCCCGGCATCGAAGAACTTACTGAAGAAGACTACATCACGTCGCAGTATCCCTATGGATATCGTTGCGAACGCTTCCGCACCTTCTTTTACAACGTCATCAATGGAGACAACGGACGTACTTGGAGTACGCCATGGATTGTCGATGACCCTAAGGTTTATGTCCTTCAAGGAGCCAAGACGGCTAGCGCACCAGCCAACCGAACGCGACGATAACCGCCAGTCGCTACAACCGGCACAACCCGCAAGGTTCTAGCGAAGCTCTGGCTTGCCGCACATGTTTGGAATGTCTCGTGATCACTCCTCGGAGTTCTCAAGGTAAGGTTCGACGGAGGTCTGCGTACCCGCAACGCGACCTCCGTCGTGCTGGATGGGAACCGGAGTGAAGAACGATGCAATCCGACAAGAAGAAGCGATCTCAACAAGGCTGGGTTCGGGCAACCTATTGGAAGTATCTTCCCAAGGCCTGGAATCCATCCAACGATGACTCCCTTCGCGGCGAACGATCGTTGCAAATGGCTTTTGAATCCATCAATGGCTCTACCGAACCGTCGATGGATCGAGAAAGCATGATGAAGCAAAGTGCGTTGGCAAATGCCTTCGAACGGACTCATTGCCTCGAAAAGGATGGAACCATGAAACGCGTAGACCCAGACAGCGTGGATTGTTACTTTGCCGATTACGAAGGGGACAGCTGGACCAGCTCGGCTCCTTGGTCATCGGAACCCGAATGCTTCCAAGAGTCGGAACTATTGGCTGGTGTCGAAGCGATGATCGACCTGCTTCAAGCAGCGCAGGTCACCACTTCAACGACCGAAGTTTCTTCGCAAGCTCAAGCGTCGCGCAAGACTGCACGTCGTTAGTCTAAATCCAGCCCCTCCGATCGAAATAGATTGGTCGGGGCAATCGGATCTCTTTGACTCAACTACTGGGAATTATGTCCCAGTAGCTTCGGCTATTGCCGCGATCTTCACTGCAAGCCATTAAAGAGCCGTGCTTCCGAGTTGCGTTGCTTGGGCCACAAAGTCCAGGCCGATATGACTTTTCCAGGCTTGGGCTAATCTTCGAGTCATTTCGCCCCAACCTCCCGAACCAATCATCGTTCCATCGATGCGATCCACTGGCCAAATGCAGCCCGTGGTCCCCACCAAGAATACTTCATGGGCTTGGAGTAGATCTTGAGGCAACAGAGTTCGATATCCCAATCGAAGTCCTTCTTGAGCAGCAAGTTCCTCTAAGAAATCGAGTGACACACCATTGAGAATGCCACTGCGAGGCGGGCTCCATAAGTGTCCTTGTTTGTCTACTATCAGCACGTTCGCCACCGAAGTCTCGGATATTTCGCCTTCCATATTGAGCAGAAGAGCCACGCTTCCTGGATGTCTTTGGTGGACTTCGCGATCGGCCATGTAATAGTGAAAACGACTTCGAGCCTTAATGGTAGGTGACCAGCAACTCGGAGGAACATTTCGATGATGCGTGGTTACCAGCGAACAACCATGCGCATACCAATCGGCCAATCGCTTCCAGGGAATGGGAATCAAGTGAGCTTTCCAAGATGGTTGAGCGTCCAGAGAGTGTCCCCATCCTTCATCGCCTGGAGAAAGCAAGATAACGATGCCAACTTCGCCACTCTCATGCACCAACTTGAGGTTGCGATGGATCAATTCGTTGACGACCGTACTAAAACGCTTCTTGTATTCTGGATCGGCGGCAAGATCGATCCCCAAAGCCAATGCACCTTCCGCAAATCGTGTCGCATGACGGTCTAATTGAAAAGGTACAGTTCCGAAGGTCCTTAATCGCTCGACTAGAATAGCGCCGTGCATAGGCCCAAGATCGGTGAGAGACCATTGGATCTCGGAGACCGGTAGCCATTGTTGCGCAGAATAACCGATGCTCGAATTGAAACGCTCGTGCAGTGTCTGCACCATGGCCTCTCCTAGAAGTGCTGCAATCCAAACGCTCTGCCGTGGTATCTAGGGATTGGAGGCTTGCGTCAATGGAAATGAACTCGTAGCTGCTGGAATCAAGTAGGTCACGCGAAAATTGGATACTAAGAATTCTCCCTCTCCCCGCGTTTCCATCATGATCCGCACTCCCCCTTCTCGCGAAAGATAACGAAAGAGCGTTACTGGAATCCAATTCCCAGAAACGCCAGGTGTCGCCTGAATCAGGCAACCCGATGCGGGACCAGCGATATCATCATAAAAGAGAAGTCCCGATTGCGCAACGGGACTAGAGCGTCGTACTTGGACAAGTCCATCAATTCGCACCAGCGCATGGCGTGGAATATCGATAGGCGGAGAGTACATTCGTAGCGAACTTCCAGCAAATCCACCTTGAATGGCTTCGCCTCTTGTCGATCGAGCTTGCAATCGCAGCGCCATCGAACCATCCACTCCCTGACTCGAAGCCAGCTCAAATCTCGAATCGACCTGTTCTTCGATTCGTCGATCGATATTCCAACCCAATCGTTGCATCGCTTCCCAATCACCCCATTGCATGCCTGGTATTTCCGCTGGCATCCAGGTGCGATTGGCAACCACGGATTGAAGTTCCCAATGAATAGGCAAGCCTGCGACGTTTTCTAACCAAGGACTCGATTGAGGATTGGAGAATGAACCTAAGGCACGTTTCCAGCTATCGCGAATGACCGATTGATAAAGATGACATGCTTGCTCGGCCGCGTTCATCGCTGCAGGAAGATCGCGTCCCATCAAATAATCCATCTGTCTCGTTAAAGCGTCCGCATCGCGAACGGTACGCCAATTGGGCGCAGCATTCGATTGATTTTCGGCAACGAGCGTTGTCTGAGCCAATCGTCGAAGTTGATTGGCATTTTCGGCGTGAACATCTAGCAAGGCTCGCACCGCTTGCGGCGATCTCTGCTGCAAATACGTGGTGACGCGAGGATCGGTCGTGATCACGACCAGTTCGATCATTCCTGGTTGTTCGATTCGAACCTTGGCCTCTTTGGGAGATACCTGCTGCAAGATTGGCTCGAGTCTGCCATGGGTGATTCGAACAACTTGGGACGTTGTTTGAAAGTTTGGTACAGGAAACTCAAGTGGCGAGTTGGAAGGAGTGGGCGCAAGAATCGAGTCATTCTCGCCTTGGGCCAATAACAAGATGAGCTGACTATTGTTCATCGGGAGAATCGTCCCGCGATAACCGGGTGTGGATGCTGGATCCATATCCAAAGGCGCATTGGAAGCTTGAATCCAAGGCGATAGCCAGTCCACCTCGGCATTCAACGCGCGTATCACGACGCCATGCAACAAATCGGACTCGTCTCCAGAATCGAGTGCCGCCTGCGAACGCAAGTACCATCCGCGAGCCCCAGCGGCAATACAGCGGTACAATCGCATTCGAGCCTGCAGTACATCGATCGACGGTCCCGAAGGCTGCCTTCCAAGATACTTCATCAGTTCTCGTGTTTGCTCTTCGTATTCAGGTGTGGGCTGAAGAGTCAACGATGTCAGAGGCATCGTTCGACCGCGAGCTTGCTCGTACGAGGCTCTTAGCAATTGCACCATTTCATGACCATCGCGCACGGTGGAGGGCAGGGGAGCAGGCACCGCCAAGGCATCGGCCACGCGAGAGTAAATCCAATGCTGTTCCATCGACTCCGCAAGCGTAGGGCGCCGCAAAGCAACGGGATATTGACTCAGTTTGGCTCGCAGTTGACGCGATGGTTCCACATGCGAAGCATCCAATGCAGAACCAATGACCCATCCTTGCACCGCGTCATAGCTTGACCATTCTTGTTCCGGTGGAGTCGCGCCAGGAGGTGGTGAGAGTACTTTTAGTCCTGCCACTTGAGCTTCGCGAAGCCACCTTGCATCTTTCGGCGCATCAAGGACAACTCCCGTTACTCCAAGAGTCTTGAGCCAAGTCAAACTCTCGCCGCGATACTGCAACCATCGAGGAACGCCTTGATGAAGATCATTGATCCGTTCAGCCATACTCACCGACAGGTTGGTTCGACTTTCACCTGCAGATGGATCGACGGCATCTTGCAACTCCACATTGCCGTCGACCGCAAGGTCATCGATTTGCAACCGAATAAGACCGGGACCGGTATAAGGATTGATGACGACCGCATCGATATAGGCACCACGCAAATCGATGTCTGGTCCATACTCATGACGAAGCATTGCCACACGTTGTTGAAACATGCGCAGTGGCGATTGAATCTCCAAAGGACTCCATTGCCCACCTCGACTCACCATCTCGCCTTCGAGATAGATCGCCAATTGATTTCCAGTCAGTGGATGCGCCGTATTGGGAAACACGGCGCGAAATCCAATACGCAATCCAGCGGCGGCGCATCGAACCCATACCGAAGCCTTCAGTTCATCGATAATCGCTGCAGGCCGAATGGGATATACCAGGTACAATGATGTGCCCTGGCTACAGGTGACTTCCAATAGTTCGCTGGAAGCGCCAGAATGGGGCATCAACGTGGATAGTTGCTGCACCGCCAGGGCCCCATTCACGTCGTTTCGCCCCAATTGCCACCGCGGTCTACCACTTTCGAAAGAATCGCGGATTTGGGTGAAGGCGCACGGCGAGAGCCCGAGCATAATAGCTATCGCGATCATCCTGGAGAAACAAAATCGGACGGTCGGGGCCACTTTTTCGCCTGTGGTGTTTTGGCAACAAAAAGGAATCAGAGTGTTGATCGTACGTAAGTGACGCTTTTAGCAAGACTTACGTCGTTCTCCTAGGTCAGTTCTGTTGCAAAAAAACAACACAAAATACCGACTAGGAAAGTGGCACGGACTTTTCCAATTCTCCTAAGTCGTTGACATTTCTTGAGTTACGACGCATTCTCGTATGCGTGACTGGCATTTGGTACCCCGAATGCATTTCATAAGAGTCATCAAACAAGCGATACAGCGAGACGTGAAGGATCAGATCTCCAAAGTTAGCTTGGCCGTCAGATCCCTAAAGTACCCTGGAGATTGAGCCATGAGCGCTGCTGCACACCACGTCGATGCCGGACACGAAACCCCGATTGAATTGGTAGAGCTCACCCGTGCCATCGAAGCCCTTCCACCGGCTCAACGATTGACTCTCCAACCTGCCTTGCAACGCGTTCTTGAAAGCACAGCTCGCCGTCGCAAGATTCTGCAACTCGTCCAAGAAGCTCTCGGTCAACTCCGCCTCGATATGAAATATCTCGTTTTCGACCTGGAAGCAACCCGCCGCGAACGCGATTCCTATCAAGAAATGGTTCGCAAATTGACCGGTGAAGGGGACGAAGAAATCGGTAACGATCACAACGAAGAAGAATAATCCATCCTCACTGGAGCGGTTTCTCCCTCACCACAAGGGATAAATCAAACAACTCCAAGCGATGGCTGCGAAAAAGGGGCATCACTATCACTCCCTCGATGGTGAGCCCCTTTTCTCTTTTTCGCCGCGTATTTTAATGGGATTACTAGGGTTAATTTGCGTTTCTTGGGGAGATGGCGTAGTCTAGAAGGTGGGCGTCGCAGACCCTTTCCTTCCTCTCTCTGTTGCTTCATTGAACAGGATCGTCGCGCATGGAATTCACACCAGGAACCTTGTCCCAAAGGTTGGTGGACCTGGGACTGGTTGAATCCCATCAGGTCGAACAATTGTGGAGCGAGATTAGTCGTTCCTCGGAAGACTTAGACGACTATGCGGGAGCCTTGCTTCGAAAAGGATTAGTGACCAACTTTCAGCTAGAGCGATGCCTTTCCGGCGAACGGCTCGGCTATTTCTATGGTCCCTATAAAGTCCTGTACATGATTGGTGCAGGTACCTTTGCGCGGGTATATCGAGCCGTTCATCGCAACACGGGGCGAGTCGTTGCGGTCAAAGTACTGCGTCGTCGCCACCGTGATGATCCTCGCCAAGTCGAACAGTTCTTGCGCGAAGGTCGTATGGGGTTGCAACTTCGCCATCCCAACATCGTCAATATCTATGAAATTGAAAACGATCCACGAACACCTTATTTGGTGATGGAATTCGTGGAAGGGGAAACGCTTCGCGAGATTCTCAAGATTCGCAAGAAGTTTGATCCTGTCGCAGCCTTGCGCGTCATGGTCGACGTTTGCGCTGGACTTGATTTTGCTTCACAGAAAGGGATCACTCACCGCGACTTGAAACTCTCCAACGTATTGGTCGGAGCCAATGGTCGATGCAAGCTGGTAGACTTCGGTTTGGCGGCCATGGCAGATACATCATCGCCAGAAGCCTTGGCAGACTGCCCAAGCGCCCGTGCCATCGACTATGCGGCTCTGGAACGCGGTACCGGTGTTCGCAAGGATGATGTTCGAAGCGATATCTATTTCACCGGTTGCATTCTTTATCATATCGTTACCGGCATTTCACCACTCACCGAAACTCGCGATCGCTTGGCTCGCCTCAATGTCAGCCGCTTCAATGATGTGAAATCGATCCTGCAACTAGAACCCGATTGCCCTCCCAATGTCGTAGCGGTTTGCAACCGTGCCATGGAACTGGATCCAGAAAAACGGTACCAAACTCCCGGCCAAATGCTCGGCGAGGTTCAAGTCATGCTTCGTCGTTTGGAAGCAGGCGATACAGGTGCCATTCGCAATGATGGGACCGCGACTGCACCTGTTATCGAAATCGACCCTGAGGCCTTAAAAGAAGGGAAGGGGAAAACGGTGTTGATCGTCGAAGACAAAATGGACTTGCAGGATCTCATTCGCGAGAAACTCAAGAACCGAGGCTATCGCGTATTGGTTTATGGCGATCCAATGCGAGCACTCGAGCGATTCACACCGGATGAACCACCACCGGCAGACTGTGCCGTGTTCAGCGCTCCGAACTGGCAATATCGCACTCGAAGCATTCAATCGATTCGGCACGGACGAGCACACCAAACATCTACCCGCGATTCTCTTGGTGGATCGAAAACAACAGCACATCATTCGCTCAGCGTTGGTCGGTCCCAAACGAATTCTCTTGGCGATGCCTCTCAAAGTTCGCGAACTGCGGGCTGCGCTCATGAAACTACTCGCTGCACCTCAGGAAATACCCGCTGCCGACAGCGAATAGACGGTGATAGCTTATCTGCGATGGCTATCACCAATCCACAGGGATGAATCAGGAAGTCCATGTCCGCCAAAAGCGTGAATCAAGCATCGCGAACCTTTGCCATCGGCGATATCCATGGATGCGATACTGCTTTGCAGACTCTTCTGAACCGACTCGATCTTCAATCGACCGATCGCCTGATATTCTTAGGTGACTATATCGATCGTGGTCCCAATAGCCGAGCCGTCGTGGAAACGCTACTGGATCTTCAGACACGATGCCGCGTGGATTGCCTTGCAGGAAACCACGAATGGATTTTGATGGGAGTTGCAACTGGACAATTCGATATCGAAACGTGGAAGACTGTCGGAGGCGACACAACCTTGGCCAGTTACGGGGGTGGCATCCAGAACATCGTTCTCAAGCATGGGCATTTCTTCCAATCCCTTCAGCGTTGGGCCGAGACGCAGGACTTTCTCTTTGTCCATGCAAGTTACGATCCACTTCAGCCCATGGATATGCAATCGGACCATGACTTGTTTTGGAAGCGAAGCGACCCGCTGACCGTGGGGCCTCACCAGTCTGGCAAGACGGTCGTTTGTGGTCACACTCCTCAAGTCAGCGGTGAGGTCTCCGATCATGGACACCTCATTTTGCTCGACACCTATTGCTTTGGAAGCGGCTGGCTATCCGCCTTGGATGTGGAATCGATGATGGTCTATCAAGCTCGAAATAACGGCCAAACACGTCGCTATCGCCTCCGAATGCCCACCGGCTAAACAAAGCACAATGCGGTTGAAGAACAGGGAAACGTCAGACCTACCCATCCCTCGCTGTTAGGGAGTTTCTCCGCTGCCATGATGGTCGCCGACGGGCTATAATGAACTCGGTTAGGGCTTTCGTGACATCGGTGGTGTTGTCACGAAAACGGTGGACGGGCAGCAAGAGTTGCTTTCATGCCTTGAACTTTTGCTTCGGCACGGGACTCAAAAACACTTTGTCATGCTCTCGCTGTCGGATAGCGGAATTATGTTCTTAGGAATCGCTTGTAGGGATGCATCCATGCCGATCTTGATGGTTCGCTCCTGGCTTCTCGCCGCGATTCTCGCGTGCCCAATTGCAAGCCTCTGTCATGCAGAGCAAACCGATGGCCCCGAGGCTTGGTTGAAGGATTTGACCAGCCAACATTTTTGGTGCCGCGAACTTGCTTCACAAAAACTGCTTCGCGCCGGGAAGGCAGCGATTCCCGCCATGGAGCAAGCCATCGCAGGAGTTGATTCCGATGGAGTGGAACGCATCATCCGTGTCCTGTCCGAACTTGCGGTCGATCCCGATTCGCACGATGGTACAGAAGCGGTGGATGCCCTCCGCAGGATCGCGCAGTCGAGCCCCGCTTCTTCCGGCATCATGGCTAATCGAGCTCTTCAATCACTTGGGGATCATCAACGCGACATCGTCGAATATGAACTCATTCAACTGGGTGCTGAAAGCGGATTTCGCGACGTTCAAATCGTAACCAGTCTCAGTACGGGAAAGTACCGATTGAGGCTCGATAAAAAGTTTCAAGGGAACGCATCTGATCTCAAACGACTGCAGTGGCTCTACGGTATCGATCACCTTCAAGTGGATGGCCCCCAGGTGAACGCTGATTGGCTCGAACAAATCGCTCGCATGCCCAATCTCAAGATTCTGCAAATCAGCCATGCCTCGCTGAGTGGTGCGGACCTGGAAAAATTGAAGTCGCTTCCTCGGATCGAAACCTTAGAGATTCTCTACACCAAGATCGATGATCAAGCCGTTCAATCGATTGCTAAGCTTCCTGTCGAAGCTAACATTCGGATCTTCGGAACCAAGATGACCGAAGCCGGTATGGATCAACTTCGATTGTTGCTATCCGATGTGGATATCATCTTTGGACGCGGCGGTTACTTGGGAGTTCAAATGCAACCTTCGGGCGATCCGCTCGTTACCGACGTAGTCTCGGGAGGAGCCGCTCAAAAAGCGGGAATACAGCGAGGCGACCGGATATTGACCATCAACGATCGTCCCATCAAACGCTTTGAAGATCTACGACAAGAACTAAGCCATTATGGTCCCGAGGAAACGGTGCAAATACGATTGACGCGTGAATTTGACCTTCAAGAACGAAGAGAATTAGTGCTTCCCGTTGTTCTGGGCGAGCAAATCGTAGGTGATCGCTGATTCATGGCCAGCCCAGCGTCACTCCCACCGTGGATCACTCCTGCATGGTTGCGGAAGGTTCGTTCCAAAATCGTACCATGGTTTGCCGACAACGGACGCTCACTTCCATGGCGTTCGACCCAGGATCCTTACGCGATCTGGATCAGCGAGATCATGCTCCAGCAAACGCAGGTGGCCACGGTCATTCCATACTATGCACGCTTTTTGACGAGATTCCCCGATATCGAAACGCTCGCTCAGGCCGATGAGAGCGATGTCCTACGCCATTGGGAAGGCCTTGGCTATTATCGGCGCGCACGTCAGATGCATGCGGCAGCGCAGCGAATCCAATCCCATCACCAAGGCTCTTTTCCTCGTGACTTCGATTCCATTTTGAATCTTCCAGGAATCGGGCGCTATACCGCAGGCGCTATTGCATCGTTCGCTTACGACGATCCTCAACCGATCGTCGAAGCCAATACGCAGCGACTCTATGCAAGGCTTTGCCTATGGGATCAACCCTTGGCCATGCCTGAGTCGCAAAAAATCCTTTGGGAGTTCGCATCGGCCATCGTCCAACCGGGGCCAGCCGGGCAAATCAACCAAAGCCTCATGGAATTGGGAGCCACCGTTTGTACTCCCAAACAACCATCATGCAATCAATGCCCACTGAAATCTCTTTGTCCAACCTTCAAAGAAGGAAGCCAAGAGAAGATTCCGGCACCCAAGCCAGCCAAAATCTATCAATCCAAAACAGATGTCGTCCTTCTCTTTCAGAATCGCCAAAAACGATGGCTCGTTCGAAAGTGTCGCGACGGCGAACATTGGGCTGGGCTTTGGGATTTCCCCCGCTTTGATATGACCCACGCTTCCGAACCTTCCTTATCGCAAGCGATCGATGACGCATGCCGACAAAGATTTGGTCGAGGATGCCAACTAGGGGCGGTTTTGGGTTCCTTTAAACACGGGGTGACCAAATATCGCATCACATTGCATTGTCACCATGCGACGTGGATTCCCAACAGCAAACTTTCCAAGACCGATGAAGAAGTTCAATGGCTAACGCTTGAGGAACTATCCAGCGTCGCGCTGAGCAGCACAGGCCGAAAGATATGGCAGTTGCTCATGAAAACCAATTCCAAACGTACGTTGTAAACCGATGTTCGGTTGGAAACCATTTGTTGCAATTCATGCAGCGAAGGATCGCGTCGCCCTGCTTGATCACGTAAGCGCCAGAGCCTGAATCAAGGATGCAAATCAGGCGATTGCAAAAGATCGCGGTCCAAAGCATCGGCGAAAGATCGACCCACAGAAGCCATCAACCGGCTTGAGCTAAAGGTGGATCGGTCGGCACGGTATCGGTGCTCTTCTTGGATTTCCGCAATGGACGAACGACGGCAAGTGCAATTCGATCATCGAGATTGGGTCGAAAGACCGTAAGCATCACCAAGGGAAGGAACCAGGCCATATAAAGGCCGCCACCGTATCCATGCCAAAATTGCGATGCCGTCATGATCGCACCCGTGCAACTCATGAGCGTCGCTAAGTTCTTCTGCGCTGGCCAGAACACAAAGGATAAGCAGAACAGTAAGAAGGCAACCAACACTGGGAATCGGAAGAATGGATACCATCCCAGCCCCCAAACTCCGCCGAGCCCTTCTGTTGCTGGCCGGAAGACTCCATACATCTGCTGCAAGTGCGTGGTCACATTGGTTCCACTGGAAATGGCTAAGGCCAAGGTCAGTGAAAACAGGGCAACGACAAATCCAATTGTGAACCGGCGAACACCGCGCTCCCAGTAAAAGCTCAACCACAAGGGTAGCAAGAAGAATGGATAGTACACCAACCCTGCAGCACACCCTAAGAACAATCCAGAAAACACCGGTGCACGATAAAGGAGCACCGCCATTACCAACATTGCTCCAGGCAACACGTGATCGACGTGACCAGTCATCTGCGCCGTATAAGGCAAGAGCAAAAACAGGGTTGCCGCCCCAATCCCAGTTCGAAGATTGCCGAAATGCCAATAACCGATGGCCACCATACCGACCGTCAAAATCAAGTTCGCAACGATCGCTAAAACCCGAGCTACCGTCGATAATGCCACACTTTGCGCCACCGTATGAGCCGCTTCGAGATCCTCTTCGTCGACGGACATCTCTGAAGGAATGGTTTCGATCGCAGGCAACATATTCAACAATACATAGCCGGGGCCTAAGCGTTCACTTTGTTTCAAGTGTTCCTCAGGTGTACTCGTGATGATGTTCGCCATCAAGAACAAGAACAGCGATACACCAATGAACGCCAAACCGCCGCTCGATAGATTCGGTTCCAAAAGCGGCCGTCGAACCAGCAGTGTGTCCAAGATCATACGGAGTACCCAAACACAACTGACCGACAGCAGCGTAACAAATCCCCAAAACTGCAAACGCTGCCCCGAGTTCAACGGTATCGCGGTGGGAACGGCAGCCGCTTGTTGCTTCGCTGCCTCTTTCGCTTTCGCCTCATCGCTATTCGGTTCGCCCGTCGCTAATGCCTCTAAGGCTTTTGCATCAGGAGGTGGACCCGTGGAGGTTTGCGCACCGATCTCTTCGCTCGATTTTGAATCGTCTCGCAAATCCTGAACGGGCGGTGCTTTCACCTCCGCAGTGGCGACGGGCTTCGATGCCAAGTCCGCGGCTTTCTTGCGTCCTTCATAGACCATCATCAAACCAGGGGTCAGAAAAATGATCAAAAGGATATCGAGGTTCCGAAGGCTCCAACGCCTATGGAACATAAAGTAGATACCAATAACCAAGAACGACGAGAGATAAACCCACGTCGCTGGTTCTGGTCGTTGATAATAGAAGAGAAACTGCCCCATCGGATCCCCGCCGGATCACGCGTCTTGCGACGGAAGTGTGAATAGTGGCTCAGGATACGTTAGTTCACAACTTTTGCAATAAGTTTAAATTAACAACTCTGCCTCCCAAAGGAAATGCGCTCGCATCCCGTCCATTTCTTCAGATCTTCCGCAAATCCTTGCGCAATCGTCAGCATTTGCTCCTCTTTGAGGTGCGTTCGGGGACCGTAAAGGATGCATAGAGCATCTCGATCCTCCCTTGTAATCTTGCCTCGTACCGAGTCTTTAATGGGGCTACCAAGCGCAATCTCACCCGAAACACCCCCGCAAATAGCTACCAAATCTTTAAGATCCAAGGTTTGCCCGACCGAATTGAAAACATAAGAATCTTCTGTTTTTCCCAGTCGGATCCAAACCGTTTGGCTCGGAAACTCACTCCATTTCAGCATCGATATGGGGATTCCTTTGCTGGCCGAAGTGGCATTGAGGACATCGACCGCCGGATAGATGGCAGGCAATCGACCATCTTCGCGCAAACAACGCATAAGGTATTCTTGAGCCGGTTTACTGCGGCCCGAAGCCTTGTAACCATGGTGACGAAGCATCGATCGGACAGCTTCTCGCAGTGACTCGGATTCGGGTTGATCGGCGTTCGCCAGGGCTTCTCGCCCGCGTTCATCCATCCATTGCGTTAGGCCTTCAGTACATTCCCACTCCGCGATACCCTCGATGAGAACCCATCCTACGATGACGTTGGAAACATCGATTTCAATTCTCATCTTGATCGTCCGATTCTAGGGAGCCCAACTAGGTGAGCAGCGAGGTTGTCGAAGTCCGCGGAGCGTCGCTCCATAATCTTAAGAACATAGATCTTGATCTACCTCTTGGGAAATTGGTAGCCATCGTAGGAGTGAGCGGTAGTGGCAAATCCACTTTCGCTATGGATACTCTTTTCGCAGAAGGTCAGAGGAGATTCATCGAGAGCTTCTCCTCGCAATCGCGACGCTTCCTCAAGAAAATCGAAAAGCCAGATTTCGCCAAACTCGATCCCATCCCTGCAACGGTTGCCATTACTCGCCCAAATGTCTCCTCTAGCTCTCGCATGACCGTGGGCTTACGGAGATCGATACGGTTCGCCCCTTCCAAAATGGGACAATTGGTCTGCTTGCAATGCCATCGTTCGCTTCGCATGGATTCCGCAGACACCATTGCCGATTGGATTCGCTCGCAACCAACCGACGCCAAGCTCATGATCACGTTCCCGATCGTTTGGGAAGATCGTCAAGATTTGTCTTCAGCTTGAGAAACTGCAGTCCGATGGTCTATTCCGCGTCGTGATTGAAAACAAGAGTTTTCATCTGGCAGATGATGATCGACAACAGATGGCCAACATCACTCCTGATGCCGGGTCCGCTTGGGTGATCGTCGATCGCATCACGGGAGGCATGGAAGGATCTCGAATCACGGAATCGATTCAAACGGCTCTCAGCAATTCTCCGCAGCGGATTGCCGTTCTCTCAACGCAATTGTCCGCTGAAAATCCGACGATGGACATCGATAGTCGATCGTTTGCTACGCATTGTTCGGCAGCGATCGACGATGCGTCCACTGCGAAATCGACCTACCCCTTTCCGCAACCATCGCTTCTTCTCCAAAACTTCACTGGGCGCTTGCGAGATCTGTGAAGGGAAGGATCTCGCAAAAAGACCAAACCTGTACGGAGTGTCAGGGAACAGGTTACCATCCCCATGCATTAGCCTATCGACTGCAGGGATGGACGATTGCGGATATGACCCTCCGTTCTCTTGAAGATCTCCACCATCATCTCCAAGATGGATGCCTCCCCCTTGGAACCCATCATCCCCAGGCATCTGTCGCGGGTCCTTTACTTCAAGATCTCATGCGACGCACAGGATTTGTCGTTCACATGGGTCTTGGGCATCTCTCGAGCTCCCGATTGGCATCCACACTGAGCACTGGAGAGCTTCAACGCCTTTCGTTGACCATTGCCATGGGTTCGACCCTGACTCAAGTTCTCTATGTCGTCGATGAACCTACGGCTTGCCTCCATCCAAGTGAAGCCAATGTCACCATCGAATCGCTTCGACAACTTCAACAAAGAGGAAACTCAGTCCTTGTCATCACCCATGACCATCAACTGATCGCACAAGCGGATTGGATTATCGAACTCGGCCCAGGGGCAGGAGATCGCGGCGGTCAAATCCAATTCCATGGTCCAACCCAAGACTTTCTTGCGATTCGCAATCGGCAAGACCAAATAGACGGCGATGAACAGCGCAATGAATCCAAGAAAAGAAAACCTCATGCATGGATGTCCGTAGGAGGCCTCGAGTGCCATAACATGCATCAGCTCGATGTACAAATTCCTTTAGGCGTGCTTTGCCTACTCTGTGGCGTCAGCGGATCGGGAAAGTCAACCCTATTGGAGAAAGGACTCTTTCCACTTCTCCGAAAACACCTAAGTCATGAACGCATTCAGCAACCTCAATCTGGCACAATAACTGGCATCGATGCGTTGGATGAGGTAGTTCTCATCGGACCGAGCGATGCATCCCGAACATCACGAAGTATCCCCGCAACGTCGCTCAAAGTCATGGACGATCTCCGCGACGTCTTTGCCGCGACCACCGACGCACGCGTCCGCAACTTCGATGCATCGTTTTTTAGCTTTAATCATCCACAGGGACGTTGCCCAACATGCCAAGGTAGTTGCATGCAAGAAATCGACATGCAATTCTTAGCAGACATTCAAATGGAGTGTACGGATTGCAAAGGGACGCGCTTTCAGCGAGATGTGCTGCAAGTATGCTATCGCGATCGCAACATAGCCGACGTTTTAGAGATGTCGATCCAACAAGCCATTCCTTTCTTCCGCGGGTTGCCCAAAATCCAGAAGAAACTTCAACCCTTGATCGATGTGGGACTTGGTTACATCCAATTGGGACAACCTGGCAATCAACTATCGCAAGGAGAATCCCAACGCGTTCGACTCGCGGCTGCTTTCGGATCGAACAAAAAGAACTCGACCCTTTTCTTGATCGATGAACCCACGGCGGGTCTCCATGATCGCGATGTCAACGTTCTACTCAGTTATTTTGACTCTTTGCTCTCCGCCGGTCATTCTCTGATGGTGATCGATCATCATCCGCAACTCTGGGAGCGTGCCGATTACATTCTTGAAATGGGGCCTGGTTCAGGCCAAGCGGGCGGAAAAATTATTGCACAAGGCACACCTGATCAAATCGCGAATACTGCTCATTCGCGTACCGCATCTTGGTATCGACATCGTTAGTCAGAACAATGTAAGCCCTACCAGAATCGCCACCATGGTCGCTTACCAAGTGCGATGGATGCAAGATAAAAGTACGGCAGATTGTCTTCGTCGCCGTTCTCGACTCTCTTGATGACTTTCTCGATGGGATTTACGGTTGTTTTCATTTCCAACACGACGTTTCCAACAGATGACTAACGGTACGCCATAAACCGATTCTATTTCATCCTGTGAAGCTTGCCTACAACTTCCAGCTCCATTGCGAACGAAGACTTCTCCGACGTAACACCCAATTCCAAAACCGTTCCGGCTATCTCTTCAACAGTGACCCTTTCTGCGTGAAAATCACCAAGAATCTCATCCACCTTGTCGAGACTGGCAACGGAGTAGTCAAGTACAATGCCATCGATTCCGCTGGGCTGTCTCAACAATATCTGCAGCAAAACCTGGAGCATTGGCAGGTGAAATGTCGGACTTTATTCCGCCATCGATTACGATCCATGATTCGAGCAACGAGAAACTTGTAAAACATCAACGGCAATGGTGCTGCTTAAAGAAGGATGATTGAGGAACGGCTGCGAACGCTCGCTTGCTCTACTTCTTCAATCGTTCGTTATCTTTGGCTTCGCGTGGCAAAACTGCGGTGCCAGAGAGTCAGGAACGCCGAGGATGACAATGAGCGTATCGGGCGTCGTGCATTGCAAATAGAATTCATCGGGCATACGACCAGACACGGAAACCAATACCGGCGTTTTGGCTTTGAGTCGTTTTCCGATCTCATCGCGATCCAACCTTCTTCCCTTCAAATCAACGATTCGGTTCTGTGCGTCATCCGAAATCTGCGAAGAAGGCCGACAGTCCATCGTAAGTTGCAGAAGAGTCTCGTCAACCTGACTTGCAACTTCGGCCATTCGATCTTCGGCTTTCTCGCACCAACTACCTCCCAAGTGATTTTCGGAATCGTCACTTGTACCAAGCATTTCTCGGAAATATTGGATGCCATAGCCGTAGCCATGATCGGCGGAACATCCTTCAAGCGCAGCGATTGGTTCCTGACCGGAAGTGACTCTGCACGAAATAAGAGTCACAATCACAAAGGTGCAAAAGGCCTTCATATTTGATCCTCAATCACGCAATGATCACTCAAATGCGGTGCCAGATCGTTGACCCGAGTGAAATCGATGATTCGGGGTTGTTTCAAGAATTGACTTCAGTGTACCAAACGTCGCCAGTTTGAGGTTGAACCATGATGATGCGTTGATTGCCCCGATCGCGACTTTTCGACCAGTACCGGCGAACGGTTAGATTACGATCTGCATCTTGAATGCGATATTGCCGCTGAAAGCTTGGATCCAATGGGCCTTCTTGCCAATCGCTCTCGTGAAATGGATGTGTCAACCATGACTTCATAACTGCTTCGGCGAAATGAAAGTGCAAACGACGCCATCGCCATGCCATCCGCCAGTATCTTGGCAAAGAACTAGTTTTGCATCGTCCGGCAGTTCGTAACCCAGATTGTTCAAATTCTTCTTGCCATCGAGCGTCCAGCTGGTGCTTGATGTCGGGCCACGCAAACAATAGCGGTACACACACGTAGACCGTAAGAAGATAAATCGACAATACGCCCACGGTCACCAGCCTAAGAACACGCAACGATCGACGGTAATTCACTTTGCTTTGAGACATCGGAACTTCTGCTTTAGTTGAACACTGAAATGAATCAATTTCAGGTAGTCTTCGGCCCAACGGTTGTGCGACAGTAGGCGAACAAATCTGCACCAAACATCGTGCGATTCCAACCCAGGTACGTCACTTCAGTGTCGAAAGATATACGGGATTGTTGAGTTTCAACAAGACATACACCCTGATCAATGTACCAATGGGGAAGTTCAACAAAATCAAACACGCAGGTATGTAGGCGAATGCCCTCCCAGCCCGCATCCCCATGCTTACCATGATACTGCATGCAAAAACTCAATGCCGCTAACAGGAACGAGTAAATAATCAAAGCTATGGTGACGGCATCCATTCTCATAGTCGTGATTCCAATACTCCTCCAAAATAGCTCGCGAGGTAGTAGGCCGATACAGCTGTAGGCAAGGATGCGAATATCGTCATCACCCAAACGGTATCGCGCACCTTCTATGATTCACCACACGCTCTTCCGAAACTGTGCGGTCGTCGTTCGAATGTCGACATTCAGTCCGCAACTCGGGCATATACGTTCCGACGACGGACGACGTTCATCTCGCAATTCTTGCACGTTGCAAAGTCCATTGCATCTCCATTTCAACTCACAAAAATGCAACCATCCTGGTATCGCCAGAGATGTCACCAATCGCCAAAAAATCCGATCGAATGATTCAGTGCACGGCTCGACTCGAAACTTGACCATGCATTTAGCAACGGCCTCAGTTTACTTGATCTTTCGACGCTTGTGAATCGTCGCGAAAAGCCAGTGTGCCAACTCGGAACGAATATCGGCATGCGGACGAAAGACGAGATCGGAAACGTTTTCCCAAGCTTGAATATCGACTCTCGTCATTCGATGAAAAGGTAATCACATCCAGTATCTTCAGTAAAAGCGTTGGCAATAGCAGCTCGAATGTTGATCGTGTTAGACGTATGAATCTCGATAGATCGCATTGTTTCACTATTGAATTCTTGAATTGCCTGTCCGATAGATCGCAATAATATAGCCGTACTTCTACGAGCGTCTCAATCAGTTTAGGTTGGAACCAATGCATCAACGTTGTGTGGTGCACGTACATCTGACTGTTTTGAGATTGGGTGAAAGCCGAGCTAACGACGAAAAATTGCGTCCCTTGAATTCGGCACTTGAAGTCGGATACGCCCAGATACCACAACAACACGGCGAGACAACTCGGGGATTTCTACAATTTTATTATGAGATGTGGATAGGAAACATAGAGTTCACTGCTGGAAGATATCGAGCGAATTTCGAGGTCATGGTTTGCGAGAATGTCGAAGCGGATAATGACGCAGTCCGAAAAGGACTGCGATGAACTCCAAACAGAACTATGAGTAGCCCCAAACACATCCAGCGTTTCAATGCGATCTTCTCCTTCACTGAAAATTTCGATGACTGTTTGCTACCCCAATAGTCCCAATCAAAATATTAGCTGACCTGCTTTTTCGCTTCATCCCTTTTATCTGCCCAGAACGCCAGAAATTGATGCTTTGGTGAGAATCCTATAAAGTCAGTCGCAAACTTTTCAAAGATCGCGTGATTTGCCCATAACATTATCGGCATCAAATCCATGGCATACCTGGTTAGCACCGAAGATTTCAAGGACACGGATAGGCTCAACAAGCACGGTCCAACGTCGAATCCAATCTAGCTCTATCATTGCGATTCCTGAGTTGCCGCCAACGATACAATGACCCAAGATAATAGCAATGGAATTCCAAAACAGCAATGAAAATAGAACTCGAACACCTTGTAAACCAAACGCATGATAAGAGGTAGCAATCATCCAGTGTACCCGAATGGACGCTCCTGCCGCTTCCGCGTCTCGAATCTCGGCATCGAAAAAGAATGCAGTGAAGGCAATGGTAAAGTGCAGAGAAAGCGACCAAGCCAAAGAAGCAGGTTCTTTGCGGTCCGTGGCTGTTGAAAGCAACGTCGACACACGCCACCATAAGCGCCTCAGGGTCGATGGCTGAACGCTCGTGGAACACGATGGACATCTGCAACCAGGTTCATGTTATTTCCCGTTGTCCTGCTCGTTCTTCGCAGAGTTAACGCTGCGCTCTCCTTCATTCCCCAAGTTCAGGATTGTGTTTCGCAGAAGATCCAGCGCGATGGTTAGCCATCGCCAATCACCATGATGGACCATATGATCATGGTTATTTGACCGACGTGATAGGATAAGTGTGTAATCGAGCGAGTCACCGCTTGCGGAATCGTGTGTGGTTCTCCACGAATTTTAATGACTGCCCCAATATTCTGATCATCAATGGATTCGAGAGCCTCTCGCGGGCTTTCCACCCAGAGTAAAAATACTCCATCAGCGAATTGCGTGATCGCCCTCCCAATCCCAAAACTCCTGATCGCGATCACGATCAGGCTTTTCTCCATCGGCTGTCAAGAAGTCCGTCCAGCGGCTCCAGGTTTCTCCGAGGTGTACGTAATATGACAGCGACAGAATTGATGCCCGGTGCAGGTCGTGAAGGAATAGCTCGTCATCGGTAAGTTGAACAATAGTAGCGTCAATCATCTGCCGGTACGATTTGACGGTATCCCTCACAGCACCGAGCCATGCCAAGTCGTTGTCAATTCCTCATGCTTGAACTCTAATATCAGCGACGATCTCTCGACGGCGACGAGAGAGCATCGATTCTAATACACCTAAACTCGCTTGCAGAGGCATTTTTTGCAAGTAGAAAAAGTATTTCCATCGACGATGAACGCCAATTCATATCGAACTAAAGCGTTCGGGCAATCCGTAGGTGCCTTCAACGATTATAGACGCGTTTGATATGTGTCCATAGTATTGGCGACACGTCATTCGGAGCGTCGTCAATCAACTCCATCAAGCATTCATCAAAAATCGCGATTCGTAAGCACTGCCGACGCGATCGATGAAAGTGGCTCAGCGCCCGCGCTACAAGCCACAAGCGTCCTGATCTCATGTCGAACCATCGAAACAATAGTTTGATCGCTATGGCAATCAGCCAATCCGGGTTACCATCACCATCGTTGATCGGAAAGCGGCAACAGATCAATTCACGACCGAGCTCAGCTGGCTTTTCGTTGATGGCAAGATCGACAACAGCCCGAATGCCATTATCGTAAAGCATCCTAAGATCGCGAGCATCCCATGCGGTTACCGACGTACAGATGATTCGGACAAACGTTACGGATCACGTGAGCTTCTCCGATCACATCTGAGTGCTATAGACTCTCCTCAATTCTTGCGTTTGCTTTCAGGAAGAGTCAGTACATGACTTTTTCTCATTGATTTTGGTGCAAGTGGAATACCTCATGGAGCACTTTTCATCCTTCGTTGAGTCTAAGCTTTGCTAGACATCAGAGTTTGGAAAAGCCCTCGGGGAGTTTTGATCGACAAAGTAGCGCTTTCAAGTTTGATCTAAATCCCTTGGCGAGTAACTGTGAGCAGTAATCTCCGAGCAATGTGGAGTAGTCTGGCATCATCTCTGCGAAAGCCTCGGGGTTCAAGTTCGGATTCACGGCGTAATGGATATCCGATCCAATGAACCAGTGAAGTAGTTTTGCAAGAATCGATCTTACCCCCAATAACTCGATCGCCACATGCCTTCGAAGCCATGCGAAGATAAGTAGGTCGGGCGGATCAGCATCCCCAAGAAAAAGAAGCCTGCGCGATGGGGCCATCCATGCTCTTAGATCTGCCAAGCATGGCAGACCAGGTCGTCCCAGAATAGCAACGTCGCGTCCCAAAATCTGATGGATAATCTTCGTAGTTGCATGGAATCTCGTTGCGTAGACCAGACATGAAGCTGCTCTTCCACGTTTCCGTACTGGCATGATGGCAGGTCGGTCCCCAGCTTGAAAAATTCGTCTTCCTGGTCTTCAAACCATTTCTCAATGGATGCGGCGAGATCGTTAAACATAACTGGGGTGGAGACGATGCGATGGAGAAACAATTTTCAAGTAGTTCAAATGTTGTGGCGAGCTTCACTGAGTTATTAACAGCGAGCGAGGATCCCTGGCTGCCATGTTGGATAGCGAATCCATCGTTCGAAGCACGAGCACGTGGGTATAACTTCACTACGCACGAGAGGTTTAAAACTTCTTCTATCTCGGAGTGAGGAAGCATCTTACGAAGCCGATCACCTCTGCTGAGTCAGCAGTTTTGTATAACTGAATCTGCGGAATGTCCTTAAGGGCCTGACAGCTTCTCGATTGCCTTGTCGTTGTAACGAGGCCACTCAAACGAACCAATACAATTTCTCCACAATCGTCCGTTTCAACGAGGATTCCCATGTCAGCAAGCTTTTTTTCGTCGTCACTGTCGATCGTAGTACGTTTCCAATGGACATAAACGCCTGCACCACAATGTGGGCATACCGTGTCCCCTAGCGGTGTGCTCGCTGATACGATCATCTGTTTTCCGCACACATTGCAATGATGCGGAAATCCTTCGGATGTTCGGGTGGAAGTATTCATTGCGAATGAGACTTTGATGCCCCTGCCTTCAACGTTAAGAAACCAATCATCCATCCTGCCGAAGTCAACTCCTTAGATCGAGAGCTCCGTTACTCTCTATTGGTTTAACGATTATAACGTCACCACCAGACTTGGATCAAAGTTTTCGGTCTGGTCACGGGGATAGCCTTGCTAGTAGTTCACAATCCGTGTCCTACCGATAACGCAATCAACGCAACAGTGTGTATGCCCATCAGGAACCTGACGATCCTTCGATCTGATCGATAGAAGGATTCGCCGCATCGGCTTTTGGCACGGCATTGCTAGGGTGGATGAACTCGCAATGATCAAGCAATTGCTCCAGCCGATCGTCGAGAACGACATCAGGTTTTGGTAGGAAGCTAATGAAGCAGTCCGCGATCCCCAATTCGATTGCTACTTCGCGAGAGTACTCAGCACCGCCGCGACTCCAACAATAGAGCATATTTCCAATATTATGTTGGTCGCGAACATATCGGATCGCATGGGGTATTGGTATGCGTTTTGTACCGAAGGTTCTAATCAGCGTGTCGTCGACGTCAACGAAGATCACAGTCTCTTTCTTTTGCATGGTATGGGTCACAAATGGGCTAGGGACTTCTGTCTTTCGATCTCAGCTAAACTTTGGAAGGGAACTCGAAATTGGAAATCGGAGTTGATCTTGTCGTTTGTTGCGGGCTCGCTAATTCGCAATCTGGCTTGGCTTCGACATTCCAAACAGAAGAATACCGAAATGATGCTAGACGGCGGAGTTGATGCCACAAAAATGGAATTCGTCCGAGGTAAAAATTCTGTATCTCGCTTAGCTTCATCGCTGCATCATCGAGTTAGGCCATTTAAATTCCTATCATGGCGTTTGCGTTTCGGAATTTCTCCACTCTTCATGGATACTCGCCAAAGGATCTAACGACTTATCTTGATATCGGAAGTGTAGGACCAGTCGTTGTGACCACAATTCAACTCCTGGTACCGGGAGCCGGTATGACTGTCGGCAAGCCGCCGCGCGTGCGAACACGGTATCACTTTGTCATCCCGTGCACCATAAATTTCAACCGGTCCCTGGTAACGACTCAAAGATTGAATGTTGTCCCATCGATCTAACAGAAGGAGCCATACCGGAAGAAAAGGAAAACGTCGAGAAGCAATCCGATGCAAAGTATCGAACGGTACGATTAAGACAACCTTTTCAGGAGGCCGAATGGACGACGTCAAAGCACAGGCTGGCCCAGAGCCAAGCGATTCACCAATGACACCCAAAGGAATGTCCGGGTATCGCCGACAAAGAATCTCGTAGGCTTCGGTAGCAGCCAAGTCGATCGACATGCGCGAAGGACTTCCCGAACGATCCCCGTACCCAGGGTATTCGAGCACATAGACCGAATCTGAGTCTGGAATGAACTTCAAAACGTAATCGCGATCCGATGCCTGACCACCATTCCCGTGACACATCAACCACACAGTGGCAGGATTCGTCCGTTCGCGACAGTACCCGACGACATGCTCCCCTTCCGTCCAAGCATCTAGCTGCCCAGTTTCTGCTTGGTGCGTCGGGAAAAACAAGAGAGAACGCTGAAAAACGAATACAAAGACGCACACAACGAAATAGATCACACAAGCTCTTGTGCCAATACGCCAAAGTACTTTGCTTCTTAGTTTGATCACAGGGTACCTTGGTCAAAAAATAGCAATCACTGGGCGGCTCAATGGAATGCTTTGGAGTTCACGCCCAATCCGCCAAATGGTTCATCACATTGTTTGTAGGTGTTTGGACTTCTCGATCCGCGATCCATCATTTTCCGTATCAAACCTGATCAACTTCATTGCAATGGGCTTACGGCATTGTTCGTCGACGATCTGGTGTATCGAACGATACGGATCTCTCCATCAAATTGGCAGTTGCTCAACTCGTCCTCGATGATCGATTGTACTTTTTGTGGATTGCCGCCACCAGATCCTGCCCCGATCAAAGGCAGAGCCACCGATTGGTAGCCTTGCTTATAGGCAATCAACATTGCGTTTCTTACCGAGTCGCGAATCGACTTCTCTGATGACCGCCAGAGCATATTGATGCCCGCAACGTGAGGATAATCGACTTGAACGGCAGCGTCGGCCGATGTTTCTACAGCATGCCCAAGCGGAATGGCTCCCATTCGTCCGAGTTCTCGAAATGGTTGAAGACCGGCCCGTTTCTTGATCGCACCAGATACGCCTTGCGGGATGAGCAGCCACCACGGAATGATGTTGCGATTCCACGCATTGACGATGACGTCGACGTCTTGCTCCAGCAGGTCTCCTTCGACGACGATCACTTTCATGTCGCGCGGCCTCCGTGATTGATTGCGCCCAAATCTTCCATCGGCGGACGGGATGGACTCAAAGGGGTCGATCCACTGCTTGGCGTTCCGCGGATGGTTCGCCCACTTCCGACCGCAACGTACTCGGCCTCGCTCTTGCCGCAAGCCATGCCAAGTAAATGCCGGCGATGAAATTGGGAGCCACGCACCAAAGCCAAGAGGAATGCAATCGATCCAAGTAGGGATTGGCAACAACGTTCACAGTACCTGTCAATAGCAGCACGCGTGCGTTCAGAATTCCCGCTGAAAAGAACAATAATGCTGACAGTAGAAATGTCGATCGTTTTGGTTTTCGAAGCATCCATACAATGATGAGACTTGCATGACCAAACAAACCTACCGAACCGAATCGCGGCCTTGCCCAGCCTCTGAGCCACGGAGATCCAACATAAAAAAGACTTGCAACGAAAGCGACAATCAACAGGGCTTGGATGAAGTAAATCGCGTACTTCTCCGCTTTTCCCGATGCTTTCGAAACGGGTTCATGAAAGTGCTTGCCCGGCTTGGTTCATACGGATTTATATTTGATGTTATCATTACTTATTCAAACGCCCCAGCTTGTCGTACTTTGGGACGTTGCGCGTTTGAGAATTACCACGACCCAACGCGTAAGTTTCGATGTTGCGCATTGAATATTATCACAACCCGGCAGCGTAAGTTTTGAAGTTACGCATTTGAGTATTATCACAACCGAAGGCGTCAGCGAGGACTAACTTTCCAGCGATTTTGTCTTGTCCGAGACATCCTTCGTTAACGCTTCGTGATATAAGCGTTACTTGGTCCCTTTCTGACGCTGGTTGAAAGAGGTGGTCCTCGCTGACGCTCTCCGCAAATACGTCCAAAAGAAGCCTTGGCTAGTTGAATGGCGAACCATTCTTAACATGACAGGAGCGTGAAGAGGCTTTTTGAAAACCGCCCCATGCGGCCACTTGGATTTGATTTGATGATCGCGACTACTGGTGCTATTAATCTTACCCACAGCGCTTGTATCATCTCGCGAGTACTCTCCATTTTGAATACATGTCCCAAACAGTTCGATCTCCATGAACCTGTTTGTCGGTCGCTTGCGACATAGGATGGTATACGAGAATATGGCCAAAGCGGCATTGTTGCGCTGGACAGGAGCAGCAATATCCCAATAGTATATGAGGAGGGCCTCCCCGTCTTCTTCAACCGACTTGAAGTATTGCTTGATCGCCAGTCCGTCACGTAGCGCATTGTATCCCTTCTTTGCGATCAAATTGGCAACCATTTGCTCGCAGTCTCGTTGCCGTTCGAGCTGAAGCCAAGCACGCTTCTAAGTCGCAATGTTCCGGAATCGGGATTGTCTTCATGAAACGTCGCACCGCCAGATAAGGTTCATACTCCTCTTTCACGAGGCTGGTATGTCAAAGCAAGCAATGCCGCCGCGATAGCAAATGTTTTTGATGCGGTTCATCGTTCCCCGCGCCGCAAAACATACAAGTTGAATTTGCCCCCGCTAACTTGCCTTCCGTTTCGAAGCAGGGCGACAGGAGCTTCGGTCCAATTGCTTTTCCACCGCAACTTCAACAGGATGTAATACACCTGCCATCCCATGTTTTGAAATTTAGATGCAAAGTTATGGTTCTACAAAATCTGTAGTTCATTGACAGTTTGCCAGCAACTGCAACCGTTTACAGCCGTTCGATTTGACGAAGGCCTAGTCTCCAAGCATCCACTCTATGGACGTCACTGCCTCACCTGAACCTTACGCTAAATCTTGGTGTGCAATGTCGACGACGCGGCGACAAATGCGGAATTGAGGCTGACCACAATGTCGGCACCGCTACTCATTATATAAGATGATGGACTAAGGCGTTCCATGTCCGAAGGCTAAAAATCGTGCCTGCACCGAGACGAGCCAATCGCAATTGGATCGATCCCAAGTCGGTCCCTGCGAGGCAGCCGTCGAATGCGGATCAACCAAGTTGAAAACGCTGTAATTCACGTATCGATCAGTGATATCGATCGAATCCGGCAAGGACGGAAAGATATACCATTCATCATATTCGCCACAAGGAATTTCAAGTTGTAGAGTCAGCGGCGGGCTGATCATGAATTCGCCAAGCAATTTCCAACCTAACAATTCCTCTTCAGCGCTCGGTCTGATCCCCCCAGAGTCACATGCCGTTATACAAAGGCGTTGGCCAACATGATATTCCGCAATCAACGAACCAAGATTCCGAATCATCTTGCGCACAATAACCCACGACCATTTGCCGCACTTCCCGGTAATGACTGGATCATTCCGAATCATGTTATTCCTATGAGGTTATCTCGTACAACAGAGTACCGTCAGAACGGATTCTAACGATCAGAGTTTAACACTAGCAGTAGAAATACTCCAAAATCAATCAATGTGGAAGCAGCAGCAATCATCAAAGCAAGAAGTATTCAAAATCGAGTCCGACACCTTCGAAGCAAAATGCAACCAATAGTGAAACTCGCGACTGGAAGCGAATAGCTTTAACGCTCCATATCCCCAAGGAGCAATACCTCATTTTTGCATCAATGGCTTAGGTTCGTCGGTATTCCAATGTCCAAACTCTTGCTCTCGGCGAAGCACCGAAATAGACGGCCCAAAATGTTGATTAGGCTATTTGAAGAACAGGCTTTCATTGCTTGTTAAGAATTCCCGAAACTCCCAATTCCTTCGTTCGTGCCTTTCGTGCTTTTCGTGGTTCAACGAATTCGTCGAACGCAATTCATTGCAGCATAGCGAGCGAAATCAAGGCATTTTTGTGAGGCGCCGTTTCTTGGAGCCTCGGAGAGTTCCAGTTGGGAGTCCTTGACTTCGCTTCAAGCGAGGTGTCCTCATTTGCCACGAATCGCAACCAGCCAAAAGGCGACGAACATGTGAAGGGTAACCACAATCGAGACCCACAGAAATCGCGAAGACACTTTACGACATGCCAGCAAATACCATAGAGTCGAAATTGACAATAGTAAAGGTTCAAGCTGCGAGATTTGTAAATCAACCAATTGCTCCGTCTTCATCCCTTCAAGGATCGCTGCACCGTCGGGATGAAAAAATCGAAGTGTGAAGTACGGGGATACAACACATGCTGCCGCAGCAACTAGCACGGAATTGACGCTCGCAACTCTTGAATGAGGGCGATTGCGAAGAGTCCTCACTGGACTAACTTGCATGTCGTTTTGGTTCATGCGAAGCACCGTTCGGATGGTTGTTTTACTGACATGAAGAACAATAGCCGTTACCGAACTGATCACGAAATTCGCGCGGTGACAAGACTGCTCTTTCAGGATACGCCCGATCCGTCGCTAGAGTTCATTGGACTAGTCATCGCTGTATTCTGCGGTGGGCGTGAGCGACGGATCAGGTCTTCATATTCCCGTCGCTGCCTAAGTTCGGAGTCACTATCGATCTTATTCAAAAGCATTCTGGCAAATTCAAGTCGAATGGGTTTGAACACATCTTGTTCAACCAGCTTTACGCAACATTCGGCAAGCTCGAAAATCTGTTGTTCTGATTTGTTTTTCGTGTGAAAAAGTACATCGTAACGTTGGCGAAGTCGTTCGATTCCTCGTTGCTTCTTTCGGCAGTCGGTGCATCGAACACAGTCTGACTCCAATCCGAAACCCAATTCTTCGTACCAATGCCTTTGCTCTTCGGCAAAGAAGATGAATGGTCGTTTACAGTCTCGACAGCGTCGTTCGAGATCAAAGTAGTGCGTCACTGGCACGGTCGCACGGATCTGCTTTGATGGGTCCGCAGGGATCGCGGTATTTGGTATGCGTTTCGTGCCAGCGATGTACGCCGAAAAGTCCCCATAAGGCCAGGGTATGCCGATCATCAATACGAATGAAGCACCAACCTCTCGATGTGTTGTCGTATTCCAATGCAAGTGGACATTCGCGTCCGTTGGCCTAGGATCCAAGCCCGTGTACCTTGGACCTCGGCCGTAACGAGGATGCTCGACAAACTCGAGATACTTATCGGTATTAGGTTCCACCACACAAACCTCGCACTACCAAAAGTCCATATTCTCCATTGACCGGGATGCGCATAGCAAACGCATGCTGCAGTTCACATCCGTTCGTCGCACATATCGTTTGTCATAGGATCAGGGGATTAGTGTTCAACGGTTTGATTCACCGAACGGATAATTTACAGAGTCGAATTGACTCTCGCGATCTAGCAAGAGATTTCCATCACCATCGTATGTGAAAGTTTTGCATCCATCACCGCTGATCAATACTGATGCAACGGTGCGGTATGGAGTCATTAAACTTGAATCTGTCCATTGCCACTTGTCGGCCTCGACGAGGTCATCTACCGACTGACCAAGGTGACGAATGTTCTGTTCGCCATTTCCTGTCGTCCAAACCGCTTCCGGTCCGATCACAATCCGCAATTCCTCGCTTGTCGTTTTCTTGTCTTTATTTTGAACGAGGATTGTGTAGGCTGTCGCGACTATGATCAAAATCCCGAACATGCACAACCAACGCTTGGCTTTGCTTCTATTCATTGTTTCCTATTTTCCCTCGGAGCAAAATTGACTCCAAAGAACATTTTCGGGCATCTTCATCGATTTCAACGATGCAGGGATAGAGCGCGTCTTTGCCGTTCTTCTTGCATCCTGAAATCCAATATTCAAGACCGGTATCGATATTGAAATAATTTGCCTTGTAACCATTGCCTTTCAAAGACTGCAGACGTTGACCCGGGGTAGTAAATCGTTTTTCGCGATTGAGAGAATGTCACACGTCCAATTCTCGCTTGGCCAGTCAGCCCAGGATTCTCTTCAATATACATGACGGTACCTAAGGATTCCCAAGTTGTAGCTGTTTCTGCGCAATTCTGAGTTTGGATATGGCTGGCTCGCATTAAACTACCCTTTGCCACGAACGTCTACGACGACCGCTATCGTCCAAAATTCCTTTTAACGTCGAACACTGCCGATAGGCAACATCGGTGCATGATTCGACTTCCGTGCTAAGTCTCGCTGCATTCCTTGCCTACCATTCATTTGAGTCTGGCGAGCATTTTTCGATGACAGAGCGCAAATAAGAAAATTGCCATCAGGAAGCGCCATTCCCTAGTTTAAATCCGCCGGATCATCCGTTTCATTTTTTGTAGAGGATCTAGTAAAGCCATACAACCAGCGAACCAATTCCAACACTAGCATTGTCGGCGTCCCGAATAGGAATGTCCAGATTGCCAACAAGGCAGCGTGTGCGATTCGTTCTTAAATGGAAGCAAAAGGTGGCCACTTCCATCCCGGCGGAACCATGAATGGCGGATGTCGCAACTCAGTCAACAAGGCGATAACGAAAACGCCAAACGCAATGATCGGCAAAGCAAACAAGGAGGTGGGAAGAAGCGAGGTATTCGAGCGTAGATGATTCACGTAATAAACGATGATCGTTGTCAGGACGATTGCAACGACCATACCTGCATCCTGCCCGATCCGCCAAGAAGCCGCGGTGATCCCAACGCACGCTGTAAGAGCAAACAACTCGGTAATCGACACCCTCACGCACTATCCTTTCTTGATTCGTCATGTTTCCGCGACCAACGAACCATTCCCGCTCCGCTGTATCGCTTCGTTCTGTCGTCCTTTCAGTAACAGCCATTTTAAACCAACTCTCCGATTGTATGCGGTCTCTACGCGCGTTCCTCGCGCCGAATGAACAGGACCACCAAATCGTCTCTAAACAACGAATGGCTGAAGTTTGACACACAATCGTTCGTGCCTTGCATTCTTTTCGTGGCTCACTCTTCGAAACGAAAGTGATGGAGACGACTAGTCATTGAGAAAAGGTTGGGACGACGACTGGGATGAACTCGATTGTTCGCTGTTTCTTGAATTACCGGCCTTGTCTCGGATCGCTTGCTCGATGAACGCCACAAAATTGGCACATTGATTCTTTTCCGGGCCATGCTCTATCACATCAAGTACAGCAATTCCAGATCGGTTAACAAAGCGATAGGCTCGATATCGCCGCAAGTTGTACACACCCCACCCGAATGACATCAAACAAAGCGAGGACGCGATGACAACCCTTGGAGACTTCCATTCGAGCTTGAATTCTGACACGAAAATCCAGGTGAATAGCGCGAGAATGAAACTTAGAAATAGTCCTCCGAACCAACGTCGAACCCTAAAACGCACAAACCCAGCACGAGCCGAAAGTTCATCAAGCGGAATGTGCACTTCTTTCTCATCACCACCAAAAGTCTTTGCATAGACGGTTATGTGGTCGGAGTACAGCTTGAAGTTCCTTCGCAAGCCTGGTGCCGATTCTCGATAGGTAGCGATGGGTTCCATTATTTGAAACTTTGATGGGATGGCAGAGAACGCGTGGTGGCAGCGGACTCGCAGATTCGAGCGTAAATCGCTCAAGTGGAGTGCTCCGTTGCAACCCATTCCCCCTGATCATCGAGGACCACGCTTGAAAACAGTGTATTGCCAATCTTCTCCGCTCGCCACGTCTCTATTGAATCGAGCTGTTAACGGTGCAGGGACGAGACAATCTTTACCTTCGACTTGTACAATCTGAAATGATTTGAAAGCATCATCCCAGATGTCGGCGACTGGTTCGGCTAGCGTTAATTTTGAACCGGCACGTTTCGCTGTAGTTTGCCATTCACAGCCCCCACAACTTCCCGACCAATATCTTACGCGGAATATAGTTGGATCATCCATTTGCGTAATCTCAATCTCACTGCCACTCCTTCGAGATCCTCGTGACCACATTCCATTTAACTCGGTATCAACTCGTAGCAAACTTTCATCAGCGATCTCGATCTCCATGGAAGGCTGCCATTTTTTTGCCCTATTGCAAGCTCACGCTCTAGCCTCTCATCCGAAGTCGGTAGCATCAAGCCACAGATTATGAAGGATATCGCAATCAAAGTAAGTGATTCGGTCCACGTTGGATACCGCATTCCATGTAACCTCGTTCTTTAAGCGAACGAACATTTGCTATGAAGTCTCACGTGCTGGATCCCAGTACACTCGAATCGAACTACCAATATCCCGATCAATCCAATTCCTCTCGAAAACTAGAATCCTTCAGCATCCATAAAGATCCCCGACAAATCTGCAAATCCCATTCAGTTCAATACGAGCCTCCACGGCTGGAAGCAAGCAATCAATGTGCCGAACTATCTGTCAGTAAGCTGCCGCTTCAACATTGAAATATTCGGAGCCTCAACGGATTCGATAGCCCACTTGAAGTATCTTAACCCGCGTTGCGAATTTACCGTCCTGCACGAGCTTAATGTCGTACGATGAATCCTCAACTGGTAGTATCCAACACCATACTCGAAATCGAGAAACTCCCTGGGTCATGCGGAATTGAAACGAATAACCTCCGTCGCTAGATTCATCGATTGTCCAATGTTCGAGTTCCGCCCTTTCTCGAAAGCACTTTTTAATATGATTCAAAATCGTCTCCGACGTGACTTTCTCTGTTGAGAACGTCAAATCTGTGTCGGAATCGAAGCTGTCGCGCCTGCCCCCACGAGATGTACCGCCGCCGCTGTAAGCGTTCGCTGTCGGGTCAACTTGAAGTCCATTCGCAAATTTCGTTTTGGTCAGCTCCCAAATTGGTAAATCCAACAACTCTACTTTGGTATAAGTTAGAAACATGTGAAAGAACTAACGCAATGATGAAAACCCATAACAACATGCAGCGCAGCGGACCATTGATTAGGATTCGCCATGGTCTCCGTTCATCAAATAAATATGTCAATCGCCCGGTTGCCGCCGAGAGACTTTCATTTCAGGACATGCCCGATCCGGCAACTCGAGTCGACTTACTAGTCGCAGCACATTGGGAATTGTGTTACGCACCATTTCGATACTCATCTACGGCGAATGGTTTTCGTCATTGGTACCATTGGTCACATATTCTTAATTCATCTGATTGGATTCAGCACATCTCCATCCATCTTCGTGATCTCTGCGTGCTTCGTGGTAGCCTTCATTTCCCTTCCGTTTGAAGTCAGACGCAACCCAACCGACCCTATGACACAAAGAATCCATTATGAGTTTACGATCGCATTCGACGAAGAGTGGTGGTCAAACGGTTAAACCGAACGAGTTTCCATTTCAACAAAGCGGTTTCGGCAACTCGCGTGCAGGCTTGGTTCTGCCTACTCTTCCTTTCTGAGTGACGTAATATGCTCTCGAGGCGGCGGCCCAATTAAAACAGCTACAAATGCCATCGGTTTCTCGCCCTGAACCTGCTTTTTCTCTCCGCTGGGCCACTGATACAGAACCGGCTCAACGGTTCGAGAACCAGGTTCATCAACCAGTTTGACTCTCGCCTCATAACCTGCGGCCGGTGCCCAGCCACCGACGCTTACCAATACCCGTCCGTTGATGCGCTCTGGAATGTCTCCGCTGACGGGACAAAAAGCCGAGTTGCCGAGACGTCCGTCCCATACGCAATTATCGACGCTATCGTCCTCAAGTAGCCCGTCACAAATTGGAACCCAATTTGTGACAGCGAAATACTCGGACGCGTTCATTTGCTTGAGTTGCTCTGCTACCCAGGATTCGACGGCAGGGCCGTCCTGCTTCGGAGTGCGATCGGTCACCGGTACGATCACCTTGACGAACACCTGATTGAATCGCTGCCGCTCAATCGATGCTGGCGTTGCATTCTGAATGGGGCGCTCGGCAGCAAAGGTCGTGAGCGCGTATAAAACCAGTATCAGGGTCATGCTTCGGCATCTCATTCTTGATCTCCAAACCTTTCATTCGGACCGAAATCGCCGCCATTTCTAAATCAATTGAAACATCGTTGGCGGTGCCGTGCAACTCGCAGATCATTACGAATACAAGCGGAATTAGCGCGGCGTCGAAGGACTTGGATGAGCAGAAGCGTGGTCAACTATGTAAACCCACCCTTCACCCTTTTTCTTCGCGATGACTGAGAACCGACCTGCCAAGCTAACAGCATTGCCTCCGGCCTTTGGAGACATAGAGAGAGTGAAGTCGCCCCAACCAACCGAAAGATCCCCAGAGGTTTGGTAATGAGCGTTGGCAAAGGTTGCACCAGTCACGGTATTTACAGCGAATAGGTCCGCGTAAGACTTGCGATTGGCCTCTCGTCCCTTTACTTGAGGGGCGTCGGGAAGCCACATCACAGCGTCCTCGTCATAAACCGCGAGGATGGCGCTGAGATCGTTGGCGATGATCGCCTTACGCCATGCTTCGTCGACCGCTTGAGCGCCATCGGGTACTGCCGTTGATATGGCGAAGATCATAGAACAAGAGATCAGCGCTAGAATAAGCGCGCAAGAAAAACGTTTCATGAGGGAGCTTTCTGTACTTCACTGTGTGCTGAATTGTATCAGATCCGTTTACAACGTAAGGTCATTTTGCAACCTTTTCCCAAGTGCTGTCGTCGTAAATCAGGAGCATATGATGCTCTTCTTCACCATCGTCTGCAATGAGCGTTACCTCGTACCACGGATAACCAAACGCATCAATCTGCCATATTTTCACGACCGGGTTTTCGGCGATGATTCGATCGATGGTGTCAGCCGTATATCCAGCCATCTCAGCACCGCGCGCAAGCTCACCTTCGCGCTGTTGAAGATCGGCGTCTGAGACGCGAAGAATTCGTATGTAATCACCGACCCGAAGGCTTGTAAGAGGATTTGTTGTCATTTGTTTTACTGGCTATGGCGACGTCAAGCATCGATCGATTAGCCATGCCGCCTCCCCATCGGCTCGAAATCCAAACGAGACCAAACCGAAGACGAAAAACTCAATTGTTTTTTAGGATCCAGGTACGCTCAACATGAAAGTCGTTTGTTCAGCGAAATACGACAATGGTATCTGCAACTTTGTCGCCAAAACGCTGTTTGTCTCGGGACATTACGATTCTAGCTGCCGCGGGAAGTGCACCAAGCAACAAAGGATTTACTTCTACTGTCCTAAACAATGTTCGAATCAAAATCTGCTTGATTGAACATCGATCACCGTTGTATGCAATGATCTTCAAGCCCAAGATGAACTTTCCAGGCGTAGCGCTGAAGAAGATCTCAAAGACAAAATAGTATGCCAAGTAAAACATAGCCAAACAGATTGCTTGAGTGACAATCCAATCTTCCGGAAGCAGCTTAGCGACGAGGACACCAACAATCGCAGCAATAATATTGTCGAGAATGGCAGCCATATGTCTGGGCAAGGCAGTTCCTGCCGGTGAAACACGTGGACATCTTTCCAATTTGTTTTGGCCAATACGATCGAAATTCTCAGAGTTGCAGGGATTCAGGTTGGGAATCACCGTTTCTTCTTGCTGAGATTGGCGCGGCTGATATGGATTGGTCACGAAACCATACTTTCTTCTAAGGTTGAACGGCGAGCATCACTAAGCATAAGGAGTTGATTCAACCCAAGTCATATCGGCCGACCGAATGTTTCGTGTGCATGTCGTCTACACGAACGAAGCAATCGAAGTGTCTTGGTTCAACGGCAATTGGAAAGGTCGCGGGTGAATTAGC
>JAXMBN010000035.1:0-56926 GCA_046349875.1 Pirellulales bacterium
GATATCAAGGAGCTCCTTGATTTTGCGAAGAAGCTTGAAGGATTGGCTCGAAACGTTGGGACTCACGCGGCCGCAGTGGTGATCGCTGACAAACCGCTCACCGAATATGTCCCGTTGGGCAAGGTGAGCGGCAAGAACGACATTATCACTCAGTGGTCGATGGGTGATGTGGAAGCGGCTGGATTGTTGAAGATGGACTTCTTGGGGTTGAGGAACCTCACGATCCTTGCGAAAGCCGTAGACATTATCGAGCAAACGACCGGCAAGCGAATCGATCCACTCAAATTTCCGCTCGAAGACAGAGAGACCTTTGCTCTTCTACAACGTGGCGAGACCAAAGGGGTCTTTCAGTTGGAAAGCGGTGGGATTCGCGATCTGCTGCAAAAGATGAAGCCCGACTGTTTTCTGGACATCATCGCGACCAATGCGTTGTATCGACCAGGACCATTGGAAGGTGGGATGGTCGAAGACTACGTTGCGGTGAAGCATAAGCGAAAAGCAGCTGTCTACGCGCATCCTGTGTTGGAATCGATCCTGGCCGAGACCAATGGGGTGATGGTTTACCAAGAACAGGTGATGCGCATTTTGAATCGCCTGGGTGGGATCGAGTTGGCCAAAGCCTACACGTGCATCAAAGCGATCAGCAAGAAAAAAGAATCGATCATCGCTGAGAACGCAGAGAAGTTCTTGCAGGGCTGCGTGGAAAAGGGGATGACCAAAGAAGGTGCGCAGGACTTTTGGAACATGATCCTCAAGTTCGCGGGCTATGGCTTCAATAAGAGCCACTCGACGGCCTATGCCTTGGTAGCTTATCAAACGGCGTATCTCAAGGCTCACTTTCCAGTCGAGTTCATGGCAGCGCTTTTGACGGGAGACATTCCTGGTCGAAACTTCAAGCACAAAGATTCGCTCGTCGAGCACTTTGAAGATTGTGCGCGGATGGGGATCGTGGTGGAAGCCCCGAGTGTGAATGCGAGCGAATCGGATTTTAGCGTCGCAGATGGAAAGATCTATTTCGGTTTGTCGGCGATCAAGGGCTGCGGTGGTTCGGCTTCAGAAAGCATTGTGGCCGAGCGAAAGAAGAATGGGCCTTTTACGGACATTTTTGACTTCTGCGAACGCGTCGATAGTACCGCTTGCAGTAAAGCCGCAATCGAAACACTGGTCAAAGCAGGGGCTTTCGATTGCACCGGCGCGCGGCGTTCGCAAATGGTCGCTGTGATCGATAAAGCTGTACAAGCAGGGGCTGCGCGGATCAAGGATAAGAAGAAGGGACAAGGAAATCTTTTCGACGATATGATTGCCGCCGAGCCTGACGCCAAGGCCGGGGCTTCGCTACCCGATATTCCCGAGTATCCCGAAAAAGAAAAGCTTGGTTTCGAGAAGGAAGTCCTTGGCTTTTACCTATCGGCTCATCCACTCGAATCTTATCGTGGACCATTGCAGACATTCTGTTCGCACACTTCTGTAGGGCTAAAGAATACGAAGCACCGCGACGAAGTGATGCTCGGTGGTATGATCTCGTCCATCAAGCTGGCGCATACGCGAAATCCGAAGCCAGGAGCACCTTCCAAGTATGCCAACTTTGATTTGGAGGATTTGGATGGAGCGATTCGGTGCATTATGTGGCCCGATGATTTCGAAAAAATGGGGCATTTCGTGCAAGCCGAACGCGTCGTGATCTTGCGAGGTTCGGTAGACAAGCGAAACGGCGGCGATGAATGCAACTTGATCGTAAATGAAGTGATACCCGTCGAGGAAGCGGAGCTCAAGTTTACGGCTGGACTTCAGGTCTTTTTGGATGAAACACGACATGGCCCCGATGCTATCTCGAAGCTCCGCGAGATTTTGCGAGGATATCCTGGCCAGCGAAGTGTTACTTATGCGGTCAAGCTCAGCGGTGGTGAAGTCGTGTACGTGAAGAACGGCCGCTACAAGGTCGATGTCGTATCCGAGATTCGGCAACGTATCGACGATTTGCTTGGTGAGGGTAGTCATCGTGTCGTGACTTCGAAGCCGGATCTTAAGAGCGGCCAATCGAAGAATGGTAAACGAGCCCATGCAGGATAGTTTTTTTGTCTGAGAAGCTTTTGATGGAATGGGCCGCGTTGCTAGTGGATCGGTGCCAAGAAGTAAGGCAGCAAAGAAACAAACACATCTCAGTAGTTGCCTCAAACCATTGAATTAATCGATACGCAAAGCTATTTCGTCAATGGATTTTGATTGGCAATAGATACTCTATTCTGTAGAAAAGGTGGACCGTTTTCGGTCTGTGTTAACCGTTTGTGTCCATGAAAATCAATCGTGGCTCGCCGTGCAAGTTTGCGTTGAGAAGTTGGAAAGAGGAGAGATGGAGGAATTAAGAGAGGGGGCAAGCGAAGAATTCAAGCGAGATGTTATCGCGATTTTTTCGGTTCGTGTCTCGGTATCAGGTAATGATGAGAAGGCGACTAAAGCTTTGTCGTACGTCAGCAGGCAGGTGTCCAATGCAATCGAGGCTGAAATCGCTACATTGCGACATGTGGAGCGTTTGAGGGCGACATCCTATGTTTGGCTAGATGATCCAAAAGTCAATGTATTTCCCTGTAGTGAATGCGGTATTCTTTTCACTGCACAGAATCTTCCGGATTTGGTCCATGGACTACCGGAGGGAACGAAGGATGAAGTACATTGCCATTGTCTTGAATGTTTGTCTTGGAGGAAGGTTCATGAGCGGGGTAGGAGCGGGGCAAAAGGGGATTCATGAATCGGACGCTCATGCATTGCATCCAACGGATCCTAATGCAAATGGCAACCGCCTGGAGTTGTATCGGATACTATGGCTTATCGGGTGCCTATCGATGCCTGCTTTGCCGCTAGTCGTTTTGTGCATTGAACAATCTTTGCGGGAAGGATCATCCTTTCTCGAACTAATGCGAGCTTTTCTTGGTTATTTACATATCGTTTTAATTACTCAATTTGATCTTCTCGTTGTGACGTATTTAATACTGCCATGTTATTTGAAATTGGAGCTGACGTTTAAGCTTGTTTGTGCTTTTACTAGATGCTGAATTATGCAACAATCGGATATGTCGTAATGTATGGTCGATTCGAAGGCGGATTGGAGCGACTGTTCTTCCTTATTCCTTGGCGTGATTGGATTAGATAGGAGCAGAAGATGACTATGGTTGCGAGGTATTGTAAGTATCAACGATGCTAACGGATTTCAATCATTACTAACAACAAGCAATTTCGTGAGGGAGTCATGAGTCGGCCGAGCATTCTATTGCCTTGTCTCCTAATTGTTGCCTGCGTGTTGTATGGCCATGAGGGCAAACTCCAGTTGCGTTTACCAAAGGTGATGCATCGTTTGTAGGCGTCATCCAGCAATCGGCATTCCCGCGGATATTCAGATCGACACGACCATACATTTTGCTCGCCCATTTACCTCGACTATGTCAAAGGGATCGAGCTTGATGTGTCGACCGTACCTCTGCCGCAGTTGAGGGCCGTACGCATCGAGTTGAGAAAGTACTGGCAACACATCCCGAAGTTTTTCTTTTGCGTCACGGATAGTGATCGATTTCAAGACAACGTGGCTAGGTATCCCTATAATCGCAACCCATTCAGGCTCGAGGCAGCCGATTGGATGACCAACTGTTTTGTCCTGCGGGAGCAAGCTGTATTTCCATCCGAGATGCGGCGAGGGTTCCACCTCTTGCGGTTCAGCGGATCAACGATGACCGTTATTGGCCTGAACGGCAAATGCCGTTTTTGTATCCTCAAAGTGGAAGATATCATTCTTCAACGATCCCGGATCGTCATTGACGAAGACGGATCGACCAAGAGATTTCCATTTCATTACGCGCCTGAGAAGCGTAATGCTTTGAAGAAGGTGATGCATTTTTTATCGCCAATGCGGAGCCGTTTTACCAGATGAAAGGTACCTGGATGTCGAACTGCAGTATCTAGTGTCACGCCGTCGAAGTTATCGTTTCGTAGGGCAGGTGGGCGAAAACGAACTGGTATTGTCCAAAGATGAGTTGAATATTTCCTCGCGCGAATTGGAACTTCGTCCGAAAGGGGTGCGTTTGCGTATTCAGAATGCCGAGCCAAGTTGCAACCATTTTGAAGCTGATCCAAGGCGAGCATACATGGTGCGTTCGTAACGGCGGCTGATTATGATCCTGATCGACAAGTTAGGATTGCGTTACAACAAGAATCCAATTGGGGAACTCATCCGTCCGTGCCGCATTGAGTTTGTTGAATGCAATGTATGTGCTATGAGACCTATCCTTCCAGGCCGATTGGGATCCATGAGGAACCTTCGTGGCCTAAACCTCGGAGGTTGAATGGGATAACGAAATTGCTACGGCTGAGTATCAGAAATGGCAACTGATCTTCGTCAAGACATTGAAAGATATGCCGTTCTACCAGGATCAAATCTGTAGAGACCAATTCCGTGTAGGGGAATCGAATAGCCCATTGGTCCGGAGTTCTATTGTACCAGGAAATGATGTAAAGGCTGATTGAGCATTTGCAATCGCATCTTCGGTCGAGGTTGATGTAAGGCTCGGTTATGAATAGAACCACGGAGAATGTCGGAGTGTGAATGCGATTTGCGGTGGCTGTTAAAAGAGACCGTCGATGGGTTCGCCGTGATAAACTTGATGGGGTCGGCCGGAAGGATCGAGCCACGAAGCATCTTGGGGAATGCCTAAGGCATGATAGATCGTCGCTGCGAAGTGTTCCGGTGTGACAGGTTGTTCAGTCGGATAGGCTCCTTGCGAATCCGATTTTCCTATGACGATTCCACCGCGGGTTCCTCCACCTGCGACCAGTACCGATTGCAATGCTCCCCAATGGTCGCGACCAGGTAGTTTATAATGCTGAGGCAATAGCGAGATCTTGGGAGTTCTTCCAAATTCTCCGGCCATAACGACCAGCGTTTCGTCGAGTTCTCCAGTCGATGCGAGGTCTTCTAATAATGCGGACAAGCCACGGTCGGTTGGTGGAAGCAGTTGGTCCTTGAGGTGAGGGAATGCATTGCCGTGCGTATCCCACGTTTCATTATTGCCGAGATTGACTTGAATGAGTGGAACGCCACAACTTACCAATCGCCGAGCCATCAATAAGGACCAACCAAAGGCGTTGTCTCCGTAACGCTCAATCGATGGTTGGTCGGCTTGCTTGATGTTCACAGCCGTTTGGATCGAGGGATCGGTTAACAACGAGACGACGCTTTGCCGCATGCGATCGAGATTTTGTGTTTGCGCTGCTTGTTCGAGATTTGCCTGTTGATGACGCAGTTGTTGAAGGAGTGAGACGCGGTCGGAGAGTTGTTGCGCTCCGAAGCCATGCGGAAGGCTCAGCCTCGGCGCTTGAAAGATTCGATCGTCAGGCTTGCCACGATCTTGATGGTCAAAAGAGTATTCGGGGAAGGCTCCATAGGACGTCGTGTGAAAGGATGATGCTTCGATGAACCAAGGTTCGTGTTGCGTTCCCATCTCGCCACTTCCTTGTCCGGGCAAGATGCGTCCTGAATTGTGGACAAGGCGTTCGGGAAGAATGATGGCAGGGGGAAGATTGTTGGTCGTTTCATAGGTACGGCCAACCATGGCTGCGATGGAAGCAAAGTCAGCGCGACTGGGCGCATTGGGAGTGAAGCCAACCGGCAGGTTGGTTCGGCCCGTCAGCATGATGTGGTGCGCCGCCGAGTGATCATTGCTAGGATGAGTCAACGATCGCACCAACGCAAAGCGATGGGCCTGCTTGGCCAGAAGCGGAAGGTGCTCGCAGATATCAATCCCAGATACATTGGTATGGATCGGACGGAATTCTCCGCGAATTTCTTCGGGAGCATCCGGCTTCATATCAAAGCTCTCATGTTGGGCCAGCCCGCCTGAGAGAAAAATAAAGATGCAGGATTTGGCCTTGGGAGGTTTATTGGTCGTTGCGGCTTGAGCGCGGAAGGCTGCCAGTTGATGCGAACCAAGCCCAAGCAATCCAATGGTTCCTGCTTGGATGGCCTGGCGTCGAGGAATGGTCACGTGGACCCATTGCTTATTCGGCATGATTCCGTCCTTCTGGGAAGACTTGCATCCTCGTTGGCACAATGGTTGTTGGAAAAAGGAAGTGTTACTTGCTTGTTCCGCCTTTAACGAATTCCTCGCGACTCAATTTTCCATCCTTATTTTGATCGAATTTGAGGAATCGGTCGGGGGCTTGATCTGGATCGGGTTGATTGATCAGGAACTCTTGGCGAGTCAAGAATCCATCTTTGTCTTGATCTCGTTTCTCGAACATCGCATTGCGATCTTGTTTCTTGGCAGGTTTCTCTTCTTGCTTGTCTTCGGTGGCTTTGAGTTGAGGCTTTGCCTCTGGGTGGGTTGCCAAGATCTTTCGCATACGCTGAACGACATCGGGGTGCTTGGATGCCAAGTTGGTGGTTTCCAAAGGGTCGGATTGGTAGTCGTAAAGTTCGATCTCGGCAGAATCGGGTGAGCTACCAGGTTCTTTCCATTCGACCATGCGATATCGTGCATCGCGAATCGCGCGACCGAGAATCTGACCACGCGGATAGACATGGGTGATGTAATCGCGAGCTTTGGCGTCCGACTGTTTCAATGTGGAAGCAAAACTGCGTCCGTCGAGCGATGTGGGAGTTGGTAGTCCTGCGAGTTCGGAAAGGGTGGGAAAGACATCGACCGACTCAACCATAGCGGAAGTTGTTGCCGCCTTGGCTTGTCCAGGAAGCGATACGATCAAAGGGATTCTGGTGGCTTGTTCGTAGTTGGTATGTTTGCACCACATGCCGTGATCACCCAAATGCCAACCGTGGTCGCCCCACAAGACGACAATCGTATTTTTCGAAAGCCCCGACTTGTCTAGGTAGTTGAGAACTTTTCCAATCTGCGCGTCGGTGTAACTAGTCGCCGCAAGATAGCCATGGAGTAAGTGTCGAATACGGGATTCAGGAAGAGGACCTTTGCTGGGCATGTCGGCGTAGGCCCAGAGTTCTCCGCTATTGGTAGGTGCAAAGGCAGGAGCACCCTGAGGTGGTGAAGAGACCATGGGTAACGGTATCTGGTTGGGATCATATTGATCCCAGTACTTTTTGGGCGCAACAAAGGGAAGGTGTGGTTTGACGAATCCCACAGCCAAAAAGAACGGGGCCGAGTCATGTTGCAATTGGTCGAGACGTCGAATGGCTTCTGCTGCGACCTTTCCATCGGCATACGTTTCATCGGGAACATCCGCTGACTCGGTGGCGTTCCCTTTATCTTTGCCGTTAGCCTTGGTCTTCGTTTCCTCAGTACTTGTTTGTAGAGCATAAGCTGGCCCACCAGGACGCCACGAAGGAACGCTCCAAGATTGCGCGTCGTCGATGTTGCCATGGCCCACATGAAAGATCTTGCCGAGTCCTTGCGTGGTATAGCCATGCGATTTGAAATGCTGCGGCATCGTTATCGCATCAGGCTTTGCTTTACGAAAATGAGTTGGAAGATCATAGATGCCTAAGGTTTGAGGACGAAGTGATGTCAGTAATGCATTGCGCGAAGGAGAGCAGACTGCCTGATTGCAATAGGCAGAGTGAAACAGCGTACCGTGACTCGCCAATCGATCGATATTGGGAGTGACCGCCAGCTTGTCGCCGTAGCATCCTATCTGAGGTTTCAGATCATCGATGCAGATCAGCAAAACATTGGGGCGGTTTTGAGCCGACGACACCCCTGAACACCACATGGCGAACGCCACTACCAATAAGGTCCGAAACATGAGAAAGTCCTCGGGAGGGAGAGTGCCCAGGGGGGCTGGAGAGGAACTTTAGTCTACCAGAAAGAAAGGGCCAATTCGAGACGAATCGAATGGCCCAAGTTCTTGTTGTTTCGGCGAGTTGCAGAGAATTCTCAAACGGCAGGCTTGGAGCGATGAAAGTGGACGTGCTTCCAGATGCCGTCGACCCGTTCCCAAACACGGGTCTCTTCCATGGCCGAAGTGGTGGGACCGTCCGCAGTGACTCGCTGGGTCAATCGCGTGTAGGCGATGATGGCGACATTGCCCATGATGCGAATGTGGGGTGCGACAATGGTCGATTGAATGGGGTTGCTATCATCGCCACGAATTTTGAAATAGTAGTGATGGAAATCCAATCCATCCACCAAATATCCGCGTGCTTCGGGCTCGAAAGCAGTGAGACTCGGGTCGCATAACTGCGTGTAGAGTTCCCAATTGCCGCTTGTGATGGCGACGAGTAAGTCTTGCGTCAAATTGAGAATCTCTTCACGATCATCATTCAACGCGTCATCTACATTCATCATACGCTGTCATCTTTCGAATAAGGGATCCTTCGCCATCCAATCCATGGCCTAGATCCAGCGATTATAGCGTCGAGAACCGGTGTGGTAAGGTCGTTGTCGGGACGACACCGCTTGGATGGTAGGACGCTGCAGGGTGTGATGTACGCGGTCTCTTGCTGACGCTGCGGGGTGTGAAGTACGAGTATGTACAGAGATGACTCAACCCGAAGTGCCATGCTGCATGGCGACTTCTTCGAAGGGTTGAATGACGACGAAGCCATCGCCACAGAATTCCATCTGAATTGACTCGCCGCTACCGCGTCCAAAGAAGGTCTTCAACGAGACGTCGGTTTTGAATTCGGGTTGGAGATTCCCGGACCAAGCGATAGTGGCATTGGGATCGGTGCGAATCGGTTGATCGGGAGTGACGCGAAGAGCAAGCGGTTCAAAGTGAGAGGTGATGGCAATGAGGCCGTGACCTGATAGGCGAACATTGAAGAAACCGCCGGAAACCAAGGCTGCAAGTTTCTTCATCATGGTGATCTTCCATTCCACCGATTTTTCAAAGGCGAGGAGATCGCTGCCATTCACCACGATGGCATCGCCAGTCAGCTTAAGGATTTGAACGGTCTTGCCACTATCCGCCAAATAGAGTCGTCCGTGTCCATCGGCGCGGGTGAGCTTGGCACCTTCTCCGGTTAGTCCGCGTTTGAGCATCGTACCGATGCCTTGTTCCAAGATCCCTTCGCGCTCGAACTTGATCTTGCCCGTATAGGCAACCATGGCGCCGGCTTTCATCCAAACTTGTCCGTTAAGATTGACTTCCAGCATCCGAGGGCTTTCCAGTTGGAAGAACTCACGAGCCTGGTCATCTTGCGAACGGTTGCGAATGAACTCTTCGACGGAAAAGGTTTGCATACGACGATATCCTTACAAGGTTTTCAAAGTCGGACTTCGATTGTTATTCCCTACTAAAGATCGACAAGAGCTGCGTTTGCATCGCCAAACTCTTTCGCTTCGACACCCATTCGGTTCATCACCGAGAGGTAGAAACTGCAAAGCTTCTTTTCATTCTCTTCGCGCTTTCCATAATCGAGCACTCGACCAGTCTTCAATTGGCCTTGAAGACCACCCAGGGTGAGCAATGGAACCCGTGTCGAATCGTGTTTCGCTCCCGACCACATATTATTGACAAACATTATGCAGGAATGATCGAGTACCGTGCCGTCGCCTTCTTGCATGCTGTCTAATTTCTGGGCCAGGTATGCAAATTGACTACTATAAAACGTTGTTACACGTTCCCACTCATCCGACATTTCATCGTGCGAAGCCAAGTGGTGTGGTTTCTTAACGTCTAGAAACGGATAGAACAATCCAGAGATGTCGCGACATAGGAGCAATGACGCTACCCGCGTTCGATGTGATTGGAAAGCCAAGGCGATAATATCGCACATCAGTCGCATATGTTCGCGAATGTCTTCAGGCAATCCGTTATTGGGGCGTTCCATCCGAATGGGACTGGGGCCTTTTTGAACAAGCGTGGATTGAGCTTTCTCGACCGAAGCGCGTTGGCGTTCGATACGCTTCTCGACCTCACGAATGCTGGTGAGATATTCATCGAGCTTGGTTCGGTCGCTTTGGCTGGCTTTGGAGGATAGCTGTTCGGCATCTTCTAAGATTCGATCCAGAATGCTCTTGTTGCGTTGCGATCCGCGGTTCTCGAAAAGGCTATCGAATGCGAGCGACGGATAGACTTCCATGGGAACCGGAGAAGTAGAGTTTTGCCATGAAATGTGTGAGCTATAAGCCATCGAAAAATTGGTTTCGTGGTAGCCTGTGGTTGGCTGTTCGCATCCGAGCACTAAGCTTGGCACGATATCTTCTTGGCCGATGGCATTAGCGATGGCTTGGTCGACACTGATACCGCCTCGAAGTTCAGCACCTTTCTTAAGGGCAGCTCCAGAAAGGATATTTCCCGTTTGCCCCGGATGGATTCCTACACCGGTTGCGTTCTTATTAAAGAGTCCATTGATGACATTGAGTTTCGACTTTAGACCATCCAGTGGAGCCAAGCAACGGCTCAGCTCCATGTCGTTCCCTTCTCCCTTGGCCCACCAATGTTCTGGATGAACACCGCATGCCATGAAGAGGGCGGCGAACCGCGCGGGATACTTTTCGGGTTCAGCCGATGATGAAGATAGAGCTTGGCCCCACACCGGAATCGATTCTAGCCAGGGCAATCCGACAGTCACGCCGACACCGCGGAGCCAAGTCCGTCGATTCCAATTTGCCGATAGTCCTTCGTGATTCATCGTGGTTACTCCACCTGCACTTCAGCGCTGCGTTTGGTCAAAAAGGGCTCGCTTCGTAAGATGACGTCCCATGCCGTTTGGATTTTGTCGTCATTCTTGCTGAGTTCTTGTAACATTTCTTGGATAAGTAAGTCATCCGATAAAATGAGATTGCGACCCAAGGCAAAGGATAGCAAGCTTTGGCAGAAATGGCGTCGGAAGTCTTCACGGCGCTGGGTATTGAGATAGTCCTTCAGGCCTTGCAATCCGCGGGCTTCTAATCCTTTCGGAAGAATACCATCATCTGCGATGGGGCGTCCTGCTAAGTCTTTCGAACGAGGTCGACCAATGGGATCGAATCCTTCGAGCAATAGTCCAGCACCATCGAAGCGATCATGACAGCTACCACAACTCGGATGTTCTCGGTGTTTGGCTAGGAGCTCGCGTAAAGTCAAATCGCCCAATTGATGTTCCGATGCTGGGAGTTCGGGAACATTGGGTGGAGGAGGCGGGATCTTTTCGCCGAGGAGTTTGCGGACAACCCAATAACCACGTTTGACAGGACTTGTTCTGAGGCCAGGCGAGTTCTGAGTGAGAAACACTCCCATGGGAACCAAGCCGCCGCGATGGTGTGCGCGAGCACCCTCGATTCGAATCCATTGATTCGGATCGGTGTTCGATGGCCATTCGATACCATAGTGCTTGGCAAGCGTACGATTGACGACCACATGATCCGAATCCAATAAGTCGAATAGCCGTCCGTTGCTGCGAACGAGTTCCATAAAATACTCGATCGGTTCCTCTGCCATGGATTGTCGTAGTTCGTCGGTAAACTCTGGGAATTGCTCTCGATCGACTCCGTTGTGCTGGTCGAAGCGGCGAAATTCCAGCCAGTTGCCCAAGAACTCCCGAGCCATTCCGCGAAGGCGATCATCGTTGAGCATGCGATGGAGTTGTTGTCGACGCATCGAGGCATCATCCCATTGCGTGGCGATGACTTGCTGCAATGGCGCATCGGGAATGCTCGACCATACGAAGAAGGAGATACGATTCGCCAACTCAAGGGGCGTTAACGAAACCCGAGCCGATCCTTGGGATTGCAAGTCCCATCGAAAGAGATGCGATGGAGAAACCAAGATCGAGATGAGCGTATCTTCCATGGCCGAACGATGGTCAGCATTGGGCAGTTTTCGGGATCGTTCATAAAACGACAGAATCTCCTTTTGCTCCCGATCGGTTACCGGACGCCGAAACGCACGCGATGCCAAAGCCAACATCGATTGCAGTTGAACTTGCTGCGACTGTTCCAGCTTGCTCTCGAGCGAACGGATTTGGCGATTCATGTCTGCGAAATAAAATTCCACTGCCTTGATGACGCGAGGATCGGCTTCACGACGATGCAGCTTCTCGACGTATGTGTCGGCGAATCGTTTCATCATGGCATCGGAATTAGCCGACTTGTCTTCGGCTCGAACAAAATGGAATGCTTCTTCGTTGATGAAGGAAGCTTCCGCCCGTTCGTACCAAATGAAGCCGCTGTACTGGCGAAACGGAACCAACGCTATAAAGTCAAGTTCGTCCCATAGTCGTTGTAGTTCACGGTTTTGTTCGGGAGAGAGAATGAGATCGCACAGAGGTTGATCGTCGCGGAAATATCCCATCATGCTATGGAAACCGGCGCTCAATAGGCGGCCTTTGGCTTCTCGCGCGGCCTCCTTTTCGTCGATGTGCGCGCGGCCGCGTTCAAGAATAAAGAACGCATCGGGAATGAGCTGACAGAACTGGGCGTAGGCTTCTTTTAATTGTGGCTGATAGGTATCGCGATCCTTCTCGAGCAACTGCAGATCGGGAGCGCTAAGCAGTTCCTTGGACATCTCTGCGTCGAAGAGATCGTCGCGACAGCTTTGCCGAAGAGATGCCATGCGGCGATTCTTCCAAAGGACCAGCGTCTGCGATCCGCCATTCATACCACCTGGTCCCTTGAGGTTCTTCACGACGGGAGTCAGCTTCTTGCGAGTCTCCAGTACTGTTTGTGCAAGGTCGAGGCACTGCTGCTGAACGAGTTGGGGATTGTCGGGATAATCGACGATGGCTTCCCATCGTTGGCGAAGATCTGCGAGAGGTCCTATCGTAGAGTTTGAATCGTGCAATGTCGCGACGATCTTGCGGAGGTAGGGGAGGCTAAGTTGATACTCGAGCACAACACGCTGCAGTTGCTCGTCGCGATAAGGGTAGGTTCCTTGCCGGCGAAGCGAGTAGGCTGCAGTTAGGTAGGCATCGAGAGCAACGGGTTGGCGTCGATAGAAATCGACGATGCGTTGGACGCAGTATTTGTCGCGATCGGTATCGGTGACGACAGGAAATGGGGCGAAGCGAATGCCATCTGGATCCAAAAGCATATGGTCAGCCACTTCGCGGGCAGCGTCGAGATACTTCGTTACCATCGATGGCGCGATGACCAATGAATCGGCCGAGTTGTCAAAACCGAGTTCATTGGCAGGATCGACAGGGAAGTTGCGAGCCGGCCGAATGTCGATGCCAGTGAGATCGCGAATCGAATAGTTGAATTCTTGATTCGTTAGTCGTCGAGTCGAAATCGGACCGGGATCTCCCCGACGACTTTCGGCTTCGCGATTACGAAATAGCTGCGTCCACTTTTGGAGAACTTGAATTTCTTCGACCGAAGGTTGTTGGTTATGTTCCTTCGGAGGCATCTCGTCCGCGTGAGCGCGAGCCATCATTTCTTGCCACGTGGACCAACTCTGAGCAACCTCGCGAGGGCTCGTAAAGCGTTGCGTATCGAGTTTGGCTTCCGCTGAAGTGCCACTGTGGCAATCATCGCAATATTTGGCCAACATGGGGCGAATCGATTCTCGATAACCGCGATCGATGTCATCTTCCGCCAGGATGGGTTGAAGCATGCCCATCAGACCGAGAATCGCAACCCAAACAGTGATCGTGTCACGCTTTGTGCGGAGCTGATTGGATTGCCAAACCAAATACTCGTGGAGCCAGCGCAGTTGCATCCGAGACCGCATGCTACTTATTACCTATGCAGAACAAGTGCTTTTCGCCGCGAAGCAAAAGCCGATCGCCCGATGGAATTGGAGAACCGATGATGGGTTCGCCCAAATTATTTTCTGCAACCATCTCAAAGTTGCTTTCGGTAATTTTGGCAACGTAAACCATACCATCTTCGCGAGGTGCATAGAGTTTGTCACCCATGATGAGTGGCGATGAATAGAAATTGGATCGACCTTTGGGAAAGGCTCCATTCCATACGGTCTTTCCTGTTTTAGGATCGAGGCATTCGACTTCGCCTTTGTCACGCACGAGAACGATCTTGTCTCCCAAGACAGCTGGTGTTGGTACGAACGTTCCAACATCGTCGCGTTTCCAAATGTGACTGGATGCGGTGGTATCGCCCGATCCTTGAAGCCGAACACCAAAGAGCTTGGGGACGCCTCGATCATTGCGACCATATGCTATGACGGCCATATCTCCCACAAGGATGGGCGTCACAATGGCAGGCCATAGCTTGCTTCCTTCGGGGTTAAAGTTGCCACATTCGTAGAGCAATTCTCCTTTGGCGGCGCTGTGTACCGTGACTCGCTCTGCGCCCCAAGTCACAATTGCTTCTTGGCCTGCAAATTGGGTGACGACGGGAGTACTGTAGCCATGATCGCATTCTTGTGGCGTTTTGTAATTGCGATCGACTTTCCAGACGATTTCTCCCGTCTTCTTATGGAAAGCGGCTAACCAGGATTCCCCTTCATGCATGCGAGCCATCACCACATGATTTTGCGTCAGGATCGGGGAAGTACCATGATCCCAATAGAGGGTGTCTTTTCCGAATTGCTGAACGAGATCCTGCTTCCAAAGTACTTTGCCTTGAAAATCGAGAGCAGCAAAGGTACCACTCTTAAAGTAGACAAAGATCGACTGACCATCGGTGACCGGTGAAGCATTGCAACCCGACCCATTGCGATGTTTCCCTGCATTCTCAGAACCAAAGACTTGTTGCCATTGAAGCTTGCCCAGCGTATCAAAACAAACGACCGCATCTTTACCTTCCACAGGGGCCGTCAAAATGATCTTGCCAGCGTGTTGAATGGGTGTCGAACAACCTTTGCCAGGTAGATCCGCTTTCCATACAACCTGATCGGGACCGAAGCGATCAGGAACGTTTCCCTTCGCCACATAACCGCGATTGTCTGAGCCTCGCCATGATGGCCACGAGGAACTGTCTTCGGCATGTGTCCAGCTACCGACACAGCTCATCCAACCACACAAAAGAAGCAGCACCGATCGTTTCATAAGAGACGGTTTCCGTAAGGAGGAAGGGATTCTGGAGGGAACCTCTAGTTTACTCGCGTGAAGTGGCTAGTGGCTAGTGGCTGAGACGAGCCGAGAGCCGAGAGCCGAGAGAGGGGGCTACTTTGCGAGGTAGTGCTGCCTTTGTTCGGCTGGAAATTTTTCGATGGCATAGCGGAGCATGGTCCGTGGCATCTCACCAGCGTGCTGGTCAAGAAATTGATACTCGAGTGAAGGTTCGCGATCGCCAATCTCGCGGAGCATCCAGCCTACAGCTTTGTGAATCAAGTCCTCTTGGTCGCGCAGCAATGACTTAGAAAGTTCAAGTGCGTCTTTGAAATCGCCTTTGCGAATAAAATACTGGGTCGCAATGATCGCGATGCGACGCTCCCAAAGTGAACTCGATTTAACGAGGACTCTTAGAATCTTGCGGGATCCATTGGCGATATGTTTTCCAACGAGCGTAGGGGCGGAGCTATCAACCAAATCCCAGTTGTTCACATAGCGCGTTTGCTCGAGATAATAACGATGGATCGCATCGCGTTCGCTAGGTTCGCATTTTGCATAGCGATCTACTAACAATAGAAGAGCTAATAGTCGTTCTTCATGCCATCGAGATGGCAACAGCTTTTTGACGGTATCAAATTCGATCGAACGATACTTCTTCGCGATAGCGCGAAGGGCTGGAACACGAATGCCTAAGAACTCATCACCTTCTCCATATTCCCCAGGGCCGGTCTTGAAATAACGCAATGCCTGTTGAGCGCGTTCGGGGCTGGCTTGCTTGCGAAGCTCTTCCTGAATGGTGGTCCATTCCGAAGCCACTTTCTTCATGGTTGCAACTTTCGAAAAGTCGATCTACGCAAGCAGTTCGGAACGGACCACGCCATGAATGTCGGTGAGACGGAAATCGCGGCCTTGGTATCGATAAGTCAGCCGTTCGTGCTGGATGCCTAAGAGGTGGAACAAGGTTGCATTGAGGTCGTGAACGTGCACGGGGTCGCGAACAACATTGTAGCAGTAGTCATCGGTCTCGCCGAAGGTGAGCCCCTTTTTGATGCCGGCTCCGGCCAGCAAGATCGTAAAACACCGTGGGTGATGATCGCGACCATAATTTTCGGCCGTGATCGCGCCTTGCGAATAAATGGTTCGGCCAAATTCGCCGCCCCAGACCAAGAGTGTATCGTCGAGCATACCGCGTTGTTCGAGATCTTCGATCAGTGCGGCCGTCGCTTGATCCGTATCCTGGCATTGGCCTCGTATGGCGGCAGGCAGGCCACCATGATGGTCCCAACCCATGTGGAAGAGCTGAACAAAACGCACATCCCGTTCAGCCAAGCGACGCGCCAAAAGGCAGTTGGCCGCATAACTACCGGGACGCGTGACGTCAGGGCCATACTTTTCAAGAATGTGTTTGGGTTCTTTCGAGAAGTCGAGCAACTCGGGGACGCTCGATTGCATCCGAAAAGCCATTTCGTACTGCGCGATCCGAGTTTGAATCTCGTTATCTTGTTTGGCTTCAAAGTGCAGTTGATTTAGTTCAGCTAGGCGATCCAGCGATGCGCGACGCGTCTGTCGGTCTACGCCAGCTGGGTTCGACAGATAGAGTACTGCATCTCCTTGATTGCGAAACTTCACGCCTTGATGTTTCGAGGGAAGAAAGCCTGCACCCCATAGTCGGTCGTACAAGGGTTGATCGTCTTTGCGACCACTTCCAAATGAGGTAAGGACCACATAAGCGGGTAGATCTCGATTCTCGCTTCCAAGGCCGTAGCTGACCCATGCCCCAATGCTTGGACGTCCTGCTAATTGAGCTCCTGTTTGGCAAAAGGTAATCGCGGGATCATGGTTAATGGCTTCGGTCACCATCGTGCGAACCATACACCATTTGTCGGCAAGGCGAGCCATATTGGGAAGGAGTTCGCTCATCCACATCCCGCTTTGCCCGTGTTGCTGAAACTTGAATATCGATGGAGCCACAGGAAACGTTTTTTGCCCTGAGGTCATCGTTGTCAATCGCTGTCCCATCCGAATCGAAGCCGGAAGGTCCTCGCCGCGATGAGCTTCCATGGTCGGTTTGGGATCGAAGAGATCCATTTGCGATGGCGCGCCACTTTGAAAGAGATAGATGATTCTCTTCGCCTTCGGAGGATGATGTGGAAGCCCCGATAGCATTGGATCTTGGAACGATGCTTGAGCTCGTTGGTCGGATGCCCATAGACTTGCAAGGGCTGCCATGCCGGCCCCTTTCAAGCCTTTGCCGAGAAAGAGGCGACGATTTTGTGCATCTTGGAATTGCATGGCCTGAATTGGATTCATGGTGAGCTATCGGTATTCGTGATGAGGGAAGCAACGGATGCAAAAAGCGTTGGAACGAATGCTACTCGCGAGTAATGAACTCATCGAGATTCAGCAGCACATTGGCAAGGAGCGCGTAGGACGCTGCTTCCGCAAGAGCTTCTTCGGATTGGGATGTGGATTCGAACTTCTTGGTACCAAGTTGCAGCAATTGTTTGGCTTCCTCGGGATGCTGTCGAAAGTGAAGCTTGTCATTCGCCAATCCTTTGATCAGCACTTCGCATTCGCGATCCGATGGATCGCGGCCAACAACGCGTCGAAAACCCGCACGGATGCGAGTTCGATCGTCGGTCCCTTCCTGAAGCATGCGATGGCCAAGGTGCTTTGCGGCTTCGACAAAAGTGATTTCGTTGAGGAGGGACAAGGCCTGCAATGGTGTGTTGGTTCGCGAACGTTTGATCGTACATGTTTCGCGATTAGGAGCATCGAAGAGGAGCATGCTGGGCGGCGCGGCTGTGCGTTTCCAGACGGTATAAAGGGATCGTCGGTAAAGGCCCTCGCCGGTATCGTGCTTATAGTTGCGAAGGTTTCCATACTTGCTAGTCTCATCCCAAACACCTTCTGGCATGTAAGGTCGAACGCTCAGTCCACCTTGTTTCTCGATCAGAAGGCCGCTCGCAAAGGAGAGCCGCATCGCGCAGGATTTCGCCGGAAAGACGAATGCGGGGAGCGTGGGCAAGCCAGCGATTCTCAGGGATCCAGTTTCAGAGCTTCGCGATTGACCTGTGACGAGCGACGATAGGTTTGACTCATCATGATGAACTTCTGCATCCGCTTCATATCCCAGGGGATCGCTCGCCGATCGCCATGCTCGACCGCCCATGCCGGTTCCATAAACTCTACCGCAAGCCAATCGAGTAGCTCGGGATGGACTGGGTACTCCGATTGATTGCCAAGATTCTCGGTCGTCTTGACAATGCCCGTTCCAAAGAATCGTTCCCATTCACGATTGATCCAAACGCGAGCTGTCAATGGATTGGATCGATCAACAATCCACCGTGCGAGCTCCAATCGATCGCGAGGTGGACCGGATGCGGGCACGGGAAGGAAGGAAGGTGTGGTACGTTCAACTTTATCGGATGGTTGATCGTATTGTCCTCGTACCAAGAAGAATGCATCTTTCTTCTTGCCTTCTTTCATGACCATCGTGGTTGCTAAATTGTCGCGGAAGTCTTGTTCTTGCTTATTGGTTTGTTCGAGCTCGCGGACGAGTTTCGAATAGGCGTGATCGACGTTTTTCTTGAAGTGATCCATCAAGAGTTTTTGATCTTCGGCGCGACGCTGCGAGGATTCTATCTTGAGGATTCGTTGGATGTTATCGGCGACCTGTTTGGTGTCCAGTCGCAACGTATCTTTGGGTTGATCGGTGAACGATACTCGCAATCGACCCACATTGTGATCGCCGAATTGCGATTGATGGCGAAAGACGAGTTCGAGTTTCGCGTCTTTCGGAACATTCATTCCTTTGGAAAGGATCAACTGAAGTGTTCGTGGAATTCGCTTGTCGGGATCATTGCCATCGATCGCCCAGCCACCATTCCCTTCATTTTTTTTACCCTTGCCGACGAGCGATGCAGCAGGCCAGCCCTTTTGCTCATAGTCCGCTCGCGATTCTGAGATGACGATATTAGGCAATCGCTTTTTGTCGTCGGCTTGGCCTGAGATCCATCGGGCCTCGATGCTGGTTAAAACAAAGTTCCCATTCGATCCTCGTCCAAGGCTTTGATTGGGCAATGAAGCATCGGGGAGAACATCGACTTGGAGGGCCGTTAGTTGTTTAGAGGGAACGGATGCAAGGAAGGTATAGATATCGTTCTTAGGGTTCGGACCTGATGCCAACCAGCTTCCATCGGGCTGGCGTTGCCACTGGGCACCCCCGCTGGAAACGATCGATTCATCTACCAGAGGTTTCCAGGCATCCACCGATGGGGACTCTTCGATACGATCCTGCTTCTGAGTTTTTTCCCATTCGGCGAGAGCTTGAGGAAGTTGATCTTCGGCTTGCTTCAGCTTTTCTTGGAGTTCCTTTTTCGTTGTGGCGAAACGATTGATGGTTTGTTCATCATCGGGTGTTGTCAGCGTTAGCAGGGGAGGCGTATTTTCACCATTCTTTCCAGCGGGAGCCAAGACACCACTCTCTTCCACCGAATTGAAGTACGCGAAGAGAGAATAGAATTCTTTCTGAGTGATAGGATCATATTTGTGGTCGTGGCAGCGACAACAATTCAGAGTGAGGCCAAGCCAGGTCAAGCCTGTCGTCTCGACGCGATCGATCACCGTTTCCACAAACCACTCGGCTTCAATGCGTCCGCCTTCACCATTCAAACGATGGTTCCTATTGAAACCGGTGGCGATGATTTGATCGCGGGTTGGGTTGGGAAGCATGTCCCCCGCGAGTTGTTCAATCGTAAATTGATCAAAGGGGAGGTTGCGGTTGTAGGCTTGGATGACCCAATCACGCCAGGCCCAAATATCACGGCTACCATCGCTTTGATAACCATTGCTATCGGCATAGCGAGCATGATCGAGCCAAGGCATGGCCATCCGTTCGCCATAGCGCGGAGATTGAAGATAGCGATCCAGCATTTTTTCGTATGCATTTGCCGATGAATCTTGGAGGAATTGCTCGATCTCGTCCGGAGTCGGAGGTATTCCGGTCAGATCGAGAGCAACTCGGCGAATCAAGGTAGCTCGATCGGCTTCTGGAGCAGGGCGAATACCATGCAATGCAAGTTTGCGAAGAAGGAATGCATCGATGGGATGAGATCCATCGAAATCGCCAGAAGGTATGCTCGATCTTTGAGGAGGAAGAAAGGCCCAATGGTCCTGATATTTGGCCCCTTGTTCAATCCATCGTTGTAACAACTTCTTTTGGGAATCGTTCAGAGTTTTCTCAAATTTTGCAGGTGGCATGCGTTCATCAACGTCGGACGACGTGATTCGCCGCACCAATTCGCTCGCTTGAAGATCATGTGGCACAATCGCTCGTTTGCCCGAGCTCGCAGTTGCGAGCGCCGTTTCCGAGTGATCCAATCGCAGACCACCTTCGAGGCGATTTTGATCGGGACCATGGCAGGCCAAGCAATATTCGGACAAAATAGGTCGGATATCGCGATTGAATTCGATCGATGCCATGGCCGATGGGTCACTTAATCCCGAGGTTGGCAATTGGGCCTTTGCGATTTTGGGAAGGATTGCTAGAGAGGCACCCCAAGAAACGAAGATGGCCAATGTCGCCAGCCGGATCGAATGGAAGGGAAAGCGGAAGGGAAGCATCGAATGAATAGCGCATGCCTTGGGAGGGAGCCAGGGATTGCAGGGCCAAAAACGCTGAGGTAGGAAACGACATCATACTCTTGTTGGAAGCGAGATCTCAAGCGGAATCGTGCGGCTATCCTTGAAGGAAGAGAAAACCGCTACAATCCCTCCTTTTCCAATTCTAAGCCCCAGTGACGAAGTCTCTGTATGCCGCAATCCGTTGAAAACTCATCGATCCATCGCGTACTCATCCTCGGTGCTGGATGGACTGGAAAACAGATCGCGGCTCAATGTTTGGCTCACCAAAAGTCGGTCATCCTCGTTGATCCAAATGTCGATGTTCTGCGCGGTGCACCTGATTGGATTCGAAAACATATCGATGAACGGATTCAAGAAGGGACGTGGAGTGTTGAGAGATTCGAAGGTCGCGAAGGCCAACAACCGGTAAATAATCGTAACGCCTTGCAGCGATTGGTTCTGCTTGAAGATGCGGCCGATGCTGCATCGATGGAACCTAAGATCGACTTGGTGATCGAAACCGTGGTTGAACAAATCGCGGTGAAACGGCGAGCTTTAGCTAAGGCAAGTCAGTACTTTGGGAACGATACCTTCATCGTTTCCAATAGTTCTTATTTTGTTCCATCGATGCTGGCCAAGTATGTGATACAACCCGAACGCTACGCCCATTTTCATTTCCATGTACCGATTTGGCACACACAGGTCGTGGATGTAGTGCCATCCAGTACGATGTCACCAGAGAGCGTCAAGCGGTTGCAAGCGTTTGCTAAAGAGATCGGTCAGCGGCCCATCGTGGAGATGCGAGAAAACCCTGGCTACATCTTCAATTGGTTGTTGCAATCTTGGCTCAAAGCAGCCTTGCAACTTTTGGATCGCAAGATTGCGACCCCAGAAGAGATCGATTGGGTATGGACGCAAGTGTCCGGGATGAAGGTAGGGCCTTTTGGAACCATGGATTGGATCGGATTGGATGTGATCCAGCAGATCTTAGCTAATGGGCGTTGGGTGGATGGTGGCGAGGAGAATGAAAAGTGGATGGAGCTATTGCAACCGTTGCTCGACGAACGATCACTGGGTGTCAAGTCGGGACGCGGTTTCTTTGAATATGGAAACGCTGGCCAAACCGCTACTGAACCTGAAGAGAAACCCAAATCAAATAGCTGATCCAACTCGCAAATAAAGAGAGGAAAATGCCAAACCCGATACGAGCGGTAGCCAATTCTTTCGTCGATTCCATTCGATGGTTTCTCGCAAGTGAACTAGGGTGCAAATCTATACGGGTGCAATTCCATTCGTCGCAGTGGCGTTGACTATCCAGGCGACAACACCAACTGTCGTCCTTTATCTAGGTGCTGAGCGATCAAGGTTGCGGCGGCTTCAGGTTCGCGGCCTGCCAAGGCATGAACGATTCGTCGATGCTCGTCGATGCTATCTTGAAATCGCACTGGATTCAATTGGAAAACGCGGTTGATAACGCGGAACATGCGATCTCGCAGTTCTAACATGAAACGATAGATGGCATCATTTCCATGAAGTTCTGCCAAGAGAAGATGGAACTCGGCATCATGCTCGACCCATCCTTGAACATCCTTTGAGTCAAGTGAATCGGATTGCTTCTGCAGACTTTGTTCAAGCCTTGCAATTTCGTTAGATTGTATTCGGGATGCTAAGGACCGAACCACGAACGATTCCATGGCCGTTCGAATCTCGTATTGATCTTCAATTTCCTTCGGAGTCATCTCGCGAACCAAGATGCACTGTTGGGGAGTGATCGTTACAAATCCTTCGACCACCAAACGCTCCAAAGCCGCTTTGACAGGTGTCTTGCTCATTCCCAATCGCAGTGCCAGCTTGCGTTCGGCTAAGGTTGTGCCAGGCGGAAATTCTTCCGTCATAATGCTATGCTTCAGCTGGCGATAAGCGATTTCCTTGAGAAGACTTCGATCCCCATCTTCGGAATCGTTTTCATTTCTCTGTCTCAGGGGAGCATCCATGGGGGCCTCAGATTTGCAGTATTTTGGTAGGAATTTCGAGGACGGTATGTAAGCCTACTGAGATCTCAGTAGAATGGCGTGATGCAGGCGTCGCCATGAACACTGATCCGCGCACCATATGGAAAACCAATGCCGTGATAAAGTCTCGCTGGGCTGAGCAAAGAAACGCTACTTTTCTTCAAATCATTTGCTTCGTGGTCCTTCTTCGAAGTCCGATTGTGGCAGGTGACCCCTCGCAACGCTTTGTTTATCCAGGCTCGCAAGGTCGGCTGGTCTACGATACCGATGCGCGTGGAAATCAAATCCTCGATTTTTCAAGGGCTGGATATCGGTCGAGCGACATGCCCCTTCCAGTGGTGCCGTCAGCGCTGACTCTCACGCCATTGGGAGATGAACGAGATCAAGCGGCTCTTCAATCTGCATTAGTTCATCTCGCTTCACGCCCACTGAATGAAGAGGGGTTTCGTGGCGCGCTTCAATTGTCCCCAGGTACCTTTGTGGTCCAACGATCGCTGATCATTCCGGCATCAGGAATCGTCATTCGAGGGGCGAGTCAAGGAACCACTTGTCTCGAGCATCGGGGGATCGATCGAGCACCGGTGATCAAGATTGTGGGTGAAGCATCGCGTTGGAGTGATGCTAGCGAGCTGCATGATGCCTACGTCCCCGTTGGATCGCGCACGGTGCATGTTGTCGATGCATCCAAAAACTGGAAGGCGGGGATGCGGGTTCGGATGAATCATCCGAGCACACGAACGTGGATTGCCGCCTTGGAAATGGACCGATTTCCAACCGACGAAAAAGGATCGTGGCTAGATTGGCGACCAGGATCGATGGATCTCCATGTCGTTCGAAAAATAGAACGGGTTGAGGACGATGCGATCACATTCGATGCGCCGCTTCCCTTTCCGATCGATGTAGAACAAGTCGATGCAACGATTGCAGGTGAGACTCATGATGGGACATTGCAGCGGATAGGGATCGAACATTTGTCGATCCGCAGTCGATGTGACTCACCTAATGAAAAATGCGAGGACCATGCCTGGGATGGCATTTGGTTCGATCGAGCTCGCGATTGCTGGGTTCGAGAAGTCGCATTTGAAGGGCTTGCAGGTTCGGCGGTAGGTATCGGCGACGGAGGGCAATGCATCAGTGTGGTTTATTGCCAATCGCAGAATCCGAAATCGGAAGACGCGGCTTATCGCCGAAGAACGTTTTGGAATGCGGGACAGCAAAACTTGTTCGCGCATTGCCAAGCGGAGCAGGGGAGGAATGACTTCTGTTTAGGATATGTAGCGTCGGGCCCTAATGTCTTTACCCAATGCACCGCCAAACACGCTCATTCGATGAGTGGACCGTTGGAGAGTGCTGTGCATGGAGCCTTGTTCGATTGCGTGAGCATCGATGGAGGACGGTTAGCCTTGACCAATCGCGAGATCGATGGGCAAGGGGTTGGTTGGGCTGCATTGCACTGTGTGCTTTGGCAATGTGTGGCCCCTATCATCGAATGTCGCAATCCACCTCAATCGCACAATTACGCGCTTGGATGTTGGGGCGGCTTTCTCGGCAATGGGCATTGGAGATCGATGAATGAATTCGTTCAACCTAAAAGCTTGTTCCAACAACAATTGGAAGAACGAATAGGAAAGGAGGAAGCCGATGCCGTGGTTGGATCGTGGAAAGAAATGATTTCCATGCCAACGACCTCACCGAACTCACCAGTTGTCTCTTTAGCGACTCGTCCATCCAAACCATCGCCGAAACAAATTCTTGAGCAGAGAAATGGATGGTTGATGATGGACGATCAAATGGCAACGGGAACTCGAGCTTCCACTCAGTGGTGGCGAGGGTCCACCAATCCCCAACGCTATGCAGAGTTTGGATTCGGGATCACGCGATTTGTACCAGGCCATTACGGCGCGGGAGCTACCGATGAAGTCGATCAAGTGGCAACGAAAATGCGATCGCAAGGGATCGCCGTGTTGGATCATCATTGGGGGCTTTGGTACGAACGGCGTCGCGACGATCATGAGATGATACGCCGCATCGACTCGGAAGTGTGGGGGCCCTTCTATGAACAACCTTGGGCGCGTTCGGGTAAGGGAACGGCTTGGGACGGCCTGAGTCTCTATGACTTAAAGCAATTCAACCCTTGGTACTTCGATCGATTGCGGTCTTTTGCTTCCGCTTGTGAAGAGCGGGGGACGATTTTGTGGGGGCAGATGTACTTCCAGCACAACATCCTGGAGGCTGGAGCCCACTGGGTCGATTTCCCATGGCGTTCTGCGAACTGTTTGCAGGAAACGGGATTTGAAGAACCGCCTCCCTTCGTCGGTGGCAAACGGATTTTTCAAGCCGATGCCTTTTATGATGTCGGACATCCCGTTCGGCGTTCGTTGCATCGCGCATACATTGAACACTATTTGGAAAATCTAGCCGATCGTTCCAATGTGGTAATTTCGATTGGTGAAGAATTTACAGGGCCTGCTTCTTTTGTTCGGTTCTGGCTTGAGACCATCGCTGATTGGAAGGTTCGTCATCCCGATTTTCGCCCCAAGATCGCGTTGAGTTGCACGCAAGATGTGCAAGATGTTGTTTTGAAGGACACTGTATTGAGTGCCTTGATCGATATCATCGAGCTGAAGTATTGGTGGTATATGTCGGACGGAAGTCGCTACGCGCCTGAAGGGGGCAAGAATCTGGCCCCTCGTCAGCAATTGCGGGAATGGAAAGGTAAGAAGAGTCGTAGCGATGTTCAGACCGCTCGACAGTTGAAAGAGATGCGATTGCAATATCCGAACAAGGCGATTGTCACGCATCACGTCCCACAATATGGTGCTTCCATCGCTTGCAGTGGAGGTTCCCTCTCCAGTCACCTTCCTGAATCGATACGCAATTTGCCATGGTCGAACCTACAACTAATCGATCATCCCAACCAGAATTTCTATTGTGTTTCGAATCGAAGTGATTGTTGGATTGGAATCTGGTATCCCGAAAATGACGATGCCTTGTCCATCGAACTTCCAGCGACGTCAGCTCCCTTGGTTCTGCATCGACTTGATCCCAAATCAGGAATAATAGTCGAGTCGCAGAACATCGATACGAGACCAACCTTGAGCATTCCATCGCGCGGTCACGAAGCGTGTCTCCTTTGGATCACAACGCAAACGAATCAGGAGCCACGATGATGTTTCCGATGCAAGAGGGCGCGACGCTCGATAACAATCAACCTGCGATATTGGATATCCAAGCCATGCGAAGGATTTTAGGATGCGGTTCTCTTCGTGGATGGCTCGCAGTTTTTGCCAATCGATCCTTCCCAATGGTTCGGTTGGGGATTGCATTTTGCATCGCATTTTGCGTTGTTGTCCCAATCTTATCCTGTGAAGGACAGTCTTCCGCGGAATCGAAGCCATCGAATCGATTGACGATGCTTCCGGCAAACGATTGTAATTGGGTCAGTGATTTTTGGATGGAGCGCCAATCGAGTGTTCGCGTTCGGGGCGTTCCTGAGATGTGGGCGATTCTCTCGAATGACGAAAACACTCAGTTTCTGTCGAACTTCTTGATTGCGTCGGGTGATAAAGAGGGACGCCATCGAGGCCCATCGTGGAATGATGGCGACTTCTACAAATGGATCGAAGCGGCATCGCTTGCGTACGAACAAACTCATGATGCAAAATTGCTCGGACCGCTCGACCAAGCCGTTGCTGCCATTACCAAAGCGCAGAAGGCAGATGGCTATCTGCATACTCCAATTCTGATTCGTCAGCGTCATGGGGATGGAGAGGCTCGTCCGTTTTCAGAGCCTCTTCAGTTTGAACTCTATAATTTTGGGCATCTCTTTTCGGCGGCGTGCGTGCATCATCGAGCGACTGGAGATCGCAAGCTATTGGAGGTTGCGATCCGTGCTGCTCAGTATTTGGAAAAGACCTTTTATGGCAAGGAGCCACCCACCTCGCGATCGGCCATTTGTCCCTCACATTACATGGGACTTTATGAGTTAAGCCAATATACGCAAGAACCGCGATACGCTCGGCTTGCCAAGTATTTGATTGAGCAACGAGACAAGGTGGAAGGAGGAACGGACGACAATCAAGACCGACTGCCCTTGCGCTCCCATCGAACGATCACCGGACATGCCGTTCGCGCGAACTACCTTTACGCGGGCGTTGCGGAGTCGCTCCGCTACGATCCCGACCCCGATTTAGAACGGATGCTCGATCGAGTTTGGCAGGATCTTTACCAAAGCAAAATCTATATCACGGGTGCATGTGGTGCGCTGTTCGATGGGGCCTCGCCCGATGGTTCATCGCAGCAGAAGATCATTACCAAAACGCACCAAGCCTATGGTCGGCCCTATCAGCTTCCTCATAGTACGGCTCACAATGAGTCCTGTGCAACGATCGGCAATGTGCTTTGGAATTGGAGAATGCTCTTGCTTCAAGGGAATGTGAAGTACGCGGATGCCTTGGAGCAGTCGCTTTACAATGGGGTGCTGGCGACGTTGAGTTTGCAAGGCACGGAGTATTTCTATACCAACACGCTTCGGCAGTTGGATACGATGCCCACCGACCTGCGCTGGTCGCGACAGCGTGAAGCATTTATCAGTTGTTACTGTTGCCCTCCCAATATTTTGCGGACGATACTTTCAACGCAACAATGGGCATACACATCAAGTGGAGAAGGGATTCAGGTACATCTCTTTGGCTCCAACGACCTCAAGACGCGATGGAATGGAAGCGAGATCGAGCTTTCGCAGAGAACGGACTACCCATGGTCTGGCAAGGTTCAGTGGGAATGGAAGCGGACACCTTCGAGTGTTTGTGCGCTCCAGATTCGCATTCCACAGTGGAGTCGCAATACCAAGCTACTGCTGAATGGGGTGGATGCCAATGTTGCGGTGGAGGCAGGAAGCTATGCGAGCATCGCAAGGGTCTGGAAGGAAGGAGATCGCGTGGAACTGCAATTGGATCTGTCGGTTCGAGCCATGGAATCGCATCCACTCGTTGAAGAGAACCGCAATCAAGTAGCCATCCTGCGTGGTCCACTGGTGTATTGCCTGGAGTCGAAGGACTTGCGGCCTCAAGAAAGAGTGATGCAAACGCAATTGGTTTCTAACCAGGCAACGCTCAAAGATCTTTCCATCCATAATCATTCCGTGGTGGGACTACTTGTTCCCGCCGTTCATCGGGCCGACGAACGATGGTCAGAGGTACTGTATCGCGAAAAACAAAACCGGTACAAACAACCCGGTTCCGCTTTGCTCATCCCGTATTTCGCTTGGGGCAATCGAGGCCCTTCGGAAATGTCCGTTTGGATTTCATCGCAAGATCAACCCTAACGCTTCCATTCTTTTCCTATCCTTTGCCGTTGAGTACCCCTATGGTATCCCGTCACACCTACTTGGTTGCGTTATTTCTCTGCTTGGGTATCTCGATGTCGGTCGGGGCAGGGCAGGTCGAGCAATGGGGAGTCTTCGAGCTGGAACTGCAAGGCCCTTCATCCGGCAATCCCTTTGTCGATGTCGATCTCAAGGCAACCTTTCAGCAAGAGAAACGCTCCATCACGCTTTTGGGCTTTTACGATGGCGAGGGAAAGTACCGTGTTCGATTCAGCCCACCGACGCAAGGAGTGTGGACGTATGTGACACAGAGCAATAGGAAGGAACTCCATCAATCCGGGGCCTTCACTGCGGAACCTCCATCGTCTGCGAATCACGGCCCGGTCCATGTCCATCAGCAATTTCATTTTCAATATGCCGATGGGACTCGCTACTTACCATTCGGAACAACGTGTTATGCGTGGATACATCAACCACTAGCGCTTCAGGAGAAGACGCTACAAACTCTCTCTGAAAGTCCGTTCAACAAAATTCGAATGTGTTTGTTCCCGAAGAACTATGAGTACAACAAGAATGAGCCCCCCTTCTATCCATTCGAAGGAAAACCACCCAAAGATTGGAACGTGACGCGGTTTTCGCTTCCCTATTTCCGCCACGTGGAATCGCAGATCTTGGCCTTGCAAAAGCTAGGAATCGAGGCCGATTTGATTCTCTTCCACCCATACGATCAAGGGCGATGGGGCTTCGATACGATGTCGCAGGAAGCCGATGATCGGTATTTAAGATATGTCCTAGCGCGACTCGGAGCTTATCGCAATGTCTGGTGGTCGCTGGCCAACGAATTTGATTTCATGAAAGAGAAGACTCTGGACGATTGGGATCGCTATTTGGGGATCGTACAAGATTGTGATGGGCATGAGCGATTGTGCTCGATCCACAACGGTAAAGAAATCTATAACCAGACGAAGAAGGGTCTCACGCACGCCAGTATCCAAAACGGTTCGGCCGTGGCGGATTTTGGGCGAGCGATTCTCTATCGCGATGTGTATCGCAAACCCATCGTGTTTGACGAAGCGAAGTATGAAGGCAACATCGTTCAGCGTTGGGGGAACTTAAGCGCTGAAGAAATGGTGCATCGATTTTGGCAGGGAGCGATTGCGGGAACTTACGTTGGGCATGGAGAAACCTACCAGCATCCTGAGAACATTATTTGGTGGTCCAACGGAGGAACGTTGCATGGACAGAGTCCTGCTCGGATCGCATTCTTGCGACAGATTCTCGAGAAGGCTCCCTTTCCCCTTGAGCCAATCGATAAATGGCAGGATGTGCAGACGGTTGGCAAGAAGGGTGAATACTATTTGATTTACTTCGGCAAAGACGAAAGCGGCGTCTGGATTCCAAAATTGCCTCGCGATGGAATCGATACGCCACTCACTCTTCATGGTGAATGGATCGACACATGGAATATGAGTCACGAGAAGATCGACGGGACTTTTGAATTCCAGCCTGAGGGCAAGTACATCTACCGTTGTAAGAATCGCTCCGAACTGCCCAAGCCGGCTAAGCCCTATATGGCGTTGTTACTCAAGAAGTAGATCTGCAAGCTCATAGAAGCCGAGGCGTTCTACGCTAGAAGCTTGTCAAAAGTTTTTGAGGAGTAGATTCTGAGGCGACGTCATCAAGCCTTCGGCTGAATCCAAACGCCAGATGAACGCTTCGTTGTTGAGTTCAAGAAAGATGTTCCATAGAAACGTGTAGTTCCGCCATGTCGTAATCGCAACGTCGGGTCCACCGAAGATGGCGACTTTGGAAGCTGGCTTCCAGGGGGCGAGTTGCATGAGGAGCGTCGAGGCATCCTCGCGTGAAACTTGCGAAAGTTTTTTGAAATCGACAAACGACGTCCAGTTGCATGACCATATCGGATGTCGGGAAGGGATATGAAAACGCGACGTTGTGATCACGTCAAAATTCGTGAACCAAAAAACTTGGAAAGAAGCAGCATCTAAGAAACGGACGCCATGAAGAATGGATACATCGACCGATGGGTCCGCTGATAGGAGTTGGTAGAAACGCGTTTCGCGGGTGTCGATAAAGGCCGCATTGTAGGGCAGGCAGACTTGGGACATGATGACGAGGCAACTCTCAGCGAGGTTCAACTGGTTGGAGTGCTCGGGGAGAGAGCGCATCATACTCAGCACTTGCTTATGCTTAACACCTGGAGACGGAGCGGGGGATCATTCCCTAAAAATTCAAAGAGAATTCTGACAACCGCTAGGGCGAGAAATTCCATTCGTAACGACAGTACGAGCCGCCGAGGACAAAACGCCATCCTTGGAAATAGTGCAGATTGTTCAAAAACGAATTGCTCCCGGTCACACAGAATACCCATTTTCCCCTCGAGTAGTGCTTCATGGTTGGCTGTGAGGGGGTTTTGTGGATTTTTCTGCAGAAGTGCATTAGCATCGCTTGTTACACGGGAGCATTGTTACAGGGGAACATCCATTCCATGAATTCAGCGTTTCGCAGAATCGAAGTGTTTCCGAAGTGGAATGAAGAAGGCTCTTGGGTGGTTGGGAACAAATGGAGGGGGAGATGGCATGGTATCAGAGGCTCATTCTCATCCCGATCTGGAAAATTTGATTCGGATGGTTCAGAGAGGCGATCTTGCGCTGGTCCGCGGCGAGGTCGAGCGATGGAAAGGGACAGGGCTCTGTCCACCCCGATTGAGCCTTTTAGAAGCTCGCGATGCACAGGGGCGGCGAGCCGAAGATGTGGCCGAGGAGATGGCAAAAACCGATTCGAAATGGCAGGAGATTGCGAGTTACTTGCGAGGTCAGCGGCTGCATATGGACTATTTCGAATGAAGGAACTTACGTAGCGATGGGTAAGGCCTTGCGGCAGGAAGGTCCCGTCGAAAGCTACGGGCTAATCCTTTGGTGTAGCGTCTCGTGGTTTGGCCAAGTTTCTCGCTATCGCACGTCTTGATCCTTTTTTAAGAAAATCAATCCAATCGCTTGACTCGCTTTGGTGGAGTGGTGTACTATCTCACTAGTTCGCTAGTAGTCATCGCGAACAGGAGATGTGCCATGTTTTTTTCGATCGATCCGAACAACGGTGTAGCGATCTACGAACAGATCGTGCGCCAGGTGAAATTTGCGATCGCTGAAGAGACTTTGCGACCGGGGCAATTGCTACCTAGTGTGCGAGCCTTGAGTGTGCAGTTGGCGATCAACCCCAATACCATTGCGAGAGCGTATCAGCAATTGCAGTCCGAAGGGGTCTTGGAATTGCTTCGGGGTAGGGGAGTAGCCGTTTGTCATGGTGCGGTGAAGGCTTGCCGCGATGATCGGCGAGCCATCATTGCCGATCGGCTTCGTGCCGTTCTCAAGGAGGCTCTTCATGGCGGCCTGGAGGCGGCTGAAATTGAAGAGCTTGTTCGCAAGCAACTCAAACAGCTTGGGCCGAGTGTGCCCACGGTTGCATCGCCACTTCCTTCTCAACCTGTCTCGTAATTCTCTGTTCGAGCGATTCATGCGAGGTGTCTTGTTATGGCTGATTGTATCGCTATCAAGAATTTGGAAATGCATTTTCGCGGATGCGATGCTTTGCGAGGCATCGACCTAACCATTCCCAGAGGATCGGTCTTTGCCATTCTCGGTGAAAACGGGGCAGGCAAAACGACGCTCATTCGCATCTTGACGGGGTATCAAATACCTAGTTCCGGTGAATGCCGCGTACTCGGCTTGGACCCAGTGCGCGATTCGCTCGCCATTCGGCGACGCATAGGATACGTTTCCGATGCGCCTGCGTTGTACGATTGGATGAAGGTGGATGAGATTGGTTGGTTTGCATCTTCGTTCTATCCCGAAGGGTTTTTAGAGCGATATCGCGAATCTATTTTGAAGTACGAGTTGCCGTTGGATCGGCGGATTCGCCATTTGAGCAAGGGGCAGCGAGCCAAAGTGGCATTGGCTTTGGCGACAGCCCATGACCCCGAGTTGTTGATCCTGGATGAACCTACATCGGGCTTGGATCCGCTGGTCCGACGCGAGTTCATGGAGAGTATGGTGGATAGGGCTGCCATGGGTAAGACGGTTCTCCTCTCCAGCCATCAGATCGCCGAAGTGGAACGGGTTGCAGATCACATCGCGATCGTTCATCAAGGGCGTGTGCGGTTGACTGGAGCATTGAGTGATCTTCGCGAATCGGTGTCGGAAGTGATGATTCAGGTTTCTGATCCTCTTGCAGCTATTCCCATGTTGGGCAGGCCGGCAGAAGTGCTGAGTGAACAGAGATTGGGAACGCAGATACGTTGGGTCGTCCGCGGATTTGCCAAGTCGATGGAAGAGGCTGTTTTGGCTTGGCCAGGGGTTCAAAATATTCGTTCGCGGCCAACAACCTTGGAGGAACTCTTTGTTGCGTGTACGCACGGAACACAAGCGGTGCATCAAGTGGCAAATGACAGTGAGCAAGCGGTTGATGCGTTGGGGCGACAAGCTTCTTAGGATCTTTGCGAAGGGAGAATGATCATGCAATCCATGGCATCGCTGGAGCAGGTAGAATCCTGGAATGGTGCTCCATCGAAAGGTATGTTGATACCGCTCGCGACCAAAGAGGCTAAGCAATTGGCTTCGCTTTGGTTGGCTGTCGTGTTGGTAGGCACCATCCTTCATGTTCTCGGTGCCATTGGTTCTTCGTTGAGCCCGATGCAATTTCCGCATGATGCCATCTTTGTGCTCGTGCCATGCCTCTATGCCATCGGCTCGGGAGCCATGTCGGTCAGTCAGGAAAAAGAGCAACGGACGCTTTTTTTTTTTTTGATAGGATCGCTAACATCCCATGACATGGCTCGTGCTCACGAAGCTCGAGTCGGGCTGCTCGGGCTCATTACCGTTTGGATCGCTTCCTATTTGACGATGGTACCCTTTGCTTCTTTCTCAAATATGGACACGCTTCTTTCGTCCCGCGATCCCGATGCGATTTCCAATTTTGTATCGCTGTTAGCCAATAGTTTTTTCCTGTCTGTAACTTGCTACGCTCTCGCGTGGTACTTTTCCAACGCCCTCATCACGCTGGTGTGCGTCATCTTTGCCGCCCTCGTCCCATTGATCTTGCTTGGATTGGAATCGTGGTGGGTGCGAAGAGAACTCTATGCCGAGGTACTGACGTGGAACTATATAGGTCTCAGTATCCTTCTAGGTTTTTTAGGAATTCGATTGGGGATGCGTTCCTTTGTGGCATATCCTGCTGGAGAGCTGATTCCCTGGGCAATCAAGATCGAACGGAAAACACTACCGAGAGCAAGACGTGAGGTGGGACCGCCTCAGCCATTTGTGGGTTTGCTGTGGCAAGTGGCTCGGCAAAATGGAATGTTGTGGTTCGGGTATCTTGCGGCAGTACTCATCCCATGGATGCGTTTGACGGCGCGTGGCGAAATGGGAGGAGCGGTATCCATTCTTGCCTGGATTATTTATTCCATCATTCTGTGTTGGGTGGGGGCATCGGTCTTGGGATCGGATGCGGTGAAACAACGCATTCGATTCTTAGCTGACCGCGGAATCGATCCAGGTCGAGTCTGGTGGAGTCGGCAACTACTTCCGATCGGAGTGGTTGTGGTTGCTGTGGTCATGTTCGGCTTGGTGGAATGGGTATGCAACCAAGGTCCCTACGTCTATCACTACAACTATCGCACGGACCTATTGGGTGTTCCACCACTTATTCTCTTTGTCATCTCGCTCGGCATTTATTCCATGTCGCAGTGGAGTGTTCAGTGGACGCGAAGTGTTCTGCTTGCCTACTGCTTGGCCCCAGGATCCGCATTATTGTTTATTTGCTACGGCATGTTCTCCTTGTCAACTCTTGGAACGCCTTGGGTTCTGCTAATCGCTATCGTGGTTATTCCGTTGATTGCCAGTCGATGGATGATGAAAGCGTGGATGGATGGGAAGGCGGATTGGAGATATGCCTTTCATCATTTGTTTTTCCTCTTACTGATAATCACTCTCTCGTTTTCGGTATATGCGATCACGTACGTCTCGAGTCCTGGAGTTGCACGGCCGGTTACCGCAGCATGGCGTACGGAAGCGTCCCAATGGAAGCAGGTTCAGCCATTGGTGCTTGAAGGGTTGCCGAACCAGCGAGCTACTCTAGAAGAAACGTCGTCGGGAGGAAGTGACAATGGGGGCGGAGCACCTGGGGCAGAGTTACCTCCGGGCCAGAAAGAAACGAGTGATTTGGAGCTAGTAGAAATGCAGATGAAGTTCTTGGAAAAACGAGCTCAGACTTCGTTGCCCATACAGACAAATTCCTATGTTCTGAGAACGATCATGAATGAGGCCGCCTATCAAAGGCTAAAGCTCGATAAGGAAAACGCAGGCGGGGACGCGTTCCAAGAGTATCGCCGCGCAATTCGAGTGGCCCATCTCGTCACCCAAGGAATGCGTCGCAATCCCTTGCTGAGTACGCAGGAGATGGCTGATCGTGTGGAAGCCTGGATGGTCCGAGAGGTTTCTCATAAGGAAGCGTCCAAGCATTTAGGTCCAGATCTCTATGGTGAAATCGTTGCAAGTTTGCAGGACAAAAATCATCGAATGGAAGCTCGTCGGCGAGCGATTCTCACTGGTTGGTTGGAACGTATTCAATCCAGTCAGGGACTTCCCTCCCTTACCAAGCCAACCTTGAACCCATCCAAGATGACATCTGACGATCGATTGGGAGGCGTAATCTTGCCTCGATTGAAATCTCCCGTGTTACTTGCGATGGGAGTTCTCAAGCAGCGGCAATTGGATCGTGCTGCAGAGGTGAGTTTGAATTGGTTAGATCATCCATCACCGAACTCCAAGGAAGCGTTTTCACAATTTTGGTATGGCAGCTCGGAGCTTCCTGATGGGGCGACGGGGTTGGATCAGCATGTGAATCCAGGATTGATGTGGCATGGAAGTTGGGAAGAAGCCGCAAGTCGACTTCATCGCATGGAAACCAAAGGAGCCGAATGATGTCAAACGCAACGACGAATCTTGGTTCAGCGCTAAAAAGGTCTTCGACCCCTTCATGGCTCATGCGGTTCAGCATCCTTCCCTTGATCGTTATGATTGCAGGGATAGGATACCTGGCGCTCGGCGAATGGAATGCGTATCGAGAATGCCAGAGACGTTGGACACAATTTCAATTCGAACGACGACCATTCGATAATGTCTCGATGGCCGCAATCTATCGCGAGAGAACGCATCTCGAAGGAGCGGAAGTTTGGAACGAGATCATCGATTCAGCTTCGACTCTCAATGTTAGCGAAGAGATCCCCTTGGTCTCCTGCCAAGGAACTACCGGTCGAGTTAACCGAGGTGCTCTGGGAGGACGAGGATGTTGTCGCATCGTATCTCGATCGCATGGAACCTTTGTTTCGACTACTTGAATCGGCGGAACAGTATCCAAGGCCGGTCCGCCTGTTCATTCAGTTTGATGGATTAGAGACGTTGTTGGAGAGCGTCCAAGGTAGTGTCCGAGTCATGAGGATACTCATGTTGGATTTTGAGTTCGCTTGTTATCGTGGCGAGCCAGAGCGTGCACTTCGCGACCTCAAATGGATGCAAATGACCTCGGAAGCATTCGATGGCAACCTCAGTATGGTTTACGAGATGGGAGTCGTTAGAGATCGAATGTTGATGATTCAAGCGATTGGTCGCTCGTTGGCTCATTGTGTCTGGAGCAACGAACAGTTGGAGGAGCTTCGAAAGGTGATGGAGAAGACGTACTACTCGGAAGTACGGTGGAGAAAAATGATGGAATCCGAAGGTGCGTTTGTGCTTGCATCGTTGGATACTCCGTCGCCTGGTATTGCGGAATCGTCTCGAAACTTTTTGCCGCTCCTGCCGAGTGGACGTCTCGAAATCTTAGATATGTATGATCGCTTTGCGGAATTAGGAAAATCGCCACTTGAAAAGCTGATTTGGAATTGCGAACAACTCGATCGGCAACTCGCATTGGATTCCCGACGGTGGAGTATCAATGGAGCGGAGATATGGAAAAACTTGGTACGACTCAATATGGCCACAATTGCAAGGACGCCCATCCAGGAAGAAAACTCACGCAGGTGGTTGGTAACGGGAATCACATTGTGCCAGTACAAACGACAACATGGCAAATACCCTAGTTCTTTGATCGAACTTGAAGCCGATGGGGTAAGCCGCGAAACCATCACTCCTCGGTGCAGGGGGAATTGTTGGGATATGAATTCGAAGATGGTGTTGCCCATCTTTGGGGGCCGAGGATTTTGGAAGCTTGGAACGTGGCGCGTCGCCCCGAGATAGGTGCCGACGGTAGGGAACGCGGCTGGGCCGAATATGTCGTTCTTCACTAAAGGAACGAATTAGGCCAAACAAGATCGCATCCCAAAACGAATTGGCGATGGTATACTTGGAGCTTACCGTATTGCAGATACCGAGAGCCAATTGTTGGATGGATTGAGGGGTTAGGGTTTGGTTCCGCTCGTTAAACCGTTGCCTGTTTGGCTCGAGCCCCTTGAAGCTCTCAAGCGATTACAGAGCTTACCCTTTCCATGTTTGATGGAGAGTGCCTCGAGCGATGATCATTTGGGGCGGTACAGCTTTTTAGCGATTGATCCATTTGATGTCGTCAAAGTGCCTCGCCCTAAGAAGGACGCTTTGGCGCAACTTGCCATTGCCCTGGAGCGCTATGCGACTCCAACGATTCCCGATCTTCCGCCTTTCCAAGGTGGTGCAGCAGGTGTCCTAAGCTTTGAATTGGGCAAGTGTTTCGAGCGACTTCCATCGGCACGGCACGATGAATTCGGAATACCTTTGGTGGTACTAGGACTCTACGATGTCGTCTTAGCTTGGGATCATCAATCCAAGAGAGCGTGGATCGTGTCCCAAGGCTTTCCAGAGCGAGAGGAGGAGGCGCGAAGCGATCGAGCTCAGCGTCGTTTGCAAGAGATCTTGAGTGGTCTCCGATTATCCGAAACAGCGATTGCTCACGCTTCGAATCCGTCCTTTCAAAGTCTCGTTGGTCCGCATGCAACGGCGCATGGTCTTACCGCTCCCCAATTCGAAACGCGGTTAGGGGGAGCTTGGATTGGCAACTTCGATTCAATTGGTTTTCAAACGGCCGTTCAGAAGGCCCGCGATTACATCTTTGCCGGTGATATCTTTCAAGTCAATTTAGCGCAGCGGTTGATGAAGCGAGCCGATTGTGATCCGCTGACGTTGTACGAGCGTCTTCGGGTCGTGAACGCGGCTCCTTTTGCCGGCTATTTTGATATGGGGGATGCGTGCGTGGTGAGTTCCTCTCCCGAACGATTTCTCTCGGTCCGCAATCGTCAGGTGGAGACGCGCCCGATCAAAGGAACGCGGCGTCGAAGTGAAGATTCCGTCGAGGATGCTCGTGTAGCCCAAGAATTGCTCGCGAGTTCGAAAGATCGCAGCGAGAATACGATGATCGTCGATCTCTTGCGCAATGATCTTTCGCGAGTGTGTAAGGCTTCAACGGTTCGGGTGCAGAAGTTGTGCGGGCTCGAGTCCTATCGGTATGTGCATCACTTGGTGAGCGTTGTGGAGGGAGAACTTCGCGAGGATGCATCACTCACCGACTTGATTGCCTCCACATTCCCGGGTGGAAGCATAACGGGGGCACCTAAGGTACGAGCCATGGAGATCATCGCCGAATTGGAACCAACGGCTCGTGGTCCCTATTGTGGATGCCTTGGCTATTTCGGGTTTGATGGATCGATGGATACCAACATCTTGATTCGATCCGTGACCTGCAGTCGAGGATGGTGGCAAGTGCAGGTGGGTGGAGGCATCGTGGCAGATAGCGATCCCGCTCAGGAAGAAGAAGAGACTTGGACGAAGGCTATTGGTATCGTCAAAGCCATGTAGCGCTGACTTCATTGTCGACTCCCAGTCCCTTGGGAGGTCCACTTAAAAAGGCGCTCACAACCTCAAACAGTTTCTAAATTCACCGCATTGCAATCATCATCGTCGCATACCATGCATCGACATAGTGGATTCGATGCATGGCGATCGATTCATCAAACGATGCGGAGGTTATTGGACCTTTCCGGTTTTGGCCCCTTCTTCTGCCCAAGCTCGCAAGTTCCTTTCTAGAAAATCAACACCATCGAGAATATCTTGAGGGACAGCCTTCTCGGGTTGATCTTCCGGGGTGTGAATCGTTGCAAGAATCTTGGGGCGAATCTTTTGTCCTTCGAACATCGATTCGACTTCTTTCACTTCGTCGGGAGGAAGGAGTGAATAGGACATGGCATAGATCTTTTCGCCGCGAAACGACAAATGATCGCTGGGCGGGTACTTGAGACCATGCTCCAACGTCAGCGGGCTCGATTCGTCCACTTTCTTAGCGATGCTCACAAAGGGATCGTTTTCATCGGCTGTATGCAACCACATTTGTCGGCCGTAGGCGAACACATCGAGATTGAGATAGGCAAGGGGTTTGGGATCAAGCGTTTTCGCGAAAGCCTTGGATCCAAGGAGGCCTCGTTCTTCAAGGTCGAAGTACATGGCCGTTACGTGCAGGTTCGGAAGTGGCTTTGACTTGAGACGTGTTGAGAGTTCCATCAAGGCAATGCATCCGCAACCATTGTCGATGATGCCCTGACCAACCGCGACTCGATCGAGGTGAGCTCCAAGAATGAGCCAGCGGTTGGCAGGCTGATCTTGCCCACTTAGTTCGGTGCGAAGGTTCGTCCCTTTGGCATTGCCACTATCAAAGGCAACCGGTTCCGAAGCGATACCTCGTTCTTCCAACAGCTTGCTGATGATGGCTTGTCGCTCGTTCGCTTCGCCTTTGGCGATCATCGAGATGGCCGACTTCACGCGAGCCACGGCGTCGCCTGTTTGGCGATCGGCGGAATCCTGAGCGTGCATTGTTCCGCAGAGAGGACTGGTACAAGCTACCAAGATCAAGGTGTAGAGCTTGAATGAATAACGAATGGCCATAGGCTTCGGCTTTCTCACAAATTAGAAGGAAGAATGATAGCAACAAGGGGAGAGGTCGAGTTCCGAATATGCGGACGACTATCGTAGCAAAATCTGGCCCCGATTAGACATTTGTTTAAGGCCCCCAAATGCCTTGTTGAGTAGGTTGGGAGGAATGGAATGAGTTTAACGATTGCGAGGCCAAAAATTCAACGTTTTCACCGGTTATGACGCGAGAATGACTCAAGGAATTAGGGGGAAAAATCAGGAAGCCCTAGTCCCGCTGGATTCGGCGCCTTAAATTTGAAGGAAACGGGCTCACGGAGCAAAATGGAATCTGCCGTGGATGTTTATCCCTTGCCAGTGCTTTTCGAAACGCTGAGTCGTCGCAAATGCTTTCAAAAAAATCGAGTGCAGCTCCCATTCTGTTGGCTTCCTTGCTAGCTGGTACAGCATCCGCTCAAACCTGCTACCCAACGTACCGGATTCAGACCGAAACGGTACTGGAACCTCAAACAATCCGTTAGTACAAGCTCGTGTACGAAGATGAAATGCAAGAGCGGGAAATTGTCACTTACAAACCGGTCGTGCAAGAACGTGTCGAGAAGCGACAGTACACCGTGCGGCGACCTGTAACGGAAACATCGACCGTCAATGAAACGTATACGGTGATGAAGCCGGTTTATACGACGGAGTATGTCGATCAAAGTTATCAACAAACCGAGTATGTCACGGAAACGTCGCAACGCGAAGAAACCTACGTGTCGTATCGGCCGGTCGTCGAAACACAGATGCAAACGCAGCATGTGATCGTGCAGCGCCCAGTCGTTGAAACTTCGTATCAAACTCAGAATTACATTTCTTACCAACCCGTCATGACCACGCAAACGGCGGTGGTCGATCAAGGCGGTTACGTGGCTCAGCAGTATTATCAACCTGGAGATACCCGTTATGGTTTGAAGTGGGTGCCGGGTGGATTCAACGACTACTACGGCCAAACTGCTTGGCGTCGCGGTGGTTTGGGATGGGTACCCTATACTTCTCCTGGGCAATCGTTCACGCAAGTGCAATACATGCCCAATTACCAGCAAGTAGCTGTCCCGCAAGTTTCGTATATGCCTCAAGTGCAACAACAGCAGATTCCCATTCAAACTACCCGAATGGAAAGCCAAATGGTTGCGCAGCAGGTTCCAATTCAAGTTCAGAAGATGCAAGCGGTCGAAGAGAAGCGAATGGTTCCCTATTCGGTTCAACGACCTGTCACCAAGATCGTTGAAAACAAAGTGCCTGTTCAGAAGGTGCAATGGGTTCAAGAACAACACGTTCGACCAGTGACGGTGCAGCGCGAATCGTACAAGTTGGAAACGGTCACGGAAGATGTACCCGTGAAGACCTACACCACCGAACGCGTGGTGCAAAAGGTGAAGACGCCGGTACGCGTTGAAAAGCGCGTCGCAGTCGATGAAACTCGATTGGTTCCTCGCGTCGTGACATCTCGCATTCCATTGAACTATTACGATCCCTATCGCGAATACATTGTCGAAGGTTCGACATCGTGGAAGCCTGTGACCGAGCCACCTGCTAAGAAGGAAGGCGAAAAGCAAGAAGCTCAGAAGCCAAAGGCCTCCGAAAAAGATTCTCAATCGGCCGAGTTAAAGAAGGTTGAGATTGAACCTCGCAAGCCGGCTAACGAAGGAGAACTTCCGAATCCATCGGGTCTCAATTTGGGAAATGATCAAAGCCAATCCAGTGGTGATAAAACTTCACGACCCTCCACGGCCGATGCAAAGTAGTGGAATCGGAGTTTGAATCGTTTGTTCCATTGGATCGAAAACGAAAACGGATTATTCTAGTGCTCGATCAGTTCTGCCTTTGAGTTCATTGAATCGAGTATCGAGTGTCTAAGAGAATCGTCGCCATAATCAAGCTTGCGATTTTGGCGGCGATTTTGTTTTGGCTGTTCAAGTCATTTCCATCCGAACACTGGAAGACGTTGGCAGAACAGCCTAAGAACTGGGGATGGCTCGGGTTTGCCTTATCGGCAGTCATGGCCGCAAACCTCATTAGTTTTCTGCGATGGCGTTTGCTCGTTCGCGCTCTGGACGTTCCCTTCACGGTGGTGGATGCCATTCGTTTAGGATTCTTAGGATGTCTCTTTAATCTAGTGTCGGCCGGTAGCGTTGGCGGCGATCTCTTTAAAGCCATTGCAGCTGCCAGGAAGGCTGAAAAGAAGCGTCCTGAAGTGGTCGGTTCCGTGATCGTTGATCGCGCTGTTGGTCTTTTGGGGTTGGTGATGGTCGCTGCTTTTAGTCTTCAGTTCTTGGCAACCGAGTCGCTATCGGAAAAGATGGAATGGATCCGTCAAGGGGCATGGGCCCTATCGGCAGTTGGTATTGTAGGGTTGGGCGTTATCGTTTTCTTTGGAAAGTGGTTGCCACTTTCATGGCTCAGCAAGATGCCGTTCGTAGGTCACGCTTTTTATCGAATGGCTCATGCTGGTTTAATATTCTATGGACGAGGAAAATTGGTCTGCGTGATGTTAGCCATTAGCTTGGCGGTTCATTCGTGTTTGACCCTATCTACCTATTGGGTTTCGACGTCTCTCTATGCGGAATCTCCTAGTTTGCGCGAACACTTTTTGGTAATTCCTCCAGCGATGGCAGCCGGGGCATTGCCATTAACTCCTGGTGGGCTCGGTGTCCAAGAAGCTGCCATTCAAAAGTTGTTCGAACAGTTACCGAATCCGCCAGAGCATTTTTCAGGGCTTGTGACGGCAGCCATGTATCGTTTGCTAACCTTCGTTGTCGCGGGTGTAGGTGCCATCTACTATTTCTTCGGGGCTCAAGATCTGCAGTGGATACGCAAGAATTCTTCCCCTTCGATGGTCTCTAAAAATCAGTAGACCGCGAACCAGATCAAGCTTGAAATCACAACCCGAAGAGTCCGTTTTGAAGTTGCGCATTTGAGTCTTGTCACAACCCGACGCGTAAGCGAGGAACGTACTTTTGCAGTGTTTTTGGCTTGTCCGAGACATCCCTTGCTTACGCTTCGTGACATGGATATGCAGTCCCTTGCTAACGCTTCGGGTTGAGAAAATCAAAGCTTTCCAGACGCCGAACGCTCATTAGCGCAACTTCAATACGCGTCTGCGATTGACCCAATCACGACCGAGCTTGCTAGGTAGCCCTGCCCATCGGAACAGAACGTTACTCCGAGTCATATGGCAGCGCGTTCCTCAAATACGAGACTTGAGACCATAGCGAATTGCGCGGGCCTTATCGCTATAATCATCGGGCCGGATCGGTCGTCCAATTCCCGTGGCTATTTCAATGTCCTAGTTTGAGTCTTTCATGAAAAACTCACTATCGGTTGATGCATACATTGCTTCTTGCACCACTTGGCAAAACGAACTCGTTGTTCTCCGCAAGATCTTGTTGAAATGCAAGCTGGTGGAAACCGTGAAATGGGGAGGACCGGTCTACACGTATCAAGAAAAGAATGTCGTTGGGATTGGTGCCTTCAAATCGTACGTGGGGCTTTGGTTTTTTCAGGGAGCCCTTCTCTCGGATCCAGAAGGACTCTTGATCAACGCTCAAGAAGGCAAGACCAAAGCTCAACGGCAAATGCGTTTTCAAAGTGGCAAAGAAATCAAAGCTAAGTTGATTGCGGCGTACGTCACTGAAGCAAAAGCATTGGTGGATCGCGGAGAATCGATTCAGCCTGATCGCAATCGTCCTTTGGTATTGCCGGCGGAACTGCAATCGGCATTTCAGAAGCACAAACGAATCGCTCAAGCTTTCGACAAACTCAGTCTTAGCTGCAAGCGCGAGTACGTGGAGTATATCGATACCGCGAAGAAGTCAGAAACCAAAGCGCGGCGTTTGGAGAAAGTTCTTGCCTTAATACAGGATGGGCTTGGGCTCAACGACCGTTATCGTTAGGGATCTTGGTAAGAGCATCGTTGACGAATTCTCGAACGGCGCGAACGGGTAATGCTAGGCTTTGCGTGCGACTAAAGCGAGCCACATTCAGCCCAACAAAATGACCTTGGAGATCGAAGATAGGTCCACCAACTTCGTGCGGATAAAGTTCGGCGTCGTGAATGAAGACCGCTTTGAACCCATCGCGACGATTGCTCTTGCCACCATCGAAAAGATCGGCCACATGGCGAGGAGTCTTAATCATCTCGCCAATCTTGATCTTAAAGGATTTTTCCTCACCTTCACGTCGAACGACGATCTCAATCCGATCATTCGGGAGCGTGTTGCGAAGATAGTTGTGCATTTCTTCGACGGCTTGGATCGGGCGACCATCCAACTGAAGTACGATGTCGCCCGCAGCCAGTCCATTCTTTTGAGCAGCGCCACCTTCAACGATTTCTTTGATGACCACGTTGTCGTTTTCTTTTTCCAGCTTTACGCCTAGATAACCGCGACCTTCAAATCTTGGATGGCCAAAGATTCGACTCCCCATCACCGAGATAGCTCCAAGGTCATCGGGCTTGGGCGAGACGAGTACCGTGCCTTGTGGAAGCATGCTCGTGGCCTGTGGATCAATCGCAATAAAGGGTTGACTTACATCATCCATCTGAAGAAGAACCAAATCGTTAGAGTCATCCCGTGTAATCACTTTGGCGGGCTGCCAACTTCCATTTTGCATGCGTACTTCCACTTGGTCTCCAACGCACGAACTCTTGGTAATGATGAGACCTGGGCGAGCCACACTGCATCCAATGATTTCGGTTGGTTCATCGAAGCGTCGACTGCGAACGACGGCCGTGGTGTCGTCGAGCTTAGCTTCCAAAGGCTGAAGTTCCTTGGCAAATGGACCGATCGTATCCAAGGGCTTTACCGACGTGGTTGATGCTACCAGTTGATCTGGCCGAGGTGGCAATGCAAGTTTGAGTGATAAGGGAGCTTCATCGCGCAGGATCTGCAATTCGATTTCGAAATCACCGTTGAGATATCGAGCTGCCACGCGGTCGAGCACATTCCCTTTTTCATTCCCTTCGACCGAAGTAATAACATCGTTGACTCGCAGGCCCGCGCGATCAGCCACACTATCCATCGCAACAGTGAGGACGCGAACGCCACCGCGACGTGATCGACGCGTCTCAACTCCCAGGTCTGGCAGACCTGGGATCACATCGACTTTGAATTCTTCTTCAGCTTCCAATTTTTCCCAATACGTTCGAAAGCTATCGATTGGGACATCGTAGTTTTCATCAACGGGTTGTTGGATTTGGCTGCGAATACCAATGACGTTTCCATGGAGATCGAAGAGAGGTCCACCGGAATCGCCTGGTTCCATCTTCACTGTGGACTGAATCATTCCGAATCGAGAGCTGATGGGGCGCACGACTTTGCCAAAGCGAACAACTGGACCGCGATCGGCGCGATGAAGTCCAGGATGGCTGATGCAGAAGAGAGGCTCATCCACGATTAACCGATTGGAGTCACCCATAGCTGCATAGGGCCATTCACCTTGCTCGGTGATCATCAACATCGCACAATCGATATTGCGATTGACCCCTTTCCCTACAGCGCGAAATTTTCGACCATCTTGGAAATGCACGAGATACTTGTTGCCTGGTTTGACCGCATGCGCCGCCGCAAGGACGTGGCCTTCTTTCGAAACCACAACACCGCTAAACGAACCAAACCCAGTTTCACGGGATTCTGTCACTGCCACGACCGATGGTGAGACTCTTTTGATCACCTCAGGGAGTCGTTGATTGATTTGTTGTGGAGTTAAGTTCTCGGCGTGCAGACTCGATGCGATCGCCACGATGCAAAGGCTGATGCAGATCCTTATCGATTGCCCCATAACATCTTCCTGTAGTCGTAGGCCTTTACAGATCGAGTCGAAGAGAGTTAGCGGTGCGCAAGATTGGTAACTCTCTCATTCCCGTCAAATGATTCGAGGTCGAGCCTATGAAATCAATCTTGGGAACCATCTTTTAAGCATATCGCTTTGAGATCCCAATTGCATGCATTTCAACTTTTAGAAGTCTCGATTTGGCCCAATTCTTTTGGGATTCCACGAGCCACGCCGCGGTAGGGATTGCTGGACCATGGGGGATGGAAAAGACGCCAGTCGTTGAAGACCGTTCTACTCAACACCAGAGCCGAGAAAAGATTTCTCATTTTTCTCTTCGAGGTGGACCAAACGTGTCACGGGGCGGTGCGATTCTAAGGGTAGCAAGCCAGCGCACAAGAATCTGTTCAGGCTATCTTGCAATCCTTCAGTGGACACGCTACTATCCATGCGTATACGTCACCAAAGGAGAGCGGGGCCCGAATCTGGCTGGGATTCGTTACCCAACTCATTTTTGGAGGAACCAAACTGTGGCAGCGACGACGAGCAAAACTATGGCAAAGAAGAAGACAACCGAAAAAGCAGCACCGGAAGCCCCGTCGGGACTCGAGTCGATCTACAAGCGGGAGCCGAATCTGAGGACGACCCTTCAGCAAATTGAAAAGCAATTTGGTGAAGGTTCGATCATGCCTTTGGGAGGCGAAGGCCAGCTGAAAATCGAGAGCATCTCCACTGGGTCGCTTTCTTTAGATATGGCGCTCGGGGGTGCTGGGATACCTCGCGGACGAATTATCGAGATCTTTGGTCCAGAAAGTAGTGGTAAGACTACGTTGGCGTTGCATTGTTGTGCGGAAGCTCAAAAACAAAACGGGATCGCTGCCATTATCGATGCCGAACACGCTTTTGATCCTTCATGGGCTAAGAAGGTTGGCGTTGAACTCGACACTTTGTTGGTGAGTCAGCCGAGTAGTGGTGAAGAGGCAATGCAGATTTGCGAAATGCTTGTGAAGAGCAATGCGGTCGATGTCGTGATTGTGGACTCGGTGGCGGCGTTGGTTCCCAAGCAGGAATTGGAAGGTGAGATTGGGGATTCGCACGTTGGCTTGCAGGCTCGTTTGATGAGTCAATCGATGCGAAAGCTAACTGGGGCGATCGCTCGAAGCAAAACTTCGGTCATCTTGATCAATCAGATTCGTGAAAAAATTGGTGTCATGTTCGGAAGCCCTGAAACGACTCCTGGTGGTCGGGCTTTGAAGTTCTATGCGTCATGTCGAATTGATGTTCGACGCATTGGAACGCTCAAAGAAGGTGAAGATGCGGTCGGTCAACGCGTTCGTTGCAAAATCGTGAAGAACAAGGTGGCGCCTCCATTCCGCGTGGCTGAGTTCGATATGATGCATACCAATGGCATTAGCTTCGAAGGCGATATCTTGGATCTGGGAATGGCCCATAAGATTGTGAGTCGAAGTGGCGCTTGGTTCAAATACGGTGAAACGTATCTCGGCCAAGGAAAAGAGAAGGCTCGAAACTTCCTCATCGAGAATCCAAAGGTTGCAGCGGAAATCAAGCAAGGCATTCTGTCGAGCGGTGGATACGTTGGCGTTGAAGGAAACGCCGATGCGGATGAACCTTCGACTGCAGATAGCTAAGCAGACGACTGAAACATAATATATGTTGGTTAAGATAAAGGCTCGCTCATGAAATGAGTGAGCCTTTTTTCTTTGGTTGGTTGCCTAGAATCGTTGACAATGAAGAGTTACGCAATGAGATGCTTTCGAGAGGGAGCGTGAAATGGGTGAAAGGAGCCTAGCAATCCGAATTCGGCGTCGTTTTTTCGGTAGAGCAATCAGTGGTGAGCCTCTATGATCGATGCCATGGAATGAAGAAGTTTTTAGAGCCCGAAGGATGAGAAAGTTATCCCATGCAAGCCACCTTGCAAGTTCCAAACTTGCCTGCTGACAAGATGTACTCCGCTCTCGTCAATCGCGATACATCTTTCGATGGCATTTTCTACGCAGCGATCAAGACGACCGGCATATTTTGTCGACCGAGTTGTACCGCGCGAAAACCTCTTGCATCCAACGTCCTTTATTTCTCGACAGTGCAAGATTGTTTGGCAGCAGGATATCGCGCATGCAAACGCTGTCGTCCGATGGAAGTCTCGGGTGCGATGCCACATTGGCTTGTTGAGCTATTGAGGTTGCTCGATGGAGATTCTCATCGTCGGTGGACCAATCGAGAGATACAGAACATGGGTGTTGAGCCATCGCGAGTCAATCGCTGGTTTGAAAACCAACACGGAATGACCTTCCAGAAGTATCTTCGACTTCGGCGTTTGACTCAAGCTCTTCACCAACTCTCATTGGGTGAGGACATGTTGCAGGTCGCATCGAATGCGGGATACGAATCCTTAAGCGGATTCCGCGAAGGATTTCAAAAAGCATTTGGTATTACAGCAGGCGCGGCAAAAACAGCAAGCAATCCCATTTTGGTGAATCGAATCTTGACGCCTCTAGGGCCTATGGTCATTGCGGCGGATGAGAATGAATTGTTGCTCCTGGAGTTTGCAGATCGGCGAATGTTGCAAACGCAGTTTTCCCGACTCGCGACCCGCAAGAAAATCGCTCTCGTTCCCGGCGAGAACTCGATAATGGAAAGAACCAACCGTCAAATACATGAGTATTTTGATGGCAGTAGGGATGCGTTCGAATTGCCATTAGGATTGGTCGGTACCGATTTCCAAAGAGCGGTTTGGCGAGCTCTTCTTCAAATCCCCTTCGGACAACGAACGAATTACGAGCGAATTGCGGCCTCCATTGGTTCTCCCGGAGCATCGCGCGCCGTAGGAACTGCTAATGGCGACAATCGAATTGCCATTGTGATCCCTTGCCATCGTGTAGTTCGTGCTGATGGATCCTTGAGTGGCTACGGTGGAAGTGTCTGGCGAAAAGACTGGCTATTGCGGCATGAAGTAACCATTCTCGATGCACGCTCTTGATATTCCAGCTCATCTACCTCCCTCTGTCGCCTCTTTCCTTCACCCACCTCGGGGTCTGACCCCAACGACTATCTATCTACCCCACCAATTGCCCTTTGGGGTCATACCCCATGCCCTTGCAATCAACATACACGGGGTCAGTCCCCATGTATTTGCATTCCAGCGCATGGGGACAGTCCCCGCAACACCGCTAGTTCATTTCGTTCGTAACCACGGGGGCAGTCCCCGAGTCGCGTGCCCAGGCAGAAGACGTCGTAATTGGGAGCGGCGTGGAATAAGTTATTTTGGGTCTATGCATTGGGCAAGGTGTCAGACCCCATGCATCTGCATTTCAGTGCATGAGGACAGTCCCCGAATACCCTCGGTGTCCGTCCCTGCCTAACACTGGGGTCAGTCCCCATGCTGTTTGGTGTCAAGAAGCATGGGGTCTGTCCCCGTGCACGAACTGTTTCAGCATTGATCGTTGCTAATATTCGAATACTCATGAGTATGCTGAGGAGCAGATGGGCATGGGAGGGTATGACGGCATTTGGTCGTTGTGAATACGAAAGTTCCGTCCTAGAAAATCAAACAACGAGTCAGAAGGAGTAATGGGCAAGTTTTCGGCGTTCAAGAAATTGCTGGTCACCTAAAACGCTGGGTGTAGGGAATGGACTTCACGCAAGATATGATAGATGCTTGCTAATACTAGGCGGTTTGGCACTCGACATTTGGAACACGATATGCATTTGGGCAATCAGCGTTTTGGGATTTTGGTTGGATTCAGTCTCGGATGGATGGCAATTGCAAGTGGAATTGCGCCAGCAGAGGCGAAGGAACGAGCGATTCCAGCGTTCACGGCTTATTCACTACCCGATGCCAACGGGATTGCGATTTCTGAAAAGCAACAGGCCAGTCGTTTTCGGCCAGGGAATGAACTGATTTGGTACGGGCAGTTCAAAAAGACTGGTGATATTCAGATAGCATTTTCGGTTCGCGTGCCCAAGGGAACCAAACAATCATTCCAAGTCCGTATGGGAAAGCAATTAAAAGAAATAGGATTGGAATCGAAGACCGATGAATTGCAGCGGCTAGAGGCGGGCAGTTTTTCGATACCTACTCCCGGCTACATTGCGATTGGATGTCTAGCAAAGGACGAATCGCAGCTAAAAGGCTTGGTAATTCATTCGTTGCTTTTGGATGGTAATGCTTCCGATGATGCTCATTTTAATTTGGAAGAGCGTCGGAATGCTGCGTCGGTCCATCTGATGTATCCAACCGATGGGATTTCCAACATCGATCGTTTTTATCTAGAGGTTACCGGAAAAGAAGATCCAGAAAACACGTTCTACATGGCTTGTGGTTTTCATCGCGGATATTTCGGTATGCAGGTAAATAGCGCCAAAGAGCGTCGCATTATCTTTTCAGTGTGGGACTCCGGAAAGGGAGCCCAGGCCGATCGTCGGGATCAAGTGGACAAGGAACACTACGTTCAGCTGATCGAAAAAGGGCCAGATGTTCATGCAGAGGTCTTTGGTAATGAAGGGACTGGCGGGCATAGCCATCTAAAATACATGTGGAAGACCGGCGAGCCTCAAAAGTTTCTTGTTGTCTCAAATCCCAAAGAAGACAAGAAGACCGAGTACGCAGGGTTCTACTATCATCCTGAAAAGCAAGAATGGGTTCTGATCTCGCGGATGCTCGCCCCACATGATGGTACTTACCTTCGAGGATTGCACAGTTTCAGCGAAAACTTTTGGGGATCGAGTGGTCACATCCAGCGAAAGGCACTTTATGGGCCTCAGTGGGTGCGATCGAACGGTGAATGGATCGAGTTGACGCAAGCTCGATTCAGCCATGATCCAACGGGCAAGGAGAATAGGCTAGATCGCTTCATGGGCGTCGAAGACGGACAGTTCTTACTCTCGCACGGAGGATTCGTAGATGGCTTCACCCAATTTGGCCAGACTTTTGATCGTCCAAAATCTTCAACGCTCCCAAAGTTATTGACTCAGCCGTTGCCTGAATAACCACAGCTGGGAGCAGTGCCAATTCGATTCCACTAAGAGGTCGTCCAAATGACATTGTCGAAGTTGCGATGCGTGCTGGGGATGGTTTGCTGTCTCTTTGGCTGGTTGGGGCCTGCCAATTTCTGTTTGGGACAAGAATTACTTTCCGTACAGTTGGAGCAGCAATTGCCGACCGGCGAAGGGAAAAGCTCCTTCCATCGAGTTTCCAAAAAAGAACTCTGGAATCCAAATGAAACGGTTTTAATCATATGCGATATGTGGGATGCGCATCATTGCGTTAACGCCGTGCGTCGCGTTGGCGAGTTGGCACCACGTATTGACCGCTTTGCTAAAGAATTGCGAGACCGAGGAGTTGTGGTCATTCATGCACCCAGTAGTTGCATGGCATTCTATGAGGATTCTGGAGCTCGCAAACGAGCGAAAAACATTGCTGAGTCCAAGAGTTTTCCTGATGCAATCGAGACTTGGTGCGACCGCATACCAAGCGAGGAAGCCGTCGCCTATCCATTGGATCAATCTGCTGGAGGCGAAGACGACGATCCAGAAGAGCATGCACTGTGGGCAAGCAAACTCGCGGAATTGGGGCGAAATCCTAAATCCCCTTGGATACGTCAAACGCAAGAAATCACAATCGATGATGAGCGCGACTATGTTTCCGATGACGGAAAACAGATTTGGAGTATCTTGCAGCATCATCAAATAAAAAATGCACTGCTGGTGGGCGTCCACACCAACATGTGTGTATTAGGCCGTCCCTTTGGCTTGCGAAGGCTTGCCAGCAATGGTATCAATGCGGCATTAGTACGCGATCTTACTGACACGATGTATGATCCCAATGCATGGCCTTATGTTTCGCATTTCTCTGGCACCGATCTAATTGTGGATCATGTGGAAAGATATGTTTGCCCAAGCACATCAAGTGCATCCATGATAGGCGGATCTCCTTTTCGATTTTCAGGGGATAAGCGACCGCGATTGGGGATTTTGATCGGCGAAGATGAATACAAAACGGAAGATACCGCTTTTGCAAATATTCACTTGCGGCAACGCTTTTGTGTCGAGATCGTTTTTGATTCTGGAAGAAAAAGAACTCATTTCCGGAGTGGAACGATTGGCGGACATGGACGCTCTTCGTAAGCGTTCGCCGTCGTACCTTGAGCTTCAATCAGATCTAGAGATGATGCAATGGTTTGTGCGTTTGGGAAAAACCAGTGATTGGAATTCGAACGGCCAGTCATGCCTTCGCACTGGAAAACCAGGCCCCATTGGCCGGCCATGGAGTTTGGCCCGAATTGGATCGCGATGTATGGGGCGGTAACTATCAAGGCCATTACGCAAACGATCAAAAGAGTCAACTCAAGATTCATGTTACGCAAGCCGAGTCCATCCATTGATGAAGCTAGGCAATTGGTCGTCGATCAAAGCGACGAGCACGTTATATAAGACTGCCCCGCTCGCACAAGGCACCGACAGTGTTCTTGGATGGTGCAGTCGACGGAGAATCGCTTCACCCTGTCGCCTGGAGTCATATTCGCGCGGATGGCGGAAGGTCGTTCTATACTTCGCTGGGGCATGTGGACGAGTTTGCTCAGCCAGCTTTTGCCGCGTTTCTCTCCGCTGCGATTCATTGGACTTGCGACCAACCAATTCCTACGGAAGACGAATCGAAGTCACGGATCGAGCTTTATGCATCTGGGCATGGCAAACAAAGGAAATGAGAACGTCTGATGAAAATGCTCGGCGTTCAATCTATTTTGGCTATGTCTCAATAAAATGGGAAAGATACCAGCGGTACCTTTCCCTCAATGGATCAAATGATGATTTGATACATGTTTTATTTTGTTTGAGGTTCTGCAATTTGAACACTGGTTTTTGCAGCACTTGGGCCGCGTACTTTCACGAAGCTCGAAATGCCGACGATTACAAACGCCAGGGTCACCAGTAGGCGAAGCCAGAAGATTCGTTTTTCCCGGACAAAAGACAAGCCTTTGGAACGACCCACAAGAGCGGAAGCGATAAAGAATACTCCCAAGGCCAAAATCATTTTGACTCCGACCAAGGCATGGTAGAGTCCATCTCCTTTGTGGCTCGGCATTGCGCGAAAATAGTTGTAAAAACCGCTCGCAATGAAAAGCAGAATTCCCAGATGGATGAAGCGTTTCCATCGTGACGAAACTGCGTCTTGCAATTTTTGATGCTCAGCATCCAAGAGCTGTGTGGAGGATGGAATCAATACCCAAAGGATGAAGATGCTCCCCCCCATCAACGCAATGGCCGTTGATACGTGAGTGAATCGCGACAAAACATCTAGCCAAAGTTGATTTTCCATAAGGCACTCGAAGGTTAAATTGAATCGGAGTAGTCAAAGACTATCATCGACGCACATTCGTCTCAAGGTTGAACAGTGCTATCCAAGTTCGGTCCCGGAATCATGAAATTCGTCGGGGTCCGTTTTGCAGGCATTGTTCATGAAGTCACTTTACGGGGAGGTCGCGAGATATCACATCGGGTCACTTCGCCGACTGCAACTCTTCAAAGGTAGCTGTCCCGATACGATACTGTTTCCAATCTTGAAAATCGAAATGCCACCATTCATGTTCATATACGCGAAAGCCTTGCGATTCCATGGTGTTTTTGAGTAGTGAGCGATACCATCGTTGCTGACTGGTGCCGCCCGGATATTGAGGGAAAGCTCGGTGCGAAAATTCATCGTAACCTGAGACCATATCGATGGGTTTGCCGGTTTTTAGATCGAAGAGACTCAAGTCGACAGCACAGCCGCGATTGTGGCGCGATCCATTCGCTGGATTGGCTACGAATTGCCGCATCTCATTTGGGGTTGCTTCCCAGAACATCTTGGTAACGTACCAAGGTCGATATCCATCATGTATCAACAGTCCGAGTCCCTGGGGCTTAAGCGATTGGTGGGCTCGAACGACCGCTTCCGCCGCTGGCCGCTGAAGAAAAGCTCGGGGTTGTTGATAAAAACGCGTTCCCATGAAATTGTTTTCGGAGGCATAGCGAATGTCGAGTTGGATGGTTGGGTCGAGCTGTATGAGTTCGACGAGATCGGCCTCGCGAAACTCGCCGCGTTCCAGTGGCGGTTTTGCTTGAAGGGCTTCAATTTGCAGCGATGCTACCGGCTTTTGTGGAATGATCTTAAACGTCTCGCCATCCCGCTGATGTATATTTCGACGAGGAAACGTTATGTCAGCCGCGATGAGGTAGTCGATTTCGCCGCGAGCATTGCGATGAAAATGAACTTGTTCACCGTGATACAAGCCGTAACTTGGGAAGGCGAAGGTATCTTGATCGATCGGGTCCAATGGATACTTAAAGAACCATTCGATAAGTACGTTCAGTTTTCCTTGATCTTCTAAAACATAGAGTGTGTTGTGATCCCAACCGTATTCGCCGACCATGTCTTTCCACTCAGGTCTGATCGCTGGTGGTGGAGTGTCGACGCGTTTTTTGGCCCAAATTTTGTTTTGGAACTTGAGGTTCCCATCAGTTGCCCATTGCAGCCGGGCGCCGTAACCGCTCGGATCGTCCGTAATGATTGAGCCATGTTCATCGGCGCGCAATTCGAGTCGATATACGCCGTGATGAAGATAGCATCTACCTTCGAACTCATCAATTTGCAGTTGGTCGGAATCGGAATGATAGTACCCAAGCATGGATGCGATGCGATCGGCCGCGATAGAGCTGGTGGTTTCATATACCGGAATTGGTTTGCCTTCTTGAGCAGCGAGAAAACACTGAATCGCATACTGGGTGAGTCGTTCAAGAGTTGCGTTGCATCCATCGAGAGATCCTACTGCGATGACACCGATTCCATCGTCTGGGAGAAACTCGAGTTGGGTGGAGAAGCCATAAACCGCACCACCGTGGCCAGCTTTGCGATGCCCTTGCCAGTTTTGAACGCGAAAACCAAGACCATAGGGCAGGGCATTTCCTTGGGTGTCTCGAATGGGACTGAGCATTTGTTCGAGAGTTTGTTCTTTGAGGATACGTTCACCAGATGGTGTTTGGCCTCGATTCAAAAGGGTTTGAAGAAACAGCGTGAGATCCTGAACAGAGGCATACATGTTCCCCGCCGGTCCTGTCCCCAGCAAGAACTTGGGGGCTTCGAAGCGACGTCCATCGTAGGTCCACATGCTTGCGTCGACGAGTTTGGATTCAACGAGTGGAGTTCGAGCAAAATCGCTTTGCTTCATGCCGATGGGGTGCAAAAGTCTTTGATGCATGTATTGTGCAAAGGGAGTCTCCGAAATATTTTCGATGATGTGCCCGACAACAGCGATAGCAGCGTTCGAGTATTTGGTTTTTGTGTCGAGCGGGTAGATTTGTTTTGTGCCATGCAGGCTCTGAATTGTCGCCTCCAGTGATGGCTCGGTGGAATCAAAGTAATTGCCTATAGGTGATTCGCGAACGATTCCTGATCGATGAGTCATCAAGTGTTGTAGGGTGATAGGACCAGCGAGCGGGCTCGCATCGGGAACATTGTCTAGCCAATTGCGGATGGGCGATGTGAGATTTAACTTCTTCTCTTCGACCAGTTGCATGACGGCAATGTCGGTGAAGAGTTTAGAAACAGATCCGACGCGATAGACACTTTGAAGATCCGCTGGAGTTGAGGTGGACGGGCGTGAGAATCCAAGTGCTCCCTCGAGGATTTTTTCATTCTTTGTGACGATGGCATAGGTCAGGCTCGGAATCCTCTTGGCCTTTTGTTCATAAGCGAACGCAGTTTGGACACTTTGTTTCCACTGTGCATGGATGCGGTCGATCTCCTCCGACCGCGAACGAATGAACTGCAGAATCGTTTCCGCCACGGCGTCGCCCGATTCCGACATGCGGCTTGCAATGGTGTCATGATTCCGATTGGCAAGTTCGACATACTTGCATCTCTTATGTCCTGCAGCTTGTAGTGCGGCAACGAAGAGTGAGTTTTCCTCCTTTCGCATGGGTAAGTCACCGTCCGCTGCAATGCATAAAAACGGAGGTAAGTTTTCTTTGACATGAAAGCTCGGTGCGGCTTCATCAACCACTACCCGCGACTTCGGAGTCCCTCGCTCCTTCTTAACAGTGCTATGCGTTACCATCTGCCCCGAAACCGGAATCACTCCCGCGATCCCCAACGGGGTCAGTCCCCGTGCTCTTAGATAGCTCTCGTCCGATCCGAGCATTGCGGCAAGGTAGCCACCCGCTGAATGCCCAGCCACGAAGATTTTTGAGGTTGCTCCATTCTTTTGAGACACCTGTCGTTGAGCTTCTTCCAAGGCTGCCGCCGCATCTTCAATGTAGTTGGGGTAGCTAGCTTTCGGGCTAAGGCGATAGTTCACAGAGGCAACAGCAACATTTTGAGAAAGAAAGAACTTGACTACGCCCATTGCAATCAGATCGCGTTTGTCCCCGTTTTCCAGCCCACCGCCATGAAACCAAACCAATGTCTCGAAGCCTTCTTTTGCTGGCACATATAAATCCAGCTTGCACCGATTGCGTGTGTATTCGTCTGCAGTTTCACTTCGATAACTAATCTCCACTGGGGTCTGACCCCGTGCTACACCACACATCGGGGTCAGACTCGGCACGGAAGGTCTGCAACGCATACTACCGCTAATGAAACGATAACCTGAATCATTTTCGTGAATGTCATTGATGTTTACCTAGCTGGTGGCAGCATTGGGGTCAGTCCCCGATAGCCTCGATGGTGGAAGTTCGAAGAATGCAATCAAACAGAATACATCCGTACGATTTTGAGCCAAAAGCCTTTGGAGGCCTAAATCTAGGCTGTTCATTGTACCCTGAGCCGCAAAAGAGGATCTAATGATGGGCTTCGGTCTGAAGCTATATTGGATAGGTTTTGTACTTGCGAAATTCTGTGGTGTATTGGGGACAGTCCCCATACATTCTCAAAGGTTTCGCGACGGGGTCTGTCCCCGTTGTTTATGGATTGACCTGGGCGAGCGTGCAACGACAATGAGAGCTGTCGAAAGACCCCCTATTTTGAAGAAAGCACCTTGGGATGTTTCGTAAGTTTCTCAAGTCAAAAATCCATCGAGCCACAGTTACCGAAGCGGACTTGGATTACGAAGGGTCTTTAACGCTCCCTCCGGATTTGATGCGAGCCGCAGATATTCTCCCACATGAAGCGGTCGTCGTATGGAATATCACTCGCGGATCCCGCCTTGAAACCTACGCAATTCAAGGAGGCGAGGGTGAACGCGACATCTGTGCGAACGGAGCTGCAGCTCACCTAATACGACCAGGCGATCTCATTATTGTTGCTACTTTTCAGTTTGTCGCAGAGACTGATTTGCAGAATGGGCAAACCGACCCGAAGGTCGTATTTGTCAACGAAGAGAATCAAATCACCTATCTCGGGAAAGAAATACCAGGGCCTCGCCGACGCGGAACGAGCATTCATGAGAGCGATTCGTGCTGCTGATGCAAATGCCGGCTCGATTACGATTCTTACTCATGAATCGGTTGGACGTGCCTCCGGGATCTCGATGAAGATTTCTCCAGCGACTTCTCTAACATCATAAGTCCTCAACATGGGCTTGCAGGTCGCCGCATTGTTTCCATCGGCGAGGTGATATTGCCAACCATGCCAGGGGCAGGTTACGCAATCATTCTGAATCCTTCCTAACGCGAGCGGTCCACCTTGATGAGCACACATGCCATCAAGTGCATAAAGTTTGGCGTTTGATCGAAAGATCGCGATGACTTCATTGCCGATGACGGCTTCCAATGCATTGCCCTCAAGAACTTCGTCAGACTTAGCAACTCTAAATGATGCCATTCCCAACCCCGATTTCGGAACTCGAACCAAACACCGTCTTCAAGCCATCCACAATTCAAACGAGCTAGGAAAAGAATATCAAAATTCTACCTGTTTTCGATTCCATTATGTCTGCGCAAACACCCATGGATGACTACAATCACCTGGGCTAATGCTGCATATTTCTCAATCTCTGACTGATTCTCCAAATGAAAATCTTCCATTCACCGCTGGTTGTTGGTCTTTCAATTCTTACTTTGTGTTTTGCTTGCAACGATTCTGAGAGCCAGGAAGCAAATCAAACGTGGCCGAAGAGAATTACCGCGGTTGAAGGAATCACGGAATATCAATTAGAAAACGGACTCCAGGTTCTTCTGTTTCCGGATAACAGCAAGCCGCTCGTAACGGTCAATTTGACGATCTTTGTCGGTTCAAAGCACGAAGGCTACGGCGAAGCAGGTATGGCCCACTTGCTTGAGCACATGTTGTTCAAGGGAACACCCAATC
>JAXMBN010000036.1:0-54380 GCA_046349875.1 Pirellulales bacterium
ACTCGTATCTTAGGATCGCTTTGAGGTATGATCGAATCAGGTCGATCACCTTCTGCCGATCGCGGATGGGTTCTACCGAGGAGTGAGATGATGAAGCGATATCAACAGATCTGGGTGGCGATAGCCATCGCGGCTTTCTTGGGTGTGGCGCAGAATCTCTACTACTGGAGTCAATTGCCGGAAACGGTTGCGACCCACTTTGGCATGGATGGTAAGCCGAACCAATGGATGTCGCGAACCGCATCGACCTGTCTCATGATTGGACTGCAGCTTGGCCTCCCTTTGTTCTTGATCGCGGTAACAGCGGCGACGCGACATTTGCCAGTCTCCTTGGTCAACATTCCCAATCGCGAATATTGGCTTGATCCGATTCGCAAGGATTCGACGCTCGAGTATATGCAGAGCGTGATGGGGTGGATCGCCTTGTCGGTATCGATCTTCATGATGGTCATCGGACATTTGGTCTACCTCGCCAATCTCGAGGGTGGATCGCTCAATTCGATGGCCTTTGGAATCAGTCTGGGTATCTACCTAATCTTGGTTCTATCGCTCGTCGTTCGCATGGTCTTGCGATTTCGCATCTCCCAATCCAAGCTCGCCTCCTGACGGGAACGCTCAAACGAATGTTTGAATGTTTTCAGGGAGAACCACGTGTCCGGTGATGTGAAAATTGCAAGCAATTCAATCTCATCGAGTCGATGGGCTGAAATGCAAGGAATTGTCCAAGCATTCCTCGAAGAATAGGTTGGCAGCCTGGACCAGTTCCTTGAAAGGGAACCGAAGCAGGGCTAGATTGGGAGGGTATTGAAGGATCGCATAGGAGATTTCGGTGAAAAGAAATCGAAGCGATTCTGCTGCGACGACCCCTTGAGGCTCTGCGAATCGATGTCAAACAATCCTCGCTTTATTATGATCGGCGGCTTTCTCGGCGCGGGGAAGACGACCACTGTGGGTCAACTGGCCAAGCATTATCAATCGCAAGGGTTGCGGGTTGGCATCGTTACCAATGATCAAGCCACCGACCTAGTCGATACGAATCTGCTTCGAGCTCAGGGGTTTGAAGTGGGCGAAGTGGCAGGCTCTTGTTTCTGTTGCAACTTTGACGAGTTGACGCGGACGATGGAAGGGTTGAGCGAAGACCAGCGACCAGACGTCATGATTGCTGAGCCCGTGGGGAGTTGCACCGACTTGGTGGCAACCGTTCTCAGGCCCCTTCAGCAGATTTACGAACAACCGTTTGACATCGCTCCTTATGGTGTGATTCTCAAACCGAGTCATGGCATCAAAATTCTCAAGAAGACCGGCAAAGGTGGATTCTCACCTCAAGCCGAATACATCTTCCGAAAGCAAGTGGAGGAAGCGGACTTCGTCATCATCAATCGGATCGACGAGCTAACTCCCGAAGCTATCCAAGAGTTGCGAGGGCTGTTGCAATCGGAGTATCCTCAGGTTCCCGTTCTTTGCATGTCAGCAACGACGGGGCAGGGGATTGCCGATTTGATTCAGTACATTGAAGGACCAGCTCAAGCTGGCGTTCGCGCGATGGAAGTGGATTACGATGTCTACGCAGTAGGGGAAGCCGAATTGGGGTGGCTCAACGCACAGGTTGCGTTGAAGAGTGCGCAACCATTTGAGCTGGATCCGTTTCTCCTGCGGTTGTTGTCTCACATTCAACATCGATTGCAAGATAAATCGGCAGAGGTCGCGCATCTCAAGGCCATCGGAATGGAAGATGGTTACCGCGCAGTCGCCAATGGGCTGCAGCGAGTTGTTCCGCAGTTATCGATCGGCAGTCAAGCTCAAGTGAATCATCTGGATCTTCGTGATCAATGCTCGCGTGGCAATCGACCCCGAGCAATTGACCGAAGTGATCACCGAAGTATTACAAGCGATGAGTCAAGAAGAGCAGTTGGAGACAACGGTTCGCACCTTGCAAGCGTTCCGGCCGGGACGCCCCGTACCGACTCATCGTATCGTTCATGAATCGTAGGCCTACGATAGGAGTACCGTAAGATGGCAGTTCTCGATCGACGCACCGTGTTGGCAGGCTTGGCTGCACTTCCCTTGTTGGCAAGTGCGCGACCGCTTTTCGCTGTGGATCCTTATGGACCAGAGAACGCGGCCATCACGGTGGTCGTCATGGATCCCATGGCTCTGCCGCTCGCTTGCGATTGCGTGCAAGGGTACGCTCAGCGCAAGTACGAAGTCTTGGCAGACTACTTGAAGGCTCAGCTTGGGCAATCGGTACGCGTTGTGGGCGGAAACGCTGAAGTTGGATTGCAGTCGCGCGGGACGGGTAAGAAGACCATCGTGATTGGAAAAGGATTCGGTGGTTCGCCAAGAATCCAAGGGACTGAAGTTGGCCATGCAATCTGTGGCTCAACTCACCGATATGAACGGTGGTGTATTGCAGCATGGGATCTTTGTGGTCAGTCGCGACAATCCCGCAGCAACCATGCTGGATCTGGATGGCTATCAAATTTTGTGGGGACCCGGATAAGTGCGATGAAAGTCGGCTGCCCCTAAAGCGAAATTGAAGGAATTGGAAATCGAAACACAGCCTGCCGACGTTTGTGAGACTTGTTCGGTGGCCGCCAAGAAGTTGTTGGCTATGTCTCCGAATGCGAAAGTTGCGGCGGTTATCAGCAGTTATGCGGAACTCCCTTGGCTGCGCGGAACCATCAAGAAAGGCGATCTTCGCGTCGTAGGGCGAAGCGATGAGGTTCCGTTCGTCAGTTTATTTGCCGACCAGAACTTTTCGGAATCCGATCGTGAACAACTCCAAAAGCATTGCTTACCGCAAAGAACTCCAAGGATCTGATGCAGGCCATGGAGACTCGCGATGGCTTCGTGGCTTACGGTTCGAAGAAGAAGTAGGCTACCATCGAGCCGATCAAAACTATGGAAAGGGAACGTTCATGGCTTCCAGAGAAAGGATCAGAGATTCCCCACCGCATTTCTAGCGGCAGCATCCGAAGTCCAACGTCTTCGCCAACGGCTTGCTCCGAAGGACTTCGCGGTTGATCTCGTAATAGATGTATTTGCCTTCGCGTTCGGTCGTCACCAGTCCCGCATGAAAAAGAACGCGAAGATGATGAGATACGTTGGCGACTTCCAAGCCCAAGATCAGAGCTAAGTCGGTGACCGTAAAGGGACTGGTTCGCAAGGCTCGCATGATCTGCAGGCGATGGGAATCTCCCAGAGCCTTGAGATACGTCGCGCACGAAGCATCTTCTTTGCGTTGTGTTTTGGAGGACTGCGCCGAGCTAGCCATGGTGTGTTGGTCCTGATTGGAAAGTCCAACTCATTATGATCACGATCAACCGTATGCAGCAAGACTGTCATGGTTGGTTGTATCAGAATGTGGCTAGCAGGGAGCGCATGTGCTTTGGGAGCAAGTACTCTCAATGATGGAAAGTACAAGCGAATGGTTCAGAGACCTGAAGGTTACGAAAGCCTTTTTGGGGATCGAAAAAACCCGCCGGGGATACGAAGAACCTCTGGGACTGGAGCCGACTAGGCTTCGCGAGTTGTACGCGAGCCGTGTCGGTGAATTTTCCGATCTCCATATGGGCACCACCGATGACGGCGAAGGAGCGATCATCATCGATGGGAAGGATGCGATGAAAGAATCGCCCTGTTGGAGGTAGCCCAGTAGATCCCAATCGCATCGATCGGAGTTCCATACTTGGATCGAACCATCCATCGTCGTGACGATGATGCGATCTCCCACTTGGCAAGCCGAGGCACCGAACCCATTCATCGGGCTTCCGATCAAGGATCCTACTTGGGTCCATTCGTTCTTATCGATGGCAAATCGATAGACCGCCGTCGTCGGTCCACCTTGCGATGTCATTCCTCCGATAGCAAGAAGATGTTTTCCATCGGCCACCAAGGCGATCGCTCTGCGTTGCAAAGGTGGGTGATGCAATCGCTTGCCAACCAGTCTCGGTGTGATTCAGGTCGAGTTTCCAAGCGGTATCGAGCCAGCGAGCATTCTTAGAGTCGCCTGATAATGTCCAGCCGCCCAACACATACAAATGATGATCGACCACGACAGCATCCATCGAAGAACGCGGTTCCGGAAGTGAGGGTAGATCTTGCCAACGATGGTGTTCCAGATCCCATGCCTGACCTTGTTTTGCGAGACCAGTCGGGCTGGTTCGCCCGATAGTGCTTCTGAGCTGTAAAGCCACCGACCAAGATGATCTGCGAGCCATCGTGACCAAGCCATTGCCTTGCACACGCGGTCCTTCGGCAATCGCTTTCCACGAAGCGAGTTCTTTGGAGTCGCAGGCGAAGAGTTGATTGCATTGCTCATCATGCATAAGAATGTTTCAATCGGTATGACCTCCATAGACATACTCAATGGGAAGTATGACGCGTTGCACCAAAGCTAGTCAATGCCAAGGGAAGTGCAGGGAGAGTCGTTGTGTCTTGCGACACGATGGTTGCTGATGGCGCCCGTGGGACGCGCACACAAAAGGTTGTATGGTGTCGAACCGAGGCATATTCTTCTCCTTTCCCACGTTCCTTGTCGATCGAAGGTCTTGGCGACCCGGAAGCTCACGACGCCGGAGACGGGCGTTTCGAAACGGTAACGCCCCGATTCGTCGGTGGCAAACTGCTTCGATCCCTCTGAAGTGTTCGCGTGGACTTCGAGATGCGCGGTCGGTTTGCCGTCTTCGAAGAATGCAAGTTCGAGTTGTTTACCGTCCCACAGGGGTTCGACCGAAAGGCCTTGCGCAGGCAAACGCACGCGAAGCGCATCAGACGTCTCTGGTGGTTGACATTGGACGGCCTTGGCCGAATAAACAAGCAAGAACGATTCGGAGCGTTTGAGGACGCCGTAGGTATGCGTCAATTCCCAAGCACCTGCACCGGGTACCGTGCATGTCAAACCATCTTTGGCTTCATTCCACTTCCATGCTGTTGGCTTTTGAGGTTTCGTGCCGAGGATGGGAGTGACGGGAACGTCGAGCCATCGGGCAAAATAGCTTGGATCATCGGGTTGTGGTCCTTCTCCAAAAAAGAGTTGGACGCGATTGGCAGAGTCGTTCATGGGAACGAGCCAAGGAAAATGCGCCAGAGCGCGCGAAGTGTTCCCAAGGAACAGCAAAAGAGCCATCAACCAAAACTGTGTACGCATCGAACAAATCCCTTGAAGGAAAAACGGTGAATGGAAGTTTAGAAGCCGACCCTGCCCTTTAAGGTTTGGGGCGTGAGTTAAGATCGAAGCGAAGCGGCTTCGAATCATTGGGAATGCGAACCGTAAGGCCGCTCGGTTTGGAATAGCGTTGAGGAAGTTTGGCTCCTGCTTTGCCGAGCTTGGGGTGAGCGTGTCTTGCTTCCTCGAAGTCTGGTTGCATCGACGAAAACAACACATCGAACTCGCCTGCAACAGCGCCAACCTCGGAAGGAATCGCAAACCTGCCTCGCTCGATCGTTCCGCTTACTCGTGCCGCATCGGGAGAACGAGGTACCAGCAAGATGGTGGTTTGATCCAAGGGTTTACCATCGAGCGTGACTTCGCCTTCGATTCCGTAACGAGGTGTTGGTGGTTTACATCCGCTGCATAGGGTTAGAAGCAGTAAAGCTCCTAGAAGGATTCGATTAAGGAAAGGTGACATCATCGATGACCTCCCCACCATCTCGCGTTGAAAGGGCCTTGATCAAAGTCTCGGGAAGATTCTGACTCATCAGGCGAATTCCATCGGCCAGCATGAACTGGAAGTCCACCCACGTGCATGCTGGTGTATCCACCGACGTTGGGCATCCGATGAACATTCAGAGGATAGAGAGTCGTTCCCATGGCGATGCGGGGATAGCCTACACACCATCGGGCTGTGCCATAGCGAGGTGTATTGGCCAAGGGGCCTGCATTGGAAGGCCATAGGTAGTCTTTGAAATCGTAGGTGGTTTCTCCAACGGCAAGCGTATTGGATGTACCATCGAGAATATCGCGAAATCCTAGATGCTTGTTGGCATATCCATGGTCCGGCCAGTTCAAGCCGAATAGCCCGTCGCATTGGGGCATGTAGTCATCTGTCCCTTCGTGAAGCAAGTAGCTGGAGGGATCGCCAATTTCCAGCGGTGAACCACTGGAAGTGAGTGTCATGTTGGGAACGTCACGTGGCAACGTCATCGATGGGCAGAGAAACGTAGGGATCCTTTGCCGCGTGACAGCCACATTCGTAGGATGGGTATAGTTCAATGAAAAGTCGTACGACTGAAAGGTGCCGTTCTGTTCCAAATGCGGAAGGATGGAAACAAAACCACTGATGAAGTTGCTTTGAATCGACCCTGCAGGAAATCGTCGATAGGCCGACTCATAGTTGTGAATCGCTAAGCCAATCTGCTTAAGATTGTTGGAGCAACTCATGCGTCGAGCCGCTTCGCGAGCACTTTGGACTGCTGGAAGAAGCAGGCCAACCAGGATGCCAATAATGGCGATGACCACCAGAAGTTCGACCAGCGTAAAGGCTGTTCGAATACGAACGACAGAGCGTTGCATCGTATTTCACTCACTCACTAGAAACCGTACGATCGGATAGGCGATCTCTGAGTCACCCCGCCAAGGGTGATCAGTACGTGGCTAGCTGGGTGGTGAGACGGTCCTTGTGAAGATGGAGCCGTTTCCGAAATACCTGGCGTGCTGCGTTCAATAAGCCGTTTTTGCTTATTGAGAATCTGTCTCAACATTCTTGGCATGGCGTAACCGATTGTCAAGAGCAGGATTCTGGGCCATAAAAGGATTCCCGCCCCGAGAACTCGCCCCCAAGATTGCGCCACTGATTTCTTCGAAGGTAAGCAGTGCGCCTCCGTATTGTTTGAGAGGTTATTGATGATCCCAAAATTGATGCTGGGAATCGTTTTCACGTTGGTCTCGATCCCGACGACGGTCTATTCCGAGTTACCACAACGAGGCGTGTGCGCGCATCGCGGCGCTTCCAAAACGCATCCAGAGAATACACTCCCTGCACTTCGCGAGGCGGTTCGCTTGGGAGCATCGATGATCGAGTTTGATGTGCAGTTAACTCGCGATGGAACGCTCGTTCTCATGCATGATACCACTGTCGATCGCACGACCAATGGTCATGGCAAGGTCTCGGAGCTCGATTGGAAAGAACTTCGAAAGCTCGACGCGGGTTCTTGGAAAGGGAAAGCATTTGAAGGGGTTACCATTCCCAATTTCGAAGAGGCCCTGGCGGTTCTTCCTCGCGATATATGGCTCAATTGCCATCTCAAAGGAGGAGCGGAAGTCGGTAAGAAAGCGGCCGAGACATTAGCGAAAACGAATCGATTGCATCAAGCATTTCTGGCAGCAGAATCCGAGGCCGCGCGAGGTGCGAAGGAAGCGGTACCCAATGTCATGATTTGCAATATGGATCGCCAATCGGATACGGTTGCTTATGCTCAGGCTACGTTGGCCATGGGAGCGTCCTTCATTCAATTGCGAGGCCAAGGCGAGATACCTCGCGATGCCATTCGAGTTTTGCAAGGTTCGAACGTTCGAATCAATTACTATCACGATGAATCACCCGAAGGATTGCGTCGCCTATGGGATGCTGGGGTCCATTTTCCACTCGTCGATGATTTGGAATCAGCTTTAGGACATGCTCGCGCTTATGGCTTGGAGGTTCCAGCTCCTCAATCCAATGTGCAGTCCCTCTTGCCAAAGAAAGTCGACTTGCGAACCCATTACGATCGATGGAAGATGCCACCTCGATCGCAAGGGCAAAGGAATACCTGTTCTGTTTTCGTAACCGTCGGCGCGTTCGAGTATGCCCTCTCCCGCAAGCTCGATCGTGCCGTTCCGCTGAGTGTGGAGTATGCGAATTGGGCCTGCAATCGAATAATCAACAATCCATCGGTCGATCGAGGTCAGTTCTTTCACGATTTGTTGCGCGGGTATGAACGCTATGGCATGTGTCTCGAAACATTGATGCCCTACGAAGATCGATTTCAGAATACCAAGCCAACCGAAGAAGCACGCGCGGATGCTCAAGAGCGCAAGAAGCTTCCGTTTCAGGTGCATTGGATCAAGCCATGGTCGAAATCCTCGCAGGTATCGGATGACCAGATGGAAGCTATCTACCAAACCTTGGCAGCAGGATGGCCCGTGTGCGCGGGATCGGACCATAGCCGTTTGTTAGTTGGGTACGAGTTCGATGAGAGTCTACCCGGCGGAGGTCGATTGATCACGCGCGATTCCGGGCTAGGGTCCTATTCGGAAGTGAGCATCGAATGGGGCAAGACACATTTCTATGATTTGTTTTGGGTGGGACTGGATTAATACGACGAATTGCACGCAGGAAAGATCCCTTCTCCCACGTGCAACTCGTACCACCCTTCCCAATCCTTTGGCGGTCTCTTGAAATCTTTACATAGTTCGGATCGATCTTAAATCGATCCCTTGTTTTTACCTTCGACCGCGACCCGGGCCTTGCTCATTGCCTGGAAACGAAGGTGGAGGTCCCATCGGTGGTTCTCCTTGAGGACCGCGTTCCAGCTGAGCCTTTTGCTCTGCCGTAAGGATCTTCGCAAGTTGCTCATCGACCGTCGCTTGAAGCTTGCCGAGTGCCTGCTTTTGCGATGACGTCAATTGAAGTTCGTCTTGTAGAAAATCAGGAAGAACGGTTCCAGGTTTCATACCCGGCCCAAATCCTGCACCCATACGTCCCATGCCACCAGGCCCCATGCCACCAGGTCCCATGCCACCAGGTCCCATGCCACGTGCTCCTGTTCCTCCACCTCGAGCACCTTTGGTAGATTCGCGACTATTGCGTTCTTTAGAAAAAGCCGCTTCGAGTTCAGCTCGCGTTACGCGTTTGTCCTTGTTGGTATCGGCGCGTTGGAGGAGCGAATCCAGCCGACTATCGTTGACTTCTTCTTGCGTGATCGCCCCATCTTCATCGGCATCTTTGGCCATCAGACGCTCAACGGTCGATGCATTGCCTTCGTCGGAAAGAGGCTGTTGAGGCCTCCCTTGACCATTTCGATTTCGTTCGGGAGGTTGCCCCAAGCATGGAGATATTAGAAGCGTTCCCAAGAACATTAAAGCAAACCCTTTGCGTTTCATCATGATCTTTCTCTATGCAGAAGTGTTTTTTTGTTGAAATGGTTGAATATGGCTTACCGCTTCGAGCGACGTTGTAGTTGGCGGTCATCGGGTGTGAGCCCCACCACGATGTCAAACTTGCATGCGTATTCACCGATTTTGGAATCGGGCATGCGAACGAAGTCGCTTTGGATCAATTCTTGGTTTACAAGATCTCCTGCGCTGGAAAAAATGCCATCGCGACTGTTTCCTTCGTGGCCGCGTATCATCAGTTGGGTTGTCAAGAGTTCATGATCATTCTGCTTGATCTTGATGTGGATATGAGGTGCCGGACGACCAGGGTAAGGAACCGGTTTGATGGTTCGGAAGCGATAGGCACCATCCGATGCCGTTTCAAACTTACCGAACCCTTGAAATTGGCGTCGCGTTGTGCCTTCTTGGGTGTGCTATCCGAACTATGAAGATAGACCTGGCTGGCATCGCACTGCCATATTTCGATCGTTGCGTTCTTCAAGGGCTCCCCGCGAACATCGAGGATGCGCCCAGAGAGATGCGTGATCTCTCCTACTGCCGGCGTGATGCGATCATTGAGAATCAGCAGATCATTGTCTTGATCTAAAGGTAAGTGATCGGGATAGTATGGGCCTTCGGCCGTCGCATTGCCTGAAAGAGCTCTTCCGCAAAAAGGCCGGGACGCGCATAGAACGCAAATCCATAAAACGTGGAAGCCTGAATCCAGGCTCGGCGATGTAACATGATGGATTCCTCCGAATTTCAGGACGATTCTAGCGCCGCAAATGTCTCAGGACGCTTAGAGGAACAACCAACCAAGGCAATGAAGGTTTCGAGAGCCTCTTGGCTCTTCATCTGCTTTTCAGGTTCCATCCAAAAAGCGATGCGTTTTGAGGCTATAACGGCATTCACATCGCCCGTTATGCCATTGCGATTGTCGCCAACCTGAAGAATGCATGAAGAGATACGATCGCGATTGGAAGCACGTATTCGATCTTACATAGCGACAAAATAGTAACACGATGGTACATAGCCTTCGCAGAACTGGCATCAAAAAATGCCAGCGTTAATTTGAAGGGGCGATTCTTTTCTTGCCCGAAGGAATCGGGATCAACTTGGGGCCAGTTCCTTCCTCAGGAAGTGGATCGCTAATCTTAGAGTCTCCAATGGTTCCTTCCCAATCGACATTCAACAGCAAATCAAACCCAGGGTTTTGTTGTTTGACCTGACAGGAGCAAGGTCCTATCACAAACTTGCAGGCCTGTTCGATTTGTTCTTGCCGAATCCCCTCGCCTTGCAACGCGTACAAGACGCGGCCACGGCCGAACACCGGAAACGCTAACGGCTCTTGTGAATCCGATAGATCGTCTTCGCTTTGCAGAAGCATTTGGATCAATGCATTCTCGGCCGCATCGTCCCGTTTTAAAGCGATGACGGAAAATTCAACCCGCAGATGAATCTTCTTGCGTTCGAGCTCAGCTGGATCGAGTTCCATTTCCTCGAGCGTCGGAAGCGTGAGTTGTTCTTGGCAGAGTTCAAGTTGCTTTCGCAAACGCTGTAGGGCTTCTGCATCCTTAGACGCATTACCTCCTGCGATGAAGATCCATATTGCCGATTGGCCATCGAGCAATCGTTTGCCAATCTCCTGGCGAACGGGAGAATCCAACGTGGATCGAATGCGCGAAGTCGACCAAGGTTCTGCAACCAATAGTCGACTAGGAACATCGCGTGCGGCTTGCGGATACAACCACACGGCTAGTGTTTTGGTCCCTTGACTGCGTTGCTTCCACACGACCTGCACGGCTCCATCCGCATGATCTTGAATGGAGACTGGTTTAAGGATGCAGTTTGCGTGAGGATACTTTTCGCGGAGGTTGGCGATCTCCTGGGTGACTTGAGGATCGAGCGCTCCATCGTGAACAACCCAGACTTCATAGCGGTCGCAGAGCCATCGTTCGAGAGCATAGCGAAAGACTGGAACTTGGCAGGCTAAGCCAACAGCAGAGACCAACGTCAAAACGAAGATCCATGAGCTGACCAATAGGATTGAACTCCATCGCGAGCGAGACCAAGACCTCATCATGGTTTGGCTCTCCGAATCAATTCCAATCCATTCAAGACTGGCATTCCCTTTTGTGGATCCAATTGGATTTCCAGAGCATCGGTGAGCATGACGTTGGACCATTCGACGGTCTGGGTCGCATCGATGCCAGGTCGCGGTGGTTCAAGGCTGACCTTGCGATTGTCGGATGCGCCCACGATGCCGATCGTGAATTGACTCCCTTGTTTGGCATCGAGCGGCAAGGCAAAATGCAAACGCACATCGTATGCTTCAGGCGCGACTTCGCGCATTTTGGCATATTCCCCTTCGATGATCAGCAATGGGGATTCAAAGCTCTCCCCTTTGGAGGACATCGCAATTCGTTTGCCCTTTCCGCGGATATAGAAGACGACCGAGTTGCCCGCTTTCCAGTCGTCGCGGTCAATTACTTGTTGCAACAAGTGTTTGAGTTCAGGGGATTGCTGGGCCGCCAGCGACTCTTTGGCTGTCGGCCAACTCTTCGATTTCCAAACCACCGACTCGGTCAACTTCTTGCGCTGGCTTGGAGTGGCTGCTCCCTCTTGGAAACGAAGTGCATTGCCCGCATCTTCCATCGTGATGGTCATCTCCGCCGCATCGGTATTGACTTCCTGCGAGGTAAACTGAAGCCGAACATGGTCTAGCTTGGCATGGCGATGCAGTGGTATTTGATCAAAACGAAGGGCCACCCAATCCGAACCCGACTCGTCGGCCAACGGAAGATGTTTGAGGTCCCATTCGATTTTGCCATCGCTGTGTTCCAACGCATCCTCCTCAGCAAGGCACGGAATGCCACGACGTGGATGGAAACGCTTTTCAATCAACGTACTCACTTTCATTCGCCGAAAGTCTTTGAATCCCGAAGCGAACATCCAAGAGAGTTCGTGATCGCCTAGGATCGATGAGTGGTGCTGAAAAACTTGAGCTTCCGGATTGACCTCGATAGGAATGGGAGGAGCGTCACCACCGACGACGGGGAACTCCATCCACAATCTTCCCTGCGCATCGCGGCGATCGCCAGGAGCACCAAGATTGATTGCAATGCGCTCGTAGCGAGTTTCTTCGGCAGGAACATTCATCATCGCCGTGCTCCACACTTCGATGTCGGGCATATGGACCAAGGCCAGCGATGTTTGGTTTTGGTACGAGCAACTACAGGTACGCGTATAGTCGGGTGCGTTGAGCACACCGTTGGCTACGACTAAGTTGGAGGTACAGCCCGACTTGAATCCTCCGAGGTTGCCTGTCCCCGACTCGCTCTGCAGATCATAAAATCCAGCAGCACCCGATCGAAAGGTCAGCATGTTTTCGCTGGCGATGATGCTATTGCAACCGTATGCTCGCGTTAGGGCCCAAGGCTGTTCCAGTCCTGTCAGCGGATTGGTCACGAGCTTTTGCTTTCCCGTTTCCAAATAAAAAGCTCCTGCGGAGACGCTGTAAGCATTGGTGTTGGTGATGATCAAATCGTTATGCAGGATGCATGGGCCGGAGTACTTGAGCTTTTCATTCCGCCAAAGGACCTTGCCGCTTTCTCCACGATAGACGGCCATGCCTTGTCCGATCTCGGCAGCCAAGCGATCGCTTGCGGCAGCACCCGCTTGAAGCAATAGATGATGCTTCTCGGAATAGCCTAGCCAAGTTCCGAAGATCCCTTTGTCAACCTGCCAGGTTGGAACGCCGGTCCGAACATCGAGGGCTACGATGCGATAATCGGTAGGGATCTCTTTACCGCGTCGTTTGAGTTGTTCTTCCACGGGCGAAGGATTTCGATCAAGGCAGAAAATCTTGCCATCGCCCGCTACGATGCCGTTGTGCCAAAAGGAAAACTTAGGATCGATCTGCCACAGTACTTTCCCTGTATGTCGATCGAATCCAACGAGGCCAGCACTCGCTGCCCGATCGAAACTCTTTGAGCCAAAACCAGCTTTGGAGGCGGATAGATCTTTGTCCGCATCGAAGGTGAGCTTATGACGTTCACGATACTTTGCAAAGCCTCGGCCACCGATCAGAACATCTTGGTACACACCGATGAATCCCCATTCGTTATCCTGCCCGGAAGGGTCGCGTACCATGGGAATATCGAGCAGGGTTACACCGGTGTTGGGATCGAGAACATGGCAGGTAGATCCTTCGAGAAGATAGATGCGATCCTCCGTCACGACATAGTTCGTTCCACGTCCATTGGCTCCTGGAATGTGCACTTGGTTGTACTTGGGATCCAGGGGTGTATCTTCGTACGTGGAATCAAAATAGACATCGAAGGTTCCCAGGTTTTCAAACTCGCGCTTCCATAACACGCGGCCGGTATAGACATCGCGGGCGCTGAGTGAATTCATTCCCTCGATAAAGAGTTTCCCTCCGACGACCTGTTCGGGAGGACCGTGACCATGACGAGGCAAAACATCGAGATTGCTGCTTCCACCAAACCACAGTACTCCCAGTGGAAGTTTGACGCGTTGATCATCGGACTTGATCGTATTGGCGATGTTCCCGTATTGATGGGTCCAATCCGAAGCACCTGGCAATGGGCCGCGACGGAAGAGTGAAACACCTTCGTCATCGACTTCGATGTCAGCCTGTTCGAGCTTGGCTGAACGCAACCATTCGGCAAGTTCCTCACCACGACCCGGCGTGAGCAATTGGAGGACTCCGCCATAGGGCCGAACCGACGCAAAGATCTTTTGCATTGAAGCGACGTCGCGTTTTTTCCAAAGCTCAATCGCAAGTTCATCCTCAACGAAGATACGATGAGCCACATAAGGTGGCGCTCGCAACGATCCAGGATCGGCCAAGTGAACCGATACCTTTCCGAGCCTCGCAGCTCGATCCAGCTTTTGGCGTTGAATATGGACTCGTTGGGTATCGCTATCCACGATCACCAATTCCGTGAATGGTGAATGTTGAGAAAGAGCATCGATCAAAGGCGTGTTCGCTTTGCCAAACCAAAATGCATAGCCTTCGGTGGCACCGCGGCGCAAGAGTCGTCGTATGCGATTTTGATGAGCCAGGTCCACGACGAGTGCAGAGGTGTTATCGACCCATTGTTTGGGAGGAATCGACGGCTTCGAAGTGGGACCTGGACTGGGGCCATAGCATTGTAGGATTCCGTTTTCCGTTACTGCGAACAACCTTTGATTGGCTGCGACTAGCCGAACGATCGGCGCTGTGATCGGTAACGAAGCCACGACACGGGCAGGAAGATCTCCCATTGGAAGAGCAATGAAATGAATTCCATCATCACCTGCAGCCACCAAATGCGAACCACAACGGATGAGATCGCGCGAACCATCCACGGCGAGTTCCCATTCTTGCTTGTGCTCGAGATTGTACGATCGAACAAACCAACCATCGTTCTCTTTCTTTTCGCAGGTGTAGATCGATTTTGTATCGAGCACTGCCTCATTGGGTGCGAAAGCGGTCTTGACGCCAGTCGCTAAGTCGAAAGCTCGCGTGCCTCGATCGCGCGTATGCACGAAGAAGTGATGATCATTCGCCGAAACAAACGATCCACCATTCCCTTTGCCTGCCGCATTGAGTTCAAAATACTGAAACGTCCCCGTATGACGATCAAAGACCGCTGGGACCGATCGGCCTCCTGGGACTAGCAAATGATCGCGGGTGGCAACGAGGCTACCTTGAGGAGCAACACCAGCAAACGAGGGTGCGCTATGCGGTTGTTTGATGTACTGTGCACCGGTGCTATCGTTGAGCCATACGAGGCTTCCCGTTTCGGCGTCGAGCGCATAGATAAAGGTTCCCATAAACGGCCAGATACTTGCCGCAAAATAAACGATTCCCTCTCGAACCACCGGGCCGCCTCGCGCGGGCCATGCCGAGATCACACGTTGGTTTCCGATCGCCTGTTGGGCATTGGGGCCTCCTCGTACTTTCCATCGAAGCTTGCCATCGTTAAGTTGCAAGCAGTAGAGATGGCCATCATCGCTACATACCAAAACCAATCCTTTCCATACGACAGGAGGTAAGCGAACGGGACCCTCGCAATAGAACGTCCATGCCTCCTCCCCGGTCTCCGTGCGATAAGCGACCACTTTGTCGGCATCATTGAAACCGATGAGGATCATCCCTTGTGCGACGATGGGCTCAAGCGTTCGATCATACGTCATCAAATCTTGATTGAGTGGGTCATCCCATGCCTGCTTTCGCAATGGAAAGGCTCGACTCCATTGCAGAAGAAGTTGAGGATTTAGTTCCATTGGGGACGACGCTGATCGCTGTGCATCGTATCTCCACATCGGCCAGTCTTGACCGCGAGCGGATGAAGGGAAAGCAATCGATAGAAGCCATGCGAGTGCAATCATGCATTGAGGGTTCATGCATCGAAGAATCAAAGAGGGATTCATGGCAGGCCAGAGACTATAGGTGAGGGCAGGTGCGGGTCGGTTAGGTACAACTATTGTACTTCAGAAACCCGTCGCGGTGAGCCCGCAAGCCGCAGCAAGTTGGGGTGTGCCAACAGCTTGGAATTGGAAAAATCGATCAGCGATCGGAAGTTCCGTAGAGAAGATCGGGTTGAACGGTTTCCCACCATGCATCCGAATTCCATGGAAGAATGGAGCCTATGGCGTGCATGGGATGTTGAGACGAGTCGATCGCATGGCGTAGCTGCGAATTGCCATAAAGAATATCGATCGGGCTCTTGTGGTACTCGTATTCATAGGGCGGTGGCAACCACGATACTTGATCGCCATAGAGTTCCTTGCAACAAGCGATAGCAGCCACCGTCAAATCCACCGACCGAATCGCTTGGGGATCGCGAATATGAAAGGATACACCTCCGCAGCTTTCCCCTTTCCATTTATCGAACGTTGGCTTGAATCGAATGGGGCGAATCCACATTCCCGGTAGATCGAAAGTCCTCAACGCCTCTGCCAACGCATAGGGGTCGATAAAAGGCGCACCGATCATTTCGAAAGGAAGCGTTGTGCCTCGGCCTTCAGAGAGGCAGATTCCCTCCAACAAAACTTGTCCCGGATAGAAGATCGTCGTTTCAAAACGAGGCATGTTGGGGGAAGGTGGGACCCAGGGTAATCCGGTTTCAGGAAAGACCATCGAACGATTCCATCCCTTCATGGGAATGATCGTCAACGGTAATTGAAGTCCATGCTGGCGATGCAAGAAGCGAGCCATCTCGCCCATCGTTAGGCCATGACGAAGCGGTATTTCGAAGCCACCCACAAAGCTCTTCAGGTCCGATTCGAGCATCGGGCCTTCCGCTACCATACCACCGATGGGATTGGGGCGATCGAGCACGATTACGGGAAGGTTGCGTGCCTCGCATGAGATCAAGCATTCCATCAAGGTCCAGATAAAGGTATAGACGCGCGTCCCCACATCTTGCAGATCGATAAAAAGTGCATCGATATGATCGAGCATGCTCGAAGTTGGACGTCGCGTTTCACTATAGAGACTGAATACGGGGATCCCAAGTCTTGCGTCGAAACCATGCTCGCTTTCGATCATGTTGGCTTGCTGTTCACCGAAGATTCCATGTTGTGGCGAAAACAACGCGGTAAGGCGGCCAGGAAATCTCTGCAAGAATGCATCCGAAGCGTATTCCATGCGGGACGTAATCGAAGCCTGATTCATCAACAGGCCCCACCGACCCTCGGGCAAAGCGTGGGACTGCTCGATCCAGTTTTCAAGTCCGGTCAACACGTTGGGCATGGCAAGCGACTTCTATCGTGTTAGCGGTTGGCAGATCGCAATGAATCCACCTGCCCGCCAATGAGGAAAGCAATGAGGCAAAGTGAGTGGTTGACTCGATTGGCGATTGAGCGGAATCCATTCGACGACTTCGAGCTTTGCCTCGCGAAGATCGGAACGCAGTTCGCGATGGGAGTAGATGTGCAAGAACATCGAAGGCAGACCTCGATAAGCGTAGATCCGATCGCCTAATTCCCAATGGCCTTTGAGGGATTGATACCAGCCATGGAGCGTCAAGCGAATCCCTTGAGGGTCGCGAAGCCATGAGCCGCGATTGTGGACATGAACGAGAAAGCGACCGTGAGGATGAAGAGCGCGGGAGACCTGCCGCATCACATCGATTCGGTTCTTGCGTTCGCGTACCATGCCGATCGAACTGTACATGCAGAGAGCAAGATCGAGCGAGCGATCCTTCAAGAACTGAAGCTGTACCATGTTGGCTCGAAGGGTAGCCATGCGATCATCCACTTGGTGACTCAACGCTTTGGCTCGGGTTTCTTGCAGCATGGCGGAACTAAGATCAACACCAAGGCAACGCCAGCCTCGATCGGCTAAGGGCAAAAGAGAACGACCGGTGCCGCAACCCAAATCGAGAGCCACATGCGGCCGTGTCGATTGCGATGTCGATTCGATACTCTCAGCGATTCTAGCAATGAGTTGACGGTCGAGTTCCAGCAGAGGATGGCCTTCATGGAAGCCATCGTATTCGGTGGCGATGGTCGATGTGGTGACGTAATCCCAGGTGCCACGGCTCACGCCGGGAGGAAGTTGCCAGGAAGGGCGATCAGGCGTCGATGGGTCCGTCGAGCTCATTAATGTCGTGTTATCGGCCTGTAGGTTGGGCGCAAGGGTGAAAACGGTGGGCGTTGTTGGGGGTGCATGTCAACACTATAATTTTCCCACTTCGAAAGTGGTACACCATTGCACCAGTTTCCTGGGAACCCGCAAGTCGACTTGCAGTTCGTTTCTCTCGTTTATTCCTCTCAGTTTTCGTCGATACGGAGTCATTCAGTCGTGGCAATTCGAATCGCAATCAATGGTTTTGGTCGTATTGGTCGCTTGACCTTTCGAAACCTTCTCAAGCGTCCTAGCGAGTTTGAAGTCGTTGCCATCAATGACTTGACCGACAATCAGATGCTGGGAACGTTGCTCAAGTATGACAGCGTTCACGGTCGTTTTGATGGAACGGTTACGGCGGATGACACGCACTTGACCGTGAATGGCACCAAGATTTTGTGCCTGTCCGAGCGAGATCCTGCCAAGTTGCCTTGGGCTCGCGAAAAGGTCGATATCGTGATCGAGAGCACGGGCATTTTCGTGGGACGCGCTGCAGGTGGCAAGCCTGGCTACGACACCCACTTGGAAGCGGGTGCGAAGAAGGTCGTATTGAGCGCCCCTGCCAAAGATGGTGCGGACCTCACCTGCGTGTTGGGTGTGAACGATGACAAGTTGAGCGCCGACCTCAAGTGCATTTCCAACGCAAGCTGCACCACCAACTGCTTGGCTCCTGTTGCCAAGGTATTGCATGAAACGTTTGGTATCGAGAGCGGGTTGATGACGACCGTTCACGCGTATACCAACGACCAAAACGTACAAGACCTTCCTCACAAGGATGCTTACCGAGCTCGCGCAGCTGCGGTCAACATCATCCCAACCACCACCGGTGCTGCTTCGGCAGTGGGATTGGTCATTCCTGCATTGAAGGGCAAGTTGACCGGTATTGCGATGCGCGTTCCTGTGGCAACCGGTAGCGTGGTCGATTTGACCGCGAACCTATCCAAGGAAGTGACCGCCGCCGATATCAATGCAGCCATGAAGGCCGCTGCGGAAGGTCCTCTCAAGGGTATCCTCTGCTACACCGAAGATCCAATCGTTAGCAGCGACATCATCGACGACCCACATAGCTCCATCTTCGCCGCCGATTTCACCCAAGTCTTGGGTGACAAGGGCAAGTTGGCCAAGGTTGTGAGCTGGTACGACAACGAATGGGGTTACAGCTGCCGAACCGCAGACCTCTGCGCTCGCTTGGCCAAGTATCTCTAATCGATCCTAGCCAATACGCTCGTTCATCTAGAAGCTCGGCCCGACAACGGCCGAGCTTTTTTTATGCACCTATCGGACGCTAAGTTGCTTAAGTCGGGCTTTGGCGGAACATGAAGTACACCGCTCCGCACATGCATAGAGCGGCCCATAAAAAGTCCCAACGCAAGGGAGCTTTCATATAGAAGAACGCAAAGGGGACAAACACGCCAAGTGTGATCACCTCTTGAAGAATCTTCAATTGCGCCAATGACATACCCGACTGATGCCCGATCCGATTGGCGGGCACTTGGATCAAGTATTCAAAGAGCGCGATTCCCCATGCCACCAAGGCAGCAATGTACCAAGGCTTGTCGGTTTGGTTCTTGAGGTGTCCATACCATGCTAAGAGCATAAAGAAGTTGGACAGGATGAGAAGCAAAACCGTCTGAACAACTGGATGCATTCCGATCGTAGCCTTCTCCAATTAACGAATCTTGCGCTGTTCGTCTGCCGTTCGCAGATTCGCAACGTGTGGAGAGGATTCCGGACTGATCGCAATGGCAAACCATCCGTCGAGTAGTTTGGCCTGCGAGATTGCAAGGCCAGCACCGCGAGGATCTTGGGCCATATCGTCACTGATCAATGGAATCGTTTGACGGCCTGCGAATACTCTCGCAAAAACGGTGCGAAGCTTTAAGCGATCGCGTTGACTATCGACGCTAATCGGTCCGACATGCACCATCTCGAGCTTGAGATCACTCACCATCGGCTCATACGAGGTGCGAATGGTAAAGTTGCTCAAATCGAGGTTGCCTGGCTGAGTTAGCTCTTGAATGCGAAGGGTAAGTTCGATCTTTCCATCGAGGAACTCGACGGTGACGGGCCGATGGTCCGCGAATCGAATGGACAGGTCTTGTGGAACGCTGGCATCCATTTCCCAATGAGGTTGATCGAGAATATCGGCCAATTGTTGACTAAGTTCTTGCATCGTCCAGGTGCGGCCGGATAGGCCCAAGCGGTCGATGGCGTTGTTGATGGCCGAATCATGGATTTGAAGGCTGAGTTGGCTATCGGACGGAGCCAATGGACGAGGCGTATGAGCGGCCATTTGGGTTGAACCTGCCACGCGATAGCGAGCGATCAAACGCTTTTCTGTCGTTTCCAGATCGACGACCAAAGGATTGAGTTCCATCCGCTGCAGAGGTTTGAGAACCTTACCCGATAGCTGCTTCTCCGCATCCGCTACCTTGGTCGACAATGTGCGATCAAACTCGGTGTCGGCTTGATCGGCCATGGTGCGTCGCATAATGCGTTGAGCGAGTCCACGTTCCGAATCGAATTGTTGTCGCACCACGAAACGCAGCATGTCACCCAGGAGTGGCAAAGAATCGAAGTCGGTATTGAAGCCCCGCAAACGATCTTGGCTTGCCACACTGGCGTTCTCCCCCGAGACTTTCAAGCCATTCACGTCCACGCGAATCTTTCGAGCGGTATCGATCACTGCCGTTGAATCGTTGTAGAAGGTTGCAGGACCTTTGCTGCTACGCGTATTGGCAACGACATCCCCCTTCAGCTTCAACTCCATGTTCCAAGCTTCCTTGTCAGGGATGAGCTTGACTTGGAGCTTCGTGTTGACTTGGCTTGCACCTCGCGTGTCAGCTCCAAGAATCTTGCTATGCACAGGTCGTTCGACGAGTTGCTGCTTGGGAAGGCATCGCTGCAAAAGTTCTTCCGAGATAGCAAGGCGGAGATTGGCATTGCGATAGAACGTGTTGATGGCGTCGGCTAATTCGACTTGCTCTTTGGAAGAAGCAAATCGGAGAGCTTGAACCTGTTGCGCAACGGCCGAACGGCAACGATGAACCGAATCGGTTTCGATCGCTTCCAGGTCGTTGGCCAATTGACGATAGTCGATTGGACCAAAAGCGAGAGGGTGAAGGTTGCGAGCAACGCGTTGGACTGCATCGCTTCCTAGCAAACCCCGTTGGCCATCGTTGACCCGCTGCCAGGTGACTCGCGAAAGGAACATGCGAGCAGCAAACATCGCTCGCTCGGCATCGATTTCCTGAGCCGTGGCGATGCGGTGAATATCGTCGAGCATCAAGTAGTTAGACCAGCCCGGGACATCACCTGTCTTCTGAATATCTTTGCGGACTTGTTTGAGATCAGCCAGCAGATGATCAAAATCGACTTTCTCTGAGCGAGGAGCCGAGACGAAGTTGGATCCTTGTGGCTTGGTCTGCATACAATCGAATATGGCTCGCCAAACGATGACACGTCGCATAAGTCCATAGGCAATGCGATATTGGCGTCGATCGAGTTCCGAGGGAATATTGTCCGCGGATTCGGTTGTTCGAAGAACTTCGTCAGCCAAATCGCGCATTTGTTCAATGTGCACGGCCGATCGACGATCATTCATCGAATTCATGGAAGCCATCTGTTCCAAGATATCCGATACCGACGAAGTCCATCGCTCTATCTCCGTTGCACCTTCAGAAGATGCATCATCCATGAGATGAGAAATCTGAGCCATGAGAGAATCGGGACGAGGCCAACTGTTGGTGTTGGCAATCGTATCCATGGCCGACGCATTCAAGGAAGGGCGTGTGCCGATCATTGTTTCAGGACGCACAATCGGTGTCGAAGCCAATTGATTGATGGGGAGTTCAGGCTGCCGCGTAGCAAGCATCGCCGCTTCATGAAGTTCCGAAGCTTGCACGTGATTGGGTACCTGCGGCGCCATCAATTGAATCGATGCGCTCGGTTCGAGCGAAGCAGGTATGGAGGTGCGAGGCTGCGATCGCACTTGTTGCCACTCGTGCGATTCGTCGATTTCTAAAGTCTCTTGAAAGACCGAAGGTGCCTCTTCCGTCGCCACTTCGACAGGGAAGCTCGTCGAAACCGCGGTATGTTTGGTCGTGCGTTCGGCCAGGAAGAAGCTCTTGCCCTTCCGTTGCGAGTAATGGTCTGCGTACCAAAATCCCAAGCTCAACAGAGCAGCTACCAAGATGCCATACACCCATCCCCGCCAACTGCGAGATGTGTTGCTTCGCATTCTCCGATTCCTTCCCGGTCAGACCGGACTCGATGAGAGGCCGCGCTCTTTATCCTGAGGCAATCACGAGGCCAAAATCCTTCTCTCTCATCGGCATCGAGAGCGAACGGAATCGATGAAGGATTGCTCGATTTTGACGGCTATGCGAATGCTAGCGAGAGACTTTGCGGCCTAGGGGAGATGGCTAGAAGTAGAGAGTAGAGAGTAGAGAGTAGAGAGTAGAGAGTAGAGAGGCTAGAGGCTAGAGGCTAGAGGCTAGAGGTTCAGGTTCAGGTTCAGGTTCAGGTTCAGGTTCAGGTTCAGGTTCAGGTTCAGGTTCAGGTTCAGGTTCAGGACATTGGTGGCGCTTTGGACTCTCAGTTCTCTTCTCTCAGCTCTCTACTCTCTACTCTCAGCTTAAGCCCTCTAGCCACTCGCCTCTAGCTCCTCGCTTCTCCCGATCAATTCGCCTTGAGCAACTGAATGGCGTCGGCGTGAACGTTGCCATCCGAGCCTTGGGTCGAAAGAATGATGGCATGGGCGCCGATAGGAAATTCAAACTGTCCAATCGCATGAAAGGGTGGGGTGGTCGTCGTCCCTTCACGTTGATTCAATCGGAGCTTGAGAGGCCGTTGTCCTTGGCGTTCGATCGTGCATAACGTTTGAGTGGAACGGTTTTCATGCGGCATCCATGCGATGCGGACTTCATATTTTCCTGCTGTTTCGGTACGAAATTCGAAGCGAGCCTCCGAATCGCTCTTGGGTCCTGCATACTGATAGCCGTCGTTGACGTAAGGGACCAGGCCTGAAGAGTCGGCCCACTTACCGGTTAGTTTGGCTTGTCCATCATCGACTACGATACCGGGGAGCGATTTGGCTTGAATTCGAGCATCGCTGCTTGGCGCAGCATTGGCTGGAAGTCCCGTGACCTTATCGGTTGCTTTGTTGAGATAGGGTGTAACGGTACCAATGTTGGGATCGCGATAGAGTTCGCTACCCAATGAATCACGACGCATGGCGCCCGGTTGTTTCAGAAGATCGAGCAATTGATTCAAGTGGGATTGGTAGACGCCGCGAGGTGTCGTTTGATACTTCGTGCAGAGGTAGGCTGCTTTGCCTACGACTTCACCCATCATGCCACAGGTTCGCATTACGCGGATCGTACCCAATGCTTCGTGGTTTACGCTGATGCAACGTCCTGCCATCATGAGATTGGGGATATCTTTCGAGTAGAGGCATCGATAGGGAACGGGATAGCCGTTCTTGCGATCGACTCCTGCTCCAAATTCTGCTCGAGATATGAATGGGTTGTCGGCGAACTTCTTGGCAAACTGTTCCTTGGGATAATGGAGATCGATGTCCCAAGTCGTTGGAACACATCCATCGGGAAAATCACGACCTTGAACGATATCGGCTCGTTCCAGTATCACATCGCCATCGAGCAACCGCGATTCGCGAGGGCCACCTACGGCAGCAACCCACTTCAAAGCCGCATTCGCATGCTTCTCTTTCTCTGCCCCAGTTTTGAGCGCCGTGAAGGCTCCGAATACAGCTCGCAAGTTCCAGTCGCGTATTAATTCAAGTTCTTGAATCGAATCTTTGTTGAAGCCCGATTCCCAAAACCACTCACCCTTCATGAAGGGCTTTCCTTCGATGAGTGACTTGCTGGCGATCGTCTTCGGAAAATCCTGAAGGTCGAGTTCTAAGGCCCAAGGTGTGGATGGCCATGATTGAGGTGCTGATTCTTGTTGCCAGTACCACATGTTGGACATTCCCATGCGGCCTTGAGGTTCGATGCGAAACCCAGCACCAGCCAAAGCACCCACGGCTCCATGCCCCGTGCAATCGACGAACATGGGAGCGCGAAATCGAAGCTCGCGTCCGGTCCGTACATCGAGTCCCAGCACAGCGTGAATCTTCTTGGGTTGATATCCAGATGATTGAAGGGATTCGATCGTTGGCGCATCGAGTTTCTCGAGTTCGATACCATGGACAAAATAGCCCAAGAAGAGCGAGATATTCTTTTCGCGTCGCACTAACTCTTCTTTGGCCTCGTCACCGAAGTGAACACCTTCCGCGGGACTATCTGGAGCGTGATCAGCAAACTCTTCCACGATCTCTCCGAGGTGTGGATACTTGCCGCGAAGGGTTCCCCCTTGAGCCCAGACACGAATCTCGCTGCTTCCATTGCCCCCTAACACAAATCGATCTTGAACGAATGCGACGCGCAGCGATTGTCGCGCGGCCGAGATGGCGGTAGCGATACCGGCATAGCCTCCACCCACGACCACAACGTCGAAGTTTCCGGCGTCTTCACGCTCTTCGGGAAGGCCAAGCCATTGTCGACGCGCTTGGGGAAGCGCTTTGTCTTGAGGCGGCTCAAACTTAGCATCGTTGCTGAGAAGGATGGCATCGCAGCGACCATTGAATCCCGTTAGATCATGGAGCGCGAGTTCAATATCCCCTGCGGCAAGTTCGATCTCTCCTCCTGATTGCCAGTGCCAGTCGGCCCCTTCCGTGCCAAACTCGATAGGAAGAGGTTTGCCCTGAACCAAAACTTGGAATCGGCCAGGCTTGCCTGGTGCCTTCCAGTGTGCAACCCAATCCTTGGTTCGAACCCACACGCGATACTTACCAGCCTCTTTGACTGTCAGCCTCGTCTTTGCATCGGCAACAGGTCTGCCTAAACCATGAGCCATGAGATAAGGGGAGCCGACGATATGGGTAAAGGCTGTATCCAAAAACCAGCCTCCTGGTTCCTGAAACGATTCAGCCTCAACCAAGAGCGTGTCGGCCTTCAAACACGTGGGTAAGACGCTCGCTGAAAGCATTAGACATGCGAGAGCATTACGAAAGATCGTATGCATACTTTCGAATCCTAGGAGGGAAGCAGGGCGGGGTAGTACGCAAAAAAAGCCTTTCTATGGAGCATAGAAAGGCTTCCGTGAGATTTCATTGTACGTAACCGACGGTTCCATTGTCGATCCTCTGGAACCTTGGTCACGGAATCGGCTGCAATTTAGTCCACTGGAGCATTGCGAAGTTTGCTATGCCAAAAGCCATAGCAGAAGTAAATGATCAAGCCAGCGAAGAGCCATAGGATGAGCCGCAACCAGTTTTCGCTAGGGAGCGAAAGCATCAGTGCGATGCAAAGAATCACGCCCAAAGCAGGGAAGACTGGCGAGAAAGGGCAGCGGAAAGGTCGAGGGCGATTTGGATCGACCACGCGGAGAATCAGCACCGATGCACACACCAATACGAACGCAAACAAAGTTCCAATGTTGGTGAGGTTCGCCAGAATGCTCAAAGGCAAAAGACTTGCGGCTGTTGCCACCAAGCCACCTGTGAGGATCGTCGACTTCCAAGGCGTTTTGAACTTAGGGTGAATCGCACCAAAGAACGATTCCGGCATAAGACCATCGCGAGCCATTGCCAAGAAGATCCGAGGTTGACCCATCATCATCACGAGCAATACCGAAGTGATACCAGCGATGGCACCGACGGTTACAAGAAACTGCGCGAATTCAAAACCAACATGTTGGAAGGCCGAAGCAACAGGAGCATCGACATCGATTTCATTGTAGGGAACCATACCGGTCAAGACAGCCGACACACCAATGTAAAGGACCGTACAGATAATCAGAGAACCGATGATACCAATCGGAAGGTCGCGCTGTGGATTCTTTGCTTCTTCAGCTTGTGTCGAAACAGCATCAAACCCGAGATAGGCAAAGATGATTCCCGCCGCTCCTGCCATCATCCCTTTATCCGATCCACCGAAAATGGGATGGCCGAAGAACGTGATTCCACCGTAACCATAAGGAGCAAATTCATTGGTCCAATTGGCGTACGAAACAAATTTCCATCCGGCAATGATCACAAACAGAACTACGCCAACTTTAATAGCGACCATGATCGCGTTGGTAAAGGCACTTTCCGAAACGCCTCGAACAAGAACAAAGGTAACGATGGCCGTGATAACGATGGCGGGCAAGTCAAATACATCACCGGTCAGGAAGAACCATTTTTCCTTGTTGTAGTCGAATGGTGCGTCCGCAAATCTCCCTAATAATCCATCAGGTTGAAAGATCGAGATCCCAAATTGCTCCATTAACTTCTGAAAGTATTTGGACCAACCATGGGCGACGGTGGAAGAGGCGACGGCATATTCGAGAATCAAATCCCATCCGATGATCCATGCCATGAGCTCGCCAAGTGTGGCATAGGCATAGTTGTAGGCCGAGCCAGCGACGGGTGCCATCGATGCGAACTCGGCGTAGCAGAGGGCAGCAAAGATACAGGCGAGACCGGCAACCACAAAGGAAAGCATGATGGCAGGTCCAGCTTGTTGATTCGCAGCCTTGCCCACCAGCACGAAGATCCCCGTACCGATAATTGCTCCGACCCCGAGGGCCGTTAAGGATATGGGCCCTAACGCTCGCTTCAACCCATGGCCGCCTTCCATTTGGGCAACCATCGAATCAAGCGATTTCGTTCGGAACAATTGATTCGCCATTGCTGTCTCCTGGGATAATAAAAAGAAACCGTAACTCAATGCGGCTCGATTCTAAATCAGCTAAACCTATATTAAAAGTGAAAGCTAGCAGTTCTTTGAATTCCTTCGAAAGGGATCCGTGCAGCGGTGAACTGGCGGTCCGCTTGGACTTCCTAGCCTTTGTGGGCATTGGGAAAGTCTCTCCTCGATGCTTCAACGGAGGTGGATCGAGGGTGCGTACACGCTCCAAGGTTCCATTGGGGTGCGGCCTTTCCCGTTAGGCAAGCTTGAGGGAGCTCTGGAGAGCATGAGAAAAATGCTTGCTAAGATCTAGATCGATAAGGATTACTTCTTTGGGTGGGTGCGTTTTCGGCGAGTTTCGCAAGAGCTCCATCAAGAATTCTTCTAGATGGCATGTTCTTTTGCGTGGGTAGGGATACACTAAAGAATCTTATTTTGCCAAGCATACCTGATTGATCGGGTTTGTTCCTTCACTTGATTCGGACACTGCGAATGCGGTGATTTCCCGTGTCCTCTGGGCCTACCAATCCTTTTCAGCAGCGGAACTTCCGTAGCTCTCTTTCGCTTGATCGCTTGTTGTGGAAGCGTGCGCCAATAAGAGATTCTGCGCTTGGATTGGAACTCGATCGCCTTGGGGATTCTATTCCCGCTGCGACGATGAGCCGCAATCGATCTTCAACAGGTTGTGATTTTCCTGTATCTATCCCAGGAGCCACGGTCCCAAAAGCCACGTTGCTTGGGAACCTTTGGCCATCCTATTCAATGCAATGCAATCGTCGTCGATGCTTTTCGAGAGCTGGCGGGATCGCGTTGCTTCCTCCTTTTAAGGCGTCCTGTGACGCATCGATGGACTTTGCAATATGAACACCTACAGTCTCGATTACATCGACGATCTGTACGTTCAGTACATTAAAGATCCTTCCAGTGTATCTGACGTTTGGCGAAAGTACTTTCAAGAGTTTTCGTTAGCGGCGCAGAATGAGCATGGGGGCGATGGTTATACGACTGCGGTTGCATCGCTCTCGTCCGACCCTGCCACCGAAGAGGCGATGTGGTTGGCGCGGATGCAAGATCGAGTGGATCAGCTCGTTCGCGAATATCGCGTACGTGGACACTTGATTGCTCAACTGGACCCGTTGGGGATCGCGCGGCAACGCCCACCCGAGTTGGATCCCGAGTCGCATGGGTTGACCGAAGCGGACTTGGGCCGACCGTTTACTTGCAACGCGCTACAGTATGTCAATGGCAAGACCTTGGGGGACATTCTGCAGAAGCTTCGCAACACCTATTGCCGAAGCATCGGTGCGCAGTTTACTCACATTGATAATCGCAACATTCGCGATTGGTTGCAGCGCCGCATGGAGAGCACCGAGAATCGATTGGAGCTCTCGCGCGATGTTCAATTGCGCATCTATACACGTTTGGCGGATGCGACGGTTTTTGAAGAATTTGTTCGCCGCAAGTTCGTCGGAGCCAAGACCTTTTCTCTTGAAGGTGCGGAAAGCCTAATCCCTTTGCTCGATCGAGCTCTCGAAAAGGCGGGCCAACATGGCGTGCGAAGCGTCGTGCTCGCCATGGCTCACCGCGGACGTATGAATGTTCTTGCGAACATCATGCAAAAGCGAGCACAAAGTATTTTCTGGTCCTTTGATGATCCCAATCCCGAGTTGAGCCGAGGTGGCGGAGACGTTCGCTATCACCTGGGATATAGCAGCGATTGGACGACCAGTACGGGTGCCAAGGTACATATCTCGTTGTGCTTCAATCCAAGTCACTTGGAGTTCGTGAGTCCCGTAGCATTGGGACGATGCCGAGCCAAGCAAGATCGGATTGCAGATAGCAAGCGGTCCGAAACCATGTCGATTCTCATCCATGGTGATGCATCGTTTGCCGGTGAAGGGGTGGTTCAAGAGACGCTCAACTTGAGTCAGCTCCGCGGCTATCAAACCGGTGGTACGCTTCACGTTATCATCAACAACCAGATTGGGTTCACCACGGAACCTGAGGAAGGGCGATCGAGCATCTATGCAACCGACGTGGCCAAGATGCTTCAGATTCCAATCTTCCACGTCAATGGCGAAGATCCTGAAGCGGTGGCGCAAGTCGTCAATTTGGCGATGGATTTCCGTCGCGAATTCAAGCGCGACGTTGTTATCGACATGTATGCCTATCGAAAGCTGGGGCACAACGAAGGGGATGAGCCTCGATTCACTCAGCCATTGATGTATAGCGCCATCGATCAACGCAAGAGTGTTCGCGAAAGTTATCTCGATCGCTTGTTGCAGATGGGCGAGCTCAGCCGCGAAGAGGCCGATGCCATCGCCAAGATTCGCTTGGATAAACTGACGAAAGAGTTTGAACTCGCCAAGAGTGAACCTTTCGTATCCGATGCGCAAACATTGGGTGGATGTTGGTCGGGCTATTTTGGTGGTCCCGAGCCAGAAAATGAAACGGTCATCACCGCCTTACCGGAAGTGAGCCTGAAGCGGGTCCTCCATTCGCTGTGCAATTTCCCATCCAACTTCCGGCTCAATAAAAAGTTGCAAAGGTTCTTTGAACTTCGCAAAGAGATGGCCGAAGGGACGCGGTCGTTGGACTGGGCGTCGGCCGAGTCTTTGGCGTTTGCCACCATCTTGGAAGATGGCCGACAAGTGCGTCTCTCGGGACAAGACTGCGAACGCGGTACGTTCTCGCAACGTCACGCAGTGTTGCACGATACCGAAGATAACTCCGAGTACATGCCTCTGGCCAATCTATCGCCCAAGCAAGGGCGGATCGAGATCATCAATAGTCCACTCTCGGAAGCCGGCGTGCTCGGATTTGAGTATGGGTACAGTTTGGATTTCCCTGAAGGTTTGGTCGCATGGGAAGCACAGTTCGGTGACTTCTGGAATGTGGCCCAGGTAATCGTCGACCAGTTTATCGTGAGTGCGGAAGACAAGTGGGGACGATTGAGCAAACTTGTGATGCTCTTGCCGCACGGCTTCGAAGGCCAAGGACCTGAGCATTGCAGTGCTCGCCTCGAACGTATGCTGATGTCGACGGCGGAACACAATATTCAAGTTTGCCAACCGTCGACTCCGGCACAGTACTACCATCTCTTACGTCGCCAAGTGTATTGGCGATGGAGCAAGCCACTCATCGTGTTGACGCCGAAAAGTTTGCTGCGGCATCCGTTGGTGGTTTCACCTTTGAGCGATTTTGTGAGCGGTGGTTTCCAAAAAGTAATTCCAGACGATCGTCCCAAGGGTTCGCAAACCAAGCGAGTTCTTCTTTGCACAGGTAAAGCGTATTACGAACTGTTTGAAGAGCGGCAAAAGAGAAATCTCGACAATGTCGCCATCGTACGTGTCGAACAATACTATCCTCTACCTGCTAAGGTTCTCATGGATGTGCTGTCCGAGTATCCGGATGGCACCGACGTTCGATGGTTCCAGGAAGAGCCCGAGAACATGGGCGCATGGACGCACATCAAGATGCGATTGGGCGATGCGATTCAGTCGCGATTCCCATTGCGATTGGTATCGCGAGTTGAATCGGCTAGTCCCTCCACTGGTTCGGCAAACACGCATAAACTCGAACAACGCGAGATTTTGGATGCTGCTTTTGAAGGCCTCTAAAGCAAACGAGGTTGTGGCGTAGAAGTCGATTCTTGCCATCCATCTCTAAACCGTATCCATCGTCCTTAAGTTTCCATTCATACGAACATAGAAAATCGATTCAATGATTCCAGTTCACGTACCCGCCGTGGGTGAAAGCATTCAAGAAGTTCAAATCAGTCAATGGTTGAAGAAAGAGGGCGAGTGGATTGAGGCAGGGGCTGATCTCGTCGAACTCGAGACGGAGAAAGCGTCGGTCCAAGTTCCTTCGCCAACTTCGGGCGTTCTCAAACGCATCATCAAGAAGCAAGATGAATTCGCCGCTGTCGGAGAACTCATTGCCGAGATCGAACCATCGGAGAAGCCTGCTGCTGGATCGGCCGCACCTGCTGCGCCCGCTCAGCCATCGGCATCCGCTCCAGCACCGGCTGGTGAACAGCGGGTCATGCCTGCAGCCGAGAGAATGCTTGGGGATCATGGACTGAATGCTTCACAAGTACCCGCCACAGGTCCTGGCGGCCGTTTGCTTAAGGAAGACGTGGCCAACTTCGTGGCTTCATCGGCTTCTGCACCTGCAGCACCAGCTCCTGTAGCCACCCCTGCTCCCGCGCCCGTTGCACGCCCCACCGGCACGTTAGAGATTTCGACTCCATCGATTGCCGGTTCAGGATCGCGCATCGAAGAAGTCAAACCGATGAGCATGATTCGTCGGACGATCGCGACGCGTCTTGTACAAGCACAGCAAACGGCGGCATTGTTGACAACCTTCAACGAAGTCGACATGCAACCTGTGATGAACCTGCGTTCCAAATACAAGGACGCATTCCATGAAAAACACGGCGTGAAGCTAGGCTTTATGTCGTTCTTTGCCAAAGCCAGTTGCGAAGCGCTCAAACGTTTCCCTGCAGTCAATGCAGAGATTCGTGGCAACAACATCGTCTATCGCCACTACTGCGATATCGGCATTGCCATCGGTGGTGGAAAGGGACTCGTCGTTCCTGTTCTTCGCAACGTCGAAAACATGACCTTTGCCGCCGTGGAACGATCGATTGGCGATTACGCTCGCAAAGCTATGGACAATCGATTGATGCCCGAAGATCTCGAAGGTGGTACCTTCACGATCAGCAACGGTGGAATCTATGGCTCATTGCTATCGACCCCGATCGTCAATCCACCTCAAAGTGCCATACTTGGATTGCACTCGATTCAGGATCGGCCCATCGCTTTGAACGGCGAGGTGGTCATTCGTCCCATGATGTATTTGGCGTTGACCTATGACCACCGAATCATCGATGGTCGCGAAGCAGTGACCTTTCTGCGAACCATCAAAGAAGTTGTGGAAGATCCAGCGCGATTGTTCTTGGAACTCTAAGAGGCTCTGCCTCGTTTGAGGCTTGATTGGTAAAAGCAAAAGGTCGTGGATCCTTTGGGATTCACGACCTTTTTTTTTGATCGAGATGTCGAATGATGGGACTCGACGAATCGGGTGCGACTAGTTCTCGAGAGCGCGCGCGGTCACGCTACGTGTGATCGGTTGTTGCATTCCTTCGCTTAAGACTTCTGCTTGGACTGTAAACTCCATCGGTGCTCGCGGTACAACCTTGAGGATCCATTGGAAGGATTCGCCAGGACGTAGAAACTGAATCGGAGCCGATCGTGCTACACCCATGGCAGGATAGGTAGAAGGAAGGTTGTATCCGACCGAGTTCAAGCCGGACACTTCAACATTTTCGGTGGCTCGAATTTGAAGAACCACAGCCCGCTCATCGGTATTCGATGGATTGCGAACCGTGATATTGTAAGTTGCTGCTTGGTTCGCATAAAAAGGATCGTTGGCGCGAACGATATCGATCGTCAGTCCGCCACTTCCTCCACCACCTGGAAGAACCGAATTGTTTGGGTTATTCGGAAGAACAGGATTGGGGTTGTTTGGAAGGACAGGGTTGGGGTTGTTGCCAGGCATTACCGAGCCACCACCGAGACTGAGTGTAAAGTCTTTCGTAGCGGTTACTCCTTGAGCGGTCACTACGTTGGCTCGCAACGTTCCACTCGCAGGCAGGTTGCCACCCACTTGCGATGGCGCGAACTCAACCAAAAATTCTTTGCGATCACCGGGATTGATCGCCGCGGGGGCTCGCCATGCCAAGCGGCGTCGCGCCGAATCGTCGGTAACACCTTGTGAGGCCTGACGCGGTTCGATGTTTCCGTCGTAAAGTACTTCCAACTGAATGTCGCTGATGGGTGTTTGGCCAGAGTTGCCAACGACGATCTTGACCTCGCGTCGATCTCGAGTGGCGAGGTCTTGCGGATTACCTACGGGGACGATGTCGACCGAAACGCCGGGGATCTTTTGTACCGCTTGCATGCCGCGAGCCGTTGCTTGTGTCTTGCCGAGGACCGCTTCGTTGGAAGAAACGATGAGTTCGGCATTGAGTTGTCCTTCGCGGCGAATCACGTAGCGAAGCGCAAGTTCGCGACGCTGACCTGGCGCCAAGAAAGGAATCTCTTGTTCGACTCGATTCTGATTGGTGGAAGCTTCTTGAAGTCCGGGATCGCTATTGACCCGCAGCTTGATATTGTTGAGTGCCGAGTTGCCCGAGTTCACCACAACGATATTGAATTGCACTTCTTTGCCGACTTCGGCCTGCCCAACATTGTCCGATGGAACCATGCTCACTTGAACTGAAGGTTGGGCGATGCGAATGTTGAGAGGACGCGTATCTTCGGCAACGATCGAGCCCGGGCCTTGTCCCGCGACTCCACGTCCAGCAAAGATCATGCGTACATCGCCAAAGCCGGAGGGACGAACGACGATCGAAACGTCCAGTCGACGGCGCGGCTCCATGGGACCGATCCGCCAAATGCGAGACTGAGGCAGGATCTGTCCATTGTTTGCATTGATCTCGGGCGAGATGGAAACGATTTCCATGCCGGAGGGAACGTCGACCCGAAATTCGGTGTTCTCGGAAACCAAGTCTCCGACGTTGCTCAGACTGGCGTGGTAGGTCATCAATTCGCCTGGGACACCGAACTCCGGTCCTGCTGCTTGCACAAGCAGTTTCGGAGCACTCCATGTGACTGGTACCTGACGTTGGGCCAACGTCATCTCGGCAATCCGATTCTCATTGTCGGCAGGTTTGACGACTTCGATCGACACAATGGCTGCGTTCGGACCGCCGCTCACATTGACCAACTGCGCGGTGGCTCGGCCATCTCTATCGACGATAGCTTCGTGGACCGCGGCATCGTTCGGCGCAAACTTTGCAATCTCAGGATTGAGCGATCGATAGATGACTTTCCAACCCTCCGCACCGACGAATCCTTCGCTTCGAAAGACTTGCGTAACGAGTGTAGCGGGTTGACCGTTGAGTGCAGTGACTGGATCGGGAAAAGTGTATCCCGCATCGATCCAATAGATCGTCGCTGTTTGACGTCGGCGATCCCAAATCTCGCTATCGGGTGCCAGGACGGTTACCTTGCTCATTCCTTCTGTCGGACTGGAGATACTCAACCATGTTTGTCCCTTCTTGAGAATCAAGTCATCATCACGACATTCGGTACCGCGAGTGATAATCGTCTCTGAGGAACTCGTTCGCCCTTTGGCGTAGTCGACGTCCCGTTTCTCAACCTTGACCTTGGTATGCCATTGCTGAAGAGGTTTTCCTTTGAGATCATCTCCCACCTCGATGAACGTGCCGACGCTATCGGGAGACAACATCCACTCCAGCGGTTCTTTCGTCATCAAATAGCCATCTTCACCGCAGATCCCTGCAAGCAACACCACTTCGCCACCTACCGGAGCCACGATGCGAGTCGGGGTCATGAGGATTTGACCTCGCTCCCCTTTGTCCGCTAGAAGTTTGCTGCAGCAGGACTTGCAAAGAGGATTGCGACAGTTGCCGGTTCCATCCAAACAAGCGGGAGGAGTCGGAGGCGTCTGATAGGCTGGATCAGGAAAGATGCCAGATCGCGTTGGAAGTCCATTGCGATCGGTATGCGTGAAGACATCCGACAGGCCCACGCGATAAGGTTCGGGAAGAAAGATTCTTTGCCCAGTCGGATCGATGCGAGGAATCGATAGAGTTTGACAACCTACGAGCAGAAAGCACGACAAGAGGAGAATGCATCGCATTCCCTTCCAAGCCCGTTGGCTTGAGCGTCCTTGGCATCCGAATTCCTTCGGTGCTCGCGTTACCTCGTGTCGCGAATCCATCGTGCGTTGCCTGAACTCCAATCGGCAGCATTTCCTGCGAATCGAAGGGATTCAACGCGAAAGCGAAGCGCGAACGATCCCTGCGACTCTGATTCTCCGTCTACCGTAGGATAGCCGATGGTTGGTGACACTCGGAAAAAACATGGCTAGATCGAGTTCAAATCTACCGAGTGTGGTCACGACATGACGAAGAGGCAAACCCTAGCGTTCGACGGCAAAGAGTGTCGATCCGGCAAAGTCGACACAACGCATTCGATGAGAGGTGAGGATCAGTGCCAAGGTGGGATCGGTCGATAAGGAAGAAGGTGATCCGAAGAGTTCCGATGGAATGGACCAGGAACCGCGGGATTGCGTTATGTTGAAGGTGCAGGGATGCGCAGTGCAATGAAGTCGATACAGGTCTTGGGTCTGTTACTTCTCGGCCTGAGCGCGAGTGGATGTCGTACGGTGCTGCCTACGTGCACGTGTAGCCAACTATGGCCCACCTACATCGGCCAGCAAGCCGATCAAAACTATGCGCAGCACCACGGGTGTGTACCAGGTACTTGTCGATGCGGCGTGGGAAACCCTAAGCAGGATTATTATCAAGGGTATCACCGAGGGTTTGTCGAGCAAGCCTCTTGCCGCATGGGGGTAACGCCTTGCCCTAACACTCTGTGCGGATGGCAGTGGATCGAGCGAGGGCATCCGCAACCGGCAACGCCATCTTATGCACAGGGTTACGCATCCGGACAGATGGATGGGGCTAGCCAGCCTTTGGTGGGCAACCGATAACCGTTGCAAGAAGGAGCTCTCGCAATCTCGATGTTGGCAGGCCGCCAGAAATCATTGCAGAGAGGTTGCGGGCTGGAAGAGAGCGTAGGCTTGGTCTCGATATTCCAATTGCCAGCCAATCTCATCGGTGATCGACGAATGCTCTAGAGCTTCCAGCAAGGGGCTTGTGGTAGGTACTAGAATTGCATCGGGACGAAATTCACGAAGCACTTCTTCCCATCCCGACTCTGCTCGATAGAGTCGATTATGTTTGGGAAGAACGTCGTCGCGATAGGCTACTTCATAACGCCCGTCGACCGAAACGAACACCTGTGGGTGAAGAGTCCAGCTGACGTACGACCCTGCATGGAAGGGTGTTACGAGTTTGCCATGGAATCCAGTCGTACGAAGGTGTTCGACGGCATCGACAGGGTAGCAATGCGGGGACTCTGCGAGCGTTCTTGGTAGAGTGACTTGAAAGTGACTAGGTATCCACGCCATCAACAAGCAGATACCCGATACGAAGGTAGATACCCAGATCACTCGCTGACGGTCTCGATGCAGCATCTGCAAGATCCAATGGCCCAAAGGTGTGCTCGAGATCCATGAGGGAACAATCATAAGCCAAAGCACTCCATACAACGCACCATGGCGTAGATGCTTTAAGGACATGTAGGCCGAGAGAACGAGGATGAGGAGTCCGAAACATCGGTCCCAACGACGCGAACGAAAGCCATACACTGCGAGGGCGATTGATCCTGTGTAGCAGACAAGAGTCCATTCAGGTTGGTAGGTTTTCCACAGCGGCTGCCATTCGAGCATGGTTGGCCGTGGCATCGTGATGGCTCGAATCAAGTACGGAATGTAGTCGGTACCCCATGGATTGAGGCAAGCGCCAATAAGAATGACAGGAATGAGCAGCACCAGATGCCATGTCGCGGAGAAAGATCGCATCCAATCGAAACGTGGTAGTTGATGGGTCGTACTTTTGTTGATCCCAGTCAAAACAAATCGTTCGATGCCGTGGCAGCCAAGCATCGCGATCCCAACGACAAATCCTGCATGCACGTTGAGCCAAATCACGTAGAACGCGATCCAAGCAAGGATCCAAGCTCGTGAACCTCGTAGATCGTATCGTTGCATGACCCACTGCGCTGCAATTGCAACCATGGTAAACATCCCGGCTCGCAAGGTTGAAAACCCAACCCAGATGACCGGAAAGATGATGGGAGCGAGCATGGCCAAGACGATCGGGTGAGCTCCCGACATACGCGCACCACGGTAGACGAGCAATCCAAGAATGACCAAGCAAAACCCTTTCAGCACTCCAATGCCCACAAAAGGGTCGGTGCTGAAAAAGGTGAAGAGGTAGAGTATCGCTCCCATCCCCCATTCATGATGGACCGCAGGCGATACCGTGGGAGTGAAGGCGAAGACGTCGCTGTGTGGAAACGATCCCGTTTGATGCCAATAGCGAATCATCGCCATCTCGTGAAACGCATCGTGGGTCAAGGGATGGAGTCGAGCTATCCAGGCCATGAACAGGCAGGCACAGGCCATCAACAACCAAAAAGCGAGGTCCACATCGTGTCGACGCCCGATGCCCAATTGGCGTCGCAGTATCGTATTCCATCGTGTGGCAAGCGTATTCAAGATCGTTCTTAGCCTTTTAGTCCCTAGTCACTAGTCTCTAGTCTCTAGTCTCTAGTCTCTAGTCTCTAGCCACTAGCCACTAGCCACTAGCCACTAGCCACTAGCCACTCTTCAAACTTCGACCGCTCAATCATGCGCTCCAATTGAAACGCATCGATCCGGTCGGTTTGGAGATGCTAGCAAAACAATAGCGACGCTAGCGATCGTAAGGTTTTTGACGGTTTTTACGAACTTTGGCTCAAGATTGACCTAGGCTCGTCAAACGCGAACGCATTAGACTTCCACCCTCGCACCGGGAGGGCACTTGGACGTGCCAATGAATCTTCCGGGATAAGACCAAGGATTGGTCGTCTCACGTTATGGAGAATATGCGCATGGATGCTCGCCGAATTGGGATCGCGGCTTGGCTATGGGTATCGACTTTGGTTCCACTTTGGGCTCAGCCTGGTGGAGCAAGAGTCAATTCTGAAAACTTCATTGTGGTAGCGCGAACGCCTGAGTTAGCTCAGGAAGTGTCGCAAGTGGCGGAAAACTTTCGTCGGGAACTGGCAGTTTATTGGTTGGGGCAGCCTTTGCCCAATTGGCCACGACCCTGTCCTATTCGCGTGATGGCAGCTCCCAATCGCGGTGCAGGTGGTAAGACCACTTTCACTCTGATCGACAACACGGTTACCGATTGGTCGATGGAAGTCGAAGGATCGCGCGAACGGATTCTCGATAGTGTTCTTCCGCACGAGATCACTCACACTATCTTTGCAACATACTTCTCGCGACTTGGAAAGCCTGTTCCTCGATGGGCTGATGAAGGAGCATGCACGACTGTCGAGCATACCAGCGAACGCAGCAAGCATGATGACTTCTTAGTACGGTTCATTTCCGAAGGACGCGCCTTGCCTTTCGCAACGATGTTTACATTGCGAGATTATCCGCGCGATATCATGCCACTATATGCACAAGGCTATAGCGTCGCTAGTTTCTTGATCGCCCAAGGTGGCCCTCGCCGCTTTGTTGCTTATCTCGAAGACGGAATGCGAACTGAAGATTGGGTCGGCGCAACCGAACGCGCTTATGGGTATCCTCGCATTGGAAAGTTGCAAGTTGCTTGGAACAAATGGGTTGGCAATGGTGGCGGACCAGTAGAAGATTTCTCGGCCATTGCCATGGGACACCAACCCTCGGCCGGATCGATGGCAGCCAATGGGAGCGACATTCGTCTCGTTAGCAACCAAGGCCCACAAACCATGGGTGTAGGATTTGCCAATCCACGAGACGGCTTTGCAGCACCGCAGTCCCTTGGGGCCCAATCGCTCCAAGATACGCCACTTCGCGCGAATGCATCGGTACCATCACTCGCTTCCAATACCGCGGCTAGCGATGGGAGTTTTTATCAAAAGCAGTTCGAGCAACATTCGGGGCAAGCAGGTGGAGCATCGTTGATGTCCATCGGCAATGCGCCTGGTGCTCCGGCAGGAGTTCAACCTGCGACTCTTCCAGCAGCTCTTCCAGCTGCACCGATTCGCTTAAGTGACACACCTCTGCCTCAATACGATCTTCGCCGCTAGTTGCGATTCTGCTTGCAACGACTTGATCGAAAATCTTCATTGTGATCGCGCCATCAAGGGATGAGCGCGATCGATTGACACGCCAGGGTTTCGTTATTTTTCGCTTCGCTGTTGTTCCGCTGCAGCCTGACGTAGCTTATCCAGATAGGCTTGGTCATTGATCGATCCTGGGCGAAGGCGAACAACCTCTTCCATCGCGAGAACGGCTTCGTCGAGTTGTCGCAATTGGACGAAGGCGGTTACGAGCCGATAGCGAAGTGTAAGTTCCTTCGGGTACTTTTCTTGCCAGGCTTGAAGTTCGCCGATGGTTTCAGTCGTTGGATGCTGAGATTGAAGCTTCCATAATAGACGTAGGTCATCCGGAATCTCCGTCGCTCCATCAGCGAAGATCTTCGCCGACGACACAGGATAGGCGATCTTCAGGTGGCTGATCGCTTCTTTGGGAGCTTCGTCCGCAATGAGCCGCCCGAGAGTGGCTTCGATCAGAGGATTGGAAACTTCATTTGCGGAAGCATCGCGCAACAAGGCAATGGCTTGGTCATTGCGTTGGAGTGCGCAGAGGGCCTGGGCTGCGTTGAGGAATGCGGCCGTGCAGTTGGGATGTTGCGAAAGTGTGTCTCGCGATTCTTGGAGAGCTTCTTCGAGCATTCCGAGCATGAATAGGGAGGCGGCTAAGGTCAAATGTGCCTCTAGATCATCTTGCTTGTGAATGGCCGCTCGACCATAGCGCATGGCTGAGGCATAGTCGCGACGATCGAATGCCAAGATCGCAAGATTGCGCAGTGAAAGAGCATGATCGGGTTGAATGGCGATGGCGCTTTGGAGCTCAAATTGAGCCTCATCCCACCGCTGCAACTCCATCAGAGCTGTACCGTATGCGGAACGAAGCGACGCATCTTGAGGGGAAAGTCGAACCGCTTCCGCAAATGCCGGTAAGGCTTCAGATAGATCGCGCTGGGCTACCAAAGCGATACCAAGATTGTGCCATGCCGCCGCATGATGAGGTGCTTTCGCAACGGTGTCTTGCCACAGCGATCGCTCGGTCCCGTAAACCGCGTTCCGCTGGAAGGTCACCGACGATAAACCCAGAACGATACCAACGGCCACGACGATTTGAAGGCTCGATCGATGCAGGCGATCCTGAATCCAACGCGTCAGAATGGCGTCCAATACCAGATAGAAGAGGATCAGAAGAGAAAGCATCGAACAGTACATTCGATACTCGAACATAAAATCCCGAATGGGAATGAAACTCGATGTTGGAGCAAGAATTAGAAAGAACCAAGCTCCTAAAAAGCTTGCAGGTGGATAACGAACGAGGCAGTATGCTGTTGCAAAAAGCAATAGAACGATGGCGATCGCATAGGGTAGGACTGCCCAAAGAGATTCCGCGACGGGCCATCGATCCCAAAAACATAGCCCCGTTGGCCAGAAGGTGAGACGAATGTAATGCACCAAGACTTCTGATTGGCTGAGTAGATAGGTCCACGGTGTCACGTGATCGACTTGCCCCATGCCTCCACCCGTATATTCCCCTGTGTAATGCACCATCGACCATACGAGAATGCTCCAAGTGGAAGCCAATGCCAGATAAAACATCCAGCGTTCCTTGAGCAGGGTGATCCAATCATTGGCGATCAAGGAACGGTCCAGCCAAAGAACGAGCAGCGGAGCCGCCACCATGGCTTCTTTAGAGCCCATTCCCAAACCACAAAAAACAATGGACATCGTTTGCCAAGCCCACGGTCGCGAAGAACTCTGCGAGCATAGGAAGGACCAAAGGGTCGCCAATAGAAACATTCCCATCAGCGATTCATAGCGTTGATTGATGTAGGTCACCGCTTGCGTGTGCAGTGGGTGGACTAGCCATGTGGCTGCAATGGCCGTGGCGAGAACGATCGCCGAAGATGAACGATATCCTACGCGAGGCAGGCAGCGAACAAGGAGACTCAATACCAAGCATGCACTCACAAGGTGAATGGCGAGATTGATTGCGTGGTATCCTTCAACCTTCAATCCATGAATCGCATAATTCACTGCGAAGGTCCACTGAACCACAGGCCGATTGGTATGAGCCATCACGATGCGTGGATCAAGCGATTGGATGTCGGGATTGTGCACGATGCGAACAGCATCATCGAGCAAGAAAGGGACACTCATCGTATTGGAATACGCAACGAGACCAAGGCATACGAGTAATCCATAGGCAAGTCCCTTGGCTGGCCACGATAGATCGATGCGGAGCGCGTCGTCAGCCGGGCGTCCGCTTGGTTTCATGGTATTCCTGTTCCGTATTCACGTTCCATAGATTCGATTTGTCGAAGCTGTTCGACAAGAGGTTGTCGACCGCAAGCATCGCCGTCAACATCGAGTGATCCTGATTGTTATACCGGTGCATCCCGTTACGGCCAATTGGAAAGAGGTTTGGAAATCGGTCGAGATAGATTCGAATATCCGAAAACCTCGAATAGGTTCCAAAATAGGCAGGATAGGTCTTGGGTTCACGAATCACTGTGGCGTCGAGCATGGCGTCGGAATCGGCGATACCCAACTTCGCTAGTTCCTTCCGAGCCAAGTCGATCATCGCTTCATCGGAAAGTGTCCAAAGCGCATCCCCTTGATCACAAAAGTACTCGAGTCCAAGCCAAACCTGATCAGGATTGGCCACCATCGCTGGACTCCAGTTATTGAAGATCTGCAATCGCCCCATTTGCACGTCGGGCTCTTGAATGTAGATCCAATTGTCATCGATCAATCTCTTGGTCTGCGGATTCCCTGAGGAAAGCTTGAGACTGGAGAGGAGCATTCCCACGACGACAAAGTCACGGTACACCAATCCTTCGGCGATGGTTTGAATCTCTTGAGGGGGATCGGGATCCATGCCTCGAATGAGATCTTGAATGGCCATGGTCGAAAAGAAGACGTCTCCTTCAATCGTTCGTGTGGCCTGGGTTCGCGGGTTCCGAACAACCACCGAGACAATACGATCTTTGTCGTGTTGGAGCTGAATCACCTCCGAATCGATATCGATTTTGCCACCATGGTCTTGAACGCGGCGAGCTACCTCTTCCCACATCTGGCCAGGGCCGTATTTGGGATAGAGAAACGATTCGATCAACGATGTTTCGACTTCTTTGCCCGGAACCGTCGCGGCTCCAGGTTTGGTAGATCGAAATACGAGGTGATGCAATAGTTTGCGAATGGAAAGGCCTTTGATTCGCTGTTTGCCCCATTCGGAGCTAATGGCGTGGCACGGAGTTCCCCAAACCTTTTCGGTATAGGATTTAAAAAAGGTTTGATAGAGTTCGCGACCAAAGCGATTGATAAAAAACTGTTCTAGATTGGTCTCGGGACGCAGAGGAAACAACAGCGATCGAAGATAACTCGCCATGATCTTCAACGATCGAATCCATCCCAATTGGCTCAAAGTGGAGAAGGAAAGAGACAGAGGATAGTCGAAGAGTTGGCGACGAAAGAAGATTCGCGACTTGCGTTGCCGTAAGAGCATCACGTGTTCGCTATCGGTGGATCGAGGCGCTTCGCCGATAGGTCGCGTTTGATGGTGATAGGCGATACTTGTGTTTGAAGCGACCGCATCTTCGAGAGGCAGCATGTGAAACCACCAGTCCATAACGCGATCATTTTTCGAGAAGAATCGGTGACCTCCGATGTCCATGCGATTCCCTCGATAGGTCACCGTCCGCGAGATTCCTCCCATGGCTTCGTCGCGCTGCAGGACGATGACGCGATAGTCACTCCGCGTTACAAGCTCATAGGCGGCGGTTAGGCCAGCCGGGCCAGCGCCGATGATGACGGCAGTTTTCTGAGGCATCGAAGTCGGCATTAGGCAAGCACGGCCCCGATGGGCGAATGGTCTTCGACACCCGTCAATCGAAATCGCAATCCTTGATACTCAAAGGTAAGGCGAGCGTGATCGATACCCAAGAGATGAAGAATGGTCGCTTGGATGTCGCGAACGTCTACCTTGCCTTCAATGGGATGAAATCCGAGCTCGTCGGTCTTGCCGTATTCAAATCCTTGCTTGATGCCGCCTCCACATAGCCACATGCTGAAGGCTTGAGGGTGATGATCGCGACCTTGAGATCTTCCAAGAGCCGCGCTCGCTTCAACCATGGGCGTTCGTCCAAACTCGCCACCCCAAACCACAAGGGTATCGTCGAGCATGCCACGACGTTCGAGATCTTGAATCAAGGCGGCACAGGCTTGGTCGGTCTGCTTGCACTGCGATTTGAGACCACCAGCGACATCAGAATGATGATCCCATCCTGCATGATAGACTTGAATGAAACGCACACCACGCTCAGCCAAACGGCGAGCCAATAAGCAGTTGTTGGCGAATGCCTTGTTTGCTGCACCAGGCTCAGCCCCATAGAGCTCCATGGTCTCTTTCGTTTCGCTGGAATAATCCATCAACTCGGGCGATCGCATTTGCATGCGAAAGGCCATCTCATAGGCCTCGGTTCGCGTTTGAATTTCTGGATCCCGAAGGCGTTGCCATTGGCGATCGTTGAGACTGCGTATCACATCCAACGTGTCACGCTGCATTTGCGTATCCATTCCCTTGGGATTCGTCGTATGAAGAATGGGATCGCCTTGGCCCCGAAACGGAACCCCTTGATACTTGGATGGTAGAAATCCTGCGCTCCACATAGCAGCGCCACCGCTGAGACTATCGCCGCTCTTGAGAACGACGAACGATGGTAAATCGGAAGCCTCGCTTCCTAACCCGTAGCTGATCCACGACCCCATGCTGGGACGACCAGGAATACCATTTCCCGTATTCATCGTGAGTTGAGCCGGCGCATGATTGAACTGATCGGTAGAAACGCTTCGAATCAACGAGATGCGGTCGACGATCTTGCCTAGGTGGGGAAGCTGATCGGAAATCTCCATCCCACATTTGCCCTGCTTGGCAAAGGGAAATCGAGGAGCCAGCACGGCAGCATTCGGTTGAATAAAGGCATATCGCTGCCCTTCGATGACCGATGGAGGGATGGGCTTGCCTTCCCAGCGAACCAACTCGGGTTTGTAGTCGAACAGGTCGAGCTGACTCGGCGCACCTGCCATAAACAAAAAGATGACTCGGCGAACTTTGGCAGGATGGTGGGGTAACCCCGGTAAGGCTTGGGGATAGCGAGAAGAATCGACCGCGAGCTCCTGAGAACAAGCAGATTGTCCATTTTGCAGCAGCGACCAAAGGGCAATCGAACCGAGTCCCAGCCGACATTCTTCCAGAAAATAGCGGCGCGTAAAAAGGGTTGGTGACATCGGCAGGCATCCTCGCATCCAAAGAGCTAGAACTTTATTCTAACTCATTCTCAGGAACAAAAGCCCACCCAAAGCGGCACTTTTCGCAGAGGATGCCATGCCAAGGAGGGTGGAGAGGACATCGTCAGGGAAGCGAGGCAAGCTACAATAGGGACTGGTCTTCTTCTCCTCAAGGAAATTGCACGATGAAATCCATAGGTTTCGGCGCTGGACTTTTTTGCACTGTGTCTTTTTGCACTGTGTCTTTTTGCACTGTGTCTTTTTGTACTGGACTTTTGTTGCTAGTCCTTTCCCCAGCCACTTATTCTCAAGAATCTGTGGTAGCCCCGCAGGGTAAGCCCAAGTTGCTGTCGAGCGATTACAAATTTACCGAAGGTCCTGCGATGGATGCGGAAGGCAATGTCTATTTTACCGATCAACCTAACAATCAAATTCTGAAGGTCGATCTCGATCAAAAAATTACAGTCTTCCTCAAGCCGAGCGGAAGAAGCAATGGTATGTTCTTCGCCAAAGATGGCAAGTTGATCGCTTGTGCCGATGAAAAGAACGAGATGTGGGAAATCGATGCGCAGGGTCAACATCGCGTTCTCTTTTCCGAATACCAAGGGAAGAAACTGAACGGTCCCAACGACGTTTGGGTCCATCCCTCGGGCTTCCTGTACTTTACCGATCCCTTTTACAAGCGGCCTTGGTGGGAACACTCATCGATGCCTCAAGAAGGTCAACACGTCTATCGAACACTTCGCGATGGAACGCAGATGGTTCGGATTGCGGATGGTTTTAAGCAACCCAATGGTATCGTCGGGGACTCGAAGAGAGGTTTGCTATACGTAGCGGATATTGGCGATCGCAAGACCTATGTTTTTCAGATCGAACCCGACGGAAATCTGACCGGACGCAAGCTGTTTTGCGAAGAAGGTTCCGATGGAATGACACTCGATGAAGAAGGCAATCTTTATCTCACTGGCAAAGCTGGGGTCACGGTTTACGGACCTGATGGGAAGAAACGTGAAGTGATTGCGATCGATAAGAATTGGACGGCCAACGTGTGCTTTGGCGGTCGCGATCGAAAAACACTTTATGTTACGGCGAGTGATAGTTTGTATGCCGTGCCGATGCGAGTGGCTGGATTGGAGCCTGGCCGATGACGCGGACTCGATGGATGATGGAGGGTGAGCCAAGCGATAAAGAGATTCGTAGCGAAGTGATGCGACTCCTGATGCTTTCCGGAAAAGGAAAGTCGATCTGTCCCACCGAAGTCGCTCGATCGCTCTTTCATCCCTGGCGGAACAAGGTCGATCGCGTATTGGAAGTGGTCGCTCAAATGGCGGTGGACCGCGAGGTTGTCGTCATGCAGCGCGATCAAGTGGTTGACGTCGAAGAGGTTTCAGGTCCGGTACGGATCCAACTCTCTGAAGAACAATAATGGACGTTCGAGGGTTCGGTCATGAATGAGATGCGAACGATCGTCACCGTCATCGGCCTATTGATTCTCGCCTTGAGCGGCGTAGCATGGACGACAGGTTCGTGGAACGCGATTGCAACCATTACGCAGAATCGCCCAACGCGGACGCAGATGGAAACGGTATTTAGCGAATCGTTCGAACCGATACTCAAGGCTCGCGAAGAAGCCAACCGCGAATCGCGAGAACGCTGCATCCTTCGCATTCGCGACCAGTTCGCCGCTTATCGTCAATCGATCGATCCTTTCACCGATGACATTACATCGCTTTGGACACGTATGGGAGTTCTGCGCAGAATGCCCGCCGATTGGTGGAATGAAGATGGACGAGTGGACCGTTATGTCTCGGAAAAATTCCAACATTACTTCTTTGATGACGAACAGCTCGCATTGGGCATTCAGCGATCGCTCGAGGCATTTCGCGAGGATTTGCGAGCAGATCGAGCTTTGATGCTGTCGCGCATCAAAGTCGCGATCCAAGAGAAGGATCTCCCTGAAGTGACGATTCCAGAAACGGAGTTTGAATCGAGTGTCCAGCGGTCCATGGAAAAGTTGGCTTCGCGCCGAGCTTCGGACAGTGTTTATCAAGGCATCTCGACCTTTATCGTGAGCGATGTGGCGATGACGGTTGCTACGTCGATCGTGACACGGGTGGCGACTTCGTTAGGGACATCGGCGGCGGCTTCCGCTGCGGCTGCAGGTGGTAGCACGGCCGGATCGGCGGCGATCGGTGCGGGAGGAGGATCGTTGGCTGGTCCCGCTGGAACGGCGATTGGACTGGGTGTTGGATTGGTGGTAGGTGCGGCGGTCGATTGGTGGATGACCGACTCCTTTCGCGGTCATCTACGAACAGAGCTACAATCGTATTTGTTTCAATTGGAACATGGCATCTTGTTTGGAAACGGACAAGAGAAGGGATTGGAATCGGATCTCGATAAGCTCCTGTTGGATCTGGCCAACGCCGAACGGGAAGTGTTGCATCAAAAGTGGATGGAGACGATTCGATGATTCTTCGATCCTTGCAAAACATCTTGCTCTTTTCCTGTATGGGATGGAGCCTTCTCGGTACCGGTTCGATAGCGTGGGGGCAATCGGGAACGGCTGCTCGTGAAGTGGGCGAAGTGATCATGAAGTCGCTGTCCAAGTACTTGAAGAGTTCCACCACCCGCGAGCTTGGGGCGGAACTTGCCGAGTATGGTGGGGAAGCGGCCGTCAAGCGACTGGCTCAAAAGGCCATGTCCGAAGGTGGCGAAGAAGCTGTACAACGTATTGCAGTACAAGCCGGAAAGCATGGTCCAGAAACGATTCGAGCTTTGCAGCAGTCCGATGCGATCTTGCCAGTACTACGATCGCTCGATGAAATTCCAGAAGCATCGGTGGAAGCGGCTCTGAAACGCCTCGCAGCCAGTCAGGGTGATGAGCTTTCCAAGACGATCACTCAGTATGGAACCAAAGCGTTACAAACCGAGTTGGCGCATCCAGGTGTTGGAACCACCTTGGTCCGAAGTCTTGGCCAAGATGGAATCGAACTTGGCGAGAAGTTGACTCGCGAAGAGGCTTTGCAGTTGGCAAGGTATGCGGATGAAATTGCCACCTTGCCATCTTCGCAGAAGTCGGGCATCCTTTCGATGCTGCATCAAGATGCCAAGGGCATGGTGAACTTCATGGGACGGTTCATTGAAAAGAACCCAGGAAAGACATTGTTTGCTGCGAGTACGACTACCATCATATTGGCTCAACCCGAACGCATTCTCGGAGGCGATGATATCGTACTGGATGCCAATGGTGTGCCGCACTTGGTGAGCAAGCCAGGGTTGATTGGTCGGACAGCAGAACAGGCGAGCCAATCGATCATCCGTCCGATCATGGTGTATCTCGCTCCGATTCTTGCCATCATGATTGCCGGATGGCTTGGGATCAAAGGTTGGTTCCTCTATCGATCGACGAAAGCAGCCGTTGGAAATCTCTCACGGAAGTCCAAGGCCTCGCGCGATAAAAACACGACGCGTTCCGCAGATTAGGTTCAACGAATGGATTTTGTTGCGATTGACTTTGAAACAGCGAACCACCGGTCCGATAGCGCATGCCAGTTGGCGGTCGTGCAGGTGGAAGGTGGTCAAATCGTCGGCGAGAAATCGTGGTTGATTCGCCCTCGACGATTTTACTTTTCACCCCAATGCGTTGCGGTGCACGGGATATTACCCGAACACGTTCAAGATCAGCCGGAATGGGATCAGTTGTGGACCGAGATTCATTCCATGATCGAAGGACGGATTGTGGTGGCCCACAATGCAGGCTTTGATCTCCGCGTGCTCAATGCAACGCTCTTGGCTTACGATCTTGTTTGTCCCGAACTTGAGTACTCATGCACGCGATTGATCGCTCGCCGCGCATGGCCCGGTAGGTCTGGATACGGTCTCAAACCCACCGCCGATGCGCTCGGACTTTCATTCCGTCACCACGATGCTTTGGAAGATGCACGAGTCTGCGCCATCATTGCCATGGAGGCCGCCAAGCATCATCAATCGACATCGTTTGATGGTTTGGAAGAAAAACTCTCAATTACTCGAGGAAGGTTGCGCTATGGCGTGATGACCGGTCCGCGATGCATAAAACGTTCGCGTTCGCGAACACCAACATTATTTGAAGACGGGCCAAGTTCGCGGAACTTTCGCCGCGACGGTTGGCCGGAATCCTCCGAAGCTTCCAAGCGAAGAAGGCAATCCACCGAAGCCATTGTGCAAAGTGCCGTCGGTTCCATGCCACTTAAGAACAAAGGGGTCGTCCTCAATGGAAGTCTAATGGGATTGGCCCGAGAAGACGCTGTTCTGTTTCTAGAACGATTGGGGGCTAAGGTTCAATCGCAGATCAATCTCGAGACGCACTACTTGATCATTGGGCATACGGTGGATGGGTCTGATCAGCAACCGTTCTTGATTCCCGAACGCGATGCGGAAGTGCAGGAACGGCGATCGCAAGGTCAGCCCATTCGCATCCTGACGCAACGTCAGCTATTGGCTCTCCTTCCCGGCGGCCTCGAAATCGCACGCAGCATCGCGGAACGCTGAGAGCTGAGAGCCTCTAGCCTCTAGCCTCTAGCCTCTAGCCTCTCCTAATCCACCGTCTTGATATCGAAGTCGGTGGAATTTCCAACGAGCTCAGGAGCATACATGCCGGTGATGACGCTTGGCAATGCGGTAAAGGTTCCTGGTGCTTCGGCGCGGAGTCGATATCGAATGGAGTGCTTTCCTTGCGGCAATACTCGCAAGAAGAACCCAACCTTCTGCTCTCGGAACTCGCGGTAGATGCTCAAGCCGCCATCGAAGGTGTAACCGCTGAGGAAATCGATTGGTTCGAGGGTCGCAGGCTTGTTATCTTCGACCATGATGTATTCATAATCGTTCTTGCTTTCGACGATCAATTCAACCTCGACCATCGAACCGCTCTTTACTTCTGAAAGATCTTCGATCTTGGTGCGATCGAAACCAAGACGTTGTTTGTTGAGAATTTGCCCGCGATCACCCGCCAGTGTTTGCGATTTAGCTTGAGGCGTTAGGAGGTAGTAGGTTCGTTCCACCTTGACCTCTAGTCCCGCAGCGGCAATTTCTTCCTCGAGCGTGAAGTTGGTGGAATAAGCATTCCAGTACAACGGCCCATCCCCTTTCTTTCGAATCTCCAAACGATGTTCACCCGAAGGGATTGCTTTGCCGAACAAGCGAATCGTGTTGTCGGTCAAGAATAAGGTTTCGGGAGTGAATTCGATGCTTCCTAGTTTGGCCCCATCGAGATACACCTCGGCACCCACCGAACCGGCGATTTCACCGCTAGCGCGGATGTAGTCGGCGAAGGCCTCGATCACATAGGCAGAATCGCGAGTGCTATTCCAATAGGTCGCGTGCTTGCGATTGTTGAGCAAGTACTTAACGATGCGCGGCGCTGTTGCTCCTCTGGGGTCCAGCTTGGAAAGCAATTTAAGATACGTTGCATTGGCTTCGATATCGCTTCCATACCAGTACCACCAAGAGGCTTCGTTTCGTAGGTGAGCGGTCTCGTTCTCTTGATCTTCGACGAGATACTGCTCGATATTGCGCCGTAGCATCTGCGTTTGTTCGACGTTGCCGGCGTGATGCGTACCGATGGCGATTAACGTCATTCCATAGACGCCTTGACTTTGCCTTTTGTTGTAAAGTTGCTTCTGCATTTCAGCATTGACTTTTCCAGATTCAGCCAGGATGGAGAAGACCAATGCATCCAGTTGATCGGGCTGTGACTTGCTGGGCCCTGAATTTTCTTTCTCGAAATTCTTGAGCCACTGCAGTTGTTCGGCTTGGTAGTTTTCAAGCCACTGGAGGCCCCTCTCGAGAACGCCGGGGACGATGGGCATGTCGTTGTGTTGTGCTGCCATCAGGCCTCGAACCACAGTCGCGGTCGTATGAGGCCAACTATGTTCTTGGGCACCACTGAACCATCCCCAACCCCCATCGGAACACTGCATGTCGGTCAGGCGACGTAGGCCGCTGTCGACCATGGCTTGAACCTCGTCGGCATCGAAAACGGGATTTCGACCAAAACGTTTCCACTGGGATTTTCGTTGCGTTGCATCGCCAAGCTCCTGCGCGTTGAGATTGTTGCGATGCTCGGCCACCTTTTTAAGGTCTATACGGAGATCTTGAAGTACCTTTTGCGTGATCACCGTTGGTACAAAGCGATTCAACGTTTGCTCGGTACATCCATACGGATAGTCGACCATGTAGGGCAGGGCATCCACCATCGCCATCGCCAGCGATGGAGAGACGCGAAGTGTGAACACCGATTGTTCTTCACGACGAGCCTCGGGGATGCGGAACGTGGCGGTGCCCAAGTTTTGGTTGGGACGAATCGTTCCGGCGAGACTATCGGTCTTGAGAATTCCATTAACGACGATGGGAATCTTGAGTTCCATCGCATCCGACTCTTTGGCAGACTTGGCGATCGTTCGGAGTTTGGCTTCTCCTTCGGCAATGGCGATGCAGCGCCAATCGATTCGCTTTTGCTCTTTCGCGCCGATCGTCATCGTTTGCGTTGCCGCTTCTCCTGCCTTCAACTTCAGATTGAGCTCACCATCGATCTGCAGTTGGACTTGGACCTCGACTGCTTCTGCAAAATCATTGTTGACTAACGTGGAGACAACGCACTCATCGCGTTCGACGAGGAATCGAGGCGCTTGAAGACGAGCCATCAGGTTCTTGCGAGTCTTGACCTCGATCGAATCCGAACCCACGCGTGTCCGATCTCCCATCGACCACGTTCGAATCTTCCAGCTCGTAAGGCTCTCCGGCATCTTAAACGATCTGGTTGCTCGACCTTGGGCGTCGGTCTCTAAGAGCCCAACCCACAGAGCCGTATCGGCAAAATCTTTGCGAACGGAAGGTTCGGGCATCGCTTGAGCCGCATTCGCATCGGGCGTTGCTAATGACTCACTCAACATATTCATACCCTTGGCCATGGCTCCACCCATTCCTCCCATGGCTCCTTCGGCCGCCATCGCAGGTGCTGGCATGGCCATATCAGCAGCCATTCCTTCCATGCCACCAGGACCGCCTCCTCGCATCATGCGAACAGCACCCCCTTTACTGAGAAAGACCTGGTTGGGATCGGAGACGTCACGTCCAAAGATGCCCAGGGGACTCCATGCTGTGACTTTATGGATGGTGATGGGATAGGTATCGGCCGTCAGATTGTCGGCCATCTGCGCCACGTAGTGCCGACGCCACTTCCAAAAGAACTCGCGAATATCCGAGGGAGCGATCCCGCCACAGATCGCATCGATCGATCGATCGTAGATGGCGATCACGGTAGAGGCTTCGACGGGTTTGCCCTGGGGATCCTTGACTTCGATATTCACTTTGGCTTCTTGGCTAGGCAAATATTCTTTCTGGTCGAGTGAGGCTTTGACTTCGAGCACACGATTCTCGGGCGGAACAATAATTTCTTTGGATGCTGTATGGACATCACAATCGTAAACCGTAACCGCTTCGATGAAGAAGTTAGGCTGATCCCCTTTCTCAACCGGAATCTCGACGATGGTTGATTTGCCTTTGAGCCGGATCGCTTGTGGAGCTGGATAAACACCATTGGCCGGGCGCACGAACAATAAAACGTGGGCATCCTCGTGGTCGGCATTGATTTGAAGTTGAATCTTCTCTCCAGGCTGATAATCGGCCTTGTCTGTGATCAACTCGATCTTGTTGAAGCGGAACTGTGCATCGGTCGCTCGATCACCATGGACCGTGAAGATGAAGGCACCTTCGACCTCATGCTGAGCCTCATCGGTCAACACCAGCCTCAATCGATACTGTCCTCCTTCGCCCGCCTGGAGGGCATGGTTGATAAGTCCATCTGCATCGGTGGTGGCGTCCCAACTTTGAACGAGTTTTTCTTGGGGCTCTTTCTTGTCGTTGTACTGGATACGAAGAAGCTCGATCCTTCCCTTGCCTGCCACTGGGCTACCGCTCGGAGTTTTGGCTTGGAAGTGAGCCATAATCTTGTTGCCCGTTCGATAGAATCCGCGATCGAGCCATGTGTAGATTTTGAAGGGATTGCGAGCGGCGATCACTTGCCCTGATGCGTCGATCGTTCGACGCGATGCATCTCGGACCTCGACGGTGATCGAATAGCGGTGATCTTGTTTCCCCTGAAGCGCTTTGGCAATCGCTGTGTCGATTTCGATTTTGGCTTCGCCGCTGGCGTCGAGTTTAACTTGCTTTTCAAGAACCAGCTCGGGAGGCTCATAATTGCCGCCACCGATCCACCAAGGCAACGGGCGAACACACCCTACCCAGCGTCCCCATCCGGGATACCAAGAATAATCATAAGCCTGCCACCAATACCCTGGGCCATAGCACCAGTCGTATGGGAATACAGGATAGTAGGTGTCCTGATAGGCCGTTCGTTGAACGCGAATCGTGGCGGTGGCATCGGTGACTGGCGATCCAAAATAGTACTTGGCTCGAATGGTTGAACGGATCGTCTCACCCAGCGCAACGGGCTTGTCGGGTGCAATGACATCCACTTCAAATTCGGGCTTTCGATACTCTTCCACGCGGAACTGTAGAGGGCACTCGATCCATTGATCCTGATCTGCAAGGACCTGAACGTGATACAGTCCCAACGTCGATTTCTTCGTTGTTTCAAAGTCGAGTTCGATTCCGCCAAACTTGTCGGTGGTAATCGACTTTTCCAGTGCGACGGTTCCTTGCGAATCTGCCACGCGAATTTTGAAGGCTTGCGATGGCAAAGGTGTGCTCGCCACATCGGGGGCATAGGCCGCTCTTGCAATCCAAAGTTTGAGATGTGCCTTGTCCCCAGGTTTATAAACCGGGCGATCGGAGACACCATAAGCCTTGAGCTGATTCCATTGTTCAAAATGGCGACTCATAAGGCCGACCCATTCGGTGCCTAAAGTCGCCAGTTTTCCTTTGCCATCACGAGCAATCACCATCCACTGGTAAGTCGTTTGTTCTTGTTCAGGCGATAGAAGGAGTTGACCTTGGTTGTCCGTTTTCTTGGAAAAGTTCGTGGTGTTCCAAACCTTTTGGCCTCGTTGATTGCCGTTATTGTTGTTGTGACGAATACCAAAGAACTCGACATTCCAACCGGCCTGAGGGAGACCGTGCTTGGCATCGGCCACATAGTAAAGGTGTTTTTGGTCGAGTGGCTTACGGAGAATAGCCGTATCCTGAATCCAAACCAAGCATCGGGCCACATTGGACGACGATCCATCGAACCGTAGCGTTACGACATAGAGGCCGGCTTCTTGAAGCGGGGTCTTCAAAGTGATGCGACGATCCCAGTGATTCTCACGTGGTTCGAGCTTTTCAGTCCAACTGGCGACATGATTGGAAGCATACTTACCCGGTTTGATGTCATCGAACAGGCTGTAAGGAAATCGAATATCGGGAACTCCTTTATTGGGATTGCCATCGAACCCCTGATTCGAGCCGATGGTGACGGTTTGATAGTAGCTCTTGGTAGCCGCAATGACCGCTTCAAGATCGACGCGATGGGCTTGTAGATTGGCAACCTTCCCATTGCGGAAGACAAGTCCCAGCGTCGCGGGCGAGCCCGCTAGTTGAGTCGGTACCGGATCGAAGGCTCCTCGGGGTTCTTCGATACTGGCGATCAATTGAATTTTCGATTGATTCTTATTGCCAAATTTTTGCAAAGATGTTTTGAGTTCTTCCAAGGCTTTGGGGTATTGGCGGCGATTCAAGTGGATCTGCGACAATTCCCACAGGGCACTTTCGGCGATGGTCGCATCATTCGATCGCGCCAATTCTTGGAAGATACGAATGGGATTGAATTCGGCATCCAGGGTGAAACGCTGAATACCTGAGGCAAGTTTGGCGATGGCTTCGTCATCGCTTAGCGTGTGAATCGCGAAGACGGCATTTTTCTTGTCGTCTTGGTCCTCGTCGTTTTGTGCGTTGAGGAACCAACGGCTTTCAACCAACGTGTCTACGGAAAACTGCGAGTTGAGAAAGCGCGCCCAGTCGAGTCTCGATTGCAAACCAATGGCAGCGTTCATCTCCTTGGATTGCTCTAATGCCCAGCGATAGCGTTCACCATCGGACGAGGCATCAGCCCATGTTTTGGGTAAGGGATAGAGGATGGGCTTGCCGCTTTCATCGACCGGAGCAAATCGAGTTGGATGCGAGGAAGGTGCTTCCAGATCAGCGTAATCGATCGCTCCTTCGAGGTTGGTCTTTTCTTGAAGCAGCCACGCATGTCGCGCTTGGCGAATGTGCATGAGAGTCGATGCGAGCCGAGCATAATACTTGGCCACTTCGGGACTGGCAGGTTCCTTTTCCACTTGGGTTAAGCCACGTGCCAGCCACTGCAATGCCTGCTGCCGATCCTGCTCTTGGCGATTCACATACATGCCTGTGATGTCGCCACGTTGAGGTGCTCGCGTGAAGGTTTTGCCTTGGACTACCCCTTGATGCGGAATCGACGAGATTCGTGTGGCTGCTTGCTCCGCTACTTGCCAATGATCGCCATGGACCTTCATTGCGAGATGCAATACGCCGTCGGCTTCGCTAAACAGTCGCAATCGCTGCATGCACACAAAGGCGTTTTCAAGATCTTTCGCGACTACCGGACCCGATTGCGAAGGGATCGCCAACAACTTCTTGTAAAGGTCGAAGGCCTCTTTGAAGTTTCCTTCCTGCTGAAGGCGTTCGGCATCACGACGCATCGCAGTGGGGTCAGGATTTTGTGAGATAGCAATGCCTCCGAGGAAAAGGAGAAAACATGCGGCCAGGATCTTGGCAAGCCTTTGCATGATAACGCTCTTGTGGATATGGGTTCGATCCCAAGCATGGGAGAATCAAAATGCCATCATTCGGTTCGTCGCTGGTAT
>JAXMBN010000037.1:0-54061 GCA_046349875.1 Pirellulales bacterium
TCTTCTTTTTTGAAAGGTGTACCTTCACCCTCGGGTGGCATTCGATCCGAACCATGACTGCGAAGTCGAGCGATCAGTGCGATCGAGTCGGATGGATTCTTGGATTCGGAAGCAGAGACAATGGAACCATTCTCCGATCCTTTGCGAATCAACGCAGCGGTATCGAGACGAAGCTGAGCCTCTTGTTTGAGGGCTCCGTGACAACTAATACACTTTTCGTGTAGCAGTGGCTTGATTTTGGAAACATAGAAACCTGCATCAACTTCAGCATCTTTCGGATAGGCAGGACCGGCGGTGCCAAGCGAGACAAGTACCGTGCAAACGGAAATGAAGAAGCGAGGCGATCCAAAATCGCTAAGGACCATGGCGGGATTCCGGATGCGAGGCGAGAAGGAAAGGTGGGAACCTTAAGTTTAGCGTTGGCAAAGCCTGAAAGCATCACCTCGATGGCGAGAATAGAAAATCCCAAGAAAAAGCATGAAAACTATTTCTGAATTCCTTGCTGTTTCAGCAGCTCCAGATCGAATGGAAGTCGAGTTTTGTAGCGATCGAGTACCTTGTTGGCATATTCGCGCTGGCTTGGGTCGGCTTGGTCCACAACCTTCTTTTGCCATTCGGCGGCCTGTTCAAACTCGCCGGTCGCCGCCAAGGACGCTGCCAACGCTGCAAGATCGCTCACGTTTCGATACTCGGAAAGTTCGCAAGCCTTTCGGGCCGATTCGACGGCCTTGATTGGGTTGCGGATCTTGGGGTTTTGGCTTGTGGCCAATAACCAAGCTTGATTCTGATAAGCAAGTCCATATTGTGGCGCATGCTGAATGGCCTTTTCAAAGTCCGTTGCTGCAGACTCTTCTTTTTGCAACTGTTGCAAGTTGTAACCGCGATTGTTGTAGGCGACTGCAGCTGTTGGTTCGAGCTCGATAACTTTTGAAAAATCTTCGATGGCTTTGGCGTGGTCGGCCATTTGAAAATGGACAAAGCCTCGTCCCATCAATGCGGGAATGCTTTGCGGTTCGATTTCAATAGCTTTGGAAAAGTCGTCGATCGCGGCCTCAAGTTGACCCGCTACTTTTTTGGAGACGGCTCGTTGTTGGTAGAGAGCTGCATTTTGAGGGCGAAGAGCGATTGCCGCATCGTAATCTGCAATCGCTTCTTTCAACTTGCCCAACTGCACGTACGCTGCAGCGCGATTGATAAAGCTTGACTCGTCCTTAGCATCTTTGCTGATCGCTTTTGAAAAATCGTCAATCGCTTTGGCATAGTTTTCGGTGGCCGCAAAGAAGAGTCCACGACTGTTAAATGCATGTGGAGCATCGTAACCCAATTCGATCGCTTTATCGAAATCGGCTAAGGCCTTCTCGCGATCTTGAAGAGCCCAATAAGCGGATGCGCGAAGCGTGTAAAGCCGACCTTCGGTTGGAGAGGCTTCGATCAACTCCGAGTAGATCGGCGCTGACTCGGCCAATTGAAGCGCATTTACTTTGGCCACAATTCCCTTGCGTCCACTGAAAGTCTGGATGACGTATCGATCCCCGCGTACTTCCAGGACCGTCAATAGGTCACCCTTGGCAATGATGTCCGCTGCTTCCCCTGATGCCGCCAATTTCATTTCGACCCGAGCAACGACGGGATCGAGTGGCACCGAGGGTTGGGAAGGTTCCTGTCCATACGTCAATGTAATAGGGAGTGCCAGCGACAGGCAAAAATAGGAAAGGAGTGGCAGAAGGCTTGGGACAAGCAACTTCAGGTGCTTCGAGATCATTCGGGAATCCAGTGAAGACAAATCGAGGGTCATTGAGCGTTCGAAGGGCTTGAATGACAGATCTATCCATCGTAGTTGGCTCGCATGGAGTTCCTATGTTGAGGTTACTTGGTTTGGTTCTTTTGGGTGGGTGTGGTGGGCGTTTTAATTGTCGCAATTGATGCAATTGTTCCATTTTACTTATTCAACCTATTTTGGAGTCCATTTAGACTACTAGTGAATGTGGGTGGCGAGGTGAAACCCAGCTCACCTTTGTACTTCTTTAATCATCGGGATTGATACAGCATGAGACGATCGATTGGTTGGCTAGCGGCAGTACCGTTAGCGCTAGGGATGATGCTCCCTAGTTATGCAGGAATTTTTTGCGGTGGGTGTAGTGACCCATGTGGTCACGGGACTCGCGCCGCCCGTGGGCATGGTTGCCTTGGTCACCATGGTGGATACGGTGCAGGATGTGGCTTCGCTACATCTTCCCAGCTGTCTTATGCGACTCAAGCGAGTTGTGGAACCGGCTACTATGGAGCAACCAGTGGCATGAGCTACGGTGGTTCTTGCGGCGTTGTCAACTATGGTGCTGTGAGCAACTATGTCGAGCAACGTATGGCGCCCGTGGTTGAGCAGATGTCGGTACCGGTCACAACCTATCAAGTGACGATGGTTCCTACCTATGTGACCGAAACCCAGTATGTTGCAACCACTGAATATCAAGACGAGACTCGCTATCGAGTCAAGAAGGTCTATCGTTCGGTACCGATCGAAGAACAGCATTACCGAATGAAAACGGTGATGATGCCCAAGACCGAAACCAAGACCATCGAGTATGAAGTCTTGATTCCTGAAACCTCGGAAAAGTCCGTCGATGTTTCGGTGTCGGTTCCCGTTTGGAACGAAGTCACTGAAAACTATACCATCAAGGTTCCCACATTGATCGACGTGAGCGAGCAGTACACGGTCAAGGTGCCGCAGCTTCGCGACGAACCTTTTACCTACACGGTGATGGTACCGACGCCTGAAAAGGTCTTGAAGACTCAGACCGTTACCAACTCGGTTCCTGTAACGAAGACCCGTACAGTGCAACGTCAAGTTCCCAAGACGACCATGCGATCAGTTCAGAAGGACTATGGCCACTGGGAAACCGTGGTCGATGAAGCAGCCGTTTCCGCAGTTGCCCCAGCATCGAACTGTGGCGTGGTACATGGTGCAACCAATGTTGTGGTCATGGGAGGATGTGGAACCAGCGTTTCGTATCAGTCCATCGGCCATTGTGGAAGCAAACGCAATTGCGGATGTGGCCGAGCCACTGGATGCGGATCTTGCAATTCGGCCTGTGGTACTTCTCACGGTTGCGGGATCTCGAGCAGCGCTTGCGGCGTAGCGTCGAGTTCCTCTTGCGGATGTGGTTCGCATGCTTCGGTTGCGTCTTCCTGCGCGACGGGTGTGGTTTCGGCACCAGCAACGCGAACGCGACGCGTTTGGGTACCCAACGTCGTGACGGAAGAAGTTCCCGTTGTCGAGCATGAAACGGTGAGCGAAGAAATTGCTTTTACCGTGTATGAGCAACATGCTGAGCAAGTTCAGTACGAACATACTCAATTGGTTTATCGTCCCGAAGAACGGACCGGTTCCAAGAAAGTGGTTCAGTATGTGGATGAGCCTCGTACCCGGACGCGCAAGCAAGTTGAATATCGCGATGAAACCCGGACTCGCGTCAAGAAAGAGTTGAGCTACAAGCAAGAGACCAAGACCGAAACCTATCCGGTTGTGAACTATCGCAAGGAAAAGCGAACCAAGGAAGTTTCCTACACGGTACAGATTCCTGAAGTTCAAGCGGAACCTTACACCAGCGTTCGCTATGAGCAAGTTGCTGAGGATGTGGTTGAAGAGTATTCGATCAAAGTCCCAGTGCAAAGCTATCGCGAAGTGCAGGTTCAAGTGGCCAAGATGGTTCCCAAGTTGGTACCCGTGACCATTCAAACCGCTGCTCCCGCTTCGGTTTGCACGACGACCTCGCACGTGCATGTTCTCAATGGCGGAGATGGCTGTGGCGTTTCGGCATGTCATGGAGCTTCTGCCAGCTTCCCCTTCATCCAAGGCGGTTGCCAGATCCACGCTCCACAACAAGGTTGGTTGCAGCCGTCGTGTGGATGCCGTTAATAACGGTCGTATGAGTTATACGATTGAACATCGTTGATGACCAAAGCCGTCGGATCGCATCCGACGGCTTTTTTTATCGATTTTCCCTGTTCGTTTGGGAATCAATGCCTTGGCAACTACCATAGAAGCGACGCGGTTTTACTTCCCGAGATGGCATGAGAGTGACGGAAATCATGAAGCGATTTTCTAGTTGGTTGTTGGTAGGTTGTTTTCTGGTCACGACTCCTTGCGCCATGGGCCAAGAGAAAAAAGATGCATTGCCGGAAGCGGTCGCGGTGGAAATTCCTTCGGCAGTTCCTTCTTCTACTAAGACCAACGACGCCAAACTACGCCCGCTCACGGTGAGTGTGGAGCTCTTATCACAGGCAGTGATCGCCGGCACGATGGCCGAGGTGAGCCAGATTCATATTAAGACGGCTTTTGGTGAAGCAACGATTCCTATGTCGGAGATCGCCGGAATTCGTCTGGCAACTACGCAAGATTCGACAACGACCGTGGTCATGCTGAATGGTGATTCGATTACGGGTGCTACGGACATCAAGCAACTCACGATCGATACCGAATGGGGGTCGGCCAAGATCAATGGAACGGCGATTCAATCCATTCTCTTTGTACCCGATCTCAAATGGGTCAATAGCAACAGTCTAAATGGCCGTCGATGGTTTCTGGTCGATGCCAAGCAAGCTCCCAGTGCTACGGCGAATCCGAACAATCCAGGCGGTATCGGAGTACCTGCTAATTCATCTGTCGGGAATCCCAACGTAGCCAATCCCAACCCAACGGTTCGCCCCAACGCCAATCCTAATTTCGTTCCTCGTTAAGATCGTTTGCGGTGACCTTTGCGAAGGCGTGACTCATACCAGTCGGCTTGTTTGGCTATGACTTGCCTTCGCGTCCATCCCATGGTTTCAATGGCAGCGAAGAGGACTCGCAAGCAGACCATGCCGAACCAAGCGATGCTGATTCCAACGACGATTTTTTGCATCACGACATAACCGGTTGCATGGCCGGCCATGCCGTAAGCGATGATCGCCAGGACGAGAATGAGGGCGATGGAAAAGGCGATGATCCCACCGATCCATCCCATAAACCCCGCTGTCTTGAAGCATTGATTCGCAAAGAGAATCGCCAAGGCCGGAATGGGAAGAATCCAAAGGCTTAATCCTGCCAGGTGTTCGATGTGGTGGGTATCGAAGGGGGTGAACCCCAGGATGACCAATCCAGCGCACGAAATGCCGCCTCCAATCTGCATGGCGAGCGTGGACATATCCCAGTCTTCTGCGCTTCGGCCTAACGATAGGAAGAAAACAAAGAGGGAGGCACCCAATACGATGATGGAACGATTGAAATAGAGTGCACTTGTTCCATTGGGTTGCTTCGACCACGATTGGGTTCGCCCAAGGTCACTAAGCCAATTGCGTTGCCAATCGTATCCTCCATCGGATGCCGATACGATATTGCCTCCTGGGTAATATTCCATCGCTTGCGAAACGCAGAAAAGAAATTGAGCAATGCCGATCAAGGCAATGGCAATTGTCGCGAGAAGTATGCGGTCCAAAGAGGTCGATGGTTCAGTCAACCTGAGGTCCTTTCGCATCGGATGAATCTAGGAAACGTTTGTCAGGATCGTTCAATCCAGAATCCGATCTCGGTAACCAGTTCGTCGTATTCAACGCTATCGTGCGCTAGCAATAGATCGGCAACAGCCGCGACGGCAGCCCAATGAGAATCCCGATTCATCCAATGGTACAACTCTTTGGTGGATTGTTCCAAGAATTGGAGACGCGATCGTTCTGAAGGGTGAAGTTGGGAAGCGATTTCCCAGGCCTGATCCCAATCTTGCTTCCACTCTGCGACAAATCCTGGATGAAGGGGTTCTCCTCGGTAAATCATCTCGGCCACTGGACCAGCGAGCATGGTGGCTACCTTAGGGCGGATCGATGTTTTTCTCGGCCAAAGAACGGTGGTTTGCCCAAATCGATCGGCATGATCGAGGTCCATCGCCAAAAAAAGTTCTTCCACTCGAGCACCGGCAACGGTGGCCACGACAGCATGCCCCGCTTCATGGTGAGCAGTGCAGAGCCTGGAATCTTCTTCATTTTCGTCCAAAACCATCGTAATAAACGTCAAAACGCATGCGAGGAATTTTGAATGGCCCGATTTTTCACAAATGGGCCGGGAATCGACATTTACCAAAGTTCCTGTAATCTACCTTGGTAGGTCGGATTAATTGAGTACATTCTTTGAGGGGGTTCGCTTCCGATATTGGTCGACCGAAGTTCGGTCCAAATGGAATTAGCCAAAGAACTATGGATTCAAGCGCAGAAGATTTCGAGTGGGACGATGCATTGCCCTATCATCCCCCACCAAAATGGCGGCTGTTCCTAGGTGCTGCGCTGGTCGTTGCCGCAGTCGCCCTTTCACGCTTGGTAATGGTATGTCTTTCCAAACAAGACATGAACCAATGGCTGTTCTTGGCATTGCCAGTTTCGGGAATGGCCATGCTGTTTGCATTGGAACGCCCGAGCATCACAGGACCTTGGGCTCATCGCTTGGGCTGGGGGTTCGTCGTCGGATCGTTTCTCCCGATGTTGCTCAGTTGGGTTAGCCAATCGGATTGGGCTTGGGTTTCGCTTTCGTTGGTTACTTTGGGAACATGTTTGTATTTCTATCCAGATTGTACGCAACACCGAGCTGCTCTTCTCGCCATACTCCTCATGCAGCCTATCTGTTGGTTGACGTCACCTTGGCAGGCGCTTTTGAATGGAATGCATCTCCTGATTGCACGATTGACCGGAGCACTCTTGGATGGAATTGAAGTCGCGCATGAGCGACGCGATACGATGATTCGCATGGTCCATGGAAGCATGGACACAACGCAATTCACCAGCGGTCCTATTTCGCTTGAGTGGATCGTGATGTTAGCGACATTGTATGCATTGATTCGAAAAACGCCTGTTGTTCCATGGATTGTTTCCTGCTTGACCTTAGGACTTGTTTGGATGTCCTTGCGTAGCTCGTTTTGGGCCCTCTATGGATACTCGATTGAACACAGGGCTCTGGAGACACTGTCTCTTGAAACGTACTATCAAGTTGCCATTGGCCTGGGGGTTGTCACCGTGGTCGGCATCGAGTTCTTTTTTAGTCGGCTTTTCGCTCCCATGCGACGCGAATCGGTAGCAACGGAGTTTCCATTGTTTGTTGAGATTTATAACGTGGTCTCTTCCTTTCCCAACCGCGGATTTGCAAGCTTGACTCCCGAAGAGAGTTTCGAGGAGGGTAGCATGCTTGAGGGAGGGGAGTCATGAAATCGTCCAAGATTTTTGAACATCTGATAAGCCTAAAGAAGAATCCAAAACTGTTGATCCCAGGTATCAGCGATTTTTTCTCTGGATGGCTGATGACAAGGGATTGGTTGTCGATTGGGTTGACGTTCCCATTGATCATCGTTTTGAATGGAGCCTTATTCTTCTCCATCTACGTTCGATCACAGCACCGCGAAATATTGGCCGGCCCCTTCATCCGAAAGATGGAGCGACAATACAGCACTAGCAAACTCGTACGACAATTGATTGCCAAGCGGTTAGCCGAACGAGTGGAGGGAGTGGGGAATGATGAAGCCGATACCCAAGACCTGAATCTCGACGAAATGGCTCTATGCGTTCGGCATGCAATGGGTTTGGATCCGACGAATCAATCGCTCGATTTTCGATACGCCATTGTCTTGGACATGTTGGGAGAAACCGAACGGTCCCAAAAACTGCTTGATAAATTGGCGCCCGAAGGAATGGTGCGGTTCGTTCCTGCTCACGCATGGAAAGCGGTTACTCTCTTAAGTGAGAAAGATACGAGTCGAATTGACTTGACGATCCTTGAGCATCACTTGAAGGCGGCCGCAACGTGGACTGATAACGACTATCGGGTTTACCAACTGGCCAGCAAAATTTGTGAGAATGAACGCCAAATGGGTATGGCGATTCAATATGCCAAGATATCAGCCGAGCGACAGCCGGATACGATACTGCGTTGGGCCGAGTTAGCCGATCGCATGGGACGGAAGAATGAACGAAAGGATTCACTCGACCGAGGAATTCGTCATTTTACGGCACGAATGACTACGGATTCCGATCAGACTGAGGCTCGCTTGGGTTTAGCTGCCTGTCAGAAGTTGTTGGATCGTACCAACGATGCCCTGACGACTCTTCGCGCAGGAATGCGACTGACGAATTGCAATCATGATCGTATTCGACCAGCGCTTGTCGAAATGTTGCTTAGTAAGCATCAGAAGGACGTTGCAGAAGAGAAGTCGCTGATGACGTTTCAACCAACCCTTCTAAACGAAGCGGCCGATTTGGAGCCATTGAATGCCAGCGTCGGTGAAGCCACTGCATGGCTCGTTTGGAAGAAAGGAAAAATGGATGATTCGGAAGCGTGTGTAGCTGGGCTCAAACGCCTGATGGTTGAAGGGAATCCAACAGCCAACACACACCTTTATCTTGGGCAGGTTTACTATAGCCGTGGCCAATATTCCAACGCCATTCAGCAAGGACAACTCGCTTTGTCCAAGAATGCAACCTTGCAAGCGGCATTGATCATGGTGGCTCAAGCGGCCATGAAAACAGCCCCACCGAATCCAACCTTGGCCAATGAGATGGTCGAACGTGCGATGGCCAAGGAAACGAAGAATGCGGTGATACTTGAGTTGCAAGGAGATGTATCCCACGCCAATGGTGATCTTCAAAAGGCGGCTCAAGCTTGGGAGGCTGCTCTGAAAATGGATGCCTCGAATAACGGCTTGCACCGAAAACTCTACGATAGCTACCGCAAACTCGGATTGGTAGATGAAGCCGAACAGCATAAGCCATTCTTGAAAGAGGCTGCAGAGGAATCCGCTCCTGGGCTCACGTCGCGGAAATAGTTTTTTGACTGAATTTGGTGTATGCTGTGGTCTTTCTGGTTCAGCACCGATTGAGCCAACTCGGATTGAGTCATGGTTCGAACCATGGCAATGGCACCCATAGAAACGCGAAATCATGGAATTGGAATGGAATGGCCGAGGCGATGTTCGGCTTCCCCAAACGGGGCCTTTGTACGGTACCGTTTGCCCACCCGGATCCAAGAGTCTTACGAATCGAGCCCTGCTTTGTGCAGCCTTGGCCAAGGGGAAATCGACCCTGACGGGAGTTCTCGATAGCGAAGATACTCGCGTGATGATTGAAGCCTGGCAAAAGCTTGGGCTCGAATTGGAATGGGATGTCGCGCAGAAGATTATCGAGATCGATGGTTGTGGTGGTGTTATTCCGGAAAGCCAAGCCGATTTGTATGTGGCCAACAGCGGAACATCACTTCGATTTTTGACCGCAGGTCTTGCCGCATGTCATGGCGACTTCCGCATCTCGGGTGTACCGCGGATGCACCAGCGTCCCGTTGCTGATTTGTTGTTGGGATTGCGTCAACTGGGTGCAGACGTTGAAAGCGAGAATGAAAGTAATCCCGATTGCCCACCAGTGCATATTCGAGCTAAAGGGCTATGTGGTGGCAAAGCCATCATCAGTGGAAGTGTGTCGAGCCAATTCTTGAGTGGATTGTTGATGGCAGCTCCCTATGCCGAATCAACGGTTGAAATCATGCTCGATGGCCCCTTAGTCTCGCAACCCTATGTGCAGATGACGATTTCGGTGATGAAGGCTTTCGATGTGGAGGTCCATCACGAAGAGCAAATGTATATCGTGCCTGCTCCACATAGTTACCTTCCTTGCCGTTACGAAATCGAGCCAGATGCATCGGCCGCCAGCTATTACTTTGCTGCCGCTTCTATCACCGGTGGGGAGATTACGGTCACAGGTCTTCATCGTCATTCGCTTCAGCGCGACGTCGAGTTTTGCTCAGTGTTAGAACAGATGGGATGCCAAGTGACGTGGCATGACAACGCTATCACCGTACGAGGAGGAGCACTTCGTGGCATCGATGTCGATATGAACTCGATCAGCGATACCGTTCAGACTTTGTCAGCAGTCGCCCTCTTTGCACAGGGGCCTACCACGATACGCGGGGTTGCACACAACCGACATAAGGAGACCGATCGAATCTCCGATTTGGCCACCGAACTTCGAAAGTTAGGTGCCACCGTGGAGGAGTTCGCCGATGGTCTTTCCATTCAACCGGGGCCATTGAAGGGTGCGAGCATCGAGACCTATAACGATCATCGAATGGCGATGAGTTTATCGTTGGTGGGATTGCGAGTCCCAGAAGTATGGATCACCAACCCTCAATGCACGGCCAAGACCTATCCTGAATTCTTTCAAGATATTGCCAAGCTGGAAACTCGCTAAATTCACGATACTGTCTCATCCGTTTCCATTCCGTGGAAATGGATCGTGATTTCACGATGGTCATGGGGGATCACGATCCGTCTTCAAGCTTCGTACTCTATGCCAAGATTCCCTGCACGACGTTTCCGTGGATATCGGTTAGACGATACTGTCGGCCTTGATAGCGGAAGGTCAGCTTGGTGTGATCGATGCCACACAAGTGCATGATGGTCGCTTGCATATCGTGTACATGAACTGGGTTCTCGGTAATGTTCCAGGCAAACTCATCGGTGGCTCCATATACCGTCCCAGGTTTGACCCCGCCACCCGCAAGCAGCCACGAAAAAGCTTTTCCAAAATGGTCGCGTCCATTCGGTTTGTTAGAGTCCCCTTGGCCAAAAGGAGTGCGCCCAAATTCGCCTCCCCAAATCACGAGCGTATCTTCGAGCATACCGCGGTCTTTGAGGTCCTGAATCAATGCTGCCGACGGTCCTTCGGTATCTTGGCATTGCGCTTCGAGCTGGGTGTAGAGATTGTTGTGCTGGTCCCAGCCAGCATGCATCAATTGCACAAAGCGAACGCCTCGTTCAAGCAGTCGTCGAGCGATCAAGCAGTTGTTGGCATAGGTTCCCTTGACCAAGGCATCGGGTCCATAACGTTGGATGGTCGATGCCGATTCAGATGTGAAGTCCACCAATTCAGGAACGCTCGATTGCATTCGAAAGGCCATCTCATATTGCGCGATGCGGGCCTCTACTTCAGGATCACCGACGCTTTCTAGGTGGTGCTGATTGAGTTGCTTCAGGTCATCGAGCAAACTTCGGCGCGCGGCAGTGTCGATTCCCGATGGGTTATTGAGATAGGGAACCAAATCCCCAACATTGCGAAAGCGAACACCTTGGAACCGACTCGGTAAGAACCCGCTTCCCCAGTAATAGTCGAAGAAAAGTTGCCCGCATGTTTTACCTTTATCACTCGAGGTCATCACCACAAACGTTGGGAGGTTTTCTGTTTCACTACCTAGGCCATACGATAGCCAGGCCCCCATGCTCGGGCGGCCTGGAACTTGCCGGTGGAGAAAGAACGTGACTCCGGGTGCATGATTGACTGCTTCGGTATGCATGCTGCGAACGAGGCACAGATCATCAGCATGGCTTCCGGAGTTGGGGGAGCATTTCGCTTAGCTCCATTCCACATTGGCCATACTTTTTGAATGGTTTGATGGCTGGTATGCAGGGCCATTTGCCGTATCCACTGGACATGGTCGATAGACGTGGGTAGTTCCGCGGATCGAATCGGGAATATCCTTCATGTTTTCCATCGTCGGTTTGGGATCGGAACAGATCCACGTGCGATGGACCGCCTCCTGCCACATGACGATCACTCGCTTGGCTCGCGGCGGATGATGTGGAACTCCCGGCAAACCCTTGGGGGAATCTGAAGAAGACGTAGGCTGAGCTTGAAGAAGTGACGCCAAAGCGGCAAGTCCAATTCCGCCACCGGTCGTTTGTAGCCACTGCCGTCGAAGAATGGATGAGGATGCCATCGATGGATTGATATGGGGACGAGTCACAATTCGCCTCGTTGCTTGGGGTAGTGTTGTGTGCATCGATCTTGACGAACGGGAATCCAAATTACTCACGGGTCATGGCTTCATCGAGATTGAGGATGCCCAGCACCACATGGCTCATCGCAGCAAACGATACCGGTTCCGTCGAAGGCCGCATCGCAAAGTGGCCGACTTTGAGGAAGGATTCGACCGAGTCTGGATGCTGGGCAAAGTAGCTTTCTTGTCGGCGAAGCATAGTGATGAGCATTTGTTTCTCTGAGTCGGTTGGTTGGCGACAAAGAATGCGTTCAAAGGCATATGCAAGTTGTTGTTCTGGACGATCATGCTTTCGCATCGCTCGATCGGCAAGGGCTCGAGCAGCTTCGATCCAGGTGGGATCGTTCAACATGGTTAGCGCATGTAAAGGTGTGCTGGTGGTCGACGTCCGTACGCGGCAGGTTTGCCTATTCGAGGCATCGAAGATGTTAGCAGGCCCGACCGTGCGACGCCAAAAAGTATAAAGGCTCCGTCGATAGAGATCCGAACCGGTCGACGTGGGATAGGTAAAGTCTCGTTCCTTGGTGATGGCTAAAGCTTCCCAAACGGCATCCGGTTGATAGGGATAAACGGGTTGACCTTTCATCCGACCTTCTAGAAGATCAGCCGAGGCAAGTGCCCAATCCCGAAGAACCATGGAGGGCATTCGAAATCGTGAGGATCTCGCAAAGAGGCGGTTCTCTGGATCCAAACGGCGATGCTGTTCATTCACACGACTCGCCTGTCGATAGGTTGCACTTAAGACAATCATCCGATGCATCGATTTGGTGCTCCACTCTTTCTCACGAAAGTGAACTGCAAGCCAATCGAGCAATTCGCGGTGAATAGGGTATTCACTTTGAACTCCGAAGTCCTCGGAGGTTTTGACAAACCCTGTTCCAAAGAAGTGTTGCCACATTCGATTCACGGTAACCCGCGCCGTCAAAGGGTTCTGTTCCGACATAAGCCAGTTTGCGAATCCAAGTCGATTTTGGGGAGCATCTTTTGGCATCGGAGGCAAGAAGGCAGGGGTTTGGAATGATGCCTTTTCGGTCGGTTTAAGGTATTCTCCACGAGAGAGGATGAACGTTTCACGAGGCTTGTCATCACTCATGATCATGACGCGTGGAAGTTGGTCAGCCTTGTAATCTGCAAGCTCTTTCTTGAGTTTGTCGAGCTTTTCCAGGGAAGGATTCGATCCATGCAATCCACTTCGCACCTTCTCATCAAAAAACTTGCGCAATCCGGTTTCGAGCGTGGTCTTTTCTTCTTTGGTTCGATCCTTTTGCCCTTTGTTTAGAATCGCTTGAATGGGCTCCGGGAGGTTTTTACCATCGCTGCCTTGCGTTGTTGGAGATACCGCAAGTCGCCATCCGGAATAGGCAGCATCCAGCCAAGTTTGCGTTTCTTTTTCTATGGGGTGAATTTGCGATTCTAAGTCTTGAATCTTGCGAAGATTTTCTTCGGTAGGCAATTCGAGATAGGGGGACGCGACGCGAATGCGAGCCGATAGTCGTTGTGGAGTACCGGTTTCGGGAACACGATTGAATGCGTCCAGCAGTCCATAGTAATCCTTCAACGTGATGGGATCGTACTTGTGGTCGTGACATTGGACGCAGGCCATGGTGAGCCCCAGCCAGGTTGTGCAGGTCGTATCTATTCGATCAAACAGATTGACCCAACGTTGCTCTTCGGCAATCGCGCCCCCTTCTCCATTGAGCATATGATTGCGATTGAATCCACTTGCAATCTTTTGCGCTACCGTCGCATGGGGAAGGAGATCTCCTGCAATTTGCCAAATCGTAAACTGGTCGAATGGCAGGTCGGCATTGCATGCTTCAACGACCCAATCACGCCAGATCCATTGCCACGTGTCACCATCTTGCTGAAAGCCATTGCTATCGGCATAGCGAGCGGCATCCAGCCATGGAAGAGCCATGCGTTCCCCGTATCGCGGGTGAAGCAACAGTCGATCGACCAAGCGATCGTAGGCATCGGGAGAAAGATCCTTTTGAAACTCTTCCACTTCTTCAATCGATGGCGGAAGTCCGATGAGATCAGCGAAGAGTCGTTTGATCATCTGGGAACGATCGGCCTCTTGCGATGAAGTCAGCTCCGTTCGTTCCAGTGCTTGGAGGACGAAGGCATCGATTGGGTTCTGCGCCCAAGTGCGATTGCTTACTGTCGGGAGTGACTGTTTTCGCGGAGGATCGAAGGCCCAATGTACTTGGTAAGGGGCCCCTTGATCGATCCAACGTTGAAGGGTTGCGATCTGGGACTCGGTCAGATGTCGGTTAGAACTGGGAGGAGGCATTTTCAGATCGGGATCCCGTTCCAACAATCTCCGATAGAGTTCGCTCTGCGAGGCTTTTCCGGGAACGATGGCTTTGCTTTGAAGGGCCGGTTCCCGAACATCCAGTCGTAGATCTCCTTGGCGCTTGGCTGAATCCTGGCCGTGACAATAGAAGCAGTTTTCGGCGAGAATGGGCCGAATATCGCGATTGAACTCGAGCAGGTCTTGCGCTGGCAAGAAAGGCGCGAGTAGCGTTAGAAATAGGCAAGCCAGGGTGAGCCGCATAGGGGTGGTTCCCATGGGGAGAATGCATCAGGAGGGATAGCGCTCCATTATAGTCGAACTTGGACCAGCACGAATGGCATGGCCCTCCGAACCATGGTTGCAGCCCTTCCTCTGCGAAAAGTCGGTCACCACAGGCTGTTGCTCTCTTTGATCGAACCAAGCTTATTGTTAAGCTTGGACGAATCGTCGGCATGGTTACATTGGCGTTTAGTTGAGAAGATTTGAGAAGAAGATGGCAGATCGGTTTACAGAAGTGACGCACCAAGGATTCTTCAAGCGAATCGCTAATTCTGTCATTGGAGTCTTGATAGGGATCCTCTTCTTGTTTTCGTCGGTCTTACTTTTGGGATGGAACGAATACCGAACGGTCCATCGCCAAAAAGGATTGATCGAAGCGGAATCGAAAGTCGTAAAAGTCGCTGATGCTTCCCAGCTCGATACTTCCCTAGAAGGCAAGATGTTGCACCTGTCGGGGAAGGCTGATACCGAAGAGACATTGGCTGATCCCGTGTTTGGGATCCGTCGCAATGCTCTGCGATACGCTCGCGAAGTAGAAATGTATCAATGGGATGAAACGAAACATTCCAAAACGCGCGACAAGATTGGCGGCGGCAAAGAGACGATCACGACCTACGAATATCACAAAGGATGGCACAAGGATCGGGTTTCCAGTGATTCGTTTCATGAAAAGACAGGCCATGAGAATCCCAATCCAAAATATACGAGCTTAGAACTCGATTCGGAGAATGTTTTGGTGGGAGCTTTTCGCTTGAATTCGGAACTGATCCGCTCTATTCATTCCTGGAAGAACTTGACACTGGATGCCGAAACGTTGCTTGAAACACTTCCAGAGGCCGAACGCACGCGAGTCTATTTGGATGGCGATACATTGCGTTATAGTGTCGACAAACCCAAGACCGATGATCCTAAGGTAGGCGATTTGCGAATTCGATTTCGCGTCGTGGAGCCAACGACCGTTAGCATTCTTAGCAGTTTAAGTGGTACAAGTCTAACGCCCTTCAAAACGTCCAATGGAGAGAAGATCGAGGAGCTCAAAGAGGGTGTCTTCTCATCAGAAACGATGTTTCAAGGATTGATTGAGCAAAACATCATTATGGCTTGGGTGCTTCGCTTTTTAGGGTGGATATTCGCGAGCCTTGGATTCGTGATGATCTCAAGCCCATTATCGACGCTTACCGGCGTCGTTACGATGCTCGGACGTGACTGGTTTTTTGACCTTTGTCATCTCGGTGGTGCTGGGAGGAATGTTGTCCATACGATCCGTTGCAAATTCGCGCTTGGTTGGCGGTGCATCCCCCTTTGGGGCATTCTCTTATTAGCCGCCGTTGCGGGAGTCTTTTCTGGTTCAGCATGCCCAAGAAAACGCCGCCCGATATTCTGCATCCGATCGAGTGACATAGTCTGCATTCTAGAACAAATTCAAAAAGCGATCGGCGAAGTTGCTCGTCGATCGCGTTTCTTTTGGCATGCTGAACGACTCCGACAGGCATAGCGATGCTATAGGCCTAAAAGAGGCTTGCAGCGATGCTTGCCGTCATCGAAGTCAAAGTCGATACGAAGTGTCTTAGAGCAAGGATTCAGCGAAGGCGAAGCCGAGGAGCATTCGAGGCCGTTGGCCATCCTTGCCTTCGACCGCAACGTTGTCGCAATTCACTCGTGTTGATCATCAGCACGTTGATGCCAGATTGGGCCAAGGCGCGGAACATACCGATGGCCACGCTCGTATGACTACGCAGTCCGATACCGCTTACCGAGTTTGGCGATGTCCTGGCTACCGCTGATCGGCCGGGAACTTGTACATCGTTTTTGCAGCGTCTTGAAACACTTGTCCAACTGCTCTTCAGGAATGGTGAAGCTGATCGATGTTTCCCCTTGGTAACCATCGCAACTTTGAATGATCCTTATCGACGAAAATGCCGCTTCAGCCACCGTTTGGAATACGTGGTGCGGCTAAGCCTGGTTGATCAGGTAACACCGGTGGAAGTGTAACCGACCCGGTCATGAGCAAGGCGAAATATCATCGGTGAAGCCGTTTTCCCGTATCCCGAATGCGCGAAAGCGTTCCACCACCGCACCCGCATCAGCTTGATCATGCTCTTGCGATGGTCACCAATGTTCAAGTTCGTGCATCGACAGGACGTTCATGCAATTGGAAAGCTTGGTGTACGGCGAGAAGTGCCGTTTGTGCTTCTGCGCGGAGAGTTTACCAGAACGCTGATCTTGATTTCGCTGGTAGTGATCATTTGAATGTTGACACCCGCTTCAGCTGGCGAGCGGAACATCTTTTGTGCGACACCCGTTTGATTGGCCATTCCCAATCCTGCCACGAGAGACCTTGGCAACGGCATCGTCCTGAGTCGTACGACCGCACCTACCACCGCGATGGCTTCATTGACGGCTTTCAGAGCCTCTTTCATTTCTTCGCGAGGAACGGTGAAAGAGATGTCGGCCAGCTGTTCCTGACCAATGTTTTGAACGATCATGTCGACCGTGATCTTGCGATCGGCCAAGCGTTTGAAGATTTCGTAGCTGCTGCCAGGTCGATCAGGAACACCGCGAATGGTGATGCAGGCTTCGTTACGACTCATCGCCGCGCCCACAAACTCCCACCGATGGCGATTCAGATTCGGAAACGATCATCGTTCCCACAGCGACGTCGGAAAACTGCTGCGAACACGGATGGGTACATCAATTTCTTTGCAAACTCGATCGATCGATTGTACATTACCCCTGCGCTTTAGCTTGCAAGTTCCGAGCATCTCATCGTAAGAGACTTGTGTCATCTGGCGAGCTTCGGGAAGCATGCGAGGATCGGTGGTGTAGACACCGTCCACATCAGTAAAGATCTCGCACGCATCGGCTCGCATCACGGCCGCTAAGGCAACCGCTGTCGTATCGGAACCGCTGCGCGTCCCAAGGTCGTGATATTGAAGTCTTCATCGATTCGCGGAATCCGGCCGCGATCACGATGTTGCCATCATCGAGAAGTTTTTTTGATGCGTTCGGTTGAGATCGTTCGGATACGGAGCTTTGGTATACGAACTATCGGTTCGAATAAATTTGAGCGCTGTAAGCGAAATGGCTTTAGAGCCAAGGTGGTGCACGGCCATCGCAACCAGGGCCACGCTAACCTGTTCCCCGGTGCTCAAGGGCATGTCATTTCGCGAGCGGGTGGACCATCGTTGATTTGGTGTGCGAGATCGATGAGGCGGTCCGTTTCATGCCCCATGGCGGCTTTCACGACCACCACGACTTGATTCCCATCCTGCTGCGCACGAATGGCTTTTCGTGCTGCGGCGGAGATCTTCTGGATCTGCGGCCTCCGTACCGCCAGATTTCTGAACGATCAATGCATGTCAAACTACCGCGCTTGAAATAAACTTGTGGAAAGGATTGAACTTTAGAATTTGCCGCGAATGAATGCTTCCATCAAATTCCATCCATCGACAAACACCGATGGAGATTGAGCGGCCGTTCCTTCATCGTATGTGGAGGCATTGGATGCGGTGATGCCGGTTCCGCATATTGCAAAAGGAACAAAACCATGCATGTTTTCTTGGTCGACACTGGGGTCGGATGATCGGGCATCACTATGATGCGATAATCATCGTACTTTGAGAGAGCTTCCAAAACGGGAGCGACGATTTCGCGATCGATCGCTTCCAACGCTTTGATCTTCTCTTCCACACGACCTTCATGACTCGCTTCATCCGTGGCCTCGATGTGAACGCAAACCACATCATAGTCGCGAAGGGCCTGAATCGCAGCCTCTCCCTTACCACGATAATTCGTATCGAGATAGCCCGTAGCTCCTTCGACTTCGATGCGATCCCATCCAATAAGTGCGGCTAATCCACGAAGAAGATCCACGGCAGTGATCATCGCTCCACGAAGTCCAAACCGACTTTCAAAGGAAGGAAGAACCGGTGCACCACCCAATCCCCAAAGCCAAACGTGGGTTGCGGGGCGTTTTCCAGCCGCGATCCTCTTTTGATTGACAGGATGGTTTTCGAACACTTCGTGGCTCAGTTCCATCAATTGGCAAAGCCAATCGCTACCCAGTCCGCGAGGAAATCATCGACTACCGCAAGGTCGGTAAGATCATGCGGTGCGGGTGCGTGTATGGGAACTGAAGGGAAGTGGCGATTGTTCCGTGCCGCGGCAGATTAAGAGATTGCGATAGCTGACACCAGGTACGAACTCTGCATTGGAAAGCTTGGCTGCCTTTTGCAAGTCCGCCAGAAGCAACTTGGCTTCTTCGTTCGAGATATGATCGGCCGTGAAATCGACCATGATTTGATCGGTAATAGTCGCAAATTGCATCGGACTGCCCCAATCCCGAGGAGACAGTTGAATCCCTTGGGCTGCAGCCTCGATCGAACGCGACCGGTAAAGTATTGGTTGGGGTCGTAGCCAAACAAGGTCATATTGGCGACTTCGCTACCTGCTGGAAAAATGGGCAGGAACGTTGTCCGAACGTCCCACGATTCCTTTCTTCGCGATGGAATCCATGGCAGAAGTGCGAGCGGCCTGGAGTGGGGTGTTTGCTGCAAGCGATTCGAGAGGTCCGTCGGCATCCATCCGGGATGATAATGACACGTTTCATAGTTGCCTTCCTACTTGGAGCTCTCCACCACGCGCGATCATACGCATGTTCCCGTGACCGAGCTAAACTTCGAGTTGCCGCATGGCTGTGCGGGGGCACCGCACCCTCGGGCGCCCTCGTGGGTCATGATGACCAGTGGCACGAACCGTTGATTGTATTCGGCTGCAGGTTCATGCTGAATCAACGAGGATATCGAGATTTTGTTGCGACCCAAGACGCCGTGATCTGGGCCAATACACCGGGTTCATCGAGCACTTGCATCCGCAAGTAATAACGGCTCATCAATTCATCGTGCAATCGCACTTCCACGGTAGCTTGCCGTTCCGACCACAATTCAGGGTGCGGAAAGGCGGCAGTGCGACCCACTGCCGTATCGATCATATCGGCAACGACGGCCGAAGCCGTTGGCATCTGCCTGCCCTTGGCCATGAAAGAAGATGTCTCTCACGACGTCTACAACCGTCGGTGGTGTAGAAACCAAAGAACTTCCGCGAGCGGCCGGCCCTTCCGAATGAGTGTTGGAGAAACATGCAGTTCCAAACCGCGTTCGGTAAGTCGAGCCGTCGCAAGCAACGATTCGATAGCCCAACTGTGATGCGTATTGCAAATCCGCGAGTTCCAAGGCATCGATACCGACGCGCGGAATATCTTTCCAGTGAACTCGAGCTCCAAAGGCAAGATGGGCAAGAATTGCCAACTTTTGTGCTGCATCGGAACCATCCACATCCATGGTGGGGTCGGCTTCCGCATAGCCCAATTCTTGAGCGCGTTTGAGAGCTGAATCGTAGGGAGCCCCCTGCTCGTCCATCTGCGTCACAATGTAGTTGCTGGTGCCGTTCAGGATCCCGCGAATGGAAAGGATCTGATTGGCCGAAAAACACTGGCTGATGTTGCTGATGATCGGAATGCCACCAGCTACCGAAGCTTCAAAGGCAATCGATCGCCCAAGCGCCCGAGCGCGATCGAAGAGCTCGCCACCATGTTCAGCCAATAGGGCTTTGTTGGCAGTAACGACATCTTTGCCCGCTTCGAGCAACTGTAATGTAATGGTTCGCGCGGGTTCGAGTCCCCCGACTAAATGGGCAACGACCTTGATGTCTGGATCTTTGAGAACATCGTCCACCGAATCGGTGAGAATTCCAGCAGGAAGATCGATATGTCGATCTTTCTTGAGATCGCGGACCACGGCCTTCTCTAACCAAAGCGTTCGACCAGCATGCCTTGCCGTTCGATCACCATGGTCGAGCAATAGCCGAGCCACACCCGTGCCAACGGTGCCCATTCCAACGATTGCAACTTTGGTCTTTTCCATTCCCGTTCCATTACGAATTCTCAATTCGCCCGCTGTACCAAGTGCACTGCTGTACCATGAGCACTGCCATACCGAGAACACCACCCGAGGCAGTGTCATTCCAAGGTACTAAGCGCTAGGAATTGAGGAGATAGGTCAGGGGCCTTTCCTGGCCCCCAATTCTGAGCCAAAATCCTAATCGATTCCTCAATTTCTGAATATGGGAGAACCCTTTCAATCATGCTCCGTTGGGATACGCAAGACACCATTTGTGCGATCGCATCGGGGAATCAGGGGGCCTTTCGCGGGGCCATTCGCATTTCTGGACCGCGAGCATTAGAGGTGGCGGGGGCCATGCTTCCGGAAGCATATCGAGAGGCTCATTGGGATAATTGGCGTTCGATTCGACGCGCGACACGGATGGAAGCGGAGCTAGAATTAGGAGAAACACTTGGGAGGATCCCGTGTGACTTTTGGATTTGGCCCAATTCGCAAAGCTATACGGGGCAGCCGTCGGTTGAGCTTCACCTCTTCGGTTCGATGCCACTTCTCGAAAGCTGCGTGCAGAGGTTGTGTGCTTTGGGAGCTAGACTTGCCGAAGCCGGCGAGTTTACCTTTCGTGCCTTCTTGGCAGGAAGAATGGACTTGGCTCAATGCGAGGCCGTCCTGGGGGTAATCGATGCCAAATCACAGAAAGGGCTCGACATCGCACTCGAGCAACTCGCCGGTGGTCTTCAATTGCCCCTCCAGTCTCTTCGGCAAAAACTGATTGAATTGTTGGCTGACCTTGAAGCGGGTTTGGATTTCGTCGATGAAGATATCGAATTCGTGACACAGGATTCGCTGAAGGAACAACTTCGGTCATCATTGGATGCCATGCAACCCATCGTCCAGCAATTGGGGATGCGAGGTTTCAGCGATGCTTGGATCAAGGTAGCTCTCTTTGGTCTACCCAATGCAGGAAAGAGTTCCTTGATCAATGCCTTGGCAGGTTACCAAGCCGCATTGGTTTCGGACATTCCGGGAACCACCCGCGACTACGTTAAAGTTCGTTCGGAACGGCATCCTATTCAATGGATTGATACGGCCGGTAAAGAAGATGTTCATGAACAAGGGCCGCGCCAAGAGGCTCAAGAACGAACCAACGAACAATGGGAACAAGCGGACCTTCGATGGTGGTGTGTCGACTTGAGTCAAGAACCGATTGCCGATGCGATTCTTCCATCCCCTGCCCTCACTGCATCCACAAACGACCAAGACCTCTGGCTTGTTGGAACCAAAGCAGATTTAGCTCCACAGGATCTCCTCCAACGATGGCAAGCATGGGCTGTTCCAACCGGGAAACGTTTCTTTGTTTCCAGTAGTCAAAGTCGATACGGACTTGAATTGTTGGAACAGGCGCTCGATGAATGGCTGGTAGATCGCGATGCTGAAGCTTCGGGCATCTTGCCTTCGACACTCAGTCGCTGTCGAACAGCGTTGGAGGCAGCGCAGCGTTCGATCGAATGCGCTCTGCAAGCAGTGAAAGATCGAGCTGGCGATGAAATCGTGGCCGCCGAACTAAGGTTAGCCTTGGACCATCTGGGGTGATCGTTGGCGAAGTGTATACCGACGATATTTTGGATGCCTCTTTAGCCGATTCTGCATCGAATGAAGCTCTACATCGACGGAGTTTTGCTTAACGACGTTGAGTCATTACTCGCAGCGTGAAATTCCCTTCATGCCCCGCTGAGATCGAGAACGTCTTCGCCCTGTATGGATAGATCTTTGTTATTCCAGAACGGCATGATGCATCTTCCATGGTTCTGGAAGTCGAAGTTTCAGCTCCGTTTTTTCGGCCTTTTGACGATTGGGCAATGTTCCCTCGACCACGACAAATCCCTCTTCAAGATGGGACTGAACGCGAAGGGATACAGGGCCAAATGCAGTGGAACCCCTTCGATGGCTAACCTCGCCACCTGCGGTAACGTCTGGAAGTGCCAAAGAGAAGTCGGAGCGATTCTGGTTGCCCATCATTGTTCGCGTCGATGTCTTGAACGAGTAAATGGCGAAGCATCGAAAGAAAGTGTGCATTGCCTGCGGTGTTGGGAGGGCAATAGAAAAAGCGTCCGTATTCATCGACCGGTTAATCGAGCCTTCTCCAGCGATCAATGTATTTCGAGTCATGCCTTGGGCAGCATGCCATAGAAGCTCACTGAGCTCGATCGACATCGTCGCGACGTAGGGCATCGGCACGCATAGCGAGTTCCATAAAGTGGATTCACGCGTTCGTTTCCGGTCCAAAAACCATGAGCCGTCCCCCCAGCTCGCGTCATACCCATAAACAGATACCGCGTTCTCCTGCGTAGGCCGGGGCCAGCCATTCCTCTTCAGGCGATTGGGGATCAAATAAACGACTGCCGATAACAAAATTGCTGAAGATTCAATAGCTTCAATGCGAGTCGCGGTAATAGGTGAATGCGGTTCTTCGCGATCGCGAAGAGCGAGCGGAATGAAGGGAGGATCGGTGCCACGATGAATACTGGCTTCGATATGATTTTGAGTTGAGGCCTTAGGTTGGTTTCATACTTTTGAACGCGGTCGGCCAACGTCGGTTGATCGAGGGTTCGAAGGATCGGTACCCAGTCATGAAGAGCTCGCCATCCTTTTCCTTCGACACTCAAGGAATGCACCGGCGTTGAAATATCGCCACAATAACGCTCTTTAGGAAGAAGCCCTTGGTCATTGCGGGGGCCCATCAAACGTTCCAGTTCCCGAGACCACTCGGGCGCGTTGTCTCATCCATTCACGATCTCGATATAAGTAGTAAAGTACGGCGAGGTCTTGAAGTTTGAGTCCTGCTTGATGATTCTCGAGTCCTTTGCGGCGCCTGTCCGGAAGGATGGCAGAAAACACTTTTGAGCAAGGTCGCGATAGCCTGCATGCCATCGCTCGAACCGCATCACCTCCTTCAGCGACATAAAGTTGTTCGTACTGATTGTCGGCGGCATAAAACATCTTGTCGTTTTGCAAGATCATCCAGTTTTGAACCAACAAAGTTCTTCCATGCGTTTTGCACACGTGGTTCGGGGATGCTTACCTGCATCGCTTGCGAAACTATTTCTCGCCATTTCGTTTCGGTGAGAGCTCGATGGTGTTCGAACGCATCGTTGTTCCAATGCAGTTTTTCTTTCGATACTGGGCGAGTCGCAATCGCCAACGTAGCGGATTGATTCGGAGAAAGTTTGGCTTGGATGCTTCGCTTGGAAGGCTTCCATTGAGCATCCGTGGCGATCACCATCCCCATGTTCATCGAACCAATAGTTGCCCTCAGGGACGCGGTCTACGGGCGGATCCCTCTGCACAGTGACGGTACCTTGAGTACCTTGGGCTAAGCTAAACCGAACATAGACGATGGCATGCTCCGCAAGTTTAGGATCGGTCGTGACAAAGAACTCTTGGCGATATATCTCTGGTGGACGGTTCACAGGTTTTTGGTCGATGGGAACCATGCCTTCCGACTGAACCGGATAGGCGTGCTGATACTGAATTTCATAAATGGGTAACCAACCATCGCGCAAGGAGGGATGAGAGACTCGGTCGACGAGTCCGCCAAATCGAAACTCATCGGGACCTACGCGAAATGCGATAGGTGTTCCCTCATCTTTCCAGCTTTTGGACCCACCGCGAAGATTTACTCCAGATCCGTTGGAGATGACCCTTGCCTTGACTGGATTGCCAGGTGCTGCGAGCACGAGTGGATAGAATCGGAAGTCTGCATGCACGTAGCGTGGAGGCGGCAGTAGATTTTCAAAGTACTCGTAGCTTGGCCCATTCTCCTGCGCCATCGCTTCTTCACCCAATCGATCGCGGATCGATGCGATGGACTCTTGAACGTGAGGGGAAAGGCGTTGAGGAGTTGGCGGGATGGTTTCTTGAGCGTCAAGCTTTTCGATGGCCAGCCAAAGAAACGAAAGAAACATGCAGCAGGAGAGTGGCGACCGCATGGTGGGCTCCAATGCAAAAATCCGGTGCGAGGAGCTTGCAGTATAACTGCTGTAGGCACCGGATCTAAAGCTCAATTCTTCGCAGGGATCTAACTGCCGTTGTTCTAAAAGTCTCAGCGTTTTCAAGTCCGTACTTATAGCTTTCAGTTCGACGGATGACCTAGGACAAGATCAGGTGCCTCTTCCGGAATGATAGTTCGGGGCTCGGCCGGTTGCCTCGGGGGCCTGGGGCTCGATGCAGTTGAACGTTGAGTTCTGTCGCGGTAAGCCTTGCCACCAATAATCAGAGTTCCACCATCTGGAACTCGAATGGTCTTCGTGTAAACCTTTTGCTTCATCCATTGAAATGCGAATTGAGCGGGCGGAATCATCAATGCAATGATCGTCAAGAAGATAAACCATTGCCAGAAAGAGATCTGCCAGCGAGCTCGGAATCGTTTCATCTTTGCTCTGTCGGTCCCTGAATGAATTTTCAAGCGGATCGGATCGTTAGATCACCGACCGCGAGGTGTCGAATCAATTTGCTCGAGCGCCTCCCGAACAAGGAAGGCTCAGCTTCGATTCAGCGGACCGATGGCAATGCAAAGTTACCAGGTTCTCGCAGCGACCAACTTGCGACAGGATTCGGCGATCCCTTCAGGGCTCAGCCCCACTTCGGCCAATAGTTCGGTTCGTTCGCCGTGGTCGATGAACCGATCAGGCAATCCGAGCGTTCGCATGGATCGCGTGTCCCATCCTTCGGCGCAAGCTGCTTCGAGAACCGCACTACCAAAGCCACCCATCAACGCGCCTTCTTCCACGGTCACCACAAAGCGACATTGATCAAAGACTCGCTCCAACGTTTCGCGATCGAGTGGCTTGATGAATCGTGCGTTGATGACAGCCACTTGAATGCCTTCGTTGGCCAAAATCTCGGCCGCTTCGAGGCATTGTTCGAGCATAGCACCGCACGCTACCAAAGCGCCATCGGTTCCCCACTGAATGACTTCAGCCTTGCCAAGTTCAATGGGTTGCTTGGGGCGATCAAATTTGTGGGCCGTGGCTTTCGGATAACGAATCGAAGTCGGGCCATTCCACTGCAGAGCGAATTCGAGCATCGGTTCCATTTCGGTTTGATCGGCAGGCGCCATCATCACGATGTTCGGGAAGACTCGCATGTAGCCAATGTCGAAGACACCGTGGTGGGTTGGTCCATCGGGACCCGCTAATCCAGCGCGGTCCATCATGAACGTGACCGGCAAGTTCTGAAGCGAAGCTTCTTGGAAGATTTGATCGTACGATCGTTGCAAGAAGGTACTGTAAATGGCAACGATCGGTCGCAGGCCCGTCTTGGCGTGTCCCGCAGCAAAGGCCACTGCATGCGATTCGCAAATACCGACATCAAAGAATCGCTCGGGGAAGGCATCACGAACGATTTCAAGCTTATTCCCTTGGCACATGGCTGCCGTCATCACCGTTACACGCGAGTTCTTTTGCATCTGCGAAAGGATGGCATCGCGAGCAAAGTTGGTGAATGCTGGTGAGCCTCCCGATGGAAGCACTTTCGGATTCCCATTCTCATCGGAGAATGCAGGTGGAGTATGGAAGAATACTGGATCCCGAGCCGCTGGTTGATATCCATGGCCTTTTTCGGTAACGACGTGCAGAAGGACTGGTCCCTTCTGCTCCTTGATCATCTGCAGATATTTGCGAAGAGTCGAAAGATCATGCCCATCGATGGGACCAATGTATCGGAATCCGAACTCTTCAAAGAGCATGCCGCCGACGAGTCCTGCTTTGACTCCTTCCTTGATTTGAGCCAGCATCTTCTCGGCAGGGTCGCCGAAGAGAGGCACCTTCGATAGAGCCTTGGCAACTTCGGTCTTGAGTCCTGTGTAGTACGGGTTGGTTCGCAATCGGTCCAAGTATTTGGCCATAGCACCAACGCGAGGACAGATCGACATCTTGTTGTCGTTCAATACGACAAGCAAGTCTTTGTTGAGTTCGCCTGCGTTATTGAGAGCTTCAAAGACGATGCCTGATGGAAGAGCCCCGTCTCCGATGACAGCAACGCTCTTGCGATCGGATTGATCCATCAAGTCGTCGCCACTCTTGAGACCTAACGCGGTCGAAACGCTGCAACCGGCATGGCCCGTCATGAACAAGTCATAGGGGCTCTCTTCAGGATTGGGGTATCCCATCAATCCACCACGCTCGCGTATGGTGGAGAACTCATGGTATCGACCCGTTACCAGCTTGTGCGGATAGACTTGGTGACCCGTATCCCAAATCAAACGATCTTTAGTGAAATCGAATGTGCTGTGAAGAGCCAAGCAGAGTTCGACGACACCCAAGTTCGATGCAAAGTGCGCTGTGCGTGTGGCCAATAAGTTGCAGAGCACATTGCGAATCTCATCGGCCAACTTTTCCAAGTCGGTCACCGACATGCGATGAAGATCTTTTGCAGACTCAAGGCGAGACAACAGTTCATGCATCCTAATGGCTCCTATCGAGCACAAATCGAGCGAGGTCAATCAAGGGTTGGCTTGGATGTCCAAGGAAAGTGATCGACGAAATCGCCTCATCGATCAGTTCCCGTGCCCGAATCTTGCTAGCTTCCAAACCGAAAACTGCGGGGTACGTTAACTTTCCCTTATTTTCATCCTTGCCGGTGCGTTTGCCCATGGCATCGGAGTTGCTCTCCACATCGAGGACGTCATCCACGATTTGGAAGGCCAAGCCGATCTTTTCACCATATTGTCGCATCGCCGCTTGGCAATTTGTAGAGCCATTTCCAATCAAAGCCCCCAATTGCACCGATACGGTGATCATGGCCCCCGTTTTTCGGCGGTGAATCGCCTGTAAAAGAGCTGCGTCACCCCCGTTTTTTTCGGCCCATAGGTCATCCATTTGACCGCCCACCAAGGCTTCTGGGCCAGCGGCTTTGGCCAAGAGGCCACAGGCAGCCGCTGCCGATTCGGTTGGCAATCGGGTGGCGCAGAGTTCCAACGCTAAGGCTTGCAAGGCATCGCCGGCCAAGATGGCGGTGGCTTCATCAAACTGCTTGTGGCACGTAGGGCGCCCTCGCCTTAAATCATCGTCATCCATTGCGGGAAGATCGTCATGGATCAACGAATAGCAATGGATCATCTCCACCGCACAAGCTGCAGGCATTGCCACATGGGCCTGTCCACCAACCGCTTCCGCTGACATCAGCACCAGTACTGGCCGAAGCCTTTTGCCTGGCGCGAGCAACGAATAGCTCATCGCATCTCTCAAGCGAGAAGGGCAATCTAGAGAAAGCGATTCGAGATAGTGACTCAGTTGACGATCGATCCCATGTCGATGATCGTCCCATCGGCTCTGCAAGGCATCAAATTTTGAAGAGGATGGCTCAGGCAATGGCTATCTCCTCGCGGAAGCGTCGACGCGACTTGCGAACTGGCAATGATCGTTTTCGAAATGGGTTTGATCGTTCATAAACATGGAGCCATGTTTGATGAACGAATCCAATTAGGACTTTTTCTTGGCCGCTTTTGAGGCTTTCTTGGTGGCCTTCTTTGCAGCCTTCTTGGTAGCTTTGGGAGCCGCGTCGCCATCTGCCTTCTTCGCAGCTTTCTTGGTCGACGCTTTCTTAGCTCCCTTCTTTTTCTTGCTACCACCTGCAGCAGCTCGTTCGGCTAACCACTGAATGGCTAATTCGAAGGTTACACCCGCTGCCTCCGTTCCTTTCGGGATCGACGCATTGGTTTCACCATCGGTCACATACGGACCGTATCGACCATCCAATAATTGGATGGGCTTACCCGTAACGGGAGACTCAGCAAAAGTTTGCAAAGGAGCCTTGGGCGTAGCGGCAGCTCGTCCTCGACCCGTTTTGGGTTGAGCCAACAATTGTAGAGCTTCGTCAAGGGTGATCGTCAACAGGCCGAGATTTTCGGGCAACGATCGCGATTCGGATCCACATTTGACGTAAGGTCCATAGCGACCATTCGTTGCAATGATCGGTTCGCTCGATTCCGGATGAACCCCCAGTTCCCTTGGCAAGGAAAGAAGCTGTAGTGCGGTATCGATGTCGATGGATGCAGGATCCATTCCTTTGAGTAGCGATGCAAGCTTCTTTTCTTCGTCGTCGTTGGCGCCCAACTGTACATAGGGGCCGAATCGACCTTGCTTGACAAAGATAGGCTTGCCCGTGGTCGGATCGGCTCCCAATGGTTCATCGCCCGCTGCTTGTTTGGACAATAATTCCAAAGCTTTATCGATGGTCAATTCATCGGGTGCCATCGAATCGGGAATACTTGCGCGTCGTTCACCGTGTTCCAAGAAGGGACCAAACTTACCGACTCGCACATGGATCTCGCCTGGAAAATTCGGATCGGTCGAAACACCGATCGCATATTGGCAAGCGGTCCGGGGATCGATCTCGGTAGTCTTGGTATCGAGCAAAGGTTTCAGCCCACGACTCTCACCGGAATCACTGCCCAAATAAAAGTTTTTAAGATAATGGATGTGTTCACCTTCGTTGCGGCTGATCGCATCGAGATAATCTTCCATCTGCGCGGTGAACTCATAGTCGACGAGCGAGCCAAGATGATCTTCAAGGAGTCGAATCACGGCGAAGGCTGTCCAGCTTGGGACGAGCGCATTCCCTTTTTTGAAGACATACGAACGCTCCAAGATCGTGTCGATGATCGAAGCATAGGTACTGGGGCGTCCAATGCCTCGTTCTTCTAACGTGCGCGTGAGGCTGGCTTCGGTAAAGCGCGCCGGTGGTTGCGTGGTATGCGAGAGTGATTTCAGCTCTTTGCAATTCAAGCTTTCCTGCGGAGCTAGCTCGGGCAGAATCGTTTCTTGTTCCGCCAATTCAGCAGAAGGATCGTCGCTTCCTTCCACATAGGCTCGCAGAAACCCTTCAAACTCGATGCTCGTTCCCGACGCTTGGAATACGGCTCCGCCACCTTCGATCGTAACGGTCATTCGTTGCTTTCGAGCATCAGCCATCTGCGATGCGATGGTTCGTTTCCAAATCATTTCGAAGAGTCGGAATTGATCGCGATCGAGTTCATTGCGCAGTGCATCAGGCAACTGAAAGGGATGACCCGCTGGGCGAATTGCTTCGTGAGCTTCTTGTGCGTTCTTCACTTTGGTGCTGTAGTTGCGAGCCGTTGGGTGAAGAAAATGACTGCCGTATTGTGACTGCACCAAATCGCGAGCCGCGTCGATCGCTACCTGTGCGAGGTTCGTCGAGTCGGTACGCATGTAAGTGATGTAACCGTTTTCATATAGGCTCTGCGCGATCTGCATGGTGCGCCGAGCCGTTAAGCCGAGTTTACGGTTTGCTTCCTGTTGCAAAGTACTCGTCGTAAACGGAGGCTTTGGGCGTTCAACGAACGGCTTGACTTCGACATTGGTGACCCGATAGCTCGCCTTGGAGAGTTGGTCGCGAAGGGCTTCGGCTTGGGCACCATTGAGCAGTAGAAGATTCGGGTCTTTGATCTTGCCAGTTGCGGGATCGAAATCTTTACCCGAGGGAAGTTTCTTTCCTTCGTAGCTGACCATCGCCGCATGAAGGGATGCACCATTCGATTTGAGGAAGATTCCTTCGAGATCGAAATAGGTCGCGCTGCGGAACGCCATCCGCTCCCGTTCGCGTTCGACAATCAAACGCACCGCCACGCTTTGGACACGACCTGCCGAAAGACGAGGCCGGACTTTTTTCCAAAGCAATTGCGAAACATCGTAGCCGTAAAGTCGATCGAGAATTCGGCGCGTTTCTTGAGCTCGAACCAAGCCCTCATCGATTTGGCGAGGCGATTCCAATGCGTTGAGAATGGCCTCTTTTGTAATTTCGTGGAATACCAGCCGATGAACAGGAACCTTGGGCTTCAATACTTCATGGAGATGCCAAGAAATGGCTTCTCCTTCGCGGTCTTCGTCCGTCGCCAGATAGAGGTCTTTGGCCTCTTTTACTGCTGCTTGAAGTTTGCTTACGTGCTTCTTCTTGTCCGGTGGAATGATGTAGATGGGTGAAAAATCTTCATCAATATTCACCCCCAAGTAGGACCAAGACTGGGATTTGTACTTTTCGGGCACCTCTTTGGAACCTTGCGGGAGGTCCCGAATGTGACCAATACTGGCTTCGACTTGGAAGTCGGGACCAAGGTATTTCGAGATGGTTTTTGCCTTCGCGGGCGATTCCACGATGACTAAGGATTTCTTCTTGCCGCTCGACATTACCTGGTACCTTCGCAAGCCATTTTCTTGATGGATTGGAAATCCCCTCTCCTGGCAAAACGCTTGTCGAGCCAGATCCAATGGAAGTTCGGGGGATGATTCCTTAGGGAAGCTAGCGTCCTCATTCGGCTCTGACTAGTCCCCGGCGGGGACAGTTTTTAGTAATTGCTGGCAATCGGAATGGTTGTTTTCTCTTCCCTGGGTGTCAAAATTTGCCTGAAATCCCCAGGTTGAAGCGAGCGTCAGAATTCCGCAAGAAAGTCTGAAGGTTGGGAAAGAGGCCCGCGGCAGGTTCTTGGGAATATGAGGTTGGAATTGCGTTTGCGGGCTAAACCTCTACAATCGTTCGACTTTGGTAAATTCTCCCCCGGACGTTCAAGGATGCTCTAGGATGGCAAGCCCTTTCTCGGTCTTTCGGCGCAATCAAACGCTTGTGATGGCGATTCTCGTGGGGGTAGCCATCGTCTCGTTTGTGATCGCACCGCTCTTCCAATCCATTATGTCGGGCTCGAATCGTGCAGCGAGTTCCGGTGCCAATACGACCTTGGTTCGTTGGCGAGGTGGTAGCGTTTCTCAAGAGTATTTTGTCAAGCTTCGCCAAACCAACTATCACTGCCGCGCTGTTCTCAACGCGATGGCCAACGAAACGGTCAAGGCTGGTGGAAAACCGAAGGTACCGAACTTTGTTTCGGCTCCTGGAAGCCGCGAACCACTGATGTTCATGCCGGCGGACTTCCGTCTGATTGATCGCAAGTTCTTTGCAGTCAAAGCGCAAGAGATGGGAATCTATCTGGGTGATGATGCCATCGACGCTTACCTTCGCGCATTGACCGATGGACGCATTTCGAACCAACGGATGAAGGAATTGATGCTTGAACAAGGAAAATTGAGCAAGCATGACCTTTATGAGTTCCTCCGCGAAGAATTGATGGTCAGCTTGATCAACATGACTTCGGTCGCAGGGCTTAGTGATAGCCGTGAAGCTTTTATTACGCCCTCTCGCTATTGGCAACTATTCTTGCAATTCAATCAGCGAGCGAAGATCGAAGCATTTCCGATCATGGTTGAGGATTACTTGGCCCAGGTTACCAAAGAGCCAACCGATGCAGAACTCAAAGAGACCTACGATAAGGGAAGCCTTTACTATCCATCCAAGCTTTCGCCGATTGCTGGTTTTCGTAAGCGTTATCAAGCCAACATCGAATTCGTTGCTGGCAATATGGAGACCTTCTTGGCCCCAGAGAAAGCCAAAGTAACGGAAGAGCAAATCAAAGAAGCCTACGACAAACAAGTCGCTGAAGGTCGATTCAAAGTGCCGGCCGCACCTGCCGCTCCGAATTCGCCGTTGAGCACGGATCCTGCGGGAACACCCGTAGCCAATCCTGATGCAGGAACTCCCCCTGCTCCACCGCGTCCTCCTCAAATCGAAAACCCACCGCAACCGGAATCCAAGAATGATCAAGCTCGCTTGAATGGTTCGGCAGTTCGATTGGTATCGTTCGTTCAGGATACGGACGCCAAGCCGCAAGAGCCAACCGCTGCCGCAACAGCTCCAGCGGCCCCGGTTGCTCCAGCAACAGAACCCTCGCAAGCTCCTGCTGCTCCGGAAGCCAAGCCAAGTGCCTGCGGGATCGGCAGAAGTCAATCAACTACCAGAAGCGACTCCGACGCAACCTGGAAACGCTGAGCCTCCCAAGCAAGAAATGCGAACCCAAACTCTCGAGGAAGTTCGCGATAGTATCGTTCGCGATTTGGCGTTCCCCTGCCGCGTCCGCCAAGATGCGTGAAGCATTGGAGAAAGTCAATTCGACGATGCAAGCCTATTCGCAAGAGCTCAATATCTACCAACAAAGCCAAGCAGCGAAAGATGACTCAGTTACCAAGCCTGCCGATGTCGATCTACAGAAGTTGGCCGATCAGCTTGGTTTGACCTATGGTCGAACCGGTTTGGTCGATATCGATTCGGTGCAGAACATTGCCGATTGGTAAGAGCATGATTCAATTCCAGTATCCGTTCGGTCAGTTGGCGTTAGATCCTCGATTCCCTATGTTCCAAGCAGCCAACTCGATGTCGTTTGATTTTGTGAGCGGTGGTGGTTCGGTCGATTACCATTTCTGGAAGATTGAAGAGAAAGCCGAATACCTTCCACCTCTCGAAGATGTTAAGGAAGAAGTGAAGTCCGCTTGGAAACGCAGTGAAGCCCAAAAGCTTGCTGAAGCAAAAGCCAACGAGCTTTTGAAGAAGATGGAGCTTCGCCCGAACAGCCATGGGACGCAGCTCTTAAGGCCGAGGAAAAAGCTCTGCTTGTCAATCCTCCTGCGTTTTCAGCCATGATTCCTGGGTTCGGACGAGGACAACCTCGTTTGGCGACCGTAGAGCAAGTCGACAATGCCGGCGCTTTCATCAAAAAGGTTTTCGACCTCAAGCCCGGTCAAATCGGCGTTGCTTCCAACAACCCGCAAACGACCTATTATGTTGTTCGTCTAGTCGAGAAGACTCCCGACGAATCATCATTGCATGATCAGTTTGCCAAGATGCCCACGCTTCCTGATGCTCGTAACATCGGCATGCAAGAAATCACTCCTATTCTCCAGGAGTGGATCGACACCGTCGAAAAGGACTGCAAGTCGAATGGTTGGTGCCACGGAATTCTCTTGGTGGCGAATAGCGGTTGACCGTATTGTTCCCATCCCGATCACCAAGGACTCCCTCCTTCACAACCCGAAGCGTTAGCGAGGGACGGTATTCCTCATGACACGAAGCGTTAGCAAGGGATGTCTCGGACAAAGCAAGACATTAAGCCGAAGCTTCACGCTTCGGGTTGTGACAATACTCAAATGCGCAACTTCAAAAAGCGTCGGCGAGAGATTGCCTATTCCCGACGCACATCATCACAGCGACCATCCTAGGGCTCCTTCGTGAGCCCTTTATTTTTTTGAGACTCGCGACGATCGAGTCGTTAAGGGCTCTTGGCAGTCTTGGGTTCTCTTCGAGGGATTTTCTATGACCCTCCTAGATGGAACGCTTTGGATTTCCGACAATGCTAGCCCACAGCGAAGGTGTTTCACCGACGTCCTCTTCTTGGTGAGCAGGCGGCCTCATCGTTCGATGGCAACATGTTCCATGGTAACGTGATCGAAGTGTCCGTAGGTCGATTGGAAAAGTAGTCAAGCATGTCGAAGAAGCAAGAGACTTGGTATTCCTTTGGTGACATCAACGCCTTCTTTGGATTGACGCTCGACAATATTGCCGGGTTGGTCTTGATCGTTGGCATCCTGGTGATGCAATTTGGAGTTCCGGCAGAGTTCGCCTTTGGCCATCTCGTACCTGGAACGGCGATCGGTGTTCTCGTCGGCGACTTTCTATTCTTTTTGATTGCGTTGCTTTTGGCTTGGAAGACGGGGCGATGGACGGTCACCGCCATGCCTTTGGGATTGGATACGCCTAGCATCTTTGGAATGGCGTTCTTTGTATTGGGGCCTGCGTTCCTCAAAGCCAAGAATGAGATGCAATTGGATTCCATGGCTGCGGCGAACTACATGTGGGAGATCGGCATTTGTTCGATGTTCTACAGCGGTGTTTTCAAGATGTTCTGTTCGATTGGCTCCAATTGGGCTCGAACGAGTTTTCCTCGCGCGGGGCTGCTCGGTTCATTAGCAGCCATCGCGCTGGTCATCATCAGTTTTCTTCCTTTGCTCGATATCTTTGCTTCACCCATCGTGGGCATGATTGCATTGGGGATTACCTTGACGGCGCTCGTAGGACGCGTGCCCCTTCCATTCAAGTTGCCAGGAGTCGTAGGTGCGCTGTTGGTGGCTGGCAGTATTCATTACTTGATGCAAGGCATGGGATGGCTTTCAGCATCGCACGCTTCCGTTGGTGGCGAAGGTTTTAGTGTCCCTCAGGGATGGATGGAAGCCTTTCAGTTCCATTGGTTGCAGCGTCTAGGAGCAGCCACGGATTATCTTCCGATCGTTCTGCCTTTGGCCTTTGCAACGGTCATTGGTGGCATCGATTGCACCGAGAGTGCTGCTGCCGTTGGCGATCATTTTTCGACTCGCCAAGTCATCGGTGTGGAAGCATTGGCAACGTTGATTGCCGCATTGTGTGGAGGAGTCATCCAGACGACCCCGTACATTGGTCATCCCGCTTACAAAGCCATGGGAGGACGCAGTGCGTATACCTTGGCAACCGCACTGTTTATTGGATCGGCTGGTATCTTTGGATACTTCCGATACTTTTATGAATGGATTCCTGATGCCGCTGTGTACCCGATATTGATTTTCGTAGGCTTGGAAATTTCTGCGCAGAGCTTCTTGGCGACACCGAAGCGTCACTATCCCGCCGTGGCGATGGCTTGCGTGCCCGCATTGGCATTCTTGGCGATGTTGTTCGTGGGACAGATCTTTGGCGATCCCCATGTTCGTGCGGCAACCTACATGCCATCCGTTACGGCATCGGAAACGAATGCAACCGTAGAACCGCAGGCTCAACCGCTATCACAAAATGCCCTGGCCAATGGAAAGCTCAAAAACCAATTGCAGATCGCAACGTTATTGTCGAGTGGCTTTGTGGTGACGAGTTTGCTTTGGGCTTCGTCGTTGGCATTGGCCATCGATCGACGACTGTGGGCAGCGGCCGGGTTCACGGCTACCGCGGGCGTTTTTACTCTCTTTGGAATTATCCATTCGCCGATGGCCGGTGGCTCATTGCACGTTCCGATTCCCATTCCTGGAATTCCCGAAGGATGGGTTTTGGCAGAAGCGTCACGGCCCATAATTTTCCAGTGGGCTCTTGGGTACTTCCTAACCGCGATCCTCTTTGTCGCGTGGGGATGGTATTTGAAAAAGATCGGTGAATATGGTTTGCCTGCGGAAAGCGACGGCGAGGGAATTTAGTAAGGAAGGATGAAGGATGTTACCGCGGACTTTAGAACCCGAGGTTATGGATACGCAAGAGGATGCCATGGAGTACGATGCCATGGACCATTCTCATGTGAATCGCGTTTTCGTCGAAGATCTCCTGCAGTGCGAACCGCTTGGCCGCGATGTCTTGGATGTCGGTACGGGGACGGCTCTCATTCCCGTGGAACTGTGCGCTCGCAATGAAGACGTTCGGGTGATGGCCTACGATGCCTCGGTGGAGATGCTCGAGGTCGCTCGGTTTCATCTTGAGTCCAAAGGGTTGATGCAACGCATCCAACTCCAATTCGGCGATGCCAAGACGATGATCTTTCAAGACGCGTACTTCGATACGGTCATGTCCAATAGTATTGTCCACCATATTCCCGAACCCGAGATCGTGATTGCAGAAATGGTGCGCGTTCTTCGGCCCGGAGGGTTGCTCTTTGTGCGCGACCTCTATCGACCCGACACCGAAGCCGAAGTCGAGCACTTGGTCGATACGTATGCTCGCGGCGAAACCGACTACTCGCGCCAGCTCTTACGGCAGAGTTTTCATGCGGCCCTTCGGCTGGATGAGATTCAAGCGATGGTCGGACGCTTAGGTTTTCCTGCCAGTACCGTAACGATGACAAGTGATCGTCATTGGACTTGGAATGCTCGCAAGGCCTAGTGATTGCTCGAGCCATCGAACAAAAAGGAGTTGGGGATGCAGAATTATCTCGATCTGATGCGGCTGGTGCTTGAAAACGGGAATGAAAAACAGGATCGGACCGGAACGGGTACGAAGAGCTTGTTTGGATATCAAATGCGGTTTGATTTGCAGCAAGGCTTTCCCTTGGTCACGACCAAGAAACTCCATTTGCGTAGCATTATCATTGAATTGCTTTGGTTTTTGCGAGGTGAGACGAACGTTCGCTATTTAAAAGAGAATCGGGTCTCGATATGGGATGAATGGGCTGATGCGGAAGGCGAATTAGGACCTGTGTATGGCAAGCAGTGGCGTTCTTGGGCGTGCCCAGATGGATCCACCATCGATCAGATTCGGCAGGTTGAGCATTCGATTCGAACGAATTCCGATTCACGTCGCTTGATCGTCAGTGCCTGGAACGTCGCTGATATCGAGAAGATGGCCCTACCACCATGCCATCTCTTGTTTCAGTTTTATGTAGCCAATGGTCGCTTGAGTTGTCAGTTGTATCAACGCAGCGCCGATTTGTTCTTGGGCGTGCCGTTCAACATCGCTTCTTATGCATTGTTGACTATGATGATGGCGCATTCCTGTCAGCTCGAGCCAGGCGAGTTCGTGCATACGTTGGGTGATGTCCATCTCTATTCGAACCACTTCGAACAAGCTAGGTTGCAGCTGAGTCGTGAACCTCGTCCCCTTCCCCATCTAAAGATCATCAACCAGCGGTCGTCAATCTTGGATTTTCAATTCGAAGACTTTGAGTTGACGGATTATCATCCTCATCCTCATATTCCCGCACCGGTGGCCGTTTAGATAAAGGATTGCCATGGCGGATACACGCGAGTTGACTTTGGCCGTTGCAGTCAGTGACAACGGGGTGATCGGCCGCGAGCAAACGTTGCCGTGGAAGTTGCGATCCGATCTTCAACGGTTCAAGAAGACGACCATGGGACATGGGCTTATCATGGGCCGAAAGACCTTTGAATCCATTGGTCGAGTGCTTCCGGGAAGAACCACGGTCGTATTGACCCGCCAGGGGACACTCCCTTGGCAAGGCATCCTCGTACGCCATACGTTGGAAGATGCCATCGCTGCTTTGGAACCGAACCAAATTCCTTTTGTGGTGGGTGGAGCGGAAATCTATCGTATGGCTCTTCCGTTGGCTCGCCGAGTTCTCCTCACGCGGGTTCATGCGACGATCGAAGGGGACGCTCGCTTTGAGTCATTAGATGCAGAGGCTTGGGAATGTGTGTCTCGCGAGAACTTTCCTGCTGGCGAACAGGATGAATTTGCGACGACTCTTGAAGATTGGCGTCGGACAACGGCCTAACGACGCTTGCCTTCCTCTCTACAATGGACTTGTCGTTCGATCATTGTCTTTTAAGCTGGCATCGAACGAGTGTCGCGTGAAAGCGTTGGTCGCACGTCGCGATTCGAGGCAAACGGTATCGATCGAAGAAAGTCACTTATGACGAGTTGTCAAGCGAATCCCAAAGATGCCCCCGTAGCTGTGATTACCGGAAGTGCCGCACCACGGGTTGGTCGAGCGATCGCGCTGCATTTCGCGAATCATCACTATCGTATGGTCGTGCACGGCCATCGATCGACTCAGGAGGGCGAAGAACTGGTGAAGCAGCTTGCGTCAGGAGGCCAAGACGCAATGCTCATCCGCGGACCTGTCGAGGATGAGACGACCGTGAAAGGTTGGGTTGACGAGGTACGCCAGCGAATGGGGAGAATCGATGTCTTGATCCATGCGGCTGCGATTTGGGAACCCAAACGCCTTGAGGAGACTACGGTGGATGACTTGCAGCACTTTCTGCAAGTCAATTTGATCGGAAGTTTTCTCTGCGCCAAGCATTTTGGTTTGGCGATGACGCAACAGCCGCAAGGTGGTTCGATTGTCTTGATGGGCGATTGGGCGATCGAACGACCTTATGTCGACTTCTCTGCATACTTCTTGAGCAAGGGAAGCATTCCCACATTGACTCGATCGATGGCGGTCGAATTGGCTTCGCGGAATCCAAAGGTCCGCGTCAATGCCATCCATCCTGGGCCAGTCATGCTGTACGAAGGGGCGAGCGATACCCTGCGAGAAAACGTTCGGCGTCAATCGCTGCTGCAACGGGAGGGAGCCTCTTGGGATATCGCCGAAGCGGCCCTATTCTTGTCGCAGCAAGCGTTCATCACAGGGACTTGTCTTCCCGTGGAAGGCGGACGCACCATCTATTCGCCTAACGATAACGAAGCCATCGCCCATCCATCGCGATAGCGTTGACTTCCAATGTCGACTTCAGATGTTGACTTCCAGTCCCTTGGAAGGTTCTTCTCTAATAACGTGCAGTCTCAATCATCCGTTACACGTTGACCAACGCTTTAGCCTGCCAACATCAACTCTTCGCCAACTCGTAGCGAACGAACCCAACGCTCTACGATCTAGTCCAAAAAGTCTTGATCGCGAAGACGCTGAGGCACATACACTTCTGTTACGTACGAAATGTCCTTGCTGATGAGAGACTCGACTTCCAGTTTGAAGCCATTGTCCAGCATCTTGTTGACTTCGGCTTGCCAGGGCTTTTTGTCCGCAAACCATTCGTACTTCATGATCTGCTTGGCTCGTTTACGGTCTTGATCATTGAGCTTGATCGTGACGTTGCTCTTGAGCTGGCAACGATCATAGTCGCTACTACGTAATCCGAGGTAGCGAGCTTTCGGAATGGCCATGCGTTGGCTTTCGAAGGCGAGATTGATCGAACCTTGTTTGAGCACGCTGTAGATGTAGTATCCCCATGGGTCGTTATCGAGCAAGCAATAGACAGGGAGATTGAGTTCGTTGTGGAGGCGATAGAGCAAGCGTCGAACACCGCGAGGAGGTTGTCCACCACCGTGGGTGAGAATGCACTTGTGCTTTTGCCAGAACTTATCTTGATTGAAGCGTTGCCAGACCGTGTCCTTTTCAACGTGGAGGATAAACTTGGCATCGCATTTTTTGAACTTGATCACTTCTGGCTCGACGATACTTGGGATCGCATATCCTCCTGATCCCATCCGGCTTGCGTCGATCGTGTCACCGCTATCTTCGAAGGTGATCGGACCGACCATGGATCCTTTGGTTTGAGCGTAGAGATGGAGTTCTTCGCGAAGGGCTCCGGAGAGTACCTCGAGATCTTCGATCACGGCGTCGGATTCGCTCTGATCATCGAAGGTTTCTTCCTTGGTCCCTTCGATTGTATGTTTGAGCATGTAGTACAGACCCCGGATGCTGGTCGACTTACCCTGTCGAAGCAAGCGACTGCAACCGCTACCTGCCAGGATGGTCTGCATATACATGCGAGCTTGATTCAAGTTGAAGAGTTCGCGGCGATTGGTCCGCGTTCCCATTTCAATAAAGCGTTTCTTTTTATTGAAATGAGCGTTGGAAAGGCTTCGCGAGGGAACGTCTAGGTGAGGATCGCGTTGCTTGGACGCCGCTTCGATGACGCGATTGGCCAAGGTCTGGAGCCGATCCATCGTCTCGACATCCTTGCCTTTCAGTTGAACTTCTGGGGTGTCATCGGTTTCCTGGCGTCGTGCACGCTTGGCCATGACTTCATCCTTCTTGAATGGAACGTTTGTAGTGTTAGGTGCGGATAGGGGAATCGTTGAGAATGACGCTGCCCAAGGTCTCGGCGATCATAATAGGGCTTCGCTCGGGCTACTCTTCTTCGCCTTCGCCTTCTTCAGTCTCTTCGATTTCATTGCCGAACTCATCGAGTTTGACGTCGGCCATCGAGGTCTTCTTCTTCGCAACGGAGAGAAGCTTTTCGTAAACGGGTTGGGGTTCAATCTTGTTGATCACTCCAACGGCATCGGCCACTTCTCGGAGGTAGCGAAGGAACACGGTTCGTCGATTGCCTTCGGCCTGAATGTCTTTGCGTTTGCGAAGGAACGAGGCTAGATTGCGTCCCACGCTTTGTAGAGCAAGACGAAGTTCTTTCTCGATCTCAGGATAGGAAGCAACCGCTTCTTTCGATTCACTGGTGAATGGGACCCAAACGCTCGCCATGTGAACGATCAGAGTGACAGGACCATTCGGTAGTGAGCCTCGCGATTGGCTGAGTCCATAGGAACGCCAGTTCATATTCATCACAGCTTGTGTGATAGCGCAGGCACCGGGTTGGAACTGAAGCGGAACCCGATTCGCAAAGCGATAGATCTGCATCGATTGGCCTTCGGTCGTGTTGACCGAATGCATGGCTTCATGCAACTTTTCCAGATCGGGCTTTTTCAGTTTTTGAGGACTGCAGCGAGTAGGAAGTTTCGTTTCTTCGATGATCTTGTCTGCCGCTTCGGCCCCTACTCCGCTGAAGGTGTCGAGCAAAAACTTGCGAAGCGTGCGAGCGTCTGACTGCTGAATCAACTCGATGAGTTCATCTTTGGTCACTTTGGTCGATTGCGTGGCTCCCCCATAGGCCATAGCCACTTCGATCTGAAAGGGAGAGCCGCGATAGACGGCAGGTGGTCGCGTGAAAGAATCATGGAACTCGCCAGGAACGATCGACTTGAGTCCCTTGAGCAATAGCTCTTGGCCGATCGGAACGATGCAATCGGTGGACGGTGGTCGAATCTTGGTTTCTTGCAAGGCATTGAAGATTCGTTCCACATCATTGCGCCCTACCTTGGCCGCGGAAGCTCGCGGGCTCAGTTTTGCGATCTCGCATACTTTGCGGGCGACGGCAGGAGTGACGCAAGAGAAGGACTCGCAAAGAAAGGCCGACAAGGATTGCTTCTTGTCGTCGCTCATCATGGTTACCAACCGCCCCAGTTCGACTCCGTAAGGGTGCGGCTTGATCTCTTTGGCTTCGCGAGGCAACTCCATCGTGCTTCGTGGAATGGTTCGTTCGTTGCCATCGGGATCTTTCCAATGGATCGTCACGTGTGGATTGGCGATGGCCGTCTGTTCGAGATATTCATCGACGCTACCTCGGCCTCGCTTATAAACCGCGGCCAATTCGATCGTCACCCGCGTTCCCGATTCAAGTTCTTTGGGCTCTTTGCCCTCTTCGGCGAGATAGTGGGATTCCCAAGCGATGCCCTGCTCTTTGATGTAGGCAAGGCCTTTGGCTCCGGCGGGAATATCGACCCCTTCTCCCTTGCCATTGACGATTTCAGGTGCGTTCTTTTTAGTGTCGACTTGCAACTGAAAATAGTGCAGAGGCGATCGGACCGATGTCTTGGAAACGATCTGCATGGGACGACCCGTGGTCAACATCCCATTCATACCAGCCGCACTAATACCGATCCCTTGCTGACCTCGACTCATACGCAATCGGTGGAACTTGCTTCCATAGAGAAGCTTTCCAAAGATGAGCGGGATTTGTTTTTTAACGATCCCTGGTCCATTATCTTGAACGGCCACACGGAAGCGGCCAGGCTGCGGCTGATCGATCTGAACCCATATTTCGGGAACGATTCCGGCTTCTTCACAGGCATCGAGCGAATTATCTACAGCTTCTTTGACGGTCGTCAAAAGTGCTTTGCGTGGATTGTCGAAACATAAGAGGTGTTTATTCTTGGCAAAGAACTCGCTTACCGAAATATCGCGTTGCTTTGCGGCCATCGTCTCGGCAGTTGCGCGACGACTTTTGGTCTTGGGGGAGGTATCCGTGGTCATGAATCGTGGATGGCGTCCTGCTAAAGTTGACCTAAAAACGCAATGGAACGACGATTCAGGCCGTGTTCAAGTTCCAGGCACTATCGGCAATTCCACCCCGATTACCTCCATGAAAGCCTGACGGCAAGATATGGTAAAAGGCGTGGAATAGGCAGAGTATAACGAACAGGCCGTCCTTGATAACAGGCCGATTTGAAATTGGGGGTTCTCGATGTTAGCCATTCCCGAATTGATCTTGGCCAGCCAGTCGCCTCGCCGGCAAGAACTGCTGCGCGACGCGGGGTATCGATTCCGAGTGATCGAACCCGATCCCTTGGCAGAATGTGGGATTTGTTCTCGCGAAACGCCTCCTGAAATGGTGGCCAGGCTAGCGTTTCAAAAGGCTGCGAACGTCGCTTGTCGCTTAGAAAATGCGGCTGAAAAACAAGGCTGGGTTTTGGCCTGTGATACGGTGGCCGAATGCATGGGACATATTCTCGGGAAGCCCGAGAACCGCGAGCATGCTCGGGAAATGCTACGTCATCTTCGGGGGAGAGATCATTCCGTCTATTCCGGTGTTTGTCTTTGGGATGTCGCTACCCATCGACGAAGCGTCAAAGTGGATGTCTCTAAATTGTGGATGCATCCCATCTCCGATTCCGAGCTCGAAGCCTACCTCGATACAGACTTGTGGATTGGCAAATCGGGCGCCTTTGGATTTCAGGACGGACCGCCATGGATCGAGCTCAAATCGGGCTCTGCTAGCAATGTGGTTGGGCTTCCAATGGAACTATTGGCCAACATGCTCGAACTCTTTCAGCGAGAAGATCGGTAGAGTTTGCCGATTATTCCGATTTTGCTGCATTCTCGATGGAGCGAAAGACGAAGGAAAGAGATGGTGGAAGGGGCTTCAGCTGGATAGGCCTTTGGTCTCCTGGGGCGCCGACATTTAGATATTCGTGGTTGGAGTAGAAGAAGTGAACCTTCGTCATCGACTTGGACTTCTTTGCCTGAGTGGCATCGTGGCATCGGTTGGATGCGTGCAAAATGGATCTCGTCCGAGCCTTTGGCCAACCTTGGGTGGTGGTGCAGGATCTGGGGCGGGAGTTTCCAGTGGTATCGCTTCCACGGCCAAAGGGGTGAAGGGCCAGTTCAGTTCCATGGGAACGGCTGTGAGTTCGGCCTACAACAAGACTAAATCGACGATTACTTCGGCCTTTACCACAACACCTCCCAAGACCGACGATCCCACGTCGCTCAATAGCAAGGCTCCATCGATTGGTCCCGAAATCTATGTAGCGCAGGGACAGCTGTACGAATCGACCGGACAGTTTCCGAAAGCGATGGACAACTACAGCAAGGCTTTGGAAATTGAACCCAAGAACGTGGCGGCACTCGCCAGCTTAGCTCGCTTGCACGATCGCCAAAACGACTCGGCCAAAGCGGTCGAGTTCTTCAAGAAGGCGCTGGAAATGAATCCCAGTGACGACGCGATGCACGTTGAGTTAGGGAATGTCTATCGCAAGCAAGGGCAGTTAGCGGCTGCGAAAGAGTCTTATCAAAAAGCAGTAAATCTCAAACCGAAGGAAGCGTCGCATCGCTCTGCTTTGGCCGGGGTGTTTCTCGATGAAGGTCGCGAGAAGGAAGCTTTGAATGAATTGGCCAATGTGGAGGCTCCTGCGATGGCCAATTATCGCCTTGCCTATCTTTATTTTTCGCGACAGAACGTACCGCAAGCTCAAACCTATCTTGGCAATGCGCTCCGCATCGATCCGAACCTACAGCCAGCTCGCGACATGATGGCACAACTCAATGGTGGCACTCAAATCGCGCAGCAAGCGATGAATGTATACCAGAGTGCGAACGGGCTTTATCAGAATGCTAGCACCGTGATCCAGGGTACGAATCCTGCTGCAGGCGCCACGTCCATGCCAGGTCCTTCCATGCCCATGACGTCAGGAGCGCAAGTACCAGCGACCGCCGGCGGACCCGCATCGAATTCCGTTTTCCGCTAGATCACCGTAGCGCGGCTGTCCTCAGCCGTAAGGAATCGTAGCGCGGCTGCCCCAGCCGTATGAAATCGTAGTGCGGCTGTCCTCAGCTGTATGAAATCGTAGTGCGGCTGTCCTCAGCCGTATGAAATCGTAGCGCGGCTGTCCCCAGCCGTAGGGAATCGTAGCGCGGCTGTCCCCCAGCAGCATGAAATCGTAAGCGGCAATGTCCTCAGCCGTAAAAGCAACCAACGACAAACCAACGGCTAGCGTCTTGTCGCTCGCATTGCATGACGTTATGCAGCGGATGGCGTCACGATCAGATTCATCGACTGGCTTGAGTGTCGTTAAACAATCAGGAACTCGTCCCTGTTCCTTCACGGAGCCTTCCACCGCCATTACCAAGCTTGCCGATACCAAGGCAATGGTGGAGCCGAACTGGCTTTAGCTCCGCATATCGCCCGGCTCGGCTAGCATGGTGGTCAATGCCGAAGATGAAGTCACTTTACCAACCGGAGAAACACAACAGTCAACGGCTTCGGATTCAATGCAGCCGACACGACTTATGATTTGAAGATCGGTTGACCCAGTGGAAACGTGCCAATGGCAACGAGAATCAATCGTGGAGTTTGACGGTGGCTGTGGGCGACTGGTCGTCCGATACTCGCAATGGAACCACGACGTCTCGGACTCAGCGTCCCACGCACGAATTGCTGGGCTACCGCGCAACCGCTGGACTATGATGCTGGTGCTGTACCCGGATTGTCGCAGGATATCTCGCAGTCCTATCCTCAGAATTACACTGGCACTTTGACAATAAGCTCCAAAGCTGTCGACATCGACAACAATAGCACCAACGATGTAACCTTCGAATATGATGCATTAGGACGCCGAGTCGCTCGCACTCAAGGAAGCGATGCGGTAGTCTTCATTCAAGTGGATCAGCAAACGATTGCCGGGATTACCCTCGCGGTGGTGTAGCGAGCTCGCCGACCTATCGTTACTTCTGGGGCAGATACGTCGACGAGCTGATTGCTCGCAAGGGAACTGGAACGAGCGGAGAGCTGCTTTTTAGTCATAGAACCCAGCAATACTCAATAGTGGCTATTAGCAATGCCAGCGGCAGCGTGGTCGAACGCGTGGCTTACACAGCCTATGGACAGCCGACCTTTACCAATGCGTCAGGTTCTGTTCTCTCATCGTCTGCCAAAGCCACTCGCTACACCTACACCGGTCGCGAATGGGACACAGCCCTAGAGCTCTATCACTTCCGAGCAAGATGGATGAGTGGAGCGCAAGGAAAGTTTATGAGCAGGGACCCGATAGAGTATCGCGGAAGCAAATGGGGATTGCAGGAATTTCTAGGCTCGCGCGCACTTTCTAAGATGGATCCGTTAGGAAAGATCACCGTGGGAGAATGCAACGATGTGTTGGAGAATTGGTGGACGAACTCTGGGCAAGCAATTGTTGATATGTGTAAGAAATCAAAATTGGATTTGCCAATGCCTGTCTGCAAAGTATGTGATAAAAATCAGCCAAGTACAGCTGGCTGCAAGGGGGATGGTAAAGGGAATTATTCCGGTATCGAGATCACACTCTGCGCAAATGAATTCAGAAGTAGAGAAACAATGCTATTGAATATCAAGCATGAAATGCAGCACGCAAAGGATATATGCACGTGTAAAGAAGGCTGTCTGCTTCTGGCACACGAAAAAGGAAAGGAATCACTGCAAGCGTATTGTAAAGAAAAAGCATGCTTGGAAATAAGGGCGTGCATTGTCGGCGACTGTGAGGGTAAGTCTACCGAAGTTGACCCAGCAACAAATTCCAGTCCTATGGCAACCTGTGTTTGGGGATGTGCGATGTGGAGCGTGGAGAATTCAGAAAAATGTAAAAAGAACGCCAAGGATTACGTGGCAGGTGTTTGGAAACAGTGTTTTTCAACAGAAAGTCCGCTCCCTTCTTTTCCAAATAACCTTTGACCAGTCATTAATCGTGACTGTTTGGTAGAAGAAATGCAAAAGCAACAATGGTCTCTGGTATTTATCACTTCGTGCATTGCCATCATCACATTATTGCTAACTGTTTTCTGCTTGAGATGGTCCGTGATAGAGGTTTCAGAGCAGAAATGCCTTGCGATGAATTGTACAGCGATTATCAAAGAGGAGCCTCCTTTCGTGGAACTAGTTTCTGGAGATGGCTGCTGTATTGTGTTTCGAGAGACTACTCAACTGGAGGGTGCGTTTGATGGAAATTGTTTTCTATTGGTTGTTCAACTTCCAAATTCTGTATTGGAGGGAAACGTTTTTAAAGTTCGACCAGTGCTATTGAAGCCCAGTAGTACACCAGATCAGACAACTCAATCGGTAACGCTTCCAACTAATACTTTCATCGGGTTGAGTGGTGGTCCACGAACTACCGAGTTTGCAATTGACGGTGGGCAATTGGGTGAAATTAAGGTTCTCGAGTCGAGTGATGACCATGTTAAGATAAGAGTTGAAGTTCCCATTTGTTGGAATGAAGACGATGTCCAGACTTTTCGGAAAGAGGTCTTTTTGCCTCGATCTTCATTCTGTTCGAGGATTTCAGAGCTCCCAAGCGAAGAATGGACGCAACGAAATTTTCGACTGGGACCATTCAATTTAGGAACAACGATTGATCGTGACAGTCAATCTCTGATGGATTAGCGGAGTTTGTCTAGGGTATTGGGTTTGATTTCGATCAACCCCTTGGAGGCCCTAACATGGCTCGTCGGTCCAGTCCTGAAACGATTCAACTTTGGCAACGTCGACTTGAGGATCAGTTTCAGTGATAAAGGATAAAGCAGCTGGAATGCCCTCAATTCTTATCCACAGGTTACGACCAAATACAGTGAAGTGGTCCCTATTTTTCGGACCACGCGTTTAGATAGAATTCTTGAAGTGTAAGATTCATCGTTAATCGCAATTTGTCTCATGGCGGACGATCATGGTAAGGAAGTGGCGAGCCTTTAGAGCGAAGGTTGCCTTCGATGAAATCAAGGGCAATCAAAGGGCGAGTGAATTGACGATTTTCGAAGCTAGTTCTCCCTAAGATAAGAGACGTTAACAACGATAAGGGGCGAGGTGAGGACGGATTCTGAGCGGGGAACGGGTGGAGTTTGAAATCGTCGAGAATCGCGGTTTCTTCAGGATTTCTCTATCGCACTAAACCACTGCAAACCGTTTTCGAGAGGCCTCTTGGCATGCTGCCAGAGGCCCATTTAGGCATGCCCAATCGCGATGGTCGTGCTGTTTTGCCGGGGTGAGTTGTGTGGTTGTTTCGATAGTGTGATTGTTTAGTTAGATGCTACGCAGGCCTTGGGTCTAGATGAAAAAGCGCCTTGCGATGTGCTGCGAGAAGTTCAAACGAGATGAGCTGTCCCCAACCGTAAGGACTCGTAAGCGCGGCTGTCCTCAGCCGTAGGGACGCTTCCACTAATGGCCTGTGTCTTGTTGGTCATCGTAGCTCCACGGGTAACTCTTGTGTTTTAGGCCCCTCACCCCCGACCCCTCTCCCCGCTTGCAATTGATATCGCCATGGGAAATCCATGGCGGGGCGAGGGGAGAATACCGGGGTGAGTTGTGTGGTTGTTTCGCTAGTGTGATTGTTTAGTTCGATGCTACGCAGGCCTTGGGTCTAGATGAAAGCGGCTTGCGATGTGCTGCGAGAAGTTCAAACGAGATGAGTTGTCCTCAGCAGTAGGGACTCGTAGCGCGGTTGTCCTCAGCCGTATGGAATCGTAGCGCGGCTGTCCTCAGCCTTAGGGGCGCTGCCACTGAAGGCCAGCGCCGTGTCGCTCATCGTCATGCCATCACACGAAGCGGCAATGAAACAGTCGTTGTGTGACGGTGCTTAACCTAATTTTGCGATGTCGAGAAAATCAGATTTCAAGTGTCGATAAAGATTCTGATACACCGGGAAGGCAGCATCGTACTTTTTGGCGATGGCTTTGCGAGCTGGAATCTTTTCGACGACATGGATCGTGGCTTTGCAGGCCTCTTCAATGTTCTTGAATGCTCCGTCACCCACTGCCGCTAGCAAGGCCACTCCAAACGCTGGCCCTTGTTCCGCATTGATGGTACAGGTCGATTGGCCAAACGTATCCGCGAGGATCTGTTTCCAAAGTGGGCTCTTGGCGCCACCACCGCTGAGCCGGATCTCTTTGATGGGAACACCGAGTTCGCGGATGATGGAGAGGCTTTCACGAAGCGAGTAGGCTACGCCCTCCATGACCGATCGCGCCATGTGACCGCGATCATGAGCATTGGTGAGACCTACGAAGCAGCCACGGGCGTTGGCATCAGCGTGAGGAGTTCTTTCGCCTGCCAAGTAGGGCAAGAAGAAGAGACCCTGCGAACCTGCTTCGACCTTGGCTGCTTCTTCGTTGATGATCTTGTAAGGATCGGCACCTTTCTTCTGAGCCAATTCTTTGCAGAGGTGGTCGACAAACCATTGAAGGGATCCGGCTGCAGACAGGGTTACACCCATCATGTGCCATTTGCCGCGCACGGCATGGCAGAACGTATGCAATCGTCCTTGTTGATCGTATTGTGGTTGATCGCTGTGTACGAAGACGACTCCGGAAGTGCCCAGCGATGTGGTGAGCACACCCTGCTTCACGATTCCATTGCCGACGGCACCGGCCGCGCAGTCCCCTGCACCACCCACCACTTTGCAACTTGGGCTCAGGCCCAGTTCCTTGGCCACTTCGGGAAGTAGCGTGCCCGTCACTTCTTCCGACTCATAGACCGTTGCCAGAATGGATTCATCGATATCGAGCTTGCTGAGCAGAGCTTTGGACCAGCAACGGTTTTTGACGTCGAGCAACAGCATGCCGCTCGCATCGCTCACTTCGGTCGCGATTTCCCCGGTGAGTCGTCGACGAATTTCGTCTTTCGGAAGAAGAAGATGGCGCAAGCGATCGAAGTTCTTCTTCTCGTTATTGCGAAGCCATAGAAGTTTAGGAGCCGTGAATCCTGTCAATGCAGGGTTGGCCACCATCGAAATGAGTTGCTCTCGACCACCCGCGCGCTTCGTGATTTCATCACATTCGGCAGCGGTGCGTTGATCGTTCCACAGCAAGGCGCGGCGAATTACGTTCTTTTTAGCATCGAGGAACACCGAGCCATGCATTTGCCCGGAAAGTCCGATCGCCTTGACGTCGGCCGCCTTGATTTTGGCTTGTTTTACCACCGATCGGACCGTCTTGATGGTCGCTTGCCACCAAACTTCTGGATCTTGTTCGGTCCACATCGGCTTGGGAATATGCACTTCATATTCAGCCGCAGCTTCGGCGTGGATCGTTCCCTTTTCATCGATCAGCAGACTTTTGGTTCCCGAGGTCCCAATATCGATTCCAATGTAGTAACTCATAGCGATTCTCCTCATGTCGAAATGCCTTGGCAACACTATACTGCGATGATGAGGAGTTGAGGACGGTGGGCACGCGGGTAGTTCCTCAAGAATTGTCGAAGAGTGTTGAGGTCGGGAATCTCTGTATGAGCAAATGGAATACTCCAATGGGTTGGAAGAGCGGGATTCTCGTTGGGATCTTGGCGTTTGTATGCGGCTGCCCCAAACCACCTGCTAAGCCGGTTGTTTCGCAGCCCGTCGATGAATCCAAGCGACCTCCGCTCCGTGTGCTCTTGGTAGACGCGTCCGCATTGGAAAAATCGCTTCTCGTCCGATGGCAGGGCGTATCGCAACAACCGATCGAATTCACTTCCATCGATGTGTCTACCTTTTTGGGCAACAAAGACCTAAAGACCGATGTTCTGATCTATCCGTCGGCGGTTTTCGCCGAGAGCATCGAACGCAAGTGGATTACCCCGCTACCTGCCAAGTTTGCCGAACAACGGACCGATGATGAATCCAAGCCTCTTCGTTGGCCGGATGCATGGCACACGTTAGCGAGCTATGGGAAACGTGGTTGGAGTGTCCCGGTAAGTTTCCATACTTGCATGGTGTTGCGAGCAGGAGAAAAAGAGAAGCGGTCCAGTTGGACTCTCGCAGAACTCCAGGAAGGATCTGCTTTACCTAGCGAGCCGATAGAGGGCGATGGTCATCTCGATCTTGTGGATCGTTATCTCGCTTGCGTATCGTTGCAACTGCAAATTGCGCCCAATTCAAGTCCGCTCTTTCAACTCCGCAACATGAAGCCGCGGATTGCCGAAGCACCATTTGTCGAAGGTGCTAAGGTTTGGTTAGAGGCAGCTCGACGATCGCCTCGCCTTTGGTCGATGAGTCATGAAGAAGTAGGGCAAGCTGTTCAGTCTGGAAAACAAACATGGGGTTTGGGAATGCCAACGATCAAGGCTTCCGAGATGGTCGATGTGCGTTGGGGAAAGCTTGCATCGGGCGAGTCCCAAGGGAGCAAGCGTACCAGCCTCTATGTGGATTCAGGAAGAAGTTTGATGGCCTCGATTTCTCGCTCGACTCGGCAGTCTTCAGCGTCGCAGTACTTTTTAGATTGGCTCGACCAGGATGATCAGAGAGAGGCCCTTTCGCGTGAAGTCGCGGGTGTGTTGCAACGGTCGAATGCCATGGGAACGAGCCCGACGTCCATGGTAACGCACGAATTGAACGCCAAGCGGGAGCTTTGGGTCGATTTTCGGATTCCTGGCGGTATACGCTATCGACAGGCGTTGAAGAAGGCGCTCGTTCAAATTCTCCGCGAGCCGACTCAAATTCAGTCGGCTCTCGAAAAATGTAAGCAAGAATGGGAAGCGATCACCGAAGAGATGGGGCGGGATTCGCAACAATTGGCAATGGAGCGAGCCCTCCAATTGATGGAAGCGGAATCGCTGTAATTTGAGGATATCGCCACATGGTACCAGCACCTTTGGTTCCGGCAGCTTGGAGAACGATGGGTTTTTGGTTGACAAACAGGGTTGCATGGCGAGGAATGCTCAACGCATTTTGTAGCGTTGTCACCCTATGGGGGATCGTTTGTGTTGGGGCGTCTTCGGCTTGGAGTCAACCTGTGGCCTCGAAGTCCGAGGCCTTTCGAATGATCGTTCCTCTTCCGTTGAATTCGGCCAATGCGGAGCGATTGAAGCGGGAGTTGTCAGAGATCGGAGATCGACCCAATAGTGGCGAACGCCATGCGGTGATACTCGAGTTTGTGCCGCTCGATGGTAAGCAACAAGAAGGGCTTGGAAAAGGAACGTCCTTTGAAGCTGCTTTGGGAATCGCGCGGTGGTTGACATCCCCATCGGGGAGCCGGGTGCGATCGATAGCCTACGTTCCACAATCTTTGCAAGGCCACGCATTGCTCTTAGCCTTGGCTTGTGAAGAAATCGCCATGGCACCTGATGCCACTCTGAGTCGTGCTGCGATCGATGAACGCAGTTTGGATTTGACCGTTTCTCAAGCCTATCGCGATATCAATCAACGACGCCAAGCCTTTCCGGCGGCAGCCATCGAAAGCCTGTTGGATCCAACGCAAGAGTTATATTCCGTGGAAATGCGACAGGGTGGTTCCAAGATTGTCGGGGGCGATGAGCTTAAGCAATTGCGGCAAGATGGAAATGTGCTCAATGAGGTTCAGATCGGAGTGGCGGGGCAAGCATTTGAAGTGAGCGGCAAAGAACTGCGCAATCGACGTTGGGTATCGCATTTAGTGCAGGATCGTTCGGAGCTGGCGCATGCACTTCAATTGGCCACGAACCCGATCGATCCTACGATGTTTGAAGGGCCTTGGAAGCCTGCAGTCGTTCAGGTGCATGGGAATGTTTCGCGGCGGTCGGTGAATCAAGTTTTGCGAGCCATGGAAGATGCGCAGCGGCATGGTGCCAATTGGTTCTTGATCGACGTCCGATCGGCGGGCGGTTCGGTTGAAGATAGTCTTCGGCTGGCTCAAGTGATTGCGTCTTTCGACAAGAAAAAAGTTCGTAGTGTCGGATGGATCTCGGGACCAGTGCGCGGGGATGCAACACTCATTCCTCTGGCATGCGATTTGATGTACGTGGCAGAGGCGGGTGTGCTCGGAGGTGTTGGGGAATCCTCGATCAAGCCGCATGACGTTGCGGGGCTTCGCCGTGTGTTACAGGATTTGTCCGAAGAAACAGGAAGAGCGATTGGCGAATACGAAGGTCCTTTGTGTTCAGAGCTAAAGGTCAGCCGATACACCAATGAAGATGGGGCGCAGCAGTGGGCATCCGATGTTTCGATGCATGAACGAAAGCTTGAACATTGGATCGCAGGAGAGCCTCTTGCGGTTGGAGATGGATTGAGTAGTCAACGGTTGCTCGACCTTCGATGGGCAAGAGCGATCGCTGAGGATCGCATGAGCATCGCTACCGAGTTTGGTATCGAAACGCTTCCGGAACCGCGACAAAGCAATCCCGTGGAAATGTTCGTTCAGCGATTGGCCGAACAATCGTGGTTACCACCCATCTTGATCACCATCGGGTTCATGGCATTGATCATGGAGTTGAGTACGCCTGGCGCAACGGTCCCAGGGTTTGTGTCCGCATTGTGTTTCTTGCTTTTCTTTTGGATTCGGTTTCTCAATGGGACCGTCGAGTGGTTAGAAGTGCTTTTGTTCTTTGGTGGAGCCTTGGCCCTCGCTATTGAACTCTTCGCACTACCTGGGTTTGGTATCTTCGGATTTGGTGGCATCATCATGCTTTTCTCATCCGTGATCCTTGCCAGTCAGACATTTATTTGGCCGACGAACGCCTATCAGATCAATGAGATGGCTTGGAACATGAGCCAAGTAGCAGGTGCCTGTATTGGCATCGGAATAGGGCTGTTTCTCATTCGAAATCAGCTCGATAACCTACCGATGTTCCGGTGGTTGCGATTGCGACCAGCAGGGGTCGAAGATGTCATTGCGCTCGAAGAACGCGAGTCGGTGGTTCACTTCGAATATCTGGCAGGAAAGACCGGCGTGACCTTGACCAAATGCGTCCCGTCGGGAAAAGCCCAAATTGGGGATTCGACCGTAAACGTACTAGCGGACGGAATGTTGCTCGAGGAAGGCCAACCGGTCCGCGTCACCGAAGTACGAGGAAACACCATTGTGGTGGTTCCGCTCAATCGATAATCGGTTTCGGTATTGCCACCCATTTTTGTGGATTATACTAGGGTTTTCTACCGATCTCCAAAGGTGTGTACGAGGAGGCTATCGGAATAAGCGGTGGGGAGCATCGGGCTCCATCGAGGCATCGAGGTGGATATGCAGATTCCAAAGAAGGGCATGAGACGAAGACCGTATTGGCTTCGTTGGGCCTGCCCTTTTTTGATGGGGCAAGTACCTCGTCGACGACGAACCGATGAACGTTCGATCTATTTAACATTCGATGATGGACCAACGTCTGGGGTGACCGAAGAGGTGCTCGACGTTTTGGACTCGCATCAAGTCTGTGCGACGTTCTTTTGCGTTGGAAAGAGTGCCGAGCAGCATCCTGATTTAGTTCAAAAGATCGTGGATGCAGGCCATCGATTAGGGAATCACACCTATTCGCACTGCAATGGTTGGAGTGTCTCATCCAAGACCTATCTTCATGAAGCCCATCAATGCAATCAGGTACTAGAGAGCATCGTCGGAAAGTCGGTTGATTTGTTTCGACCACCCTATGGCAAAATGCGGGCTACGCAATGGTTGGCATTGCGACACCGATGGGAGTGTTGGATGTGGGATGTCTCTGGCCATGATTTCGTCGAAAGCCTAAACCCCAAGGACATCGAACAAAGCGTGATGGAGCACGTGCGCCCCGGTTCCATCATTCTGTTGCACGATTCCCCATTGGGTGCGCCGCGAATGTTGCCAGCCTTACCCAAGATACTCGAGCGATTACTCGGTGCTGGCTACCGATTCGAATGTTTGCCCCAACGCGTGGCATAGCCATTAGCGGTTCATTCCCACTGATGGGCATGTTTGATAGAAGTACGGCCTTGCACTCGTGCCAATTAGCTTTGGGTGCATTTGCAGTTGGGGCAAACCAAGCGATAGGAGGTTGATCCCAACGATTGGGTTGCATATCGCATCCAGGCTCCACATCGCGGGCATGACGTGTCGGACAATGAGGTGCAAGCAGCAGCGCACGTTTCAGCCGTTTGGCATTCGAAGCAAAGTTTGGCTTCTGGAATCGCTTCCAGACGATCTTGGGGAATCGGCTTTCGGCATTGTGCGCACAGACGATTCATGCCCCAATCCGACCAATCGTTTTCTTGAGTTGGTCGCAATGCAACGGGTTTGGCTTGCAAGGGGCGTTGTTGGCATTGAGGGCAAGCCATGTTTTGAAGTTGATGGCGAAAGAGTTCGTCGATCAAAGGGGATTCGGGATCGGATACCCGGCGGAGGTGGCC